>NZ_JBDTTH010000019.1:0-58207 GCF_039930745.1 Polaromonas sp. | reverse complement strand
TCAGCACCGGGTTGTTCTTGGTGCGGCGCTGCAGCACCTGGATGGCGCGGCGGATCTCGTCGTCGCGGCCAATCACCGGGTCGAGCTTGCCCAGGCGGGCGCGCTCGGTCAGGTCCATGGTGTATTTCTTCAGGGCCTCGCGCTGGCCTTCGGCTTCGGGGCTGTCCACGCCCTGCCCGCCGCGCACGGTGTCAATGGCTGACTCCAGCGCCTTGCGTGTCAGCCCGGCCTCCTTGGCCAGGCGGCCCGCTTCGCTTTTGCTGTCGGCCAGCGCCAGCAAAAACAGCTCGCCGGCGATGAACTGGTCACCGCGCTTGATGGATTCTTTTTCCGTGGCCTGCAGCAGCCTGCCGAGCTCCGGGCCGACCTGGATCTGCTCCTGGCCCGACACGGAAGGCAGCTTCTTGATGGCCGCGTCAGTGGCCGACTGCAGGGCGGCGACGTTGACACTGGCGCGCTGCAGCAGCGCTTTCGGGCCGTCTTCCTGGGCCAGCATGGCGGCCAGCAGGTGAACCGGCTCGATGTAGGCGTTGTCGTTGCCCAGCGCCAGCGACTGCGCGTCGCTAAGCGCTTCCTGAAATTTGGTGGTGAGTTTGTCCTGGCGCATGGCGTTCCCTGAGAAAATTGATTGCTGAAGATCTGGGGTTGAAGACCTGCCTTTTCAATAGCCCCTGCCCCCAAGCGGGTTTACCCATCTGTTTATGCACAGCTTCGCTTGAGCCAGGGTTGACGAAAATCAAGCCCGGGGGAAACGGCAGCCCGCTGGCCCCTGAAAAGGCAGAGGTCTAAAATCAAGCCATGAATATCCACCAGGTCTCGGTCAGCTACGTTCAGGAGCAGGACCGCATGATGCTCCGCATCAACGGCAAGGACGGCGGCGAGCTGCGCGCCTGGCTGACACGGCGCCTGGCGCTGGCGCTGCTGCCTGTTCTCAGCCGGACCGCGGCCGAACAGATCAAGAAAATCGCCACCCCTGTAGAAGCACCCGCCAGCCTGGAGGAGAAACGCGGGCAGCTGCTCACGGCTTTCGAAAAAGAAGCGTCGCTGCGCAGCGGCGATTTCAAGACGCCTTACCGCGACCAGCCCGGCCTGCCCGCCGACCTGCCGCTGGGCCCCGAACCCTTGCTGCTGACCGAAGTGAAAGTCACGCCCATGGGCAATGGCCAGCTTCGCATACAGCTGTTTGAAAAGCTGCCTGGGCAGGAAACCGTGCGCAATTTTCAGGTGATGATGGACGCGCCGCTGAGCAACGGCCTGCTGCACCTGCTGCACCAGGCCATCAAGATGTCGCAGTGGCTGGACGTGCCGGCAGCGCTGCTGGCGCCGCCCGACAACCGGGCGCTGCCACCGACTGAAGCGGCGGACACGGAGTCCGCAGAACTGGCCCCGGAACCGGCCAAGCCCAAATACCTGAATTGAGATCGGCTCCCTGGCCACCCGGCGCGCCGCTTACCCGGATTTTTGCGAATCCAGCGAAAAACCGGCCACCTTCTTGTAGTTCTCCGAAATCTCGCGCAGCTCCTGCTGGCTGATCAGCGCATCAATATTCGCGAACGGCTTGCCGCCACTGAGTTCATCGACCTTGATGTTGATGAAGTCCGGCGGCACCGAGCGATTGGTCAGCACGATGTTAGCCGTTGGGGCCAGCCGCAGTTTTTCATACGCCAGCAAGGCCGCTTGCCCGTCGCCGCCATGGCTGGCCAGTTGCTCGGCCAGCACGCGGCCGTCGATCAGGGCCTGCGCCGAGCCGTTGGAGCCACGCGGATACATCGGGTGCGCGGCATCGCCGAGCAAGGTCACGCGGCCGAAGGTCCACTGCGGCACCGGGTCCTTGTCCACCATGGGGTACTCGAGGATTTGTTCGGCATTGGCAATCAGCGCCGGCACGTCGAGCCAGGGGAAACGCCAGTCCTTGAAGATGTCGAGGAAGTCCTTGCGGTCGCCCTCGCGGTTCCAGTCGTTCATGACCGCCTTGCCCTGCTGGATTTCAGCGACCCAGTTAACCAGCTGGTTTCCCGCGTCGTCCAGCTTGTCGACGATGGGGTAGATCACCATCTTGCCGGTGTCGATGGAGCCCACACGCATATAACTTCTGCCGGTGAGGATGGGCTTGTACCGCGTGACGCCGCGCCAGGTGTTGATGCCGGCAAAGGCGACTTTTTCTTCGGGGTAAAACTGGCAGCGCACCGCAGAGTTGACGCCGTCGCAGGCGATCACCACATCGGCCTGCACCGAAGGCAGTGCCGCGCCGCTGGAGGTCTGCGTGAAGTGCACGGTGGCACCGCGCTCGTCCTGTTGCACACCGGTGCAGCGGTGGTCGGTGTGGATGGCACCAGCGCCCAGGCGGGCCAGCGCCGCTTCGTACAGCAGGCGGTGCAGCTTGCCGCGCGGAATGCCCAGCTCAGGCAGCGCGTAGCCGGCGTGGCGGCCGCGCGGCTCGCGGTAGATGAACTGGCCGAAGCGGTTGAAAAACACGCTTTCCTCGTTTGCTATGCCTACCGCTTCCAGCTGAGGCTGCAGGCCCAGCGCGGCCAGTTCGCGCATGGCGTGCGGCAGCAGCGTGATGCCGACGCCCAGCTCGCGCACCTCAGGAACGGTTTCAAAAACCTCGCAGGCCAGGCCGCGCTGGTGCAAGGCCAGCGCCAGGCTCAGGCCGCCTATGCCGCCACCGACGATTGTTATTTTCATGGTGTTCTCTTCGTGGTTTCCACCGGACGGTCATTGCGGACTTGATCCGCAATCTATGCAGGCACACCGCAGTCCGAGTTCATGCGGCATGGATCCCGGATCGAGTCCGGGATGACAGACTTTGGGAAATTTTTTGATAAAAATGGCCTTCAGCCCTTACGGAACGGACGCAAGCAGCTATTGATTCAATAGCAAATCAATTGGCGGTGATGCCCTGGGCCTTGATCAACTGGGCCCAGCGTTTGGCGTCCGCTTCGACCAGGCGCTGGAACTCGGCAGCGCTACTGCCGCCGGGGTCCATGCCCTGGGTCTGGAAAGCCTTTTTGACTTCCTCGCTCTGCAGGATCTCCCTGATTTCGCGGTTGTACAAAGCCACCAGCTCGGGCGAAGTGCCGGGCGGCGCAAAGATGCCGTACCACATGTCCACGTTGACCTTGCCGGCCTTGGCCTCGGCCAGCGTCGGCAGCTCCGGCAGCAGGGGGTGACGCTTCTCGCTGCCGATGCCCAGCGCCAGCAGCCGGCCCGACTTCACGTGCGGCAAGGCCACATGGATGGGCAAAAACATGGTGTCGATCTGGCCACCGAGCAGGTCGGTCAGGGCCGGGCCGGTGCCGCGGTAAGGAATGTGCGTGACAAACACCCCGGCCGTCGCCTTGAACAGCTCCATGGACAGGTGGTGCGGCGTGCCGACGCCCGGCGAGCCGTAGTTGAGGCGGCCGGGCGAACGGCGCGCGGCCGCTATCAGATCCGTCGCGGTTTTAAAGCCGGTTTTGGGGTGGGCAACGAGGATGAGTTGGCCCCAGCTGGTCAGGGTCACCGGTGTCAGGTCTTTCACCGGGTCGAAAGGCAGCTGCGGATAGAGGCCCGCATTCATCACCAGCGTGTTGACTGTCACCAGCAGCGTGCTGCCGTTGGGCGCGGCGCGCACCACGGCTTCTGTGCCGATGTTGCCCGAGGCGCCGGCACGGTTGTCCACCACCACCGGGCGGCCCAGGCGCTCGGACAGTTTCGGGCCGACAGTGCGGGCGATCAGGTCAATGCCGGTGCCGGGGGTGAAGGGCACGATCAGCCGGATCGGGGCCTGGGGCAGGGCCGGTGCCTGAGCCGTCTGGGCCAGCACACCGGCCGCGGCGCCTGCCACGGCCACCAGCAAGCCCAGCTTGAAGGCCAGCCGGCGATGTTGACGATAGGTGATCTGCATCAATACGCCCCTTTGGTTTGCATGCTAACTATTTTTCAATCATACCGACAAGGCACAATCCATGAATTCCCTTAGTCCCCTCTTGGTGCCCGCGTTAACGAGAACTTTACTGCCGTGCCTGCTTTTCACAAACTTACCCAACTTTATGCCCGTCCCGGCTTTCTGCTGCGCCGCGCCCACCAGATTTCCGCTGCCGTCTTCGAAGATGAATGCCGCAGCGTCGGGCTGACACCGGCCCAGTTTGGTGTGCTTAGCGTGTTGCGCGCCAGCCCGGGGCTGGACCAGTCCAGCTTGGCGCGGGCCCTGGGTTTTGACAAGGTGACGGTGCTGCGCGTGTTGCGCGGCCTGGAAACGCGCGGCCTGATCGCGCGGGCACCGGCGCCAGCCAGCCGGCGCAACCTGGCAATTTCCCTGTCCGACGAAGGCCTGGCCGTGCTCAAGCAGGCGCAGGAACCGGCTGATCGGGCGTATGACCGGCTGATGGCACCGCTGGACAAGACGCAGCGCACCCAGCTGGTGAAACTGCTGCAGGTGCTGACCACGGGGCTGGAAAACGAAGCGCGGGCGGCTTTCGTGCCACCCGAGCGAGAAAGCGGCAGCGCGGGCTGAGCCGCGCCGGGGCGTCATTCCGTTTCTAAATCATTCGTGAACGCGAAGGCGAAGCGACGACAGTACAAACGTACGGCTAGCGAAGCCGACAAAGTGCACGGATGATTTAGAAATGGAATCAGGCGTTGCTGGCCTGGATGCCCCACTTGGCCAGCGCCGCGTCGTCGCTGACCCGCGCATCCACCCAGCGCGCGCCCTCCGGCGTGTGCTCTTTCTTCCAGAACGGCGCCTGGGTCTTGAGGTAGTCCATCAGGAATTCGCAGGCCTGGAAACTCTCGCCACGGTGCGCCGAGGTCACCGCCACCATGACCACCTGGTCCAGCGGCTGCAGCAGGCCCACGCGGTGGATCACGCGGACTCCAAAAATATCGAAGCGCAGCATCGCCTCGTCGATCATGGCCTCGATGGCTTTTTCGGTCATGCCGGGGTAGTGCTCGAGTTCCATGGAAAGCACGTCGCCCGAAGCAGCCGGCGAACGCAGCGAAGGGCCGCCCCGAGCAAGTTCAGCCCCCTCGGGGGGCAGCGAACCACACGCAGTGGGGAGCGTGGGGGCCATATTGCGATCGCGAACGGTGCCTGTGAAAGTGCACACCGCGCCTACCCGTTTGTCGCCCGCGCGCAGTGCTGCCACCTCGCCGGCGAGGTTGAAGTCTTCAGTCGTGATCAGTACGCGGGGAGGTGCCATGGTTGCAATTTTGCCACTCGTGCCCCCAAAGGCGGTGGATGCAGCTAAGATTTCCCGCATGACTGGCTGCACCATGCCCACGACCTTCGGGACGCCCTCCGGCAACCCGGGTCGCCAGGCGTGCGCCAGCAAATCGAAAAAACCGTTGCTCATTTGACCGGGGCTGCGGTTCCGTCGTCGAATGAGCGATGGAGCCGCCCGGTTACTTTTCCCAAAGTCTTTGCGGACACCTTCCTTGTTCTGGCGACGGCCTTCAAGCCGGTCAGTTTTTCAGGATGTGTTCTCATGCAAGCAGAAACAGAATCAGCAAGCCATTCAACACCCGTTCAGCGTGATTTTTCGGGGCTATGGATCCCGCTTGTCACCCCGTTCGACGGGGACCGGATCGACCATGCGGCATTAAAGCGCCTGGTTGCACACTACCGCGGCAGCGGCAGCGCGGGGCTGGTGGTGTGCGGCTCCACCGGCGAGGCCGCGGCACTCAGCGACGAGGAGCAAATGGAGGTGCTGCATGCGGTGCTGGCCGAAGCGCGCGGCCTGCCGGTCATCATGGGCCTGTCGGGCTACCACCTGGGCAAGACGGCGGCACGCATCAGGGCGCTGGGTGCCGAGGGCATCAGTGGCATCCTGCTGCCGGCGCCCAGCTATATCCGCCCTTCCCAGGCCGGTCTCATCGAATGGTTCGGTGCGCTGGCCGACGCCAGCGCCGTGCCGCTGATTCTTTACGACATTCCCTACCGCACCGGCAGCACACTGGACCTGGCCACCCTGCTGGCGCTGGCCAGCCACCCGCGCATCTGCGCCATCAAGGACTGCGGCGGCGACCCGGCAAAGACGCAGGCCCTGATTGCCGATGGACGCCTGCAGGTGCTGGCTGGCGAAGACATGAACATTTTTTCAACGGTTTCGCAAGGCGGCCATGGCGCCATCGCCGCGGCCGCGCATGTGCACACGCAGCGTTTTGTCCGGATTGTTGAGTTGCTCAGGGCAGGCGAAACGGCGCAGGCCAATGCCTTATGGGCACCGCTGCTGCCGCTGATTGAGGGTTTGTTTTCGGAGCCCAACCCGGGCCCGCTCAAGGCGCTGATGGCTCACCAGGGACTGCTTCGCGACGGGCTTCGCAGCCCCATGACCCGCGCCTCCGCTGCGCTGGCCGAGCGCCTGCAGCGGCTGGACAAGTCGATCGGCAGTTAGCCGCCTGTCACCGGCGGGAAAAAAGCGACTTCACAGCCTTCGCTTAACGCCGTCGACTCGTCACTCATGACCTGGTTGAGCGCCATGCGCACCGACTTGCCGCGCGCCAAAGCCTGCGCATAAGCGGGGCCGCGCGCGATCAGCTCATCACGCAGGCCGGACAGGCTGGTTGCCGTGGTGTCGACTTGCTCGCTGCCCTGCCCGATGGCTTCACGCACGGAAGCAAAATATTTGACAGTAACTTTCATGCCAGCCATTCCGAAAAAGCAATGAAGCGCACCGTGTCGCCGTGCGTGATGGTCTGCCCCGCCGGGTTGTCCACCACGCCATCGCCCCAGACCGCGGAGGTGAGCACGCCCGAACTCTGGTTGGCAAACAGCTCCAGCCCGCCTGCGGCGTTGCGCCGCACGCGCAGAAACTCGCGGCGCTTGTCGGCCCTGGCCAAAGTGAAATGGGCCGGAACAGCGATGGACCTGGGCGCTACATCGGCCACGCCCTGCAGCCTGAGCAGGAAAGGCTGCACCAGCAGCAAAAAGGTCAGGAAGCTGGACACCGGGTTGCCCGGCAGGCCCATGAAGTGGGCGCTACCGACGCGGCCATAGGCAAAAGGCTTGCCCGGCTTCATGGCAATCTGCCAGAGGTCCAGCGAGCCGAGCTGCTGCACGGCAGGCTTGATATGGTCTTCTTCGCCGACGGACACGCCGCCGCTGGTCAGGATCAGGTCATGGCCCTCAGCGGCATTGCGCAGCGCGGCGAGCGTGGCCTCGCGCTGGTCCGGCACGATGCCGAGGTCGCTCACTTCGCAGCCCAGGCGCAGCAGCAAGGCGCGCAGGAAAAAGCGGTTGGAGTTGTAGATGGCGCCGGGCCGCATCTGCTCGGGCGCCACTTCGCCGGGCATGACCAGCTCGTCGCCGGTGGAAAACAGCGCCACCCGCGGCCGCGCGGCCACCTGCAGCACATTCATGCCAATACTGGCCGCCAGCCCAAGCGCAGCGGGCGTAAGGCGCTCACCTTTTGAGAGCACCGTGGCGCCGCGCCGGACATCTTCACCGGCACGGCGTATCCACTGGCCGGGGCGAGGAATTTGCTGGATACGGACAAAACCTTCGCGCTCAGGCAGCGGCTGGCAGTCTTCCTGCATCACGACGGCGTCGGCGCCTGCGGGAATCGGTGCGCCGGTAAAAATGCGCGCCACGGTGCCGGGCTCGAGCGCGCTGCCAGCGCTGCCGGCCGGGATGCGCTGCGACACCTCCAGCGCAACGCCCTCGTCGGCCAGCTCGGTGCTGCGCACGGCGTAACCGTCCATGGCGCTGTTGTCCTCGGGTGGCACCTGCAGCGCCGAGACCACGTCCTGGGCGAGCACGCGGCCGTCGGCGTCAAAGGTGGACACGGTCTCCCGGCCCGCCAGCGGCGTGGCACAGGCCAGCAGCTCGGCCAGTGCCTCGTCCAGTGCCTTAAGCGGCGGTCGGGCGGCGGGAACGGGTGAAGCAGCGGAAGTGTTCATACATGGAACTCGGCGCGGTAGACAAATCGCTCCTGATTGTCGAGCAGCCAGCCGGCAACGGCATCGATATCGTTCAAATCCAGCACCGGCCTGAGGGTGTCTTGCGGCAGCCGGTCGGGCGAATCGGTGGCAATGGCAACCACAAAATCGTCGTCCGGGTAACGCGCGGGTTTGCCGGAGTCGGCGCGCCAGACTTCCACCTTGAGCAGGTCGCTGCTTTTGAAGCCTTCCACCAGCACCCAGTCCACGCCCTCGTACAGCTCCGCAATCAGGTGGTGCACCGACAGCACCGTGGGCTTTTCGAATTCGCGAATCAGCGCCAGCCGGTTTTCCGATGCCACTACCACCTCGAGGGCACCGGCCTGGCGGTGCCGCCAGGTGTCCTTGCCGGGGTGGTCGATGTCGAATTTGTGGTGCGCATGTTTGACCACCGAAACCCGCAGCCCGCGCTGCTTGAGCGCGGGAATCAGGCCTTCCACCAGCGTTGTTTTTCCTGAGCCGGAATAACCGGCAAATGCAACAACGTTCATATCAAGTTCACCGATCCTGGTTTTTTGCTACTGATTCAATAGCTGATGGCGCCCGCGTCTAAAGGGCTGGAGGCCGATTTAGCTTGTATGGGCAGCGATGTAGGCTTTCACCTGCGCCACGTCGGCCGGCATGCGTTGCACGCGTTTGGGCAGCGCCTCGATGCCTTCAAACTTTGCCGGCCGCGGCGGCAACTGTCCCAGCGCCTCTTCAATGGTCTCGGCAAACTTGATCGGCAAGGCGGTCTCGAGCACGACCATGGGCACGCCGGCCTGCAGATTCTGACGCGCCACCTTGAGGCCGTCGGCTGTGTGTGTGTCGATCATGGTGCCGAAACGCTTGAAGGTATCGCGAATCGTCTGCAGCCGGTCGGCGTGGGTGCTTTTGCCGCTGGTGAAGCCGTAGTGCTGCGCGGCCGACTGGAAGGTGGTGTCGCCGCTCAGGTCAAAGCGGCCCTGCTTTGACAACTGCGTGCCAAACAGGTCGGCCAGGCGCGTCGCATCGCGGCCCAGCAGGTCGAATACAAAACGCTCGAAATTCGAGGCCTTGGAAATATCCATCGACGGGCTGGAGGTTTCGTGCGTGTCGGCGCTGGCTCGGACACGGTACACGCCGGTGCGGAAGAACTCGTCGAGTACGTCGTTCTCGTTGGTCGCGACCACCAGCTTGTCAATCGGCAAGCCCATCATGCGCGCCACATGGCCGGCGCAGACGTTGCCGAAGTTGCCGGAAGGCACGGTGAAGCTGACCCGCTGATCGCTTTCGGTGGTCGCCTGGAAATAGCCAGCGAAGTAATACACGACCTGCGCCAGTAGCCGCGCCCAGTTGATCGAGTTGACGGTGCCAATTTTGTACTTGCGCTTGAAGGCCAGATCATTGGACACGGCCTTGACAATGTCCTGGCAGTCGTCGAACACGCCTTCGATGGCGATATTGTGGATATTGGCGTCCTGCAGGCTGAACATCTGCGCCTGCTGGAAGGGGCTCATGCGGCCTTGCGGCGAGGTCATGAACACGCGCACGCCTTTTTTGCCGCGCATCGCGTATTCGGCCGCGCTGCCGGTGTCGCCGCTGGTGGCGCCCAGGATGTTGAGTTCTTCGCCGCGGCGCGCCAGTTCATATTCGAACAGGTTGCCCAGCAATTGCATGGCCATGTCCTTGAAGGCCAGGGTCGGGCCGTTGGACAGCGCCTCAAGGTACAGCCCGTCTTCGAGCTTGCGCAACGGAACAATCTCGGCTGTGCCGAAAACTTCCTTGGTGTAGGTTTTCTCGCAGAGGGCCTTCAGGTCAGCAGCCGGGATGTCGTCGATGTAGAGCGACAGCACTTCGAAAGCCAGCGCGGCGTAACCGGATTCGCGGTAGATCGTGCGCCAGGCATCGAGCATCGCCGCATTGACCTGCGGATAAGTCTCGGGCAAATAAAGCCCGCCATCGGGTGCCAGGCCTTCGAGCAGGATTTCGCAAAAGCGTTTGCGGTCCGCATGACCGCGGGTCGATAAATATTTCATTGCTCGCCCGGCCGCCCGTAGGGCAATGAGGCCTTGCAGGCCGCACCACCGCGAGACGCGGCGGCTCTTCGTGCCGTCCAAGCCTGCGCGGGCAGACTTGGAGCCGCGGCACTCAGCCCCCTCGGGGGGCAGAGAACGTAGTGAACGTGGGGGCTGTACATATTCAGGCCAGTTCTTCCTTGCGGATACGCGTGATGGGCGAGAGCACCGTGGGCAGCGCCTGCATCTGCGCCAGGGCGTTGTTCATCTTCGCTTCAACGCAGTCGTGCGTGAGGATGATGAGGTCGGTGTGGGTGGAGCCCTCGCCACCGACTTCATCGGCCTCGCGCTGCAGCACGGCGTCAATGCTGATGCCGGCTTCGGCCAGGATGCCGGTCACACTGGCCAGCACGCCGGCCTTGTCGGCCACGTTCAGGCGCAGGTAATAACTGGTGACCACTTCGCCCATGGGCAGCACCGGCATGTCGCTCATGGATTGCGGCTGGAAGGCCAGATGCGGCACGCGCTGCGCAGCGTCGGCGCCGTGCAGGCGCGCGATGTCCACCAGGTCTGCAATCACCGCGCTGGCGGTCGGCTCGCTGCCGGCACCTTTGCCGTAATACAGCGTGGTGCCGACGGCATCGCCCTGCACCACCACCGCATTCATCGCACCTTCAACATTGGCGATCAGGCGCTTGGCCGGCACCAGGCTGGGGTGCACGCGCAGCTCGATGCCTTTGGCTGTGCGTTTCGTGATGCCCAGCAGCTTGATGCGGTAGCCAAGCTGCTCGGCGTACCGGATGTCCTGCGCGCCCAGCTTGGTGATGCCCTCGACATAGGCCTTGTCAAACTGCACCGGGATGCCGAAGGCAATGGCCGACATCAGCGTGGCCTTGTGCGCGGCGTCCACGCCTTCGATGTCGAAGGTCGGGTCGGCTTCCGCGTAACCCAGGCGTTGCGCTTCCTTGAGCACCACGTCGAAGTCGAGGCCCTTGTCGCGCATTTCGCTGAGGATGAAGTTGGTTGTGCCGTTGATGATGCCGGCGATCCACTCGATCCGGTTGGCCGTGAGGCCTTCGCGCAGCGCCTTGATGATGGGAATGCCGCCAGCCACCGCGGCTTCGAACGCCACCATCACGCCGTGCTTGTGCGCGGCCGCGAAAATCTCGGTGCCATGCACGGCGAGCAGGGCCTTGTTGGCGGTGACCACGTGTTTGCCTGCTTCAATCGCTTCCATCACCAGTTGCCGGGCGATGCCGTAGCCGCCGATCAGCTCGATCACGATGTCGATCTCGGGGTTGGCAATAATCTTGCGGGCATCGGCCACCACTTCCACGCCCGCCCCGGCGGCGGCCTGCGCACGGGCGGTGTCGAGGTCGGCAACCATGGCGATTTCTATGCTGCGGCCCGCGCGGCGGAAAATTTCTTCCTGATTGCGCTTGAGGACGGTGAACACACCGCTGCCCACGGTGCCCATGCCCAGAAGGCCTATCTTGATCGGTTTCAAAGGAGTCGATGTCATTTTTGTTCGGGCTATTTAAGAAGCAGTTCGTCCGCTTTGACGCGGGCGGGCTGTCCGCTTTTTCTGCGGCTTTCGAGAAACTTGGCAATGCGCCCAATCGCTTCCCGCAGGTCTTCTTCATGCGGCAGGAAAACAATGCGGAAGTGGTCCGGCGCCGCCCAGTTGAAACCGGTGCCCTGCACCAGCATCACCTTGGTTTCCTTGAGCAGCTCCAGGAAGAACTGGCGGTCGTCGGTGATCGGGTAGACCTTGGGGTCCAGCCGCGGGAACATGTAAAGCGCCGCGCTCGGCTTGACGCAGCTCACGCCGGGAATGGCGGTGATCAGCTCGTACGCCAGATCGCGCTGGCGGCGCAGACGGCCGCCTTCGCAGGTCAGGTCGTTGATGCTCTGGTAGCCGCCCAGTGCGGTCTGGATGGCCCACTGGCCCGGTACGTTGGAGCACAGCTTCATGTTGGCCAGCATGTTCAGGCCCTCGATGTAGTCCTGCGCCTCCATCTTCGGCCCCGACACCACCATCCAGCCAGCGCGGTAGCCGCAGGAGCGGTAGCTCTTGGAGAGCGAGTTGAAGGTCAGCGTCAGCACATCGGTGGACAGGCTGGCAATCGCCGTGTGTTTGACGTCGTCGTACAGCACCTTGTCATACACCTCGTCGGCCAGGATCACCAGGCCGTGCTCGCGTGCAATCCCAACAATGCCCTTGAGCAGGTCGTCGGAATACAGCGCGCCCGTCGGGTTGTTCGGGTTGATGACCACGATGCCCTTGGTTCTGGGCGTGATTTTTGCGCGGATGTCGGCCAGGTCCGGCATCCAGCCGTTGCCCTCGTCGCACAGGTAATGCACCGGTGTGCCGCCCGAGAGGCTGGTGGAAGCCGTCCACAGGGGGTAATCGGGTGAAGGCAGCAGCAGCTCGTCGCCGTCGTCCAGCAAGGCATTGGTGGCCATGGAGATCAGCTCGCTCGCGCCATTGCCCAAATAGATGTCGTCCAGCGTCACCCCCTTGATGCCTTGCCGCTGGGTTTCGTGCATGACGGCCTTGCGCGCCGCAAAAATTCCCTTGCTGTCCGAATAGCCGGCCGAAGACGGCAGGTTCCGGATCATGTCCTGCTGGACCTCTTCGGGCGCATCGAAACCGAACACCGCCAGGTTGCCGAGGTTGAGCTTGATGAGCTTTTGCCCCTCTTCCTCCATCTGCTTGGCGGCATCCATGATCGGGCCGCGGATGTCGTAAAGCACGTTAGCCAGTTTGGCGGATTTGGTGATCGGTTTCATGGTGTGTTCTCGTTCTTCAGCTCACGCAGGCTCTGCAAGCAAGCAATAGGCACGCTCGCGAGCGGAAATTGGGACGGAATCTATAATTTGACCACATAAAACCGCGATTTCGCTGGCAGGCAACCCCCACCACCCTCGACAGAACACCGCATGAAATTACAGCCTGACCACCTCGACGCTCCCTCCATCCTCGGATACGGACCGGGCTGGATCGGCCTGGGGAACCAGGGGGTGGCCGAAAAGATCTGGCACAGCATCGTGATCGGCTCGCGCGGTGAAAAATTCGCCTGGGACTGTGCACGTTTTGAAGATCTCACCGCCGCCCACTTCGAACGCCTGGCCGAAACCCGCCCGGAGCTGGTGATCTTTGGCAGTGGAAGCCGCCTGCGGTTTCCGCCGCCGGCCTTTTTGCGCAGCCTGATGGCCGCGCGGATCGGCGTCGAGACCATGGACACGCTGGCGGCCTGCCGCACCTACAACATTCTGGCCGGTGAAGGCCGCAACGTGGTCACCGCGCTACTGATTGAGGCTTCAGACCCGCAGGACGCGTGAGCGGGTTTTGCGCACCCGCATCTGCGGTCTGCAAGCCCCGGGGATTGGGCAGGAACAGCCCAGAAAAGCGGACCAGGGACTGGCTGCCCATGCATTGCGGCCGGCACTTCCCTCGCCTTGGCACGCCTCTGGAGCTTTCAGGGTAAAATCTAGGGTTGCATCTGGCGCAGCGTAGGGGTTTTGGCCCAAATGTTGCTGCCAAAGCCAACGGCTAATTACAACTACTTTTGTCAGGGTCCAAGCAGTATGGCAGTCGTCGTCAATAAACCACTCCCCGAATTTGAAGCCAACGCCACCAGCGGCGTCAAGGTTTCCAACCAAACCCATCTCGGCCACGTGATGGTCCTGTATTTCTACCCCAAGGACAACACCCCCGGCTGCACCACCGAGGCCATGCAGTTTCGCGACCGCTACAAGGATTTCGTCAAGGCCGGCGCCACCGTGTTCGGCGTCTCGCGCGACAACATGAAGTCGCATGACGAGTTCAAGGCCAAGCTGGAACTGCCTTTCGAGCTGATTGCCGACACCGAAGAAAAAATGTGCCACATGTTCGGCGTGGTCAAGAACAAGATCATGTACGGCAAAAAGGTCAAGGGCATCGAGCGCAGCACCTTTCTCGTCGGTGCCGACGGCACGCTCAAGGAAGAGTGGCGCGGCCTGAAGGTTCCAGGCCATGTGGACGACGTTCTCAAGGCCGTCAAGGCCCTGAAAAAAGCAGCCTGAAAAACCCTTTGCGCACCATCGTCAAAGGCCTTCAGCCATGTCACAAGAGTCGTGCATAATGACTTCATGCTGTTGACCTTAGCGACTGCGCCCACCGAAAAAGCCGCCCTGGCCTCCAGGCGGCTTTTTCGCTTCTTGAACCCTTCTTTTGTGAGCCTAAAGCACTATGCCCTTGCCACCCGCCCCGACCAAACGTGCCGCTTTGCTTTCTGCCGACGCCCTCGACGCGCCGGCCCGCTCACACGCCAAAGCAACACGAAAAACGGATCAGGCCGGGCCAACCCACCAGCCGGCGGCGCTGGAGCTGTTTGACAACCGCTCGGCCGGCGGCGAGGCCGAACACCCCGTAGCCTATCTGCCCAAAGAGCCGGGGCATGCCGGCACCACGGGCGCCAAAAGCTACCAGAAGCAGGGGGCACCTGCGCCGTCCCGGCCCGAACCCGTGGCCAAGGTCAAAAAGCCGAAACACACCGGGCCGGCCAAGCTCTTCGTGCTCGACACCAATGTCCTGATGCATGACCCGATGTGCCTGTTCCGCTTCGAGGAACACGACATCTTTTTGCCGATGATCGTTCTCGAAGAGCTCGACGGCCACAAGAAAGGCATGACCGAAGTCGCACGTAATGCCCGCCAGACCAGCCGCACGCTGGACGCCCTGGCCGGCACCAACGGCGCCGACATTGCCAAGGGCCTGAAGCTCGACACCACCGGGCACAAGGAAGCCGGTGGCTGCCTGTTCTTCCAGACCAAGGTGCTGGACTACTCACTGCCCATGAGCCTGCCGCAAGGCAAGGCCGACAACCAGATCCTCGGCGTGGTCGAAGCGCTGCGCAAGGAATATGCGCCGCGCGAAGTGGTGCTGGTGTCCAAGGACATCAACATGCGCGTCAAGGCCCGCGCCCTGGGCCTGGCCACCGACGACTACCAGAACGACAAGACGCTGGAAGACGGCGACATGCTCTACGCGGGCTCGCTGGCCTTGCCCACCGACTTCTGGACACGCCAGAGCAAGACCATTGAAAGCTGGCAGCAAGGCAGCCACACCTTCTACCGCATCACCGGCCCGATTGTCGGCAGCCTGCTAATCAACCAGTTTGTGTTTTTTGAAGCGCCGGGCGAACCACCGCTGTACGCCCGAGTCACCGAAATCCGTGCCAAGACAGCGGTGCTGAAAACGCTGAAGGACTACACGCACCTCAAAAATGCCGTGTGGGGCATCACCACCCGCAACCGCGAACAGAACTTCGCGATGAATTTGCTGATGGACCCTGAAGTTGACTTTGTCACCCTGGCCGGCACGGCCGGCACCGGCAAGACGCTGATGGCCCTGGCCAGCGGCCTGACCCAGGTGCTGGACGACCGCCGCTATACCGAGATCATCATGACCCGCGCCACCGTGTCGGTCGGTGAAGACATCGGCTTCCTGCCAGGCACCGAAGAAGAAAAAATGGGCCCCTGGATGGGCGCGCTCGACGACAACCTCGAAGTGCTGGGCAAAAACGACAGCGGCTCCGGTGAGTGGGGCCGTGCCGCCACCAACGAGCTGATCCGCTCGCGCATCAAGGTCAAGAGCATGAACTTCATGCGCGGCCGCACCTTCCTGAACAAATACGTGATCATCGACGAGGCGCAAAACCTGACGCCCAAGCAGATGAAAACACTGATCACCCGCGCCGGCCCCGGCACCAAGATCATCTGCATGGGCAACCTCGCGCAGATCGACACGCCCTACCTCACCGAAGGTTCGTCCGGCATGACCTACGCCGTGGACCGCTTCAAGGGCTGGCCGCATGGCGGACACATCACACTGGCGCGTGGCGAGCGTTCGCGGCTGGCGGATTTCGCCAGCGAGGTGCTCTGACACGCCCCGGCGCTGCGGTGATCTGACTCATGAAAAGGCCCGACATGGCCGGGAGCCCGACCAAAGAGCATTTCATGCATCTGTAGCACAGCGAGTCAGCGGTTGCCAGGTCGGTCGCCCTCGCCGTCAAGCTGGCGGACAGCACCGAGAAGCTGGTCAAGAGCGACCAGGAGTGAGTCAAGAAAGAAAGCAGCGCGTCTTGCCTGATCGGCTGACACGGCTGCAGGGTCAGCCCTCCCTGCTGCGCCAAGCCAGCGCACTGCCGACCGATTTTGCGCCACCAGGGACGCTAACCTTTTCATCGCCGCAGGCTGTTCATGACTCGGCCGTTCCGTCACTTTTTTCAGTCGGCAGGCGCTGAAACAAGATACCGCGTGCCTACCAGTTGGGCTTCCCGAGGGCTTTGCCCGCAGGACTGGACGGCCCCGGCCCACCGCGCCTATACTGCTACAAAATAAGTAGCTGGTCGCGCCCGCCCACAAAGGGCTGGAGGCCTATTTTATGGATAACTTCTGGATAAATTCCTGATCAAGCCCCCACGTCACATGCTCACGCACGATTTCACTGGCATGTTCGCGCCGCGTCAGCAAGGCGCCGCGCAGGGCTTCGTCCGCACCCTTGCGCAAGGCGTTGCCCATGGCCACCGCGATGTTGCGCAGCCAGCGCTCATGGCCGATGCGCCGGATCGCGCTGCCTTCCGTGTAGCGCAAAAACTCTTCTTCCGTCCAGGCAAACAGCGTCGCCAGTTGCTGGCCGGTGAGCCCCTGGCGTTCGTCGAAGTCGGGCAAGGCGCTGCGTTGCGCAAACTTGTTCCAGGGGCAGACCAGCTGACAGTCGTCGCAGCCGTAGATGCGGTTGCCGATCAGCGGGCGCAGCTCCAGCGGTATCGGGCCCGCATGTTCGATCGTCAGGTAGGAAATGCAGCGCCGGGCATCAAGCTTGTGCGGCGCGATGATGGCCTGCGTCGGGCAGATGCTGATGCAGGCACTGCAACTGCCGCAATGTTCAGTGACCGGTTCGCTGGTCGGCAAGGCCAGGTCGACATAAATCTCACCGAGAAAAAACATGGAACCTGCCTCGCGGTTGAGCAGCAGCGTGTGTTTACCGCGCCAGCCCTGTCCGCTGCGCGCAGCAAGTTCGGCCTCGAGCACCGGCGCCGAGTCGGTGAAGACGCGGTGGCCCAGCGCCTGCACCTCGGCTTCAATGCGCTCACTGAGTTTTTGCAGCCGCGCGCGCATGATCTTGTGATAGTCGCGCCCCCTCGCATACACCGACACGATGGCTTCGCCGGGCCGCTGCAGGCGCGCCAACTCCATCGCCTGCCATTGCCCGGGCTGTGCGGGCGTGGAAGCCGGCAAATAGTCCATGCGCGCGGTGATCACGCTGACCGTGCCGGGCACCAGTTCGGCAGGCCGCGCACGCTTGAGGCCGTGCGCCGCCATGTAATTCATGTCGCCATGAAAACCGGCCGCCAGCCATGCTGACAATCCTGCTTCTGCCGATGACAGGTCCACACCGGCTATGCCGATTTGCGAGAATCCAAGCTCACGCGCCCATGTCTGAATTTGAGAAACAAATTGATGGCTATTGAAGATCACCAGGACATTGTAAAAAGGATCACCTGGGACACCGAAGCCCGGACCCAGGCTTTTGCCGAAGCACTGGCCGGCAAGCTGCGCGCCGCCACCGCAGGCGGCAACGCCATCATTCAATTGCACGGCGACCTGGGCGCCGGCAAGACCACCTTTGCACGGCATCTGCTCAAGGCCCTGGGCGTATTGGGCCGCGTCAAAAGCCCAACCTACGCGGTGGTCGAACCCTACACGGTGGCGGGCACAACAGCGGGCAGCGCGCTCGCCATCTGGCATTTCGATTTTTTCCGTTTCAACGACCCCGACGAGTGGGAGGAAGCCGGTTTTCGCGACATCTTTGCCAGCCCCGGCCTGAAGCTCGTCGAGTGGCCGGAAAAAGCCGGCAGCCACCTGCCGCCGGCCGACCTGGACATCCACATCGAGATGCTGCCCAGCGAAACGCGGGCCGTCACCTGCACCGCCCGAACGAACGCCGGCGCGGCGCTGCTGCCATGAGCGACAAGCAAGCAATCAGCCGGCGCAACGCGCTGCAGATGGGCAGCATGGTTCTGCTGCTGGGTGTGCAGCAGATTGCGCGCGGCGCGACCATTCTCGCAGTGCGAGTGTGGCCCGCCAAGGACTACAGCCGCGTCACCATCGAATCTGACGCTGGCCTCAAGACAAAAACCTACTTTATCGCCGAGCCGCCGCGGCTGGCGGTGGACATCGAAGGCATCGACCTGATCCCGGCGTTGCGCGAACTGGTGGCCAAGGTCAAGCCTGACGACCCGAACATCTCCGGCATACGCGTCGGGCAAAACGCACCGGGTGTGGTGCGTCTGGTAGTTGACCTGAAGCAGCACATGCGGCCGCAGGTGTTCACGCTGCCCCCCGTGGCCGCCTACCAGCACCGCCTGGTGTTCGACCTTTACCCGACCCAGGTGGCCGACCCACTCGAGGCCCTGATCGCCGAACGGCTGAAAGACAAGCCGGAAGCCGGCGCCGCATCCGACCCCCTGAGCGAGCTGCTGGCGCGCCAGTCGAAGCGCCCTGAAGCGGGCAAGCCGGGCGGCGACACGCCCTCAGCGGCGCCCGGCAGCGGCAAAGATCCGGCGGCAAGTTCCAGCCCGCCGGTCGCCCAGGCGCCGAAGGACGACACGAAAGGTAGTGCGCTGGACCGCAACAAAACCGACCGGCTCGTCATCGTTGCACTGGACCCGGGCCATGGCGGTGAAGACCCTGGGGCCATCGGCCCGGGCGGCACGCGCGAAAAAGACGTAGTGCTGCAGATCGCCCTGCGGCTGCGCGAGCGCATCAACAAGCAGCCCAACATGCGCGCCTTCCTGACGCGTGATGCCGACTTTTTTGTGCCGCTGCACGTGCGCGTGCAAAAGGCCAGGCGCGTGCAGGCCGACCTGTTCATCAGCATCCACGCCGACGCGTTTTTCACCCCACGGCCCCAAGGTGCCAGCATCTTTGCACTCAGCGAGAAAGGCGCGTCCAGCAGCGCCGCACGCTGGATCGCCGACAAGGAAAACTCTGCCGACCTGGTGGGTGGCGTCAACGCCAAGGCCAAGGACGCGCAAGTGCAAAAAGCGCTGTTCGACATGAGCACCACGGCGCAGATCAACGACAGCCTCAAACTCGGTGGTGCCATGCTGGGTGAAATCGGCAGTGTCGGCAAGCTGCACAAGCCGCGTGTCGAGCAAGCCAGTTTTGCCGTGCTCAAGGCGCCCGACATTCCGAGCGTTCTGGTGGAAACCGCCTTCATCAGCAACCCTGATGAAGAAGCCAAACTGCGCAGCGAGGCCTACCAGGTGCAGCTAGCCGACGCTCTGATGCGCGGTATCGGCAGCTATTTCGCCAAAAATCCGCCCTTGGCGCGCAATCGTCCGCTCTAGACCACGCCTTCCGTAGCGGGCCGACAGCCAGGCCAGTTGCTCTCCTACAGAGGCGGAAAACGCCTTGTCTAAAGTGAAAAAACAGGCTCCCAAATCCGCACATGCACGCATGCGTGACGCCTGCGCAAATACACGAAAGGTGGACACCATGAAAAAGCTATTGATAGCTGCAACAGCAGCCCTGATCACCCTGGCTGGTTGCGGTACCAACCCGACAAATGCACAAATAGGCACGGCAACTGGCGCCGTCATCGGCGGTGCGGCCGGCAGTGCGCTGGGCGGCGGCACGCTCGGCACGGTGGGTGGCGCGGCTGCCGGCGCGCTGATCGGCAATGAAGTCGGCAAACGCCAGGACCAGAAGCGTTAGGCCGTTTCTCGCTCTTTCTCTTTCTGTACGACGGCCGGTGGGCCTGCAGGGCCCTACACCGGGTAAATCAGCGAGTTGAGAATCATCTCGCTGTCGTACACACACAGGCGGCGCCTGAACTTCAGGCCGTCGCCTGTTCTTTGAAGTTCATCCAGATAGCGCCCCACGTTATAGACCTCACTGACGCCTGCTGGCCGCGTGCGGAACACGGCGTAATTCGCCTGACTTGTGAGCACATCCCCCTCCGATGAGATGACCTGCGCCGGGCTGAGGACATGCCGGGTGTAATACGGCCCGTGGTAAATCGTCTGCGTAATGCCATAGACGCGGTCTTTCATCATGCCGCGGCTTTCCAGGTCCATCAGCGCCAGCGGCAATCCGCGTTCGAAATTTTCGCGGGCCTGTACGGTGTAGCGACCGTCTTCAAGAAAAAACTCCGGCCAGGCGTCAAAGCATTTTTCATCCAGCGCCGCGGCATAAGCCGCATAAAGCTGGTCCACTTCATACTGGAGCTGCAACCGTTCCAGAGTCACGGCGTTCATGGCGCCATCACTTTCTTCCAGTAGGCATACATGCTGCGGATCAGGGTTTCGGTCACCATGTGTTCTGTCGCCTCGGTACCGGTACCGCCCAGTTCGCACAGTGTGGCGCCGCCTTCCCCGCCCTGCCTGAAGCCATCCTGGCTGAACTCGATGACCTCTCCATCGTCGGCGCTGACAAAACCCGCCGGCCCGAACAGGTTGGCCTGGCGCAGGCGCCGCCTTGTCATCTCGGGCGTGTCGTCCGCAAAACCGAAATGCGTCCAGACAAAATCAAACTCACCCTCGCCGCGCGGCACGATATGGCGCGTGCTCAGCGAGTTGACCTGCTGCTGGATGATGAGGCTGGGAAACAGGGTGATCATGGTCACGGTCGGCGTGATGGCACTGCCGGGGTGGGATGGGTCGTCCACCTTCCACCAGGCTTCCGGCATCACATCAAGCAGCCGGTCGTCATGCAGCGCCATGTTGGCCTTGAAGGAAGTCACACCTTCGGTGACAGCGGTGTTCTGCCCGCCCTCATTGCGGCGCGAGATCATCACGGCATGGCGGCCGTGTGCGTCCATCACCATGCGGCTTTTCTGGTCGGCGCGCCACAGGCCGAAGGTGACAAACCAGGTATGCAGCAAACCGGGGTGGTAGGGGTCCTTGATGTTTTCCATCATCAGCTTCCAGTTGCCCGGAATGCGCTGACGGTTGTAGCCCAGCAAGGTGAGTTTGCGACCTTTGAAGATGCGCTCGATCCAGGGCATCACGTTGGGGCCCAGGTAATCTTCCAGCGGTTCCGCCGCGTCGCTGAAGGTCGCAAACACCAGACCATGCAGCACGGCCACACGCAGCTTGGTCAGGCCGTGGTCTTTGAGCTCGAAGCCTTCGGGCATGCCACCGTTGACGCAATCACCGTCCTTCACGCCGTCCTTGAAGGGCAAGCCGGCCAGGTCGCCGTTGAGCTTGTAGGTCCACTGGTGATAAGGGCAGACAAAACTGCGCGCATTGCCTTGCGGGTTCTGGCAAAAGCGCACGCCGCGGTGGGCGCAGCGATTTTCCACCACGCGGATGCCGGGGTCGACGCCGCGATCTTTGGGGGCCACGCGGTCGCGCACCATCAGAACCTGTCGTTCGCCCACATGGCTGAGCTTGAAATCGCCGGTGTTGGGGATTTCCACTTCGAGGCCCACATAACACCAGTGCGGGCCGTAGAAAATTTTCTCAAGCTCGCGCTGGTAGAGCTGCGCGTCGGTGTAGGCCCAGAAGGGCACGCGGCTGGAACCGGGCTCGCTCCAGCGGGAAAGGGGTTGATCGGCCATCATGCTTGCATCTTCCGGGCCGGCGTCCGGCCTGTGGTTTATGTATTGGGCCTGCCATCATATAAATCGCCCCCGCGCTGGGTCTGCAAGGGGTGCACCGCTAGGCGCAGTCCGCCGGCCGGGGCATCCCCCCGGTCAAGGGCTACAACAACGCGAGGCACCCCTTGTAGCCCCAGCCCTGCGGGTGGCACCCGGAAAAGGCCGCACTCGTCGTTGCGAAGCCTCACCGGGGGCCTACCCCGGCTTCATTTCGCGTCTAGATTGCGGCCTTTTCCGGGTACCACGCGGGGGCGATTTATATGATGGCAGGCCCAAATCATAAGCTTACTTATTAATTTCAAAAAACAGGGTTTATGCGGAGCCCTCAGTCAAACACGCAAGGTGCCTGTTCAACCCTGGCCTGCACTTCCACCCGGGTCGGAGGCACACAGCCGCGCCGCATGACACACAAGCTGGCGCTGGCCACGGCATGGGCCAGCAAGCCGCGCCCCGCGCTATCCGGTAGCGCCAGCAAGGCGCCTGTATCGGCCGCACCGCCTTTTCGCGCGAGCAAGGCGGCCATGAAGCCGGCAAGGAAACAGTCGCCTGCGCCCACGGTATCCATCACCGCCAAGGGCTCCGCTTCGCGGGCGCGCCACTGCCGGCCATCGCGCGTCAACAGACAGGCCCCCTGCCGCCCCAGGGTCAGAACCAATAAACCGGCACCGCTTGCGTCCAGCAGATGCCGCGCCCGCGCAAATACATCAGCGCCAGGTACCTCCAGGTTTTCCAGGTCTTCATCGCTGACCTTGACCACGTCAGCGCACTGCAGCGCAGCGTGCACGTTGCGTCGGTAAGCCCCCAGGTCGGGCATGACCGACGGCCGCAAATTGGCATCCACCACCACCACGCTGCCGGCCTCATGTGCGGCACGCAGCCACGGCACATAGTGGCCGGCATCCTCGGGCGCGAGGGCCAGGGCGCCAGTGCACACCATCTCCAGCGCAGGTGTACGGCGGCACGACTCAATCAGGCTGCCTGCCGTGACCGCGCGGTCCGCCACGTCCTGCCGGTAAAAAACGTAGTCGGGATGGCCTGCGTCATCCAGCCCCACCACAGCCAGCGAGGTGCTTTGTGTCACTGGTTGTGAACGCGCCAGTTGCACGCCGTCATCAACCAGCGCGGCGGCCAGCTGCCGGCCGAAGCGATCACGCGACAAAGGGTTGAGATACAGAGTGTTGACGCCCTGTCGTGCCAGCGCACGGGTCAAATTGAAAACAGCGCCGCCCAGGCAGGGCTCATAACGCCCGTCCGGCTGAACAATCAGGTCAATCAATGCCTCACCAGCGGTTGCAATTTGTACCGCTTTCTCAGGGTTTTCCAGCATTTCAGGGTAATCCATAACTAAAACAACTTGATTTAATAACTCAAGCCCCACTATAGTTCACCAGCGCCCATCACTCATGGGTATTTTCCCGCGAACCCAGCGCCTGCCAGCCTGGAATGTCGATTCAACAAGGAGACCATTTCATGAAAAAGACCACCACCCTCTTGGCACTGTCCAGCCTCGCACTGGCCGCCACATCGGCCTTTGCGGCGGGCGAACCTGTGATCGGCCTGATCACCAAGACCGACACCAACCCTTTCTTCGTCAAGATGAAGGAAGGCGCGGAAGCAGAGGCCAAAAAACTCGGTGCCAAGCTGCTGACCGCTTCCGGCAAATCCGACGGTGACACCGCGGGCCAGATCACTGCCCTGGAAAACATGGCTGCCGGCGGCGCCAAAACCATTTTGATCACCGCCAGCGGCGACGCCATCAGCCCCACCGTTAAAAAACTGCAGGCCAAAGGCGTGCAGGTCATCGCGCTGGACAGCCCTTTCGACGGCGCAGACGCCCTGTTCGCCACCGACAACTACAAAGCCGGGGTGTTGATTGGCCAGTACGCCAAGGCAGCCATGGCCGGCAAGCCCGCCAAAATTGCCACGCTGGACCTGTTTCCCGGCCACCCGGTGGGCGCGCAGCGGCACAACGGTTTCATGAAGGGTTTCGGCCTGCCGGCGGCAGACGCCAAGTCCAACGAGCTGTCCAAAGATCCGGCCGTGGTCTGCATGGCCGATGGTTTTGGTGACCGGGCCAAGAGCCAGACGGCCATGGAAAACTGCCTGCAGAAAAATCCCGACATCAATGTGGTCTACACCATCAACGAACCCGCCGCCGCAGGCGCGTTCAATGCGCTGAAAAAGGCCGGCAAGGAAAAAGGCGTGACCATTCTCTCGGTGGACGGCGGTTGCCAAGGCATCAAGGACACGCAAGCAGGCATCATCACGGCCACTTCGCAGCAATACCCGCTGACCATGGCAGCACTGGGCGTGGCAGCCGGTGTGAGCTATGCCAAAGGCGGCAAAAAAGCTTCGGGATACACCGATACCGGCGTGACCCTGATCTCGGCAAAATCCATTGCCGGTGTGGATAGCAAAGACATCAAGACCGGCATGGACCTCTGCTGGGGCGCAAAGTAAGCGACCAGGTTCTAGTACTGCAACCCGAAAATATCGAAACATGAAAGCGCGTCTTCGCCCCCATGGCGGCGTTGCAATCCTTGCGAAGGCGCACAGCCTTCGCTGCGGCTTGCGCCTTGCCCTGCGCTCGAAGCCATCACTTTCATCTTGTTTCGCTACTTCCGGGTTGCAGTACTAGTGTGCTGTCCCGCAAATAAATGCGATATGAAACCGTCCATACGGCTGCCATGCGGCGTCGCTCGTCGTTGCCATAGCTACGGCTATGGCGCCTTCTCGCTCCTTGCCTGACAACCGTCTGAACAATTTCATTTCATCGCCTTATTTACGGCACAGCACACTAGCCGGCTGTCATCCCGGACCGGGATGACAGAATCATTTTCTCCATCCTGGGGCTCTTTTCGATGAACCTGACTTCGCGCCATATTCCGTGGGGAGCCCTCGGCCCCTGGCTGGCCCTGCTGGCCACCTGCATTTTTTTTACCACCCAGTCAGACCGCTTCCTGACCGGTGAAAACCTGTCCCTGGTGCTGCAGCAGGTGATGGTCGTCGGCGTGCTGGCCATTGGGCAGACGCTGATCATCCTGACGGCTGGCATCGACCTGTCCTGCGGCATGGTGATGGCATTGGGCGGCATGGTGATGACCAAGTTCGCCGTGAACTACGGCATCAATCCCTACCTGGCCATTGTCTGCGGCCTGGCGGTCACAACCGGTTTCGGTCTTCTCAACGGCTTGCTGGTCACACGCATCAAGCTGCCCCCTTTCATCGTGACGCTGGGCACCCTGAACATCGCGTTTGCCATCACCCAGATTTACTCCAACGCGCAAATCGTTCCCAACCTCCCGACAGAATTGACCGCGCTGGGTAACACCTTCGACCTGGGCAGCACGGAAGTCAGCCTGGGAACCATTGCCATGATTGGCCTGTATTTGCTGGCCTGGTTTGTCTTGCGCGACACCGCGCCGGGCCGGCACCTGTATGCCGTAGGCAACAACGCCGAAGCGGCACGCCTGACCGGCATCCGGGTGGACAGTGTGCTGGTGGCAGTCTATGCGCTGGCCGGCCTCTTTTACGGCATTGCCGCGCTTCTGTCGGTGGCGCGTACCGGTGTGGGCGACCCGAACGCCGGGCAAACCGAAAACCTCGATGCCATCACCGCGGTGGTGCTGGGCGGCACCAGCCTGTTTGGCGGGCGCGGCATCATCCTGGGCACACTGGTCGGCGCGGTGATTGTGGGCGTGTTCCGCAATGGCCTGACGCTGATGGGCGTTGCCTCCGTCTACCAAACACTGATCACCGGCATTCTGGTGATTCTGGCGGTCGCCGCTGACCAGATGTCGCGCAAGGGGCCCCGCTGATGAGCACGCAAGCTTCCACCCACGCACCCACGCCCTTGGTCATGCAGGCCAAAGGGCTGGTCAAACGTTATGGCCAGGTCACCGCGCTGGACGGCACCGACTTCGAGTTGCGCGCCGGTGAGATCCTGGCCGTGATCGGTGATAACGGCGCCGGCAAGTCTTCGCTGATCAAGGCTTTGTCGGGCGCCACGGTACCCGACGAGGGGGAGCTGCTGCTTGACGGCAAGCCGATGCGCTTCAAGTCTCCCATTGACGCCCGCCGCGCCGGCATCGAAACCGTCTACCAGGACCTGGCTGTGGCCCCCGCCATGAGCATCGCCGAGAACCTGTTCCTGGGCCGTGAACTCCTCAAACCCGGTCTGCTGGGCCAGTGGCTGCGTCTTCTCGATAAAAAGAAAATGCTGGAGCAGGCCATTGCCCGCATGCAGGAACTCAAAGTCGGGATTCGCTCAATGACACAGGCCGTGGAAACGCTCTCCGGTGGTCAACGCCAATGTGTGGCCGTGGCACGCGCCGCCGCCTTTGCCCAACATGTGGTGATCATGGACGAACCCACGGCCGCACTGGGCGTGAAAGAGGGCAACATGGTGCTGGAGCTGATCCGCCGAGTGCGCGACAAGGGCCTGCCTGTCATCCTCATCAGCCACAACATGCCGCACGTCTTTGAAATTGCCGACCGCATCCACATCCAGCGCCTGGGCCGCCGTGCGGCGGTCGTCAACCCCAAGACCATCAGCATGAGCGACACCGTCGCCGTGATGACGGGCGCCAAAACCGCCGCAGAATTGCCGGAGAGCGCGCTTGCTTGAAGCCCCCACGCTCGGCACTGACGTGTCCTCGCTGCCCCCCCGGGGGGGCGCTGCGCCTGCGGACTGGCAAAGCCAGATCCGCGGCCCCGGCTGGTAAATAGGGAACCGCATGAGGCCCACCCATGCTTAAAGGCATTGACCCCCTGCTCACGCCCGAGCTGCTCAAGCTGCTGGCCGAGATGGGCCATGACGACGCGGTGGTGCTGGCCGATGCCAACTTCACGGCCATGAGTTTGGGCGCGGGCAAGCCTGTGCTGCGCCTGCCTGGCCACGGCATGGCGCGAACGGTGCGCGCCATCGCTTCGCTGTTGCCTCTGGCTGAAGACGTGGACCATCCGGTGGCCTACATGCAGGTCAGTGGCACCGAATCGCCCTATCGCTCAGACCTGCAGCGCGAAGTGCTGGCCTTGCTGGCGCCGGGCTGGTTGCCCCACCAGCAAGCCGAGGCCATTGAACGCCATGCCTTCTATGAGCGGGTTCGCAAAGCCTATGCCATTGTGGTGACGGGGGAGCTGCAGCCTTTTGGCAACTTCATCCTGCGCAAAGGGGTCATCAGCGAGAATCTGCGTCCATGACCGAACTCCCTGTCACCGCCGCCTTTCCCGCTGAACCCGAAGCGGCCGCTCCCGTGTGGTTGCGCCAGAGCGGCTCCAACCACGTGGGCATGCGCCAGTTCAACGAGCGTGTGGTGCTGCAAGCCATCCGGCTGCATGGCAGCGTACCCAAGGCCGAGCTGGCGCGCCTGACCCACCTGACCGCGCAAACCATCGGGCTGATCACCACCCGGCTCGAAGAAGACGGCCTGCTGATCCGGCACGAGCGCGTACGCGGACGCATCGGCCAGCCTTCGGTGCCGCTGGCGCTGAACCCGGACGGCGCTTTTTCCGTGGGCATCAAGATTGGCAGGCGCAGCACCGACTGGCTGCTCGTGGATTTCACAGGGCAGGTCCGGCAGAGGCTGTCACTGGCCTATGCCTTTCCCGAGGCCGACACACTGCTCCCCGTGATCGGCCAGAATCTGCGTGCCCTCAGCGAGCAGCTCGGCGCGCTGGCTCCGCGCCTGGTTGGCGTCGGCGTGGCCGCGCCCTTCCAGCTTGGCGGCTGGCACCGGATGCTGGGGTTGTCGGCGCAGCAGTCAGACCGGTGGAACCGTATCAACCTCAGCGCGGAGGTGCAGGCCATGACCGACCTGCCCGTGAGCTTTGCCAAAGACACCTCAGCAGCCTGCGTGGCCGAACTGGTGTCGGGCCGCGGGCGCGACCTCAAGAGCTTTCTCTACCTGTTTGTCGACACCTTTGTGGGTGGCGGCCTCGTCATCAATTCCCAGCTTCACGCCGGCATCCACAGCAACGCCGGAGCCGTGGCATCGCTGCCGCTGCAGGTGGCTCAAACGGCCGACTTGCCGCCACAGCTGATCAGCCAGGCCTCGCTGTGGGAGTTGGAGCAGTGCTTCAAGGCGCGCGGGCTTGATCCGACCGCTGCCTATGACGAACGCGCCATGCAGCCGCCGTTCGAGTCCGACACTCAGGCTTGGGTGGCCAGCGCCGCCAATGCACTGGCCCACAGCGTGGTCAGCGCAACGGCCCTGCTGGATATCGACGCGGTGGTGATGGACGGGTCGTTTTGCCGCCCTCTGCTGCAGCGCCTGATTGAAGCCACGGGCGCAGCACTGGGCCGCTACAACTGGGAGGGTCTCTGGCCGGCTCAGGTGATGGCCGGCAGTATTGGCTCCGACGCTCGCGCACTGGGCGGCGCCATGCTGCCTCTGCATGCCAATTTCGCCCCTGATCGCGACCTGTTTCTCAAAGGTGCTAGCTAATCCGGCCCGCAGACGATGACTTGTTTCGGCTCGCTTTCCATGCGCCATAGAGAACAAACAGCCCGGGAATCAGGATCATGGTCCAGATGATCTTGCTCAGATTGGCCTGTACCCAGGGCAGGTTGCCGAAGAAGTAGCCGGCGCTGCTCACGCCCACCACCCAGATCAGGGCGCCGATCACGTTGTAGGCACTGAACTTGGTACGGCTCATCTCGGCCACACCGGCCACAAACGGCGCGAAGGTGCGAATGAAAGGCATGAAGCGCGCGATGATGATGGTGATGCCGCCGTAACGCTCGTAAAACTCGTGTGCCTGGTTGAAAGCGCGCTTGTTGAAAAACTTCGACTGCTCCCACTGGAAGACCTTGGGGCCGAAATAGCGGCCTATCGAGTAATTGCACTGGTCGCCCAGGATGGCGGCCGTCAGCATCACCCCCATAGCCACAGGAAGGCTGAGCAGACCGGCGCCGCACAGGGCACCCACCACAAACAGCAACGAGTCGCCGGGCAGAAAGGGCATGACCACCACACCGGTTTCGACAAAAATAATCAGGAAAAGCAGCGCATAAACCCAGGCGCCGTAGGTCTGGGTAAAGGCCTCCAGGTGTTTGTCCACGTGGAGAATGAAGTCCATCAGAAAAGCAAGAAGTTCCATGCGGGGATTTTGACACGCGGCTCCAATGCGCCGGCTTGTTACACCTTTTGTTCGTCAGGCCTTCCCACGGCATGGCGCGGCGAGGGGGAGGTCGAGTGACAGTGAATTCATTGATTCAGCCTACTAGAATCCATCCTGTGACACCCGCCTCCACCCTTTCTGCCGCAGCCGCCCCCCGCCGCCCCATCCGGGAACTGCCGGACGAACTCGTCAGCCAGATTGCCGCTGGCGAGGTGGTGGAACGCCCGGCTTCCGTGGTGCGGGAACTGGTGGACAACGCGCTGGACGCGGGAGCCACGCAAGTGACGGTGCGGCTACTGGCTGGCGGCGTGCGCCTGATTTCTGTGGAGGACGATGGCCAGGGCATTCCACGCGAGGAACTGGCAATCGCTTTGCGCCGCCACGCCACCAGCAAGATCGCCTCGCTGCGGGATCTGGAAGCCGTCGGCACCATGGGTTTTCGCGGTGAAGCGCTGGCCGCCATCAATTCGATTGCCGACATGAGCTTGCTCTCGCGGGCGGAAGGCAGCGACCTGGCGGCGCATGCCTGGCTGCTGGACGGCCGCACCGGC
Organism: Polaromonas sp.; assembly: GCF_039930745.1. Classification (GTDB taxonomy): domain Bacteria; phylum Pseudomonadota; class Gammaproteobacteria; order Burkholderiales; family Burkholderiaceae_C; genus Polaromonas. The sequence continues at coordinate 28,985 of NZ_JBDTTH010000019.1, read as the reverse complement.
GAACTCACGCCGGCCGCCCGCACCCGGGGCACCACCGTCGAAGTGCGCGAGCTGTTTTACGCCACACCGGCCCGCCGCAAGTTTCTGAAAACCGACGCCACCGAGCTGGCGCATTGCATCGAGGCCGTACGGCGCCACGCGCTGGTGCGGCCCGACGTGGGCTTTGCGATCTGGCACGAAGGCAAGCTGGTCGAGCAGTGGCGCGCCTGCACGGGCGAAACCGCCCACGAACAGCGCCTGGCCGACGTGCTGGGCAGCGAGCTGCTGGGGCAAAGCATCGCGGTCGATTACAGCGCGGGATCGGTGCGCGTCACCGGGCGCGCAGGCATTCCCGATGCGGCGCGTTCGCGGGCCGACCAGCAGTTTGCCTACGTCAATGGCCGTTATGTGCGCGACAAGGTGCTCACGCACGCCGCACGCAGCGCCTACGAAGACGTGCTGCACGGCCACCGCCAGCCGGTGTATGCGCTCTACGTCACCATGGACCCGGCGCGAGTGGACGTCAACGTGCACCCGACCAAGATCGAGGTGCGTTTCCGCGACAGCCGTGAGGTACACCAGGCGGTGCGCCATGCGGTCGAGAATGCGCTGGCGGCACCACGCGCGGCGGCGGCAGTGCTGGCGGCAGCCAGTGGGGCATCTGCCGATAATTTTGAATCAAATCGCCCACCAGCCCTTTCCCCATGGGCGCAACCAGCTATTAATTTCGGAGCGCCTCAGCCGTTCCGCCAGAACCCGCAAGTCTCCGACTTCGAGGCCATGTGGCCTGCTACAGCATATCCGGCAGGTGCCGACAACCCGCGCGCCGCCGGGCTTCCGGCGGACCCAACCGGGCCCGAAGATGCTGGCGCAGTCAACCAGGACCTTCCCCCCGGGGACTGGCCATTGGGCCGCGCCGTGGCGCAGCTGCAAGGGATCTACATCCTGGCCGAAAACACCCAGGGCCTGGTGATTGTGGACATGCACGCCGCACACGAACGCATCGTCTATGAACGTCTGAAAAACCAGATGGACAGCGCCAGCATTGCCAGCCAGCCGCTGCTGATCCCGGCCACCTTTGCTGCCACGCCGCAGGAAGTTGCCGCGTCCGAAGCCCATGTGGACACTTTGAAGGCGCTGGGCCTGGAGATCACCCCGTTTTCACCACGTACCCTGGCCGTGCGCGCGGTGCCGACCAGCCTGGCGCAGGGAGATGCAGTGGAACTGGCGCGCAGTGTGCTGGCTGAACTCGCGCAGCACGATGCGAGCACCGTGATCCAGCGCGCGCAAAACGAGCTGCTCTCGACCATGGCCTGCCACGGCGCCGTGCGCGCCAACCGCAAGCTCACCATCGACGAAATGAACGGCCTGCTGCGCCAGATGGAAGCCACCGATCGCTCCGATCAGTGCAACCACGGGCGTCCCACGTGGCGCCAGGTCACCATCAAGGAACTCGACAGCCTGTTCCTGCGGGGACGTTAAATCCTTAGCGCGCCCGCGCCTTCACCGCGGTGTCCGGAAAATCGCTGAACACGCCGTCCACGCCCATCTCGAAAAACTTTTTGTATTCTGCCGCCGCATCGCCGCGGTAGTCGGACACCAGGCGTTTTGCTTCGCTGCGGAAGGTGAAGGGGTGCACAAACAGACCGGCAGCGTGTGCGTCTTTCACTACCGACTTAGGCGGCAGCAGCACCCGGTCGCGTTCGTCGATGGCGCCATCGCCATTGAGGTCATCAGGCTTGCCGTCGCCGTTGGCATCCACCTGCCGTGCCGGCAACAAATAGGCTTTCCAGGGGCCGATGCCGTCGGCATAGGTCTTGATCTCCTTCAGGCCGGCGGGCGTCAACAGATCGGCAAATGTGCGGCTGTCTTTGGCCAGCGCGAAGTCGTACGGTTTGTCGAAAGGCGGCGCAAGCGTCACCTTGCCCTGGGCATCCACACCGTCGCCGTCTATCAGCTGCACCAGACGCACGGCCGTCTTGCTGCGCAGGTATTTCAGGTTGCTCACCTCAAATGACTGCACGATTACCGGCGAATTTTTCGAGGTGTAACCGTATTCGGCCAAAAGCCTGAGCAGCCGGTCCTCCAGCGCCAGGCCGGCCGCCGCATGGTAGGTCGGGTGTTTGGTTTCGGGGTAGACGCCAATGCCGCGGCCCGTCCTGACGCTTTCGCTGCGCGCCAGGTCCAGCACTTCGCGCAGGGTCGGGATGGCGTACTTGCCGTTATGCGACTGGTCGCGTTCCGGCATGGCCTGCTTGGCGCGCAATGTCTTGAGCTCGGCCAGCGTCAGGTCGGTGGTGAACCAGCCCGTTTCAGCCACGCCGTCCACCTGGCGCGTGGTTTTGCGGGCAGCGAACTCGGGGCGGGTTGACACATCGGTGGTCGCCGTGATGTTGGGTTCGTGCCGCACCACCAGTTCGCCGTCCTTGGTGGCCACCACATCGGGTTCGATGAAATCGGCGCCCAGCTCGATCGCCCGCTTGTACGACTCCAGCGTGTGCTCCGGCAAATACCCGCTGGCCCCACGGTGGCCCATGACCAGCGGCGCCTTGCCGTCCAGAGTCGGGTAACGGCCGGGTGAGGAAGTTGCCGCACAGGCGGCAAGCCCCAGGATACCGATGGCTGCCAGACAGGCCGTCAGGATGCGCGGTGAATACATGATTCTCCTCTCGTTGTCAGTTGAATGTCCCAGTATGGTGCGTGCAAGTGACGGTTTGATGAAGCGCTGTTGCAACTGTTTGCGCCCGGCGACCGCGAGGCTTGCGGTAGCGAACATGGCAGGAAACCTGCTTGTCGGGGGGATTCCCTGACAACGCGAACTTTTACACCGATTACCACTCAGTCATAGCCATGAAACGCTGGCCCCTCTTCGCTGCCCTCCTCCTTCTCCTTGGTTTTGCCGTCCTCTCGGGATGCAGCACGCTCGATGAGCGGCAGCGTGCCTGGATCTTCCAGCCCAGTGACCGGTCCTGGAGCGGTGGCCTCGCCGCCGCGGAAGGCATGGAAGACGTCTGGATCGACTTCAAGCCGGCAGCCGGTGGTGAACCGGCCCGGCTGCATGGCCTGTGGCACCCTGCAGAAGATGCCAAAGCACCCATCCTGCTGTACCTGCATGGCGCCCGTTTCAACGTGACCGGCTCGGCTCCACGCATGCGCCGCATGCAGGAACTGGGCTTTTCGGTGCTCGGCGTGGACTACCGCGGTTTCGGCAAAAGCACGCAGACCTTGCCTTCCGAAGAATCTGCCTACGAAGACGCCCGCGCCGCCTGGGACTGGCTGGCAAAAAAATACCCCGACCGGCCGCGTTATGTTTTCGGCCACTCCCTGGGCGGCCCGATAGCCATCAACCTGGCCGCCGAAGTCACCGACGAAAGCGGCACCATCGTTGAAAGCACCTTCACCTCCATTGCTGACGTGGTCAGTACCTCCAAATGGGGCTGGGTGCCGGTGTCCATGCTGATCACCCAACGTTTCGAAGCCGCCCGCAAGGTCGGCAAGATCGGCTCGCCGCTGCTCGTGGTGCATGGCGGCGAAGACCGGCTGATCCTGCCCGACCTGGGACGCAAGCTGTACGAGGCCGCGGCCCTGCCCAAGCTCTTTGTGCTGGTGGAAGGCGGCTCGCACCACAACACCAACTCGGTAGGTCAGGCCCAGTACCGTCAGGCACTGGCCCAGCTGTTCAGCCTGAACAGCCTCGCGGTGTCCGCAGCCCCCTGATACCGAAGCCGGATCAGCCGGCCCGCCCCCGCGCGCAGCGATCTGATACGCTCAGATCAATGTTTTCCCCGCCTCCTGCCGCCGCCCCTCTTCCTCCTGCGGCCAGCTCCCCGGCTGCCATGCCGCCTACCCTGGTGGTGCTGGTGCTGACCCTGCTGCTCGGCATCCAGCCCGTCACCACCGACCTGTACCTGCCGGCGCTGCCCGCACTCACCGAAGGGTTCGGCGCGCCGATGGCGCAGGCCCAGCTCACGCTCACAGGCCTGCTGATGGCGTTTGGCATTTCCCAGCTTTTCTGGGGACCACTGTCCGACCGTTTTGGCCGTCGGCCCATCCTGTTGCTGGGGCTGGGCGCTTATGTGCTGGCCGCCATAGGCGCGGCGCTGGCGCCGTCCATGGCACTGCTGATCATCTGGCGCATCGTGCAGGGCGCGGCCATGGGGGCAGCCGTCATGTGTGCCCGCGCCATCGTGCGCGATCTCTACGCGCCGGTGGCTGCCGCGCGCGCCATGTCGCGCGGGCTCACCGGCCTGGGTGTGATCGCCTGCCTGAGCGCGCCGCTGGGCGGCCTGCTGTCGGATCTTTTCAATTGGCGCGCGGCACTGCTGGCGCTGGCGGTGTTCGGCGCGCTGGCGCTGGCCATGATTGCATTGCGCTTTGAAGAAACCCTCACGCTGAAAAACCCGCGCGCGCTCGAACCGCGCACCCTGGTCAGCACCTGGTGGACAATTCTGCGCAACCCGACCTTCGTCGCCTTCTCGGCGCTGTCCACCGCTTCCTACGGCGGGCTGTTCACCTTTCTGGCCGCCTCGTCCTTTGTTTTCATCAAGGTGCTGGGCCTGTCCAAGACCGAATATGGCCTGGTCATGTTCTCGATGTCTTTTGTGTATGTGCTGGGCACCTTCTGGTGCCGCCGCTTGCTGCCGCGTTTTGGCGTGCGCCGTTCGGTCGCGATGGCCGGTGTGCTCACGCTCAGCGGCGGCCTGCTGATCAGCGCGCTGGCCTTGGCCGGTATCCACAACGTCTGGGCCCTGCTGCTGCCCTACTACCTGTTTGTATTTGCGCATGGCGTGCACCAGCCCTGCAGCCAGAGCGGCGCCGTCAGCCCCTTCCCCGGCGCGGCGGGTGCGGCCTCGGCGCTCAACGGTTTTTTGATGATGCTTGCCGCCTTTGCCATGGGCGGCTGGCTGGGCAGCCACATGGACGGCACGGTATTTCCGCTGGCCTATGGCGTGCTGTTCTGGAGTGTCTGCATTTCCGTGATTGCCTGGACGCTGGTCCAAAAACATGGCGAACCGGCACAACTTGTGAAAGCCTGACGCGATGTCGGACGAACGCAGCGCAGGGCAGCCCCAGGCAAGTTCAGCCGCTGAGGGGCTGCAAGCTGCGACTCCCTCTTCACCAGCCGGGGCCGCGGAACCGGCTTTGCCGGGCCGCAGGCGCAGCGCCCCCTCGGGGGGCAGTGCATTACACGAAGTGAAAAGCGTGGGGGCCAGATGGATCGGACTGGCCGGGCCGACTGCGTCGGGCAAAACTGCCGCGGCTTTTGCGATTGCCGAGCGTCACCCGGTGGAAATCATCAGCGTCGACTCGGCCCTGGTCTACCGCGGCATGGACATCGGCACGGCCAAACCGACGCCGGCCGAACTGGCCTTTGTTCCGCACCACCTCATCAACATCCGCGACCCGCTGCAGGCCTACAGCGCGGCGGAGTTTGCCGCCGATGCCACACGTCTGATCGAAGAGATCAGCGCGCGCGGCAAGCTGCCGCTGCTGGTGGGCGGCACCATGCTGTATTTCAAGGCTCTGCTCGAGGGCCTCGACGACATGCCGCCGGCTGACCCGGTGATTCGCGCCGCGCTGTTGGCCGAAGCTGGAACCAAAGGCTGGCCCGCTCTGCACGCCGAGCTGGCCACCGTGGATGCCACAACAGCAGCGCGGCTGGCCCCGAACGACTCGCAGCGCGTCTCCCGCGCGCTGGAGGTGTTCCGGCTCACCGGCCGGCCGCTGTCTTTCTTCCACCAGAAAAACGCTATCGAAAAGGTAGCTGGTGGCGCCCGTCCCATAAGGGCTGGGGCCATTATTTCTTTAGAACCACAAGACCGCGCCTGGCTGCACGAACGAATCGCCCAGCGCTTTGAAGCCATGCTGGCCGCCGGTTTTCTCGACGAGGTGCGCAGCCTGCGCGCACGTGGCGACCTGCACGCCAACCTGCCGTCCATGCGCTGCGTCGGCTACCGCCAAGCCTGGGAGGCGCTGGAAGAAACCTCCCCCATGGCCGAGCTGCGCGACAAGGGCATTTTTGCCACGCGCCAGTTGGCCAAACGCCAGATCACCTGGCTGCGTTCCATGCCCGATAGGCAGATCGTTGCCTGCGATGCCCCGGATGCGGTGCAGCAGGTGCTTGACCGTGTGGCCGAACTGGAAGCGTCTTGAACTTGCAAAAATTCCCCACCTGTCATCCCGGACTCGATCCGGGATCCATGCCGCATGACCCACGTCAGGAGCTTGCACCACATGGATTGCGGGTCAAGCCCGCAATGACAAATTCAGTGACGGAGCCCCAGGCATGAGCCTGCGCATTCATCAGCTCGGCAAACACTACGGTGAGGTCGCCGTGTTCAGCAACGTTTCCCTGGAAGTTGCCCCCGGCGAATTTGTCGCCATCGTCGGCGAGTCCGGCGTGGGAAAATCCACCCTGCTCAACTGCATGGCCGGCCTGGACAGCTGGGACACCGGCTCGGTCAGCCTGGACGGCGTGGACCTCGGCAGCCTCAGTGACGACCAGCGCGCCCTGCTGCGCCGCGAAAAGGTCGGCTTCGTCTTCCAGGCTTTCCATGTGTTGCCACACCTGGACGTGGCGCAGAACATTGCGCTGCCCCTGATGCTGCTCGGCCAGCACGACGATGCACGGGTACAGGCCATGCTGGCTGCTGTTGGCCTGGAAGGCCTGGGCGAACGCCTGCCGCAGCAGCTCTCGGGCGGGCAGTTGCAGCGCGTCGCGATTGCCCGGGCCCTGATCCACCGCCCCAGCCTGCTGTTGGCTGACGAACCCACCGGCAACCTGGACGCGACCACCGCTGCCAAGGTGATGGACGCACTGGTAGCGCAAACGCGTGAACACGGCGCCTCGCTGGTGCTGGTCACCCACTCCGAAACCGCCGCGTCGCGCGCCAATCGCGTGCTGCACCTCAGCAGCGAAGGCGTGTCGGGCTGAAGCGGCACGTCCCTGCAGACAACAACTTGTCAAACGCGCGACCGGACCCAACTGAAGCTTGATGAACGCCCCATCCTTTGAAACCCTGGAGCTGCTTCCCGCCACCGCGCCACGCCAGCTGTTCGTGCTGCTGCATGGCGCCGGCGGTTCAGCGGTGGACATGCTGGAGCTGGCCAACCTGATAGGAGACTCCTTTGCCGAAGCGGCCGTCGTGATGCCGGAAGGCATCGAGCCCATCCACCTTGAAAAAACAGAACGTCAATGGTTTCCGACCTTCGAGCTGACCGATGCCAATCGCCCGGAGCGAGTCGCCAAGGCCGTGCCGCCGCTGGCCGCTTTTATTCGCCAGCAGCAGGAGCGCTTCGGCATTCTGCAGTCTGATACGGCGCTGGCCGGTTTTTCGCAGGGCGCCACTCTCGCGCTGGCGCTCAGTGACCATCACGATGGACTGGTCGGCCGCGTGTTGGCTTTTTCGGGGCGCTACGCGGCCTGGCCCGAGAAGGCGCCCAGCCTCACGACCATCCATTTGCTGCATGGCCAGCTTGACACGGTAGTGCCAGCACAACTGGCACAACGGGCCTATGCCGAACTGATGGCACTGGACGCTGACGCCACCTGCGACATTGCATCAACAGTCGGCCATGAGCTGCATCCGGCGCTGATGGATCAGGCCATTCACCGCCTACAGACCTGCGTGCCGCTGCGCTTCTGGCGTTCGGCGTAAGACAAGGCGCTGCAGGCTCAGTGCCCGGCCAGCAGGTCGGCGTAACGCAGCAGATCCACATTGCCGCCGCTGATGATCACGCCCACGCGCAGCCCCTTGATCGCCGCAGCATCGGCGCAGGCGCCGGCAAAAGCCAGGCAGCCGGTCGGCTCCACCACCATCTTCATGCGCTCCGCAAAAAAGCGCATCGCCTCCACCAGTTGTGCATCGCTCACCGTCAAAATGTCGTCCACATCGCGCCGGATGATGCCGAAGGTGTAGTTACCCAAGTGCTGGGTCTGCGCACCGTCGGCAATGGTTTTGGGCACGGGAATACTCACAATGCGGCCCGCACGCAGCGACTGCAACCCATCGTTGCCGGCTTCGGGTTCGACGCCAAACACCTTGCACATGGGCGCCAACGCGCGGGCTGCCAGGGCCGAGCCGCTGGTCAGCCCGCCACCACCGAGGCAGACATACAGGCGGTCCAGCGGGCCGGTTTCCTCTATCAATTCCTTCGCGGCCGTGCCCTGGCCGGCAATCACATCAGGGTGGTCGTACGGCGGGATCAGGGTCATGCCGCGCTCGGTTGCCAGCTGCTGGGTCAGCGCCTCCCGGTCTTCGGTGAAGCGGTCATACAAAACCACCTCGGCACCGTAACCACGCGTGGCCGCCAGCTTGGCGGCGGGCGCGTCCTGCGGCATCACGATCAGTGCCGGCATGCCCAACATGCGTGCCGACAGCGCGACCGCCTGCGCGTGATTACCGGAAGAAAAAGCAATGGCCCCCGCGCTGCGCTGCGCGGCATCAAACCTGGACAAGGCGTTGAAAGCACCGCGAAACTTGAATGCCCCCATGCGCTGGAAGTTTTCACATTTGAAGAAAAACTGCGCGCCCCAGCGCGCATCCGCGGTGGCCGACCGCAGCACCGGTGTGTGGTGCGCATGGCCTGCTATCCGCGCGGCGGCGGCAACAACATCGTCGTAGGTGGGAAGCTGCATGGCGGGTGGGCTTTCATTCAGTGGCTGGGAAGACCATAGCTAAGGGCCTGTTCACACTATTTATGCAAGTGCGAAGGTGGTGAAAACAGCGCCAATCTAGGCGCGCGACGACGCTCAGCCTGGCGGGCTGGGCTAGGAGTGCAACAACGAGTGGCGTTGTTTTCACCACCTTCCCTCCGGGTTGCGGCCAAAAGGGCCATGCGCAGCGTTGCAAAGCCTTGCCGGGCTCCAGCCCGGCTGCATTTTGCGCCTCGCGCATGACCTTTTTGACTCGCAACGCATCTTGCATAAATAGTGTGAACAGGCCCTAATCACCGCTGCCCCTGAAAGGCACAATCAGCCCATGCTCGCCCTCCTCTCCACCTTCTCCTGGCAGGAGCTGCTGCACCACAAGTGGCGCAACGCGGCGGCCGTGGTAGCCGTCATGCTGGGTGTGGCGCTGGCGTTTTCGGTGCAGCTGATCAATGCGTCTGCACTCAGCGAGTTCTCGCAGGCCGTGCGCTCGGTCAACGGCCAGCCCGACCTGGAACTGCGCGCCATGCGCGGGGTGTTTGATGAAGCGATTTATGCACGCGTGGCCGCACACCCGCAAGTGACGCTGGCGAGCCCGGTGCTGGAACTCAGCACCTATGCCGTGGCCGCCAACGGGAAACGTGTGGCGCTGCGCGTGGTTGGGGTTGATGCGCTGGTGGTGGCGGCGCTGGCGCCGGCATTGATGCCCGTGCCATCGGCCGGGGCCGATCGGCTGGCGCTGCTCTCGCCCGACGCCCTCTTCCTCAACGCGGCTGCGCGCCAAAGCCTGCCGGACGGGCAGCTCCACTTGCAGAGCGGCCTGAACCTGCTTCCTGCCCGCGTGGCGGGCAGTGTCGCCGCGGGCGGTGCAGCGCTGGCGGTGATGGACATTGGCGCGGCGCAGGAGTTGTTTGGCCGCACCGGCCAACTCTCACGCATCGACGTCCGCCTGCAGGCCGGCACCGACCGCGCCGCCTTTGTCAGTACGCTGCAATTACCCGCCGGCATCACGGCCACCGAGCCGGGCGACGACGCACAGCGCGTGAGCAATCTCTCGCGCGCCTACCGTGTCAACCTCACGGTGCTGGCGCTGGTGGCGCTGTTCACCGGCGCTTTTCTGGTGTTTTCGGTGCTGTCGTTGAGCGTGGCCAAACGCGCGCAGCAGTTTGCGCTGCTGGGGGTACTGGGCCTCACCGGCCGCGAGCGCCTGCGTCTGGTGCTGTGGGAGTCCGCGCTGCTGGGCACCGCCGGCAGCGCCGCCGGCATCGCGCTGGGCACGGCGCTGGCCGCGCTGGCCTTGCGCGTGCTGGGCGGTGACCTAGGCGGCGGCTATTTCTCCGGTGTGGCGCCTGCGCTGCAATGGGACCTGGGAGCCGCTGCGGTTTACGGCTTGCTCGGCATCGTTGCAGCGCTGGTGGGCGGCTGGTGGCCCGCGCGCGCCGCACAAAAGCTGCCGCCCGCGCAAGCCCTCAAGGGCCTGGGTGCACCGCCGGCCGGTGGCACGCCCTACCGGTTCAGCCTGCTGCTAATCGCTGCAGGCGGGCTGTTGGCCCTGAGCCCGCCTGTTTTTGGCATGGCACTGGGCGCCTACCTGTCGGTCGGCTTGCTGCTGGTGGGCGGCATCAGTGCGCTGCCCTGGCTCATCGCCCTGCTGTATGACCGCATCGCCCCGCACGCGGCACAACGCCTGCTGCCGCTGCTGGCGGTGGAAAGGGCGCGCCGCGTGCGCGGCAGCGCAGCGGTGGCGGTCAGCGGCGTGGTGGCTTCGCTGAGCCTGGCAGTGGCGCTGACGGTGATGGTGGCGAGTTTTCGCGACTCGGTCACCCACTGGCTGGACGTGGTGCTACCGGCCGACCTGTATGTGCGCACGGCCAACAGCACGGCCGCCAGCGACACGATTTCTTTCAGCCCGGAGTTTGTGCAGGCGCTGGCGCAGTTGCCGGGTGTGGCGCGCGTCGCCACCTTGCGCGTCACAAGTTTGCTACTCGACGCCAACCAGCCCACGGTGGCGCTGATTGCGCGTGACCTGCAAGACCCGGCCGCCAGCTTGCCGCTGGTGGGCAGTGCGCTGCCGGTACCGCCGGGCCATGTGGCGATTTATGTGAGCGAGCCCATGGTCGATTTGTACGGCGCGCGCCCGGGCAGCGTCTTTACCTTGCTTTCCAAGCCTTTTAGTGCTCTAGCCCTTGATGGTCGGGCGCAAGCAGCTATTGATTCAGGAGCAAACGAGGCGACAGCCAATAAGGGACCGCGCAGCGAAGGGCCGCCCCGAGCAACGCAAAGCGACAAGCGTGGGGGCGAACGTTTCTATGTGGCCGGTGTCTGGCGCGACTACGCACGCCAGTTCGGCGCCATTGCCATGGACAGTCGCGACTTCCAGGCCCTGACCGGCGACCGGCGCGTCAACGACCTGGCGCTCTGGCAGGCCCCGGGCGCGAGCGATGCGCAGCTGCAGCAGGCCGTGCGTGAACTGGCGCAGGCACAGTCGGGCGCCGGGGCCTTGATCGAGTTCGCTTCCAGCAGCCAGATACGCGCCACCTCGCTGCGCATCTTTGACCGAAGCTTTGCCGTGACCTACTGGTTGCAGGCGGTGGCCATTGCCATCGGCCTGTTCGGCGTGGCGGCCAGCTTCAGCGCCCAGGTGCTGGCGCGGCGCAAGGAGTTTGGCCTGCTGGCGCACCTGGGCCTGACGCGCCGGCAAATCCTCACGCTGGTCGCAGGCGAAGGCGCCGCCTGGACGCTGGCCGGCGCGCTGGCCGGGCTGGGCCTGGGCCTGGCGGTGTCGCTGGTGCTGGTGCATGTGGTGAACCCGCAGAGCTTTCACTGGACCATGGACCTGGCCCTGCCCTGGGCGCGGCTGCTGGCGCTGTGCGCGGCTGTGTTTCTGGCGGGCACCGTCACCGCCTGGCTGGCCGGGCGTGCGGCGGCCGGCAAGGACGCGGTGCTGGCGGTTAAGGAAGACTGGTAGCGGCGTAAAAAACTGCCACCTGGCGATCTGACGGAGCTGCGCGACCCGCTCTTTCATTTGCTTACCAACTACCTGGTTTTTGATGGTGAAAGTTTGTGAATTGTCATGACTTCGTCGCACCGCACGCGCATCATGAATGTCTCACTCGAGGAGATCTTCACCATGGCAACCGCTCAATTTCGCATTGAAAGCAGGGACCCTCTGCGCGGCAGCCTGCTGCCCCCGGCCTCACTTCAGCAGCTCTACACCAACCAGTCGCTGGCTGTGGCCGTGGCGGTGAAAAGCCTGACCGATCCCACGCGCCAGGACATTCGCGTGGTGCACATTCCCAGCGGTGAAGTTGTTTTCCAGACCTCGCAGCATTAACCTGTGCGCCGCTATCTTTCGCCGCTTCCCTGGCGGAATTGCTCCAGCGTCAACAGCAGGTTGCGCGTGGCGCCGTCCACCGCTTCGAGCGGCCTGTGCACTACGGCCGTATGCCGCGTCAGCAGCGGCTTGAGTGGAACCACCTGCACACCCTGGTGCACCAGCGACTCCGCAGGCTGCTCCAGCGGCAGCACCGCCGCGCCGTAGCCGGCGGCCACCAGGCTTTTCATCGCTTCGTTGTAGTTGAGCTCGATGCGCGTGCGCGGGCTCAGGCCCGCATTGGCAAACCACTCCATGGTCAGGTGGTACATGTGCGTGGTCGAATCGTTGAAAATCAGCGGCCGTGCAGCCAGCCATTGCGGCGTGATGCGTTTGGGCACCGTCCAGTGCGCGGGAACAAAAGCCATCATCGGGTCGCTGCGCCAGTGCGTCATGACGACGCCGGGCCGGGGAAGCTGGGGCGAAGCGACCAGCCCGACGTCCAGCGTGCCCTGGCTGAGCCGTTCCATGGCTTCGCTGGAACCGAGGATGTTGACCTCGACATCAATGTCGGGGTGCGTCCGCTCCATGGCCTTGAGCACTTCGGGCAGCAGATACACCAGCACGCCGGTTGAACTGCCCAGCCGCACGCGGCCAATGCGGCCCTCGACATGGCGTTGCACCGCGTCCACCGCGTCGTCGGCATCGCGCAACAGGCGCCTGGCGCGCTGCACCAGCACCGCACCGGCAGCCGTAGGCTCTACCCTTCTGCCGCCGCGCAGCACCAGCGGCGCACCCAGCCGGCTCTCCAGTTCGCTGACATGCAGGCTGACGGTGGGCTGGGCCAGGTGCAGCGCGCGCGCCGCCGCTGAAAAAGTTCCCAGGTCGGCAATGGCCACCAGGGTGCGCAGTTGATCAAGGTTCAGTTCACGCATCAGAAATCCTGATAGTTTTGATCAGAAAACTCAACTTCCACAATACCACGATAAACCGCACCATTGGCAGCTTCACCCAGGAGCATCGCCATGCTGTACAAAATCGTTGGTTTTCCTTTTCTTGCGCTGGCGCGCGGACTCACGCAGATGACGCGTGTGTTGCCGTCGTGGCCGTCACAGGACAAGGGACTGCGCCGCAGCCGAGACGAGTTGGCGCAGATGAGCACACGGGAACTGAACGACCTGGGCATAGGCAGGGGTGACATTCCCGCCTTGCTTGATGAGCCAGCGGCCTGGCGCAGGGACAGGCGCTAGTGTCCTGCCTGAAGGGCAAGAAAATCAGTGCATTGCACCATCAACCGGCGTAGCATGGAGGGCGGAAACTCCCAAGCGTTTTCCGGAGGTGCTGCATCATGAACATCGTATTGGCTGCCATCGTTCTGGCCTTGATCTGCCTGCTGGGGATCTGGCTGCTGCCCAGCTGGCGCGCGCTGAGTGCGCAACTCGGTAACCTGTTCCCCAGCGCGCCAGAGCCTGACACCGGCTTCGGGGCAATCAAACCGGCGCAACGGCTGCGCGCCGGCAAACAGCCACCCGTGCATGCACCGGCGTACCTGCACGGCAGCAAACGACACACCGTGCTGCCGTACCAGGCGCGCGGCCGTTAGCGCCAGTTCGCCGCGCGCTCAGTGGGTGATGACCACCAGCACGCTGCAGGGCGCGTGTTCGATCAACGACTTCGACACCGAACCACGCCACCAGCGCGCCGCCCAGCCGTCCAGATGTTTGTGGCCCACCGCGATCAGGTCGGCGCTGATTTTCTTGGCGTATTTGGTGATCTCATCAACCGTTTCACCCACCACCACCTCGCCTTTTGCCTGATGGCCAGAGGCCGCCAGCTGGCGCAAACCTTCGTCCAGGATGGCGGTGTATTTCTCTTTCTCATGCTCGGCCAGGCTTCTGTCGTACACGCCGCCTTCCACACCGATCAGGTCCATGTAGAGCGGCGTCACGGCAATCAGCGTCAGCGCGGCCTGGCTCCACTGCGCAATCTCCTGGCAGTCCAGCAGTGCCTGCTGCCCGGCCTTGGAGCCGTCATATGCCAGCAAAATCTGTTTGTACATGTTGCATCTCCCGCATAGAGTCAAAGAAAAATTTTCACGAACGGTTCAAGGATAGACCTTACATTCCTGCCCCGCAACCGCAACGCTCCCTAGTTTCCTTGCTGCGAAAATGAATTGATGCGCCCTGCCAACGCCCTTGCCCACCTGTCCAGCCCGCTGCGCCGGCGCTTGCTGCTGGCCGCGGGCATCGCCGCAAGCGCCGGCCCGGTCCGCGCGCTGCCCACGAAAGCGCTGCTGTTTCCGCGCGATTTTGGTGCACACCCCGACTTTCACACCGAGTGGTGGTACATCACCGGCCATGCAAGCTCGGGCTCGCGCGAGTTTGGTTTTCAGCTCACGTTTTTCCGCTCGCGCGTGGACGGCACGCAAGGCATGGCGTCGAAGTTTGCCGCCAAACAGCTGATCTTTGCGCATGCCGCCGTCACCGACGTGCAGGGCAACAAGCTCTGGCACGACCAGCGCATTGCCCGCGAAGGCTTTGACATTGCCAGCGCCAGCACGCAAAGCATGGCCCTCAAGCTGCGCGGCTGGTCGCTGCAAAGCCAGGGGCGCACCCATAGCGCCCGCCTGCCCGCCAGCGACTTTGCAATGGACCTGGCGTTTACCGAAACACAACCGGTGCTGCTGCAGGGCAAGCAGGGTCTGTCGCGCAAGGGGCCGGAAGAAAAACAGGCCAGTTATTACTACAGCCTGCCGCAGCTGGCCACCAGCGGCAGCCTGCAGCTCAAGGGCCAGAAGTTTGAAGTGACAGGCAAGGCCTGGCTGGACCACGAATGGAGCGAAGAGCTCTTGCACCCCAGCGCCACCGGCTGGGACTGGATAGGCATGAACCTCGACGACGGCAGCGCCCTCACCGCCTTCCGCCTGCGTGACAAGGAGGGCAACGCCGTGTGGGACGGCGGCTCCTTCCGCTCTGCCAAAGGCGAGCTTTTTCCCTTCAGCCGCGGCGAAGTGATCTTCAGACCCGTGCGCCGCTGGAAAAGCCCGCTGAGCCAGGCCACTTACCCGGTGGAATGGCTGGTACGCACCCCGGCCGACATCTACACCGTGCGCGCCGTCATCGACAACCAGGAACTCGACAGCCGTGCATCAACAGGCGCGATTTACTGGGAAGGCCTGAGCGAGCTGATCGACAGCAATGGCAAGCGCGTCGGGCGCGGCTACCTGGAAATGACAGGGTATGCATCGCCACTGCGGCTGTAGCAAGACACAAGACGTCGAGCGCGCCATCGAGCACGATACACTTTGCGGGGCCGCAAGCCCGGATGCCGGACTTGCTCACTTGCCAAAGAGATATTCATGGCGCTGGAGACAGCGGGCAAGTGCAGGCCTGGGCTTAGGATCATTGCGTCGGGCGAACACCCCTCCAGATCGCCCGCCACCTTCCAGACCCGCCATGGCCAAACGCACCCTCCCTCTGCAACCCTCCGACATTGATTTTTTCAATGCAGAGGGTTACCTGCAACTGAAGGGGTTTCACCCCGGCAAGCAAATGGCCGGCATCAAAAAAAGCATCATGGATGAGCTCAGGCGCCTCAATGTCTGGGCGTCGGGAAAGAGCCTGCCCAGCCCCCTGCGCGCCTTGCCGCCCTTTCAGCAGATTGCAAGGCTTTCCACGCTCGTGAAGATACCAGGCATGCACGAAGCGGTGATGACGCCGCAGCTGTCTTCCGTCATCGCCTCACTGGCCGGGCGCACGCCTTCTGCCATCCAGGACACGCAGCTCCTGCTGTCTTTACCCAACCAGGGCACCTGGACGCTGGAGGGATTGAACTGGCATGTCGATGTCGCAGCAGAACCGCCCACCTCGCTCCCGGGTATCCAGGCCTTCTTACTGATCGATGAGGTCTCGCCTCATGGCGGCGCGACACTCACGCTGGCGGGCTCACACAAGGCCATGGCGCGCCAGGCAGCCCATCAACCCGCGCTTCGGGACATTCTCAAAACAAGCACAGACCTGGCCACCAGCCTTCAGGGAACCGGTATTCATGTTGTCGAAATGTCGGGGCAGGCGGGCGACGTTTTCCTGATGGATATGCGGCTTTTACACACACCGTCCATCAACGCAACCAAACACATCCGGATGATGGCAACTGCGCGCTTCTTCCTGGGCGCATAAAAGCAAGCGGGTTGCGGCTCGCTTCCATGGTGTTGAACCGATCCCTTTTTTACGAAGGCACCGCTCGGGTCTTCTTCACCCGCGGCGCCAGTTCCCCCGCCACCGCCGCGCGAAGCAGGCGCTGAAAGGTCGGGCACTCCGCATGGCTGGGCGCGGGGCACACCGCCGCATGCCTCAGCCCGTTGCGCATCGCCTTCAGGCGCCGGATGGTCTGGTCCAGCTCGTCCGCCTTGGCGCTGAGCGACTGCCGATTGATGCTGGCTTTGCCGTCCGGCGAAAACATGGCGCCGATGTCACCCAGCGAAAACCCGGCCGCCTGCCCCAGCGCAATCAGCGCCAGCTGGTCCAGCACGCCCGGTGAAAACGTGCGGCGCAAACCCTGCCGGCCCACCGAGGTGATCAACCCTTTTTCCTCGTAATAACGCAACGCGGAAGCGGGCAGACCCGATTTTTTGGCGACTTCGGCGATATCCATCAAAAACCTCTTGACTTCAAGTTGACTTGAACTTGTAGAGTGACACCAACTTCACTTTTCGTCAACGGGGAATCCACATGAACACATTGATTACAGGCGCGGCGTACACCCTGCTCATTGGCATGGGCGCGACCGCGGTCATGGACATCTGGCTGCTGCTGCTTCAGCGCCTGGGCGTGCCCACGCTCAACTTCGCGATGATCGGCCGCTGGGCCGGTCACTGGCGCCGCGGTACCTGGAAGCACGACGCCATCGCGAAGGCGGCGCCGGTGCGCGGCGAGCTCGCCTTGGGGTGGCTGCTTCACTACACGACGGGTATTGCCTTCGCAGGCCTGCTCGTCGCCATCGTCGGCCTGCCCTGGCTTCACAGCCCGACGCTGCTGCCGGCCTTGGGCGTGGGCATTGCCACGGTGGCCGCGCCCTGGCTTGTCATGCAGCCGGCGATGGGCGCAGGCATCGCTTCGTCCCGTACGCCGGCACCGGGCAAGAACCGGCTGCGCAGTCTGGTCAACCACAGCGTTTTTGGATTCGGCCTGTACCTCGCCGCCGATTTGTCCGCCGTTCTTGTCGCCTGGATCTCGCGATGAAGACTTTTTTCAGAGATTCGTTCACACACACACAACCCAACATTGAAAGCAGAACATGAAGAAGCAAAAACTGGCCGTCATCTATCACAGCGCGCATGGCCACACCGCGCACATCGCCGGGCACATCCTGGCAGGCGCGCAATCCGTGCCCGGCATCGAGGCGCATTTGCTGAAGGCCGAAGACCTCACCGGCGCGCCCGACCGCCTGCTGGACTACGACGGCTTTGTCTTCGGCTCACCCACCTACCTGGGCGGGGTGTCCGGCACCTTCAAGACCTTCATGGATGCCACCGGCCGGCTCTGGAAAAGCCACGCCCTCAAAGGCAAGCTGGCGGCGGCCTTCACCGTGTCGTCTCTGCCCGCCGGCGACAAACAATCCACGCTGCTGTCGCTCTTCGTCTTCGCCATGCAGCACGGCATGGTCTGGGTGGGCAACGCCATCCTGCCCGAGCAGCGCAGTGGCGTACCTGAGGAAGAAGCCCTGAACCGGCTGGGCTCCTGGTCAGGTCTGATGGCGCAGGCCGGGCACTCAGCGCCCGCAGACGCCTTTCCGCCCGGCGACATCAAAACCGCGCAACTGTTCGGCGCCAACGTCGCCCAAGCGCTGCTGCGCATGGCATGTTCTGAAGAATTAAAGGTGACCGCATGATTCCGAGAAAATTCGAGCCCGTCCTGTTCGGCTTGGTCCTGTCAGGCCTAATGTCGCTGCTGGTGTCCGGCATCTCCACCTTCCGCGCCACGGGCCTGGTGCCTGGCTTTTTGATGCTGTGGGCGGGTTCCTGGCTCATGGCGTGGCTGTTCGCCTTTCCGGCCGTGGTGCTGGTGGCGCCGGTGGCGCGCAGGGTAGTGCGGAGTCTGTTGCGGCCGGATTGAGGATACGGCACCCCACAAGATGCTCGTGTGTTGAGTCACCCGGTAAGCAACCCATCGTACTGGCGCTGCGCATGATGCAGTGGGAGAAAGGTGCCAAGCCGGAGAATGAAGTGCTAGGAGAGGAAAAGCGGCTGGTGATACCAAGCTGTAGCAACAAACCTCTGGCGGTAGCTATCGACAATAGGTGGTTATCGGTATCAACTACGCTGTCCTGACTCCCGCTCCACCACCGGACCGGCTCGAGGACATCGTTAGCGACCGGAGCTGAAGTAGACGATTTTTACGTATCGCTCCGACATGGACAACGCTAGCTTAAAAAACGCGTCGTCGCTGATATTGGTTTGAGGAGAACTTAATGGGCCAAGCTAGAAGGCGCGGTAGTTTTGAGCAAAGGCAAGCGGAACTGTGGACGCAGTATGGTGTCAAGCCACTCACGCCGGAACGATATAACGCTTATGTTGCGTGGACGCGCACGCCCATCGCTTCATTTTTGGGCGAGGAACTTGAGTTTTTCTCGTCATCCGACGAGGTTTTGGTAGGTGTCATTCTGCTCGACACGACGGATCGCGACTTTGCTTTTGTCACCCTGGGACGCGATGAGAAGGGGCGATTCAGGGCTATTGATTGCAGCGCGAGTTTGACGAGGACAGAGGCACGACATCTCCTGTTTGCGAGCATCAAACGTCATGGCGACTCGCGCAGCGCAGTGTTTCCACAGGGTGATGCGGACGACAAGGCTGGCGTCGATCTGTTCCAAGCCACGGCTCCTAGGGACAAGCTTCACCCTTCATTCAAACTACTCAACGAAGGGGACCATTGGATACCAGCCAAGTCCATCATGTCCGAGATGATGCGTCACTTCCGAGACGTAGACGGAAACTTCGTCGAGCAGTTCCAGACGACGGGGTTCGACTCTCGGATATGGGAACTGTACCTATACGCTGCATTGCTTGAACTGGGTTTGTTCGTAGAGAAGCCAAACCCAGCCCCCGATTTCTGCGTCAAGTCCGGGCGGAAGCAGGTTTTCATTGAGGCAGTCACCGTGAACCCGTCTGCGGGCGAACCGAAAGTCGAGCCTTCCAAGGAAGGGCTGATGCGCAGTCCAGAAGAGATTCTTGAACTCCTCAAAGGCAAGGCTCCGATTAAGTTCGGCAGCGCTCTGTACTCCAAACTGAATCGGAAGAAGCCTTATTGGGAGTTGGATGACGTAAAGGGGAAGCCTCTAGTTTTTGCCATCGCAGATTTTCATGAGAGTCAGTCGATGACTTGGACATCCCCGGCCCTGCTGCAGTATCTCTATGGCGTGAGCCACGACTTCGTTCGAGATGAAGCTGGTCAACTAGTCATTAGCCCGATCAAGCTGGAAGCATTTGAGTTTGAGGGAAAGAAGATACCTGCGGGCTTTTTTCTTCTACCGGGTTCAGAGAACGTCAGCGCAATACTATTCAGTTCCTCCGGAACGCTTTCTAAGTTCAATCGAATGGGGCGCCTGGCTGGATTCGGGCTCGCGAACCAGCACATTTTTCGCTGGGGGCTCCATCACAAGCATGATTTGAACTCGGCGCTACCAGAACCCTTTCTCCACGACGTGCGGCAGGGCATCACGACGGAGACTTGGGCAGAAGGGCTGTCGATGTTTCACAACCCTCAAGCCCGCCATCCGGTGGATCACCGGATTTTTCCTTCCATCGCCCATCACCGGTACGTGGACGGACAGATCGAGAGCCTTCTCCCAGACTTCCATCCGTATACCTCGTACACGTGGAATCTTCTGGCGGTGGACGACGAAACATTTGAGAAGACACGCAAAGAGTTTGAGAGCGGTATTAATGCGCAGCCGGTCGACACATGACTCGATCAGTAAAATTCGGAATTTCAAAAGTACGACCCAGAGGTCAATGCTTGATGCTTCAAGCATTGGGGAGTATCGGTCCGGCTTTTGAAAAAATTTGACACATACAGGGAGAAACGGCCGTGGCTAGACCGAAGAATCAAGTGGACACTGCGACGGGCTCGTTCTTCGAAGAGGACTATCTGGTGCGCTCGCTTGGCCGGATTGCGCATGATCCAGAAGTTGCACTGACAGAACTGGTGGCAAATGCGTGGGACGCTGGCGCATCCCTTGTCGACATCACGGTGCCCAGTGTGGGACATACTGCCTTGGTGGTTCAGGACGACGGGCACGGCATGAGCCCCCTCCAGTTCAAGGGGCGTTGGATGCGGTTGGGTTACGACCGAATCAAGCACCAAGGCGTGCAAGTCGAGTTCCCGCCAGATCGCGCGGCCTGGCGCCGGAAAGCCTATGGGCGCAATGGCGTGGGCCGGCATGGCCTGCTGTGCTTCGCCGATCAATACTCCGTTGAAACGTGGCGCGAAGGCAAAGGCGCCGGCTTCGAGATTGGCACTCAGAGCAGCGAAACCCCTTTCAAGATAACGAAAGAGTCTTCCTTCCTACGCCAAGGCACGGGCACGAGACTGTCGGTGGTAGTCGAGCGCCATCTTCCCGATGCAGATCGAATCCGGGAGATTCTGTCGGCCCGGTTTCTACACGATCCGCAGTTCGTCGTGAGGGTCAATGGCCAATCGGTGTCACTG
Source organism: Polaromonas sp. (assembly GCF_039930745.1). GTDB lineage: Bacteria > Pseudomonadota > Gammaproteobacteria > Burkholderiales > Burkholderiaceae_C > Polaromonas. The sequence goes on along the minus strand of NZ_JBDTTH010000019.1, from coordinate 8,335 downwards.
GCCGATCAGTCAGGGCTCATCGAGCGGATGCCGCTCAACATACCCGGTTGCCCGGAGGCCGAGGCATTTGTGGTCGATTCGACACGAGCCGCGAAATCCACGATCTATCAGGGCGTCGCGTTTTGGGTAAATGGTCGCCTTGTAGGCTCGCCGAGTTGGGTGGTCGGATCGGAGGCCGTCATCGACGGTAGAGCCCGTTTTGCAAAGCGGTATTCCATCGTGGTGAAGACCGAGGATGGCTGGACCGGCGAAGTAGAAGCGGACTGGGCGCGGTTCAAAGCAGGGCCGAGGAGCGAGGCGCTCTTCGAGGCTGTGCGCCAATACGCCCAAGAAGTCTTTGGCAAGCTTTCCGCGAACTTGGTCGAGGAGAACTCGGAGGAGGCGTTAATCCGCCATCGCGAAGATTTCAAAGGTCTTTCGCAACTTGGGCGCATCGAAGTCGCGAGCTTTGCGCGCGAGCTGGTAAGAGCCAACCCGACCGTGCACCCGGACACGCTGTCCGCCGCGGTGCAGGCGCTGATCAATTTGGAGAAGTCGCGAGGCGGCGCGGGGCTTCTGGAAAAGCTCACCAAGTTGGACGACACCGACATCGAGGGGCTCGACCGGCTGCTCAGCCAATGGACCGTTCGGGATGCCTTATCGGTGCTCGACGAGATCGACCATCGCTTGGCGGTCGTCACGGCTATCGAGAAGCTTTGCGGCGATCCGGCAACGGACGAGTTGCACACGCTTCATCCGCTGGTGACGCAAGCCCGCTGGCTATTCGGCCCCGAGTTCGACAGCAGCGAATACGCATCCAATGTGAGCCTTCGGACGGCCACCGCCAAGATATTCGGGAAGAGGGTCGCGACGACCGCGTTTTCGAACTCGCGACAGCGACCCGACATCGTCGTTCTGGGCGACGCCACTTGCTCGGTTGTGGGTACAGAGTCGTTCGACTCAGCGAACTCCAATTTGATGCGCATCCAAGACGTATTGATCATCGAGCTTAAGACGGGCAGGTCCGCCATTGGGCGCGAGGAGATGAATCAAGCGGACGGCTACATCCAGGACTTCTTGGGCAGCGGCGCATTGGATGGTACGCCCACGTTCAGGGCCTTTGTGGTTGGCTACGAGATCGCTCCCAAGACCTCGCGGGACAAGGAGATAAAAGAGGAAGGAGTCCTTCGCGGTAAGGTGATGGCAACAACCTACGGCCAACTCACAAGGTCGGCGCATCAGCGACTCTTCCGCCTCAAGGAACGGATACCTGCTCGCTACGAGGATGTTTCCGGTGCCGACCTCTCCGCGAGAGTTATGCAGACCGCAACCCAAGCCCAGCTGTCTCTTGGTGAGGTAAGCCCGAATCAGGCCGAGAAGCCGTGACCAAAAAGCTGTTGCTCTTGGACTACGGTGACGACACGCTGGACGGCCGGCCGATCAAGCTGCGCTTTTTGTGGACCAAGGCGGCGCCCGATGTGCCGCGCTGGGAACAGGCGTTCTCAAGCGACGGCGGCGCGACCTGGGAAACGAACTGGGTGATGACTTTCACGCGTGCGGGCTGATCGCCTGCACAGCCGCCAAGGTGTGCGTGGCCTGCTGGCTCATCACCCAGGGCCACCACCGCAAGACGCTACCCGCCGAAGTCGCCGCACGTGTGCGCCTGCGCGACGTCACGGGCGCGGGGAACTTTGATCTGGTCACGCCGGGCACGCTGGCGTTTGAGGCAGTGTTCGATGAAGTGCGGCGTTTGTTGAAATCGGCGATTTTATAAGTCAAATCGGACTCCAGCCCTTATTGAACGGGCACAACCAGCTATCAAATACATAGCAATTTGACAACCAAATTCAAGAGATAGCCGGCACCCGCATGCTGGCCGGCCGCTCAAATCTGCACCCTCGTCCCCAGTTCGATCACGCAATTGTTGGGCAGGCGAAAGAAAGCAGCCACGCTTCCGGTGTTGCGGGACATGACGGCAAACAGGGCTTCGCGCCAGTGCGCCATGCCGGCCCCTTTGGTCGGCACCACAATCTCGCGGCTGAGGAAATACGAGGTCTCGAACAGGTTGATGGCAAGGCCTTGCGCCTGGCAGAGTTCCAGCGCCTTGGGGATATCCGGTGTGTTGATGAAGCCGTAGTTGACTTGCACCCGCCAGAAGCTCGGAACCAGCGGCGTGACCTGGACGCGCTCTTCAAACGGAATCCATGGAATGTCCTGAAACACCACGGTCAGAATCAGGTTGCGCTCGTGCAGCACCTGGTTGTGTTTGAGGTTGTGCATCAGGGCCTGCGGCACGGTATCGGGGTTGGCCACGGCATACACTGCCGTGCGCGGAATGCGGTGCACACGGTCTGCAGACAGTGCCGTGATGAAGGGCAGCAGCTCCGGGTCGTCGCGCCGCATGCTTTCCATCAGCAGTTCCCCGCCGCGCCGCCAGGTCGCCATGACGGTGAAGATGGCCGCGCCGAGCACCAGCGGAAACCAGCCCCCCTGCCAGAACTTGAGCGAGCAGGAAATCACCAGCAGCAAATCGAGCATCAGAAAAACGCTGGTTGCCGCAATCGCCGCCGGCAGCGGGTAAGCCCAGGCATGGCGCACCACAAAAAATGTCAACACGGTAGTCACCAGCATGGTCACCGTCACCGCAATGCCGTAGGCCGAGGCCAGCGCCGACGAACTGCCAAAGCCAACGACGGCTAGTAGCACCGCCACCAGCAGCAGCCAGTTGACTTCAGGCATGTAGATCTGCCCGGCCTCTTTCGCCGAAAGAGTGCGCCACCACAAAGTGCCTCTGGCGGCAGCCGTCGATGAACCGGCACGCAACGGGAAAGGCCTGAGGCAGCGATTTGCTATGCTTGTTCCGCGCCTCAGCCACTCATGTGGCAGCGAGTGGACGATTGAGGCATTTGTATACAGGTCGTTGGTGGAGGAAAAGCGGCGCGCTCGTTGCCTCCATGATTCACAAACATGACTGGTCCCTGTACAAGGAGAAATGACATGCGATTCAAGCTCATACCGTGGCTGGCGGTTTCAACGCTCATTGCGGGCCTTGCCGGCTGCCAGACAGCAACAGGGCCCGCCAGCGCTGCAAAATCATCAACACCCCCGATCGAGTCCATCGGCTTGAACCTCGCCTGCCCGACATCCAGGTCAACTGTTCCGAACGCCGACTACATCGGACCCTACATGGGCGTGGAGAACATTGTCCCGTTGAAGGAAGTGGCCCAGGACGTGTATTGCTCCGACACTTTCAAAGCCCGGAATTTTCCGCGCGGCTTCGTCACTATTTATGGCAGTTCCCGCATCAAGGAAAAAAATGCCTCATGTGATGCGCGTGGAGAAAACTGCAACGAGGCTGTCAAAGCCGCGAATGATGTGATTTACCGGGACACCAGAAACTTTGCCTACGCCTGGACCCAGCGATATGGCAAGAAGTACCCGATCATGACGGGAGCGGGTCCTGGCGTCATGGAAGCGGGAAACAAGGGGGCCGCTGAAGCGGGCGGAGCCAGCGTTGGCTACACGACGTATTACGACCGCAAAGCCGATCCCGATGTTGCAAAGCCGTATGGCGGTGACGCCAGACTGGCACTCAATGCCTACGTGACGCATGGCTTGATCTTCTCCAGTGTGGCAGTGCGTGAATACACCATGATCAAGCATTCAGCGGCGATGGTCATTGCACCGGGTGGAACGGGTACCGAATGGGAGCTGTTTCAGATCATTGAAACAATCAAGAGCAGGCAACTGGCGAAGGTGCCCGTGTACCTGCTGGGCCATCGCCAGACCCACTGGCGCAGCCTTGAGGCACGCTTGAAGGACATGGTGGACCGGAAAACCGTCAATGCAGAAGAGTTGGCGTTTTTGAAGTATGCGGAAACCAGCGAGGACTTGATCAAGCAACTGGGTGTTGATCTGGGTCTGAACTGATATTTGCGCACAAGCTCTGCAGAGAAGGAAGATCAGACCGCCCGTCGCCCAGAGATCTGAGGCAAGCCCGGCGCCTCGCCGGGTTCAGCTTTGCAGGCTGGCCGATTTCTCAAAGAATTTGAGGTCTTTCAGGTCTTTGGCCCTTATTGCTCCTGCACGAACAGCTATTAAATCAATAGCATCCAGAATTCTCTAAAAGGCCAGATCTTCCCCGTTTGAAAGCCGCTGCTGGAGCCAGAAGGAGTGGCCTGCGCTGAACAGGGAGTGGACAGCACCAGCGTTGCGCCACGCAGCCTGCATTACAAGAGGCTGGGCGCACGGTGGACCGAGTGCCGCACCGAGCGCATGGCCGACCAGCGGGCTCACCCCCAGCCGATAACCACCCTTAGCCGCCTGAAAGCTGATCAGTAGTCGGCGCGCATCAGCCGCTGGGAGCGGGCGCTCATGTTGCGGCGGATGGAGGGTGTCATCCAGGGAGGAGACAGCCGCGCAACGTGCGCGGCGGCCAGCGTTGTGAGCATGGCATCTGCGGCGTCCAGCACTTGGCGAACCACGGAGGGAGACGACGAGCTGCGCTGGCCGACGGAGATTCCGTTGGCTTGGGCGTTGGCGAAAAGTACGGTGCGAGTCATGAAGCTTCCTTTCAAAATTAAGCTGAACAGGGCTGCCTTTTCAGTGGCATTGGGGAAAGTATAGGGTTTACGAGCATAGAAGTAAAACGACTTATATTTCATTTCAATGCAAAAATATTGCTTTAAAAATACCGCCTGCAATGGCGTCCATTGATGGATATCAACCTCGCCCGCACCTTTCTGGAGATCGTTTCCAGCCGCAGCTTTGCCCAGGCTGCGGAACAACTGCATGTCACACAGACAGCGGTCAGCGCGCGTGTGAAAACGCTGGAGGATTTGCTGGGCCGCAAACTTTTTGTGCGGAACAAGGCGGGTGCGTCAATGACAGCGGCGGGCGAGCAGTTTGTCCGCCACGCCATGGCGCTGGTGCAGGCATGGGAGCAGGCCCGCCACCAGATGACAGTGCCGCCTGGGCGCCGGGCGCTGGTCACGGTGGGTTGTGAAATCAGCCTCTGGCATCCCCTGCTGCTGGACTGGCTGCTCTGGATGCGCCAGGGTGCGCCGGACCTGGCCCTGCGAACCGAGGTGGGCCTGGCAGAAGACCTGCTGGAGCGTGTGGCCCATGGAACGCTGGACATTGTCATTGCCTACGCGCCCCGCCAGCGTCCCGGCCTGCGGATCGAGCTGCTGATCGAAGAAAAACTGGTGCTGGTGAGCACCACGCCCGGGGTGCAGGCGCCCGAAGCAGCCGACTACGTGTATGTGGACTGGGGGCCCGAGTTCTCGGCGCAACACAGCCTGGCCTTTCCCGAGCTTTCCAGCGTGGGGGTGTCGTCCAGCTTGGGGCCGCTGGGGCTGGAGTACCTGCTCACGGTTGGTGGCGCGGGCTACTTCCGGCAAAACGTGGTGCTCAGCCATGTCAAGGCTGGGCGCTTGCACCGGGTGCCGGGTGCGCCTGAATTTCTGTACCCGGCGTATGCCGTGTATGCGGCCAACGCGGACATGAAGGTCCTGCAGCCGGCGCTGACCGGATTGCGGCAAGTGGCTGCCGGCCGGCCTGCGGCAAAGGCGCAAAAAACCGGCGGGAACGTCAGGAAAACCAGGCTTTCACCGCCGCGTTAAGCCTGGCGCCTCAGTGCGCACCCGCCGCGGCATCCAGCCCGCCGGTCGGGGCTTTTTGCGGATGGGTCAGCCACACCAGCGGGATCAACGCCAAAAACAGCAGCGCCGAGATCCAGAAGATGTCGTTGGCCGCGAGCATGAAGGCCTGCTGGTCCACCAGGCGGTTGACCTGTGCCAGCGCCTGCTGGGGCGTGAGCCCGGACGCCGTCAGTCCCGACAGCGCGGCCTGCGCGGCCGGGCTGCCGATGTTGATGGTTTCTGCCAGCTGCGCATGGTGCAGCGCGGCGCGGCTTTCCCACAGCGTGGTCGCGATCGAGGTGCCCATGGCCCCAGCGGTGATACGCACAAAGTTGGTCAGACCCGACGCGGCCGGCATGAGCTCGGGCGTGAGGCCCGACATGGTGATGGTCATGAGCGGGATGAAGAAAAACGCCATGGCCACACCCTGGATGACGGTGGGAATCAGGATGGTGCCGAAATCGGCCTGGGTGCTGAATTGCGAACGCATCCACAGCACCAGCGCAAACACCACAAAGGCAAAGGTGGCGTAGCGGCGCGGGTCGACACTGCCCACCGTCTTGCCCACCACTGGCGACAACACCAACGCCAGCAGGCCCACAGGCGCCATGATCATGCCGGCATCTGTCGCCGTGTAGCCCATGAACTGTTGCAGCCACAGCGGCAGCAGCACCACGTTGCCGAAGAACAGGCCGTAGGCCACCGAGGTCGTGATGGTGCCGGCCCAGAAGTTGCGGCGCGCGAACAGGCGCAGCTCCACCACCGGGTGTTCGTCGGTGAGTTCCCAGATCAGGAAGAAGGCAAAACCCACGGCCGCGGTGACGGCCAAGCCGATGATCAGCGGTGAGTGGAACCAGTCGTGCTCTTTGCCCAGGTCCAGCATCATCTGCAGCGCGGCGATCCAGATCACCAGCAGCGACAGGCCCACGGTATCAATGGGCAGCTTCTTCGTGACGCTTTCGCGTTTGTGGTAAATCGTCCAAGCAGCGAAAGCCGCCAGCATGCCCACGGGAATGTTGATGTAGAAAATCCAGGGCCAAGAAATGTTGTCGGTGATCCAGCCGCCCAGCAGCGGCCCCATCACGGGCGCGACCAGCGTGGTCATGGCCCACATGGCCATTGCCAGCCCGGCGAGAGCGCGCGGGTAGCTGGCGAGCAGCAGCGATTGCGACAGCGGGATCATCGGCCCCGCGACAAAGCCCTGCAGCGCGCGCAGCGCGATCAGGCTGGTCATGTTGGGCGCCAGGCCGCACAGCCACGATGCGATGACAAACAGGATGACGCTGGAGACAAACAGGCGCACCTGGCCGAAGCGCTGCGACAGCCAGCCGGTCAGCGGCACGGCAATCGCATTGGCCACGGCAAAACTGGTGATGACCCAGGTGCCCTGGTTCGGGCTGACGCCCAGGTCGCCGGCAATCGCCGGCAGCGAGACGTTGGCAATCGAGGTGTCCAGCACGTTCATGAAGGTGGCGGCTGACAGGGCAATCGTGCCCCAGGTGCGTGCGGACCCTTCGAGCGGCGGATGCGCTACGGCGGCGGGGGCGCTGGCCATGCTCAGTTCGCGCGGGAAGCGGGTGTGGCGGCGGCCAGGGCGGCGGGTGCCGGCACAAGCCTGGTAGAAGCCGTGTGGCTGGCGGCGCGTGCACGCCCAAGGTTGGCGGCAATCACACGGTGCACGGCGGCTTCGGCGCCGTTGTCGGGCACCTGCGGGGCCAGCGCCTGCGACGCGGCAGCGCCCGGCGCATCAGCCAGCGTCTTGCCGTCACGGTTGGTGATATCAACCTCGGCGTCCATGGACAGACCAACGCGCAGCGGATTCTTCGCGATCTCTTCCGCGTTGAGCGCCACACGCACCGGCACGCGCTGCACCACCTTGATCCAGTTGCCGGTGGCGTTTTGCGCCGGCAGCAGCGCAAAGGCCGCGCCTGTGCCCACACCCAGGCCGGCGACAGTGCCGGTGTATTCAACCTTCTTGCCGTACAGGTCGGCGGTGAGCTTGACCGGCTGGCCGATGCGGATATTGCGCAACTGCACTTCCTTGAAGTTGGCATCGACCCAGACCTGCTTGAGCGGGATGATGGACATCATGGGTGTGCCGGCAGCCACGCGCTGGCCAAGCTGCACCGTGCGTTTGGCGACGTAGCCATCGACTGGCGCGGGCATGGCGACACGCTGGGTGGCAAGGTAAGCCTCGCGCACCTTGGCGGCGGCGACCTGCACGCTGGGGTGCTGCTCGACGCTGGTGCCGTCGGTCAGTGCCTGGTTGCTGGCGAGCTGTTCACGCGCAGCAGCCACGCCGGCCTGCGCCGCGGCCATCGCGCTTTTCGCATTGGCCAGCTGCGTCTGGGCGTGGCCGAGTTCTTCACGCGAGACCGCGCCGTTGCCGGTCAGCGCCTGGCGCCGGTTCAGGTCGTCGTTGGCGCGGGTGATTTCGCTTTGCGCACGTGCGACGTCGGACTCGCGCAGCGTCACCTGGGCAGCCAGCGAGCCGTTGTTGGCGTACAGGGTGCGCACCTGGCGCACCGCCTGGGCCAGCGCGGCCTCGGCCTGGTCCAGCGCGACTTTGGCATCGGCCGGGTCGAGCTGCACCAGCGGCTGGCCGGCTTTGACAAAGTCGGTGTCGTCGGCCATCACGCCGATCACGGTGCCGCCGATCTGCGGCGTGATCTGGATCACGTTGCCCTGCACATAGGCGTTGTCGGTGGACTCGT
>NZ_JBDTTH010000018.1:0-61738 GCF_039930745.1 Polaromonas sp. | reverse complement strand
GCATGGGCACGTGGCCGGGGCCTTCGATCATGGTCTGCACATCGTGCTTCCAGGCGATTTTTGTCAGCTCACCCAATGTGCGCAGTTCGGCAAACTGCGCTTCATCGTTGGCGTCGGCGCCGGAGCCGGGACGCAAGCCGTCGCCCAGCGAAAAGCTGACGTCGTAGGCTTTCATGATCTCGCAGATATCTTCGAAATGCGTGTACAGAAAGTTTTCCTTGTGGTGCGACATGCACCACTTGGCCAGGATGGAACCGCCGCGCGAAACAATGCCGGTGCGGCGCTTGGCCGTCATCGGGATGAAGGGCAGGCGCACGCCAGCGTGGATGGTGAAGTAGTCCACGCCTTGCTCGGCTTGCTCGATCAGCGTGTCTCGGTAAATCTCCCAGGTCAGGTCTTCGGCAACGCCGCCGACTTTTTCGAGTGCCTGGTAAATCGGCACGGTTCCGATGGGCACCGGTGAGTTGCGGATGATCCAGTCGCGCGTGGTGTGGATGTTTTTGCCGGTGGACAAATCCATCACGTTGTCGGCGCCCCAGCGAATCGCCCAGACCAGCTTTTCAACCTCTTCTTCGATGCTGGAGGTTACCGCCGAGTTGCCGATGTTGGCGTTGATTTTTACTAGGAAGTTACGCCCGATGATCATGGGCTCGACTTCGGGGTGGTTGATGTTGGCTGGAATGATGGCCCGGCCACGCGCCACTTCGTCGCGCACAAACTCCGGCGTCACAAACTCGGGCAGTTGCGCGCCCATGGGGTTGCCGCGCAGGCGCTGGGCGCGCTCGGCGTCGCCCAGGTATTCGGCCATCCATTCACGCTTGGTGTTTTCGCGCAGTGCGATGTATTCCATCTCCGGCGTGATGATGCCGCGGCGTGCATAGTGCATCTGGCTCACGTTGGCACCGGCCTTGGCGCGGCGCGGCGTGCGCTGCAGGCCGGCGGCCTGGGCGCGCAGCGCAGCAATACGCTGGGCTTCGGGGTCCGACGGGTCGGTGCGGTCTTCGCGTCGCGTGCCATCGTCCACAGCCTGCGCGGCGCGGCCCGTGTAAATTTCTGTGTCGCCGCGCGCTTCAATCCAGGGGGTGCGCAAAGCCTCTAGCCCGCGGCGCACGTCGATGTTGGCAGTGGGGTCTGTGTAGGGACCGGAAGTGTCGTACAGCGTGGCGGATTCGCCGTTGCTCAGGCTGACTTCGCGCATGGGCACGCGGATGTCGGTATGGACCTGACCGGGCACATAGATCTTGCGTGAAGCCGGAAACGGCTCACGCGTCAGGGAGAGCAGCTGGGCAAATTTGTCTGGAGCATTCATCGGGGCATCCTTTGTTGTGTGGGGTACACAAAATGCTCCGAAGGTGTGGCCAATACCAGCGCTGTGGTGTTGGTTGTTGACTGGAGAGCCGGGGGGCCGGCAGCAGTCAGCTCTTCTTACGTCGGTACGAACCGATTCAAGTTCACGGGTTTGGGTTTTGGCCATCTCAGCTGCCGGGCCACAATGGCCGGCAGCACCCCGGAGCCATTGCATTCTAGTACAGCCAGCTTGGGCAGCTCAACTCCTTTTTCCAGCAGCGCAGATAGTGTGCTAACCGCAGGGCTTTTCGCGAAGCCGCTATGCTTGCCGCCAACATGGGCTGAAACGACCAAAAAAATGAATGAGCCGTTTGATTTTTCTGAGAGCAGTATGACGCTGCTTGCGCGCAGCGATGCAGGCCGGGCGCTGGACGAAGACCTCGGAACTGGCGACCTGACTGCGGGCCTGGTGGATCCGGGGCAGCGCAGCCAGGCCCGCGTGCTGGCGCGCGAAGCCGCGGTGATTTGCGGCCGGCCCTGGGTAGAGGCGACATTGCAGCAGCTGGACCCGCAGGCCGAGCTGGTCTGGCATGTGAGCGATGGCCAACCTTGCATTGCCAACCAGGTCATTCTGGAAATCCAGGGAAATTCGCGTGCACTGCTCAGCGGTGAGCGCACCTTGCTTAATTTCCTGCAATTGCTCAGCGCCGTGGCCACACAGACTGCGGCCTACGTGCGGGCTGTGGACGCAGTGTCGGGCAACCGCGCGCGCATTGTGGACACCCGCAAAACCCTGCCCGGCCTGCGGTTGGCCCAAAAATACGCGGTGCGCTGCGGCGGCGGCAGCAACCACCGCATTGGCCTGTACGACGCGGTGCTGATCAAGGAAAACCATATCGCGGCCGCCGGTGGCGTCACGGCTGCCTTGCAGCGTGCTGCTGAAGTGGCCGCCCGCGCAACTTTTGTCGAGATCGAGGTAGAGACCCTGGCCCAGCTGGAAGAAGCACTCGCTGCCGGTGCCCGGATGATTTTGCTCGACAACATGGACATGGCGCAGCTCCGCGAGGCAGTGCGGATCACGGCGGGCCGGGCGATTCTGGAAGTGTCGGGCGGTGTCGGGCTGGACACGGTGGCCGGCATCGCCGCCACCGGGGTGGACCGCATTTCCATCGGGGCCCTGACCAAAGACATCAAGGCGATTGATTTTTCCATGCGTTTTACGCAGCTGTGAGACCCGCCTTGAATGACATCGCAAGCATTGTTCAGCCCTTGGTGCGCATTGACTACGAGCAGCCCTCCTGCCCGACGCGCCATGCCTGGGCGCGAGTGCCGGTGGAGCCGGCGCCGGACGAGCGCGCTGCACTCAAGGACCGGATCCGCCGCCTGCTGAAGGAGCGCAATGCCGTCATGGTGTCGCACTACTACGTGCACCCGGACCTGCAGGACCTTGCCGAAGAAACCGGTGGGCTGGTGAGCGATTCGCTGGAGATGGCGCGTTTCGGCCGCGACCATCCGGCGACGACGCTGGTGGTGTCGGGCGTGCGCTTCATGGGCGAGACCGCGAAAATCCTCTCACCCGAAAAGCGCGTGCTGATGCCTGATCGCGACGCGACCTGCTCGCTCGATCTCGGTTGCCCGGTGGACGAATTCAGTGCCTTCTGCGATGCCCACCCGGACCGCACGGTGGTGGTCTATGCCAACACCAGTGCCGCCGTGAAAGCACGTGCCGACTGGCTGGTGACTTCGAGCTGCGCACTGGACATCGTCAGGGCATTAAAGGAGCAAGGTCAGAAAATTTTGTGGGCACCCGACAGACACCTGGGTAACTATATTCAGCGTGAAACCGGCGCCAACATGTTGATGTGGAACGGCAGCTGCATCGTGCATGACGAGTTCAAGGCCTTTGAACTTGAGGCGCTGAAGAAGGAACACCCGAAGGCCAAAGTGCTGGTGCATCCGGAATCGCCAGCGGATGTGATCGCACTGGCCGATGCGGTGGGTTCGACCTCGGGCATCCTGAAAGCAGCAAGCGAGATGGATGCGCAGGAATTCATAGTCGCCACCGACAACGGCATGATGCACAAGCTGCGCACACTCAACCCAGGCAAGGTTTTTATCGAGGCACCGACGGCCGGTGACAGTGCCACCTGCAAAAGCTGCGCGCACTGCCCCTGGATGGCGATGAACGGCCTGGCTGGCCTGGCGCAGGTGTTGCAGGCCTTGAGCCCGGAGGTGCATGTTGATCCTGCCTTGGGCGAGCGTGCCCGCCTGCCGATAGACCGGATGCTGGCGTTCACCGCGGCGCAGCGCGATGGCCAGCCGGTGGCCGGGCTGGTGCCGCGCATCGGCGCGGCCTGATGCCGGCTGGTTCGGCACGCATCGATTTTTCCGACCCGCGCCAGCCGGACGGGCCACGTCTGCGCCATGTGTTTGGCCGTCCCCGCCAAACGCTGGCAGCACACGAAATTGCGCAGGTGCGGCCGTTGCTCGATGCCGTGCAAACCGCGGCCAGACAAGGCTTCTGGTGCGTAGGCTACCTGCGCTACGAAGCCGCACCGGCTTTTGACACGGCGCTGGCTGTGCATGCGGCGCAAGGTCCACTGGCCTGGTTTGCGGTTTATGACGAGGCACTGCCCTGGCCGGTTGACAACAATGACGGCGCTGGCCCCGTGCAGGTGCAATGGCAAGCCGCTTGTTCGCGCGCCACGTTTGACACTGCGCTGGACAGCATTCACCGGGCTATTGCCGAAGGTGCGTTGTATCAGGTGAATTTCACAGCGCCTTTGCACGGCGTTTTACGCGGCGACCCGGAGGGCGACGCGGCGCTGGCCTTGTTTGCCGCGTTGCAGCGTGCCCAGCCGGGGGGTTATGCGGCCTTTCTCGACACCGGTGATGAGCAGTTGCTCTCGGTGTCGCCCGAGCTCTTTTTTGACTGGCACGACGGCCGCATACTGACACGGCCCATGAAAGGCACGGCGCCGCGTGGCGCCACGCCTGTTGAAGACGCAGCGCTGGTGCAGGCCCTGCGCACGTCGGCCAAGGAGTGCGCCGAGAACGTGATGATCGTGGATTTGCTGCGCAACGACCTGTCGCGCATCGCGGAGCCGTTCAGCGTGCAGGTACCGCGCCTGTTTCATACCGAGGCCTTGCCCACTGTGTGGCAGATGAGCTCGGACGTGCAGGCAAGCACGCGTGCCGGCTGTTCGCTGGCCGATGTGTTTGCGGCGCTGTTCCCCTGCGGCTCGGTCACCGGGGCGCCCAAGGTTAGTGCGATGCGGATGATCCATGCGCTGGAGCCAAAGTCGCGTGGCGTTTACTGCGGTGCTTTCGGCGTGGTGTATCCGGGCGAAAACGGAATACGCGCCACCTTCAATGTGCCTATCCGCACTGTGACGCTGCGGGGCAGCGCAGCCACTTGCGGCATCGGCAGCGGCATCACTTCCGGTGCGCTGGCCGAGGCAGAATGGCAGGAGTGGCGCCACAAGCGCGCCTTTGTGGAGCGCGCGAGCATGCCGTTTGAATTACTGGAAACCCTGGCGCTGGAGAACGGTAGTTTGCGAGATGCACAGGCGCATCTCACGCGCATGGCGGCGGCGGCGGCTCATTTTGCCTATCCGTGGTCGCAGCAGCAGATGCAGCAGTGCCTACAGCAACTCGTGCAGACCCACTCGGACGGCATCTGGCGCGTACGATTGCTGCTGAACTCCCAGGGGCAGGCGAGGGCCGAGGCGTTTGTCTTGCCGCCATCGCCGCAACGGGTTCGGCTGCAGCTGGCCGGCCGTGCCCTGGACGACGCGCACAGCGAGTTCGTGCGCTTCAAGACCACACGGCGCGCTCATTACGACGCCCTCGCGCCAGCGGAGGAAGGCATTTTCGACACCCTGCTGTGGAACGCGGAAGGTGAAATCACCGAATGCACGCGCGGCAATATTGCGCTGCTGCTCGATGGCCGCTGGCTGACCCCACCGCTGCACTGTGGCCTGCTGGGCGGCATAGGCCGTGCCCAGGCCCTGCAAGCCGGCCGGGTCAGCGAAGGTGTGGTCCGCCTGGAAGATTTGCCGCGGGTGCAGGCGTTGGTTTTTATAAACAGCTTGCGTGGGTGGCTGGATGCGGTACTAGACCCACACCGCGAGTGACAGCGCGGCGGTCAGGCTTGTTGCGGCACCAGTACGGTTGGCACGGCCACGGCGTCCGTCTGCGGGTAATCGCGGCTGAAATGCAGGCCGCGGCTTTCGTGGCGTGACTGGGCCGAACGCACGATCAACTCTGCCACCTGGACCAGGTTGCGCAATTCCAGCAGATCCCGCGTGACGCGGAAGTTGGCGTAAAACTCATCGATTTCCGACTGCAGCAGCGCGATGCGATGGGCGGCGCGCTCCAGCCGTTTGTTGGTGCGTACGATGCCCACGTAATTCCACATCAGGCGCCGCAGCTCGTCCCAGTTGTGGGCAATCACCACCTGCTCATCGGCATCGGTCACCTGGCTTTCGTCCCAGGCGGGCAACGGGATTTTCGAGTAATTTTGGCTTCCAGCCCTTATGTGACGGGCACTTATTGCTTCCGATTTGATAGCGCTTGCGACTTCCTGCGCGAACACCACGCACTCCACCAGCGAGTTGCTGGCCAGCCGGTTGGCGCCGTGCAGGCCCGTGCAGGCGGTTTCGCCCGCGGCGTACAGGTTGGCGATGTCGGTGCGGCCGGCCAGGTCGGTCAGCACGCCGCCGCAGGTGTAGTGGGCGGCCGGCACCACGGGAATCGGCTGGTGCGCAATGTCGATGCCGAGCGCCAGGCAGCGTGCATGGATGGTCGGAAAGTGTTCGCGCACAAAGGCCTCGCCCTTGTGCGAGATGTCCAGGTAGACGCAGTCCACACCGTGCTTTTTCATCTCGAAATCAATCGCGCGGGCCACCACATCACGCGGCGCCAGCTCGGCGCGTTCATCGTGCGCCGGCATGAAGCGCGTGCCACCTGCCGACTCCGGCAGACGCAGGATGCCGCCTTCGCCGCGCACCGCTTCGCTGATCAAAAACGACTTGGCGTCAGGGTGGTACAGGCAAGTGGGGTGGAACTGGATGAACTCCATGTTGCCGATGCGGCAGCCCGCACGCCAGGCAGCGGCGATGCCGTCGCCGGTGGCGGTGTCGGGGTTGCTGGTGTAGAGGTAGACCTTGCCGGCGCCACCGGTGGCCAGCAAGACATCGCTTGCGGCAAAGGTATGCACGGTTCCGCCGCTGCCTGTTTCCGCGTCGCGGCTGTCCAGCGCATAAAGGCCCACGCAGCGCGGCCGGCCGGTGGTGCTGTCGTTCTGGACGATCAGGTCTACCAGCGTGGTCTGTTCAAACACGTCGATGGCAGGGTGCGCCCGCACGGCCGCAATCAGGCTTTCCTGCACCACAGCGCCGGTGGCGTCTGTCGCATGCACGATGCGCCTGTGGCTGTGCCCGCCTTCGCGGGTGAGGTGCAGCGCGGGTGCGGCGCCGGGCTCCTGCGTGAAGGCCACGCCCTGGGCCTGCAGCCAGGCAATCGCTGCCGGCGCGCCTTGCACCACCTGCGCGGTGGCCGCCTCGTCGGACAACCAGGCGCCCGCTACCTGCGTATCGGCGATATGCGCTGCAAAGCTGTCGCCTTGCTCGCCCTGCGCCAGTACGGCCGCAATGCCGCCCTGGGCCCACGCACTGGCGCCGTCGGCCAGCTTGCCTTTGGTCAGCACGGCGACGCGAAGCGGGGTGGCGTGCGCAGCGCTGCCTTCGACCAGCTTGAGCGCGGTGCTGAGCCCGGCCAGTCCGCTTCCGACGATGACCACGTCAAAGGCGTTTTGCATGGAGGCCTCGGTCTTGCCGGCTTGCTTGTGGCCTGAGGCGGGAAGGGCGTTCATGGGGCGGTATGACCTTGTTGGATCAGGCATGGCACAAGCCGTTGGCCTTGTTATTCCATTTCTAAGTCATCCGTGCACTTTGTCGGCTTCGCTAGCCGTACGTCTGTACTGTCGTCGCTTCGCCTTCGCGTTCACGAATGATTTAGGAAAGGAATTAGTCAGCAAACCGCAAATTATCAGTCAGGCGCTGGGTGCCCGGCTTTTGTCACGACCTATTGGACGGCGCGTTGACCCCGCGAGGCAGCGGCGGGTGCCGGCGCAGGCGTGGCAGGAGCCAGCGCTTGCGCCGCTTCATCAACGTCATAGGATCCAAAAATCTCGCGTGCGGTCCGGGTCTCGGGGAGGATATACACGATGCCGTTGGTACCGGTGAAAGCCGGGCTGACCACCTTGTCAAAAAAACTGACGGGGACGTTGATACAACCGTAGGAAATGCGGTTGTCTGCAGCGGTGGCGCTGCTCAGGCGCTGGGCGCGCTGTTCACGCGGCGTTCCTTTCACAACCTTGTGCAGGGAAATGGAGGTTGCGTAGTCAATCCAGAGAATTTCCACGCCGTGAAGGTTCCGGTCCAGCGAGGCGACAAAGCGGCCTGCCGGCGTGGTGCGTTCGTGCGCCAGGATGTTGGAAAGCTTGCGCTCGCCGATGCCGGGTGTGGAGTCGTCGCCAGGCGCCAGCCCCAGCAATGCCGGCGCTACGCCTTTGAGTTGTCCGTCCTTGTCAAGGACCAGAACCTGCGCGTTGACCTTGTCGACAATCATGAACGGCATGCCCTGGTTGTCTGCGGAATGAAGAATCCACGCAGCCAGACCGGAGACTTCACTGGACACCTGTTGCTGGCCGAAGCTGGCGCGTTTGTGCGCGACGGATGCGGGGGGCGAGGCTTCGCCTGCTGCCGATGCGAGCTGCAGGGCCGACACGGTCAACAGCACGGCCAGGCACGCTCCTCTTGCAGTCATTTTTCTGGCGGCTTCTACCAGGGATGTGCAAGGGCTTGCAAGAAACAGGGTTGACATGTGGCGTGCCTGAACCTTGAACCTGGTGGCTAGTTTCGTTCCGGTTTAGGGGCGTAACGTCGCGCGACATAGGGTTTGGGCGGGATGGAAGGAATGGCCGTGGGCGCCGCCACCTTTTCCTCCTCCGCAAGCGCAAGAAACACATCCTCGTTGCCGGCGTAGGGCGCGGGCATCAGGTCCGACGGAAACTGGGTGAAGCCCGCCATGGCGAGGACGGTCGCGCCCGAGAAAGCCAGTGACGAGTAGGGCAGCGCAGAGTAGGGCAGCGCGGCGGTGACGGTGCCGGTGGTCTTGCTCACGATGGGGCCGCAGCATGAAGTTGCCAACGCGTACCGGCCGGCATTGGGTCCTGCCAGCGTGTAACCGGTGAAGGTGACTGTTTTGCCTGTGCCTGGGTCTGCAGAGCTGAAAACGGCGGTGCTGCCGGGATTGGCAACAAGGCTTACTCCTGCGGGGTTGCCTTTCAACGACGCCAGAACTGCCGAGGTGGTGCCGTCGAAGGTTTTGGTGACCTCGGGGAATACCAGCATGCGCTGGGTCAGCGCGGCCCCTGCGGTCAGGGTGAATCTGGACGAATAGTCCGTCGGTGTCGTGTAGGCAGCCGGGTTATAGGTGACGGTAACCGGTGCGTTGGTGATGGCCCAGGGAGGGGTGAGCGCAGCGAATATGACGGTACCACCGGCCACGCCGGGGCCAGTGCCGTCGGTATCTGCGCTGAGGGTCAGGCCGCGCGGCAAGCCCAGGCTACGGGTCGGATCGAGGTTGCCGTCAGTGAGCGTAAGTGCAGCACTAAGGTTCAGGTTGTTGGCGGCGCACATCATGATGTTGCCACGGTTGGCCGTCATGGCGGCGTTCTTATTGACGTCGCGCCCGGCAGACAGCAGGATGCTTCCGTCCGTGGTGGTGATCGCGTCGTTCACATTGATATCCCGTCCGCAACACACCACCAGATTCCCGCGAGTCGCGGTGATGGGCGCATTGATATTGACGTCGCGATCGGCATTAAGGGTCAATGTAGTGTTGGGCTGCCCAACAGGGGGGGTCCAAGTGACCGCGTCGTTGACAAAAATATCCCCATCGCCGGGTCCGGGTGCCGTGATGATGGTGACGTTGCTGTTGCCAAGGTCCAGGCCCAGCTGGACGCTGGAGATATTGCCGCCGGGGCCAATGATGAAGTTCTGCGGATCGATGCGCCACTGGCCGGTCTGGCCGAAGGGCGCGGCGGTGGTGCGCACCCCGTTCTGAATGCTTACTTTGGCCGCCGAGGTTTCGATGAAACCGCCGTTGCCGCCTGCGGGCGCGCTGGCGTCCAGAGTGCCGCCCACGTTCATGGTGCCGGAATCCATGTCGCCCAACAGCAAGATGGTGCCGTTTCGGCTTCCAATCGTCTGCGCCTGGATGACACCGCTGTTGTTCACCGCGGTGTGCAGCAGGCTGCCCGCTGCCTGGGTGGTCATGAGCACCTTGCCGCCGTCGGCACGGATCATGCCGCCGTTGTCCACCAGCGCGTTGACCGCGCCTTGCGTCACCGAGACATGCAGCAGGCCGTCGCCAGCCAAGTCCAGGGTGGCCGCCTGGCCGCCGGCCAGGGCCACGCTTCCCAGATGCGCAGTGATCACGCCTTGGTTGATGACTGTCTTGCCCATCAGGGCCACATACCCGCTATCCGCCGCATTGATGGTGCCCTGGTTGACCACCGATCCGTTTCCGGCGTTGCTGAAACTGTAGTCGCCCGTCATGAATTTCGCGTCGCTCAGGCTCATGGTGGTGGCAACCAGGCCGCCGACGTTGACCTGCGATCCGCTGCCGAACAGAACACCGTTGGGATTGAGCAGAAAGACCTTGCCGTTGGCCGACAGGTTGCCGAGGATGCTGGAAGCGTCAGCTCCCAGTACGCGGTTCAGGGCAACCGAGGTGCTGCCGGGTTGAACAAACTGTACGGTCTGTCCGGCCGCAATGCCGAAGCTTTGCCAGTTGATCACCGCATTGGTGGTGGACTGGTTGATGGTCATGGTGGAGCCCGCGCTCGAAATGTTGGCCGAGCCGGCTGCAACCACGCCATCGGCAGGCAAAGCAAGGGCGGCGCTGCCGAAGCCGAGCATGAGGCAGGCCGACAGCAGGGTGACCGCAAAAGAAGGGCGCGCCCTGCCCGCGGCAGCGCGTGACGATTTTCGTTTGCCTTGCCCGCCGGTGCTTTCGGCAACCGCGACAAAGGCGCCGGAACTGGCGTTCCAGATGGTTCTATAGATGTGGTTCATGGGACGTCTTTCAAAAAGCTTGCTGGTGCGGGTACGAGGGGTCGGGCTGCTGCGCTTAAAAATACTTGATGGCCTGAATCCAGAACCGGCCTGACTTGTCGGGGGCTGAATTCGCCGGTTCGTTACCGAGCTTGCGTGCGTAGTAGGTCCTGATTGCAAAATTGCCAGGCTCGCCCCAGGTCAATCCCAGGCCGTAGGCGCCCAGGTTGCGGTGGTTGTTGCCCGCCGCCCATGGGCTTTTGTTGATGGTCACGCTGCCACTATCGATGAAACCGATCAGATGAATCTGGCCGGGCAGGCGCTCCGGCTTGGGTAGCAGCAGGCGGGCTTCAATGTTGACGAGGTAGCCCTGGTCGCCAAAAGCTTCACCCTGCGGGTAGGCCCTGACGCCATCCATGCCGCCCAGGACCATCTTCTCGGAAGCGTCCAGGTTTTTGGAGGCCAGTTGTCCGTTGATGCCGGCGAACAGGGAAAGGGTATCGGTGACGCGCTGCAGCCGGCTCAGGCTGAAGGCCAGCTTGCCGTAAGAGCCGTTGGTGCGAGCGCTGGCCGCATCTGCCGCCAGTGCTGATGGCGTTTCAATGTCCAGGTTGCCGGCAGACAGGCCCAGCGAAAAAGCGCTCACCCCGCCGCCGCCCAGGCTGTCCTGGTGGTTGCCATAAAGGCTCCCGGTAAGAACGTTCGCCTTTTTGTCGACGACTGAGGGGATCACATCGATGCGGTCCTGAAAAGTCCGGTGGTCGTAACTGAGCCCTGCATTAAGGTTGGTGCCGCGGGAGCGGATCAGGGGATAGCTGCCGTAGATGCTGGCCACTTCTGCGGTGCCGTTGGCCTGCAGGGGGGCAAACTCCTTGCCCAGCTCATAGGCCAGGCGGCTGTAGGCCACGCCCGCCGTGGCCTTGCCAAACTGCATCTGGTAGGAAGCGCGGCCGTAGTTGAGACCGGAGCCGGAAGTCACCGCCCGCAGGCTCGCAACGTCGCCCTGCCCCAGCAGGTTGTTGATATTGACCGTGCCGCCCAGTCGGTATTCGCCGGTGTAGCGGTTCCCGGCGTTGTCCACGTCCACGCTGCCACTGATTCGCTGGCCCGGCGTGATGTCAACAATCAGGTCGGAACTGCCCGGTGTTTCCCCGGGTACCAGTGTTGACTTGACCTTGACCCCCGGAATGTCCGAAAGCAGGAGCAACCTGTTTTCAAGGGTGTCGTTGGTGATGGGGTCGCCGCTGTTGACGCCGCCCAGGATATTTAGGACCAGGGCATCAGACAAGTCGGTCTGGTTGTTCAGCACGATCTTTCCGTACTGCCCTTCACTGACTGCGATGGTGACGGCGTTGTCCTTGATGCTTTGCGCAGGCAGGTAGGCCCGGGCCACAAAATAGCCGTTTTTCCGGTAGTGGTCCGTGATGCGGGCGGCCATGGCCTGCAGCTCGCCCAGGGTGAGCTCGGAAGGGGAAACAAAACCCGTGAGGCCAAGAAGCTCGGCTTCGGAAAACACGCGGGAACCGGTCACTTGCAGGCTTTTAACCAGGATTTTTTCGGTGCTGGGTGCCGATTTGCCCGGTGCAGCAGGGCCTTCCTGGATCCGGATCTCTGGCGCTGCCTTTTGTGGCACGGGAACGGGTGGTAGCTGCTGGATCTGGCTACCGGCACCCGGAAGCTGCTGGGCCAGAAGACCTTGACTCAGGGCCAGCATGGCCAGGGGAAGCAAGGTATTTTTCAGGGCGCGGGGTGCGGGTGCGCATCCTTGCTTCGTCTTCATGGTGGGTTCCTAGGTAGTGAACCCATCCTCTATGTAAGCTTTGTAAAAAAAGGTAGGACGCAGCGCTGTCTGTCCGCAGAGGTAACTGCTGAAAATAATAAAACTGAAATTATTGCTAGCGAGTTGCGCCGCCGGGTGTGTTACAGCTTTTCTGGGCTCTAGGGAGGGCCCAAGCCCGCCCGCGCGGGATCAGGCTGGCGTGTAAGCCAGGCGCACGTAGATCGGCGCGTAGGCCTCGGCCTGGGTCACGTCGATCAGGCCTTCCTTGGAGAGTTCGAGCAGCGCGATGAAGGTCACCACCAGCACGGGCATGCCGCGGGTCGGATCAAACAGGTTTTCGAACTCGACAAATTTTTGGCCTTGCAGCTTGCGGATCACGATGCTCATGTGTTCGCGCACCGACAGCTCCTCCCGGGAAATCACATGGTGCTGGACCAGCTTGGCGCGTTTGACGATGTCGCGCCAGGCTTCCTGCAGGTCGACCACGCTGACATCCGGGAAGCGCGGCTGCAGCGCCTGCTCCACATACACCTGGGCACGCAGGAAGTCGCGGCCAAACTGCGGAATTTCATTGAGCTTGTGCGCGGCCAGCTTGATCTGCTCGTACTCCAGCAGCCGGCGTACCAGTTCGGCGCGCGGGTCTTCCGGCTCCTGGCCCTCGGCCACCTTTTTCGGCGGCAGCAGCATGCGCGACTTGATCTCGATCAGCATGGCTGCCATCAAAAGGTATTCGGCAGCCAGCTCCAGGTTGGTGCTGCGGATTTCATCGACATACACCAGGTATTGGCGCGTGACCGCCGCCATCGGGATGTCGAGAATATTGAAGTTCTGCTTGCGGATCAGGTAGAGCAGCAAGTCCAGCGGGCCCTCGAAGGCCTCCAGAAAGACCTGCAGGGCGTCCGGCGGAATGTACAGGTCCTGCGGCATCGCAAACAGCGGCTCGCCATACAGCCGGGCGAGCGCCACCTGGTCGATCACCCCGGGCATGCCATCCAGCGCCAGGGCCTCGGAAGGCTGGCTCGGCGCGGAAGGCGAAGGAGGCAGTTCGGTGATCGTGGACATGGGGCGGGAGTCAGGGTCTTGTGCTGCTATGAAAAATATAGCCATCAGTGCACACCCCGTAAGGGCTGGAGGCCTTTTTAACCCTCAATTCAGGGTTTGCTGTTCGGGTGACCGCTGGTGCCGTACACATAGGGCTGCTGCGGCACGCGGGCATCCTGGTAGTCGGCCTGCTCGGAGCGGTTCAGCTTCTTGTCCCACCAGATCGCGCGTCCTGCGCGCTGTTCGGCCTCCAGCGAGGGCTTTTTCGCCTTGAGTTCGTCAATGAACTGGGTTGCTTCCGAGCTGTAGTGGGGCCGGGCGAAGATGGACATGGAATTAAACTGCCTGAAACGTTGAATTGACTGATTTTACCGGGGACCACCATGCGCCTGCCTTTTTTCGCTTTCCGGGCGAGCCGCACAGCGGCGGGCCGGGCGCGCACAAGGACTCTTGCTCTCATGGGATTGCTGTCGGTATTGCTGGGGATGGCGGGTTGCGACCCGCAGCGCATCGCCGAACTCGAGGAAGGTGTGGCCACCGAGGCCGATGTGCGCGCCCGTTTTGGCGAGCCCGAGAAAATCTGGAGCGCTGCCGATCTGGCGGGCAACCCTTTTCCCGGCGCCGCCGCCCAGCCCGGCGCGCGTACGCTGGAATACAACCGCCAGCCCGAGGGCCAGGTCAACTACATGATCACCATAGGTGCCGACGGCAAGATGAGTGCGCTGCGCCAGGTCTTGAGCCCGCAGAACTTTGCCCTGGTGCTACCCGGCATGCCGATGGAGCAGGTGCGCAAGATGCTGGGCAAGCCGATGAAAGTCACGCCCTATGCGCTGCAGCAGGAGACGCACTACGACTGGCGTTACCTGTCGCCCCCGGTCACGCCGAGAATTTTTACCGTGGTGTTTGACCGGGAGCTGCGCGTCGTGCGCACCGCTTCGGTCGATGCCGAGGTGACCGGACCCAGCGGTCCCAACCGCTGAAATTACGTGAAAAAAAGGCTGCAGCCCTTATGGAACAAGCGCAGGCAGCTATCATTTTCATAGTTCTTCAACTTTCGCCAGAAAGCCCGCGCGTTCCATCACCGCACGGGGCTGGGCGTTCAGGCCCGAGATCACCAGCCGGCCGCCGCGCAGAGTAATAGCCTTGTGCAGCTGTCCCAGCACGTCCAGCCCGGAGGCATCGAGTGACTGCAGCGACTGGGCATCAAGCCGGACCAGCAGGCCCTGCGGCGCGCTTTCAACCACCGACAGCACTGGGTCGATCTTGGCGACCGCGCCGAAAAACAGCGAACCGTAGAGCTGGAAATGGATGGTATCGGCGGTGCGCCCCGTTTCCACCACCTGGAACAAACTGCTCATGCGCCGCACAAAAAGCACGCAGGCCAGGAGCAGGCCCACCTGCAGCGCGACTGTCAGGTCGAACACCACCGTCAGGAAGAAGGTACCCAGCATCAGCAGCCGGTAATGGTTGCTGTACTGGCGCAGGTGCGCCAGCTCGCGCCACTCGCCCATGTTCCAGGCCACGTGCAGCAAAATGCCGGCCAGCACGGCCAGCGGCACATGCATGGCCAGCGGTGCGGCGATCAGCACGATCAGCATCAGCATCAGCGCATGCACAAGGCCCGCGACCGGCGAGGTGGCGCCTGAACGCACATTGGTGACGGTGCGGGCAATCGTGCCGGTGGCCGGCATGCCGCCGAAAAAGGGCACGACAAAATTGGCCACGCCCTGGGCCATCAGTTCCTGGTTGGGGTCATGTTTGGGCAAGCCCGAAATCTGGTCGGCCACGCGCGCGCACAGCAGCGATTCCACCGCGCCCAGAACGGCAATGGTCAGCGTGGGCGGCAGCAGCAGGCGCACCGTGTCCCATGAAAAAGCCGGTAGCGCGAACGCCGGCAGGGCCTGCGGGATGCCGCCAAAACGTGTGCCTATGGTTTCCACCGGAAGGCTCAGGACATAAGTGAAAGCCGTCAGTGTGGTCAGCGCCACGATGGGCCCCGGCACGCGGGACACCGCACGCGTGGCGCGCTGCAACTGCACGCCTTCGACCGCCTGGACCAGGCTGAGCAGCCGCGCGGTGAAGCTGTTGGCCGTCATGGAACGGCTGGCGAACAGCTTGGGCCAGAGGATCAGGCCCAGAAAACAGACCACGCCCAGGCCCAGCGTGTAGGGGTTGAAGGAGTCAATGTGAAGGGAGATGGCCTTGATCTGCGAGAAAAAATCTGCCGGCATTTTGGCTATTTGCAAACCCAGTAGGTCCTTGAGCTGTGACAGCGCGATCAGCACCGCAATGCCGTTGGTGAAACCGACCACGATGCTGACGGGTACATAACGCACCAGCGTGCCCATTTTCAGAAACCCGAGCAAAAAAAGCAGCACCCCGGCACAGGCGGTGGAAATCAGCAGGTTGGCCAGGCCGTATTGCTCAACGATGCCGTAAACAATCACAATGAATGCGCCTGCCGGCCCGCCGATCTGTACCGCCGAACCGCCCAACAGCGCAATCAACCCGCCCGCAATGATGGCGGTCCAGATGCCGGCCTGCGGAGACAGGCCGGAGGCAATCGCAAAGGCCATGGCCAGAGGCAGGGCGACGATGCCGACGGTCAGGCCGGCACCCAGGTCTTTGGTGAAGCGTTCGCGCGTGTAGCCGCGCAGCGCTGAGACAATGCGTGGGCGAAAAGGCGCGAGGTAGGTGGGCAAATTCATCAGAGAAGAGAGTTCAAAGTGGCCCGCTGCCCGCTTGCATCCTCTAACTGAGGGATGGTCAGACCGGGAGCCCCTTGTTAAAGTGCGGCCTGCTTTTCCTGTTTCAAAATCCGCCGTTGGCTATCTTAAGCCGGTGCAGCACAGACCATGCCACTTTTTTCCCGCCCTTCGTTCCTGAGCTACCAGCTTGCCTTCCGCCTGGGGCAATGGGTGCGCCTGCGCAAACTGCTGGCCTTCGTCCTGGCGGTTTGCTGCTTCGGCGCTGGCCTGTCTGTTCTGGCGCAGGATGCACAGGAAGGACGGGCTCCTGCTGCGTCGTGGCTGGGGCGGCAGGGCGAGGCGCGGGTGGTCGTCGATGCATCAGGCAGCCAGACGCTGGAGCAGGTCCGGCAACGTTTTGCGCTGGGCGAGGCCACACCGGCCAGTGCGGACCGCATCATGCCGGCCGGCGATGGTGCGGCCCTGTGGTACGAACTAGCCCTGCCCGCTGTGCGAGTGGCCACACCTCTGGTGCTGGCGTTGCCGCATCCCGGCATGAATCTCGTGGAGCTGTACCGGCCTGCCGCCGACGGCAGCTGGCACGTCGAGCGTTCGGGTGACTCGATCGCGGTATCGCAATGGCCCTTGCGCTACCTGCATCCGGCGTTTGAACTGGTGCAGCAGCCGGAAGAAGCGCGTCCGACTTACCTGCGGGTGCAACACAGCCACCCTATCAGCGTGCGCTGGAGTGTATGGAGGGCACGCGATTTCCAGGAGTCCAGCAAACGTTGGCATTTCCTGTTGGGCGCGTATGCCGGGTTGGTGGCACTGGTCATCGTGATCTGCACAGTCAACGCCTATTCATGGCGTGATTCCATCCATTTTTATTACGCGGCTTATGTGTTGGTGATTGCCGTCGGCCAGTTCACGTTGACCGGCCTGGCCGGTGAATACTTCTGGCCCGACAACCCGTGGTGGAACGATGCGGCGTCCAATGTGCTGCCGGTGACGGGGGCGGCCCTGGGCCATCTCTTCCTGCGGGAGCTGGTGCGGGGGCGCGGTGTCCGCTGGCTCACCCACCTGATGCTGGCCCTGGCCGCCGCGGGGGCTGTGCTGGCGCTGTGCTTCCTGTTTGTTGGGCGGAACCCGTTTTTTGCGCTTAGCGGCCCTTACTACCTGGCTAGTTTTGTGGTTTACCTGGGTGTCGCCACCTGGTACGCCTGGCGCATTCCCCGCGTCGGTTTGTGGGTGCTGGCCGGCATGCTGGCGGTGCTTGCCGGTTCGGTGTTTCCCATCCTGCGCAACATGCAGCTGGTGCCCCTGTCCTTCATGACGCAGTATGGTGCGCAACTGGGCGTCGCCATTGAAATTCCGCTGTTGCTGGTTGCCCTGTACCTGCGCAGCCGCGAGCGGCGCAGCAACCAGGCCCGCGTCGGTGCCATGTCGCGGGTGGACCCGCTGACCGGTGCGGCCAACCACCGGGTGATGCTCGAGCGTCTGCACCAGCTACAGCAGCACCAGCTGCGCGATCCGGCGCTGGGGGTGGTGTTGCGGGTGCGTATCGGCAATATCCAGCAGATCCGTGACGAGTACGGCCTGCAGGTCGCGCAGATGGCGCTGGTCCACGCCGGTGCCTGCATCAACCAGGTGGCCCGCGAGGGCGACACCGTGGCGCGGCACCGCGACGGCGACTTTGTGCTGATTCTGGAGGGCCGGGTCACGCGCGACCAGATCTCGGAAATAGGCCAGCGCCTGATTGCGCGCGGGCTGTCACCCAGCGAGCTGCTGCCGCCGGGTGCCGTGTTACAGCTCAAGGTGGGCATTGCCGCTGCACCCTTCCGTGCGCCGGCCGTGGCGACACTCCTGCAGGCGCTGGATGCTGTGGTCACCGAGCTGGCCGCCCGGCCCGGCAAGGCCCTGCGTTTTCTCGTCTGAGCGCGTCTTATCTGACGCGCATACCCGGCTGGGCGCCGGGCCAGGGCTCCAGCACAAAGATGCCGGGTACGGCTTTTTCGTCGGCATGGCTGGCGGCCAGCACCATGCCTTCGCTGATGCCGAACTTCATCTTGCGCGGCGCCAGGTTGGCCACCATCACCGTGTGTTTGCCGACCAGGTCTTCGGGTTTATAGGCCGAGGCAATGCCGCTGAACACATTGCGCATTTTCCCTTCGCCCACGTCCAGTGTCAGGCGCAGCAGCTTGGTCGAGCCTTCGACGGCTTCGCAGTTGACGATGAGCGCAATGCGCAAATCGACCTTGCTGAAGTCGTCAATGGTGATGGTGGGGGCGAACTCCTCACCGCCAGGCGTGCTTGCTTCTGCTATCAAATCAGTAGCTGCTTGCGCAGGTAATTCCTGGGCTGGGGGCTCAAACAATGCATCAAGTTGCTTGATGTCGACACGCTGCATGAGGTGTTTGTAGTCGCCGATCACGTGGCCTGTCCGGAGTGATTTGAACTGATCCGTCCATTGAAGGGGCTCTATTCGCAGAAACGCTTCTACATCTGTTGCGAGAGCGGGCAATACGGGTTTCAGGTAAATGGTGAGCAGGCGAAATGCTTCGACGCAGGTTGAGCAGACCTCGTGCAACTTTTCGCGTTGATCAGGGTGTTTCGCCAAGTCCCACGGCTTGTTTGCATCCACATAAGCATTAATTTGATCAGCCAAGAACATGATTTCTTTGGAGGCTTTTGCAAATTCTCTAGCGTCATACAAATCGCCAATGCTCGAAGCTTCGCTAATGAGCGTTTCTAGCAAATGCTTGGAATCGCCTTTGATGAGACCCATTTTTCCGTCGAATCGTTTTGCAATGAATCCCGCCGCACGGCTGGCAATATTGACATACTTGCCAATCAAATCGCTGTTGGCCCGCGCCATGAAGTCATCGGCATTGAAGTCAATGTCCTCGTTCTTCGCATTGAGCTTGGCCGCCAGGTAATAACGCAGCCACTCCGGGTTCATGCCCAGGCTCAGATACTTGAGCGGGTCCAGACCGGTACCGCGGCTCTTGCTCATCTTCTCGCCATTGTTCACCGTCAGAAAGCCGTGCACAAACACATTGTCCGGCGTCTTGCGGCCGCTGAAATGCAACATGGCTGGCCAGAACAGGGTGTGGAAGGTGACGATGTCTTTGCCGATGAAGTGGTACTGCTCCAGACCCGGGCTGGCCATGTAGGCGTCGTAGCTTTCGCCGCGCTTTTCCAGCAGGTTCTTCAAAGAGGCAAGGTAGCCGACCGGTGCGTCCAGCCACACATAAAAATACTTGCCTGGCGCGTCCGGGATCTCGATACCAAAGTAGGGTGCGTCGCGAGAGATGTCCCAATCGCCGAGGCCTTCGCTTTGGCTACCGTCGGGATTCGTGCGCACACTGAACCATTCTTTGACCTTGTTGGCCACCTCCGGCTGCAACTTGCCGTCCTGCGTCCACATTTCAAGAAAGTCCACACAGCGCGGATCGGACAACTTGAAGAAAAAGTGTTCCGAATTCTTGAGCACCGGTGTGGCACCGGACAAAGCCGAATACGGGTTGATCAGATCCGTGGGCGCATACACCGCGCCGCAGTTTTCGCAGTTGTCGCCGTACTGGTCTTTGGTGCCGCATTTGGGGCAGGTGCCCTTGATGTAACGGTCGGGCAGGAACATGTTTTTTTCGGCATCGAAAAACTGTTCAATGGTCTTGGTCTCGATCAGCGAGCCCTGCGGGTTGTCACGCAGGTCGCGGTAGATCTGCCGTGCCAGCTCGTGGTTCTCCGGCGCGTCGGTCGAATGCCAATTGTCAAAGCTGATGTGAAAACCGTCCAGGTAGGGTTTGCGCCCGGCCGCGATGTCGGCCACAAACTGCTGCGGTGTTTTGCCGGCTTTCTCGGCCGCGATCATGATGGGCGCGCCATGGGCATCGTCGGCGCCGACAAAGTTCACCGCGTGGCCCTGCATGCGCTGAAAGCGCACCCAGATGTCGGCCTGGATGTACTCCATGATGTGGCCGATGTGGAAGTTGCCATTGGCGTAGGGCAGGGCGGTGGTGACGAAAAGGCGGCGCTGGGACATAAAGAGGGCTTTGGAAGGCTTTTGTTGGCTTTGGAGGCTAACCGACGATTTTAAGTCGGCGGGCAGTGAGGGGCGGGCGGGAAGCCCTTATGGCCTTGTGCGCTGCGCTGCGGCGTTAGACTTGTCGGCAATGAAGGCGCCACCGGCTACCTTGTCTGAATCAATTGGAGATCTTCCCCCATGGCTGTAGAACAACAGGCAATCCTGAGCGCCCTGCAAGGCGTGCTCGACCCCAACACCGGCAAGGATTTTGTCAGTACCAAGGCCCTGAAAAATCTGCAGGTCGCTGGCGACGACGTGTCTTTTGACGTCGAACTGGGTTACCCCGCCAAAAGCCAGCTCGCCGCCATCCGCAAGCTGCTGATCAACGCTACCAAAGGCGTGGCCGGTGTGGGCAATGTGTCGGTGAATGTCACTTTCAAAATTGCCAGCCACAGCGTGCAGCGCGGCGTGCAGCTGATGCCCAATGTCAAAAACATCGTGGCGGTGGCTTCCGGCAAGGGCGGCGTCGGCAAAAGCACCACCGCCGTCAACCTTGCTTTGGCGCTGGCCGCTGAAGGCGCGCAGGTGGGCCTGCTTGACGCCGACATCTACGGCCCGAGCCAGCCCATGATGATGGGCATTGAGGGCCGGCCCGAAAGCGTGGACGGTAAAAACATGGAGCCGATGGAAAACTACGGTATCCAGGTCATGTCGATTGGTTTCCTGGTCGCGCAGGACGAGGCCATGATCTGGCGCGGCCCCATGGCCACCCAGGCGCTGGAGCAGTTGCTGCGCCAGACCAACTGGAAAGACCTGGACTACCTGATCGTCGACATGCCGCCCGGCACCGGCGACATCCAGCTCACCCTGTCGCAGCGCGTGCCCATGACGGGCGCGGTGATCGTCACCACGCCGCAGGACATCGCCTTGCTGGACGCCAAAAAAGGCATCAAGATGTTCGAGAAGGTGGGCGTGCCGATTTTGGGCATCGTGGAAAACATGGCGGTGCACGTGTGCAGCCAGTGCGGCCATACCGAACACATTTTTGGCGAAGACGGGGGCAAGAAAATGGCGGCCGACTACGGCATGAGTTACCTCGGTGCGCTGCCGCTGGACATGCAGATCCGGCTGCAGGCCGACAACGGCCGGCCCACCGTGGTGGCTGACCCGGACGGCGACGTCGCCGGCATCTACAAGGCAGTGGCGCGCCAGGTGGCCATCACGATTGCCGCCAAGGCAAAAGACTTTTCCGCCAAATTCCCGACCATCACGATCTCGAAAAACACCTGAGCCGGCCCCCGTCGATGGCACACCCTGGCTTTCTGCTGCAGTCACCTGAGACGGACCCGGCCGTTCGCCGGCCCTGTGTCGCGGTGGCTGTTGTCATGCGCCGCGAGCGCATAGACAACCGCTGGCAGCCGTGGCGCTGGTCGCTCGCCGACATCGTGCCGCATGAAGACGGCTTTGGCACGCAGCCGCGCCTTCTGCTCAAGGATGAGCAGGAAGAGCGCTGGCTGCACCCGGGCTTCAAGGTCGAGCTGTTCACCGACGACGCCGAAGGCTATTACCTCAACGTCACCACCCCCCAGCCCTGTTTCTGGGTGGTCTGGCGCATGGAGGAAGAGGCAGCGTTGGCCGATGAGCCAATCGCCGTGCCGCAGACCGTGACGCTGAGTTACCACGATGCCGGGCGCTGGCTGGACGCGCAGGAAACCGTGGAGCAGGTGGCCGCGCCGCGTGACGTGGTGGAGTGGGTGCAGGCTTTTGTGGACGCCCACTACGTGCTGGAGGCCAAGCGCCGGCAGCGCCCGCAAAGCTTCAAGCCCCTGCAGGACCGGTTTGGCAATCCCGCGCGGGTGAGCACCGACAAGAAGTCGGGCGGAGGCAGCCATGGCTGACGAAGAAGCCCGCGGATTCCTGGGCCGGTGGGCGCGTCGCAAGACGGATGCGCTGCAAGGCAAACCGCTTGCCGAACCTGTTGCCCCGGCAACTCCGCCGGCAGCGGCGGAGGGCACTGCGGCCCGGCCTTCCAGCCCGGCGCCGGCGGAGCCTGCACCGGCGCCGGCCGATGCCGCAGCGCAGCCCGAAAAAAAACTCCTGACGCTGGAAGACGTGAAGCTGCTGAACAAGGACTCCGACTTCAAGCCTTTCATGGCAGGTGATGTCGGGCCCGAAGTGCGCAACGCCGCGATGAAGAAGCTGTTTGCCGATCCGCACTTCAATGTGATGGACGGGCTGGACATCTATATTGACGACTACTCCAAGCCCGACCCCATTCCCGAGTCCATGCTCCGGCAGATGGTAGGCGCCAGGTTTCTTAATCTTTTTGATGATGAAGACAAGGACAAGCAGGCAGCGCCGGTTTCTTCGCCGCGGGAAAGTGCGAATAACCCCACGGACGAAACCATGGCACAGTCCTATGAAAATCCGGCCATAAGCGATCCGCTTCGTGCTCCCGACCCCTCCAGCCAACCCGAGTTGCCGATCAGCTCCGGTGCCAGCCACGAAAACCATGCCCACACTGATTTGCGACTGCAACCAGACGATGCCCCTCCAGCCCCAGACGCTGGGCGCGGTACTTGATGAAAAACTGAACCTGCATTCGGCGCTTTGCCGGCGCGAAGCGGGCGCCTTCCAGAAAGCGGTTCAGTCCGGCGATGACGTGGTGGTCGCCTGCACCCAGGAAACGCGGCTTTTCGCGGAACTGGCGCAGCAGACCGAAGGCGCCACTTCCGTCATCAAATTTGTAAATATCCGGGAAACCGGAGGCTGGAGCCGGGACGCCGGCCAGGCCAGTCCGAAAATTGCAGCCCTGCTGGCGGTGGCCCATTTGCCGGATGCCGAACCCGTGGCCACCGTGACCTACAAAAGCGCGGGCCGCCTGCTCATCATCGGCGAACTCGGCGCGGCCGAACGCGCGGCCGAACTGGTGTCGGACGTGCTGGATGTCACCCTGTTCAGCCTGGGCGCCGGCCATGACGGCGGCGTGCAGGAGCGGCGCTACCCGGTGCTGGCCGGTCAGCTCCAGCGCCTGACCGGTTGGCTCGGGGCTTTCGAGCTGCATTGGGAGCGCAACAACGCGATTGACCTTGACCTGTGCACGCGCTGCAATGCCTGCCTCGCCGCCTGTCCGGAAGGAGCGATCGGCTTCGACTACCAGATCGACAACGCCCTGTGCAAATCGCACCGGTCCTGTGTCAAGGCTTGCGGCGTGGCCGGAGCCATTGATTTCAGCCGCGCACCCGAAACCTTGAGCGAGAAGTTTGATCTGGTTCTGGACTTGCGCGCCACGCCGGCCTTTACGCAGCACGCCTTGCCGCAGGGCTACTTTCTCTGGGACAGCCAGGACAGCCGCACTCTGATCACCCTGCGGTCTCTCGTCGGCGAGTTCGAAAAACCAAAATTCTTCAACTACAAGCAAAAACTCTGCGCCCACAGCCGCAATGAAAAAATCGGCTGCTCCGCCTGCATCGATGTCTGCTCGGCCTCGGCCATCAGCAGCCAGCGTGATCGGCAGCAGATTGTTGTCAACCCGAATCTCTGTGTGGGCTGCGGCGCCTGCACCACGGTCTGCCCCAGCGGCGCGCTGACCTATGCCTATCCGCGTCCGGCGGAGCAGGGCGCGAAGATCAAGACCCTGCTGAGCACCTACACGCGAGCCGGTGGCAAACAGGCAGCCCTGTTGCTGCACAGCCAGGAAGCGGGGACGCGCCTGTTGGGTGAGCTGGGCCGCCTGGCGCGGCTCGACCCGGCCACGCACGGCGTGCCGGCGCGGGTTTTGCCGCTGGCCCTGTGGCACACCGTGTCGGTGGGGCTGGAGTTGTGGCTGTCGGCGATTGCGTATGGGGCTTCCCAGGTCTGGGTGCTCATGACGGACGAAGATGCGCCGCAGTACCGCGATGCCGTGCGCGAGCAGATGGACGTGGCGCAAGCCATCCTCAGTGGCCTGGGTTACCAGGGTGGGCACTTCCGGATTCTCCAGGCGAAAGACGCGCGTGACCTCGCCGCGCTGGATGCCCAGTTGCAGGCGCCTGCGGCCCAGGGCGTGACGCAGGCGGCCGGCTTTGCTGCGCAGGCCGACAAGCGCGCTACCCTGGAGCTGGCACTCGACAGCCTGATGACACAAGCCCCCGCGAAGCCCGAGGCCATTGCCCTGCCGGTGGCCGGCTCGCCGCTGGGCACACTGGCCATCAACAAGGACGCTTGCACGCTGTGCCTGAGCTGCGTCAGTGCCTGCCCCGCCAGCGCGCTGCAGGACAACCCGGAACGGCCCCAGCTCAAGTTCATTGAAAAAAACTGCGTGCAGTGCGGCCTGTGCGCCACCACCTGCCCGGAGGACGCCATCACCCTGCAGCCGCGCCTGCTGCTCACGCCGCAGCGCCGGGAAGCCCGGGTGCTCAATGAAAGCCAGCCCTACCAGTGCATACGCTGCAGCAAGCCGTTCGGTACCCTGAAGGCCATCGAGTCCATGCTCGGCAAGCTGGCCGGCCATGCGATGTTCCAGGGCGCGGCAGCCGAGCGCCTGAAAATGTGCAGCGACTGCCGCGTGATCGATATCTACTCGGCCGATAACGAAATCAAGATCACCGATATTCACTGACTTTCATGAATCAGCCTGCCCCCCTCGTAACGTCCGCGCTGGACGAAGAAACCGCCCGTGCCGAGGTGTATGGCCTGCTGGCCGCACTGTTCTACGCGCCTCCGTCCGCCAGCCTGGTCGGCAACCTGCGTGTGGCCGTGACAGAAGCACCGGCAGCCGGCGCGCTGCTGGAGGCCTCATGGGGCGAACTTGTCGGCGCGGCGCGCAGGCTGTCTGACGAGGAAATTGCAGGGGAATACGAAACGCTTTTCGGCGGCATCGGCAAGCCCGAGGTTTATCTCTTCGGCTCCCATTACCTCAGCGGGTTTCTCAACGAAAAACCGCTGGCCGCTTTGCGCACGGACCTGGACGTGCTGGGCCTGGGACGCGACGAAGCCATGTCCGAGACCGAGGACCACATCGCCTACCTGTTCGAGGTCATGCGTTACCTGATTGCAGGTGACGATGTGGAGGTGGCCAACCTGACGCGCCAGCGCGAGTTTTTTGCGCGCCATCTCCAGCCCTGGGCGAGCATTCTGTGCGACGCCGTCAGTGCTCACCCGAAGGCTGATTTTTACCGCTGTGTGGCCGGATTCACCCACACTTTCCTTGCTGTCGAAACCCAGGGCTTTGACATGCTCGCCTGAGCGCAGACTATTGTTTCTCAAATTGCGACACTTCTTTTGGCATCGTTGGATTGATGCGGCCAGGTAAAAACTAAGATGCCCTATCGTTTTCCCCTAGGCCTTGTATTTGATGTCGCGCGGTCATTGTCGGGTGCGCGGGTCTGACGTAAAGTAGGCCAGTCAGTAAGTATGCAAATTACTTCATAACTCATAGCAAGCATCCTTGGAGGTCACCATGCAGGATAGCCAGCCAAAACCCTCACGCCGGGGTTTCTTTTTCGGCGCTGCCGCAACCGGCGCTGCCGTGGCAGTCGCCTTGCCGGGAGTGCAAGCCCCCGAGGTAGCCGTCCAGGCGCCCAAGCCGGCGCCTGAAAAAGGCGGCGGCTACAGCCTCTCGGATCACGTCAAGCGCTACTACCAGACCACGCGCATCTGATCTGATTTCTCTTCCCGTTTCCTTCTTACGGAGAGCTCCATGCTGCTCACGAAAAAACCCCACGGTATTCATGGCGACCCGGCGCAGCGCGCGGGATCCGCACGTTTTGTACAAAGCCTCTCGCGCGGCCTCTCGCATGCCCTGCCCACCATGGACCGCCGTGCTTTCTTGCGGCGCTCGGGTCTCGGGGTCGGCGTCGGGCTGGCCGCCACGCAACTGACGCTGGTTAAAAAGGCCAAGGCCGCCACGCCGGGTGCCGGCGACGGCACCGGAAAAATCGAGGTCAAGCGCACCGTGTGCACACATTGCTCGGTGGGCTGCGCGGTGGATGCAGTTGTGGAGAACGGGGTGTGGGTGCGCCAGGAACCGGTGTTCGACTCCCCCATCAACCTGGGTGCCCATTGCGCCAAGGGTGCTGCACTGCGCGAACACGGCCACGGTGAATACCGTCTGCGTTACCCGATGAAGCTCGTCAACGGCAAATACGAGCGCATCAGCTGGGATACAGCACTCAACGAGATCAGCGCCCGCATGCTGGAGCTGCGCAAGGCCAGCGGCCCTGATTCGGTGTACTGGGTCGGCTCCTCGAAGCACAACAACGAGCAAGCCTACCTGATGCGCAAGTTCGTCAGCTTCTGGGGCAGCAACAACTGCGACCACCAGGCGCGCATCTGCCACTCCACCACGGTGGCCGGTGTAGCCAACACCTGGGGCTACGGCGCCATGACAAATTCGTACAACGACATGCAGAACAGCAAGGTCGCCTTGTACATCGGCTCCAACGCCGCGGAAGCCCATCCGGTCAGCCTGCTGCACATGCTGCATGCCAAGGAAACCGGCTGCAAGATGATCGTGGTCGATCCGCGTTTCACGCGCACGGCCGCCAAGGCCGACGAGTACATCCGCATCCGCTCCGGCTCGGACATTCCGTTCCTGTTCGGCATGCTGTATCACATCTTCAAGAACGGCTGGGAAGATACCAAGTACATCAACGACCGGGTCTACGGCATGGACAAGGTCAAGGAAGACGTGCTGGCCAAGTGGACGCCGGACAAGGTGGAGGAAGCCTGCGGCGTGCCGGAAGCCCGTGTGCTCATGGCTGCCGAGATGATGGCCAAAAACCGGCCGTCCACCATTGTCTGGTGCATGGGCCAGACGCAGCACACCATCGGCAACGCCATGGTTCGCGCCTCCTGCATCCTGCAGCTGGCGCTGGGCAATGTTGGCGTGTCCGGCGGCGGCACCAATATTTTCCGTGGCCACGACAACGTCCAGGGCGCCACTGACGTCGGCCCCAACCCCGATTCCCTGCCGGGTTATTACGGCCTGGCTGAAGGTTCCTGGAAACACTTCGCCAAGACCTGGGGCGTTGACTTTGACTGGATCAAGGGCCGCTATGCCTCGCCGGCCATGATGGGCAAGCCCGGCATCACCGTCTCGCGCTGGATCGACGGCGTGATGGAGAAAAACGAGTTCATCGACCAGGACGCCAACCTGCGTGCCTGCGTGTTCTGGGGCCATGCCCCCAATTCCCAGACCCGCGGCTTGGAAATGAAACGCGCCATGGACATGCTGGACCTGCTGGTGGTGATTGATCCCTACCCGTCAGCCACGGCGGCCATGGCTGCCATGCCTGGCAAGGCCGAAGACCTCAACCCGAACCGCGCGGTGTACCTGCTGCCGGCGGCGACCCAGTTCGAGACCAGCGGCTCCGTGACTGCATCGAATCGCTCCCTTCAGTGGCGCGAAAAAGTGATTGAGCCGCTGTGGGAAAGCCGCAGCGATCACATGATCATGCATCAGCTGGCGGAAAAGCTCGGCTTTGCCACGGAGCTTTCCAAAAACTACAAGATGCAAAAGGTCAAGGGCATGGACGAGCCCGTGCCGGAAGACATCCTGCGCGAGATCAACAAATGCGTGTGGACCATCGGCTATACCGGCCAGAGTCCGGAGCGCCTGAAGGCGCACATGCGCAACATGCACTTGTTTGACGTCAAGACGCTCAAGTCCAAAGGCGGCAAAGACAAGGAAACCGGTTACGACACCACCGGTGACTATTTCGGCCTGCCGTGGCCGTGCTTCGGCACACCGGAAATGAAACACCCCGGCTCCCCCAACCTGTACGACACCTCCAAACACGTCATGGACGGAGGCGGTAACTTCCGTGCCAACTTCGGAGTGGAGCGCGAGGGCAAAAACCTGCTGGCGGAAGATGGCTCCCATTCCAAGGGAGCGGATATCCAGACTGGCTACCCTGAGTTTGATCACCTGCTGGTGAAAAAACTGGGCTGGTGGGATGAACTGACCGACGCCGAAAAGGCAGCCGCCGAAGGCAAAAACTGGAAAACCGACTCGTCGGGCGGCATCATCCGGGTGGCCATGAAAAATCACGGTTGCCACCCATTTGGCAATGCCAAGGCGCGCGCCCTGGTCTGGAACTTCCCCGACGCCATTCCGCAGCATCGCGAGCCGCTGTACGGTAACCGGCCAGACCTCATGGCCAAATACCCGACGCACGATGACAAGAAGGCTTTCTGGCGCCTGCCAACGCTGTACAAAACCGTGCAGCAGAAAAATATCGCCGACAAGGTGCACGAAAAATACCCCCTGATCATGACCTCGGGACGGCTGGTGGAATACGAGGGCGGTGGCGAAGAGACCCGCTCCAACCCCTGGCTGGCCGAGTTGCAGCAGGAGATGTTCATCGAGATCAACCCCAAGGTGGCCGCGGAAAAAGGCATACGCAACGGCGAGCGTGCCTGGGTCAGCACGCCGACCGGGGCGCGCATCAATGTCCAGGCGCTGGTCACTGAACGGGTGGGGCCGGACACCGTCTTCCTGCCTTTCCACTTTTCCGGACGCTGGCAGGGTGCCGACATGCTGGCCTATTACCCCAAGGGTGCGGCACCCGTGGTGCGCGGCGAGGCCATCAATACGGCAACAACCTACGGTTACGACAGCGTGACGATGATGCAAGAGACCAAGACAACCGTCTGTAATGTGGAGAGGGCATAACCATGGCACGCATGAAATTTGTCTGTGACGCCGAGCGTTGCATCGAGTGCAACGGTTGCGTCACCGCCTGCAAGAACGAAAACGAAGTACCGTGGGGCGTCAACCGCCGCCGTGTGGTTACGCTCAACGACGGAGTGCCGGGCGAGAAATCCATCTCGGTGGCCTGCATGCATTGCAGCGACGCACCGTGCATGGCCGTTTGCCCGGTCAACTGCTTCTATCGCACCGACGAAGGCGTGGTGCTGCATGACAAGGACGTCTGCATCGGTTGCGGCTATTGCTCCTACGCCTGCCCTTTTGGCGCACCACAGTTCCCGTCGCAGGGCACTTTCGGCGTGCGCGGCAAGATGGACAAATGCACTTTTTGCGCCGGTGGCCCCGAGGCCAACGGCAGCCAGGCCGAGTTCGAGAAATACGGCCGCAACCGGCTCGCAGAGGGCAAGCTCCCGGCCTGCGCCGAGCAGTGTTCCACCAAGGCTCTGCTTGCCGGCGACGGCGATGTGGTTGCCGACATTTTCCGCAACCGCGTGGTCCAACGCGGCAAGGGTGCCGAAGTCTGGGGCTGGGGTACGGCCTACGGCTCGAAACAGGCAGGCCAGCCGAACGGAGGCAAATCATGATGCGGCTTGTTGTCATGCTCGCCTCGGCCGTGGTGCTCGCTGCGTGCGGCGACAAACCCCAGACTGCTTCCGGTGTCAAAAGCGATGCGGCCTCATTCCAGGGAGTGACCGGCCCCGGCAGCGCCTTCAGCGCACCGGGCTGGGCAGCTGGCGACAAGAGCGCCTGGGAGCAGCAGCTCAAGACGCGTCTGCAGAACGGCCAAAACGAATACAACCGCGTGAAGTAAGGGAGTTCCCATGCAAGGCCCCTCACGAGTCCTGACCGCCCTGGCTTTCGTGGCCCTCGGCTGGTCTGCCGCCGTTTCGGCGCAGACCGCGGCTGCACCTGCCGCGCCAGCGGTTGCAGCCCCTGCGCCAGCCGCAGCCGCAGTCCCGGCCCCGGGCGGCATTCAGAGCCAGAACATTTTTGAGGTCAAGCCTGACGCCAGCGCTGACCCCAACTACGCGGCGCAGACCAATGCCGAGCGCGCCAAGGTTCAGCCCGGTAACAACGCCCCGATGTGGCGCCAGGTGGGCCAGGGTGTCACCGGCTACAGCAGCCTGCCCAAAAGCGAGGCGCCTGAAGCCGGCAACCTGATCCAGCCTTTTGTGCAGTACCCCGGTTCCCGCCTGACCAATGCCGGTGAGGCCTGGCGACAGGTACGCAACAACTGGCTCATCCCTTACGGCGGGTCCTTGCTGCTGATCGTGATCGGCGCC
Organism: Polaromonas sp.; assembly: GCF_039930745.1. Taxonomy (GTDB): domain Bacteria; phylum Pseudomonadota; class Gammaproteobacteria; order Burkholderiales; family Burkholderiaceae_C; genus Polaromonas. Next base: position 31,816 of record NZ_JBDTTH010000018.1, on the reverse strand, counting down.
ATTGCGCTGTTTTACCTGGGCAAGGGACGCATCAACCTGCACGGCGCCGAAACCGGCCGCAAGATCGAACGTTTCACCCCTTTCGAGCGCTCGGCGCACTGGTCCAATGCGATTGCGTTCTGCATTCTGGCCATCTCCGGCATCGTGATGGCCTTTGGCAAGTTTTTCTTGTTGCCGGTGATGGGGCTCACCCTGTTTGGCTGGCTGACTTATGTGCTCAAGACCATGCACAACTTCGCCGGTCCTCTGTTTGCGGTGTCCCTCGTGATTGTGTTCTTCACCTTTGTTCGCGACAACCTGCCCAGTCGTGGAGATATCGGCTGGCTGCTCAAAGGCGGTGGCTTGTTGTCTGACAAGGAAGTGCCATCGCACCGTTTCAATGCAGGCGAAAAAGTGGTTTTCTGGGCCGGCGTGTTCTTCCTGGGGCTGATCGTGGTGAGTTCGGGGCTGGTGCTCGACAAGCTGGTGCCCGGGCTGCTGTATGTGCGCGACGCCATGCAGGTGGCGAACATGGTGCATGTGGTGGCAACGGTGCTGATGATGGCAATGTTCATCGGCCATATCTATATTGGCACCATTGGCATGCAAGGCGCCTATGACGGCATGAAAACCGGTTATGTGGACGAGACCTGGGCGAAGGAGCACCACGAATACTGGTATGACGATGTGAAAGCCGGCAAGATTCCGGCCCAGCGCAGCGAGCCTGCGCAGCCCAGCCAGACCGTGCAGGTATAACGAGGACTTTTCGTATGAAGAAATTTTTATTCGCGAGCTTGCTGGTGGCTGCCTCATCGATGGCGCTGGCCAAACTCCCTGCCTTGAGCGACGAAGCCAAAGCCAAGGCCGCCGAAGCAGCCGCCAAGGCAGCCTGGACCGGTAAGGTCGAGGCTTACCTGTTGTGCAAGTCCCAGGACAAAGTCGCTGCCAGTTATTACAAAACCGCCAAGGCTTCTGGCAAGGAGACCAAACCACCGATGGCTGCGCCAGCATGTGCCGATCCCGGGCCGTTTGCCTACACTCCGCCCGAGGCCAAACCGCTAGAGGCGGCGGGTGCGCATTCGCCAGCCGGCACCGCCACCAGCCCGCCCAACACCAAGCTGCCTGACGCCAACGGCAACCCGGCCAAGAAGCCCTGAGACCGACTGCTTCACAATGAAAAGGCCGGACCGCGAGGTGCCGGCCTTTTTTGCGATAGGCTTTGTCCATGTCCATGTCCATGCCCTTTCTGACCCAAGCCCAGGCGCCGTTGACCTGCGAGATCGATGCCGTCAATGAATACGGTGAGTCGCAAAAAGTCTCCATTCCCGCCGAACGCGCGTTGACTGTCTACGTGGACAAGCGCGAACTCGTCACGTTGATGACTTTGGGCGCGCATCCTGAACTGCTGGTGCTTGGTTATCTGCGCAATCAGCGCCTGGTCCGCGATGTGGGTGATGTCGAGTCCATCACGGTGGACTGGGACGTCGGCGCCGCCGCCGTCAAGACGCGCCACGGTATAGCCGACATCGAAGAAAAAACCGCCAAGCGCGTGGTCACCACCGGCTGCGGGCAGGGCAGCGTGTTCGGCGGCCTGATGGACGAGGTGGACCAGATCGTGCTGCCGCCCGATGCGCACATCACGCAGCGCCAGCTCTACAGTCTGGTCAATACCATCCGGCTCAAGGAGACCACCTACAAGTCAGCGGGCTCGGTGCATGCCTGCGCGCTGTTTGCCATGACGGCTGGCGACCCCGAAATGCTCTTTTTTGTTGAAGATGTGGGCCGCCATAACGCGATCGACACCATCGCTGGCTGGATCTCCATGCAAGACAGTCCTGCGGTGAGTGAAGCGAACAAGGTGTTCTACACGACGGGCCGTCTGACCAGCGAAATGGTCATCAAGTCGGCGCAGATGGGCGTGCCGATTGTGGTGTCGCGCAGCGGCATCACGCAGATGGGCCACCAAGTAGCGCAGGCGGTGGGATTGTGCGCGATTGGCCGCGCGACCAACAAGCGTTTTGTCTGTTACGCCCATCCGCAGCGCCTCCATCTGGAGCCTGAACTGGCAGGCCCCAAACCACGCGCGTCCGCCACGGAATCCTGAATCTGGCGTGGCATGATGCCGCCATGCACGAGTCCCAAGCCCAACCCACCTTGCCCGGCATTCCCGAGCCCCTGATGTATCCGGGTGAACGGCCTGCGTCTGCGACCTTTTTGCCAACTGGCCGCTGGCTGGTGGAAGGCCTGCGCGCTGCGTTTTTTCTGCCGCCCCGGGAAGCGGGACGCGTGCCTGAACCTTGGCAGTTGTTGGTCATCGCGCTTGTCGTGTTTGCCGTCGATGCCGCAGCGCAACGTGTCGAGGTTGTGGGCCCGGCGATTTTCAATCTTCAGGCCTGGTTGTCCGGCTGGTGGACCTTGCCTGTTTTCGCGGGCCTGGCGTGGTGGGCTTTTCCCTCGCATAAAAGCGCGGGCAGCATGCAGCCGCACGGCGGCGTGACCGCCTGCCTGGTGTTGTGGCTGGTGGCTTCCCTGCCCAACACCCTTGTGTATGAAGGGCTGATGGCGGCCATGGTTCACGGCTGGGTCAAGGGCAAGGTCTTGTCCTGGCCCTGGCTTCACTGGGCGATCTATGCCGTTTTTACCGCATGGTCGCTGGGCGTCAGTTTGTTTCTGGTACTGCGTTTTGCCGGTTGGACCGGGCGCGCAGCGCTTTTTGCGCTGGTATTGCTCACCTGCACGGGCGTGACCACCTGGCAATTCGAGGTCCGTACCTGGGAGAAAGACTACACACGCAGCGCTGGCGCTGAGAGCAGCAGGGCCAGGCTGCACCTGAGCCAGCAAACCCTGGAAGAACAGCAGGCGCTGTGGCGGCGCACGGTAGCCGCCATTGCGCCGCAGCGCCCTGGCGTGACCGACGTGTATGGCCTGGTGTTCGCACCCTATGCGGCGGAAGATGTTTTCCTGCGCGAGAGCACCCTGGTCAGCCGTGTGCTGGCCGACCGGTTTGATGCGGCCGGCCGTGTGGTCCATCTGGTCAACCACGCCACCACCACCTCAACCCACCCCTGGGCCACCACGCTGAACCTGCAGCGCGCCATCGAGGCGCTGGCCGGGCGCATGGACAAGGATAACGATGTGCTGGTGGTTTACCTGACCTCGCACGGTGCCCGGGACTTCAAGCTCGCCGCCTCGCACTGGCCGCTGGAGGTGCCGCCCCTGAGCCCGGCCGAGCTGCGCGAAGCCCTGGACAAGGCCGGCATCCGCCACCGGGTAATTGCCATTTCGGCCTGTTATTCGGGTGGCTGGATCGATGCCCTGGCCGACGACAACACCCTGGTCATGACGGCGGCGGATGCCACACACACGTCCTACGGCTGCGGCCGGTTGTCCGAGCTGACTTTTTTCGGCCGCGCCATGTTTGATGAGCAGTTGCGAAACACCCATTCCTTCGAGCAGGCTTTCGCCCGGGCCGTGCCGGTGATCCAGCAGCGCGAGATCGACGCCGGCAAGGACGACGGCTTCTCCAATCCGCAGATCAGAGTGGGCGCCAACATCAGCCCCGTGTTGCGTGCGCTTGAGCAGCGACTGCAGGCTCTGCCGCAGCCCGCCACAGCGGCTGGGCCCACTGCGCCCAAACCCGCCGATGAGCCAGGGCCAGGGGCTTTGCGTTAAGGTCAACCCATGAATCCACTTTTTCTCAAGCTCGGCTGGCGCACCCTGCTGCGCGACCTGCGCGCCGGCGAGCTTCGTTTGCTGATCGTCGCGGTGACGCTGGCCGTTGCCGCCCTGACGGCCGTCGGTTTTTTTGCGGACCGGCTCAAGGGCGGCCTGCAGCGCGATGCCCGCCAGCTGCTGGGCGGTGACGCCGTCCTTCGCAGCGACGGCGTGACGCCGGAGGTTTTTATCGCCAAGGCGCGCAGCCTGGGGCTGCAGGCGATTTCGACCGTGACTTTCCCGACCATGGGCCGCGCACTGGAGGCCGACGGCGGCGCCAGCAAACTCGTGGCTTTCAAGGCTGTGCCCGATGGCTACCCGCTGCGCGGCAGCATGACGGTGGCCGACAGCGTTGAGGGTGCTGGCGCGGCCACGCGGGACATTCCGGCGCCCGGCACGGCCTGGGCCGACGCATCGCTGCTCGATGCACTGGGCCTCAAGGTCGGCCAGACCCTGCTGATGGGGGATGCAAGCTTCAAGCTCACGCGTGTGATCGTCCAGGAGCCCGACCGCGGCGCAGGCTTCATCAATTTTTCCCCGCGCGTGATGGTCAACAGCACTGACCTCCCCGCGACCAAGCTGATCCAGCCTGCCAGCCGCACCAACTACCGCTTTGCCGTCGCCGGTACAGACGCGGCCGTGAAAACCTATGTGCAATGGGCCACGCAAGAGATTAAGAAGTCCGAACTGCGCGGCGTGCGGCTCGAGTCGCTGGAAAGCGGCAGCCCCGAGATGCGCCAGACACTGGACCGTGCCGAAAAATTCCTCAACCTCGTGGCCTTGCTGGCAGCCCTGCTCAGTGCCGTGGCCGTGGCCATCGTCGCGCGTGGTTTTGCTGCCAAACACCTGGACGACTGCGCCATGCTGCGTGTGCTGGGCCAGCCGCAGCGCACCATTGCGCTGGCCTACACCTTCGAGTTTGTGCTGGCCGGCATGGCTGCCAGCGCGCTGGGGGTGGTGATTGGTTATGCAGTGCACTACGGCTTCGTGCTGCTGCTCGCCGGCTTGGTCGAAACCGTGCTGCCCGCTGCCACCTTCTGGCCGGTGCTGTTTGGCATGGGCATGGGACTGACCCTGCTGCTGGCTTTCGGCCTGCCGCCGGTGCTGCAGCTGGCGCAGGTGCCGCCGCTGCGCGTGATCCGCCGCGATGTCGGCAACCTGCGGCCCGCTTCACTGGCGGTGCTGCTGGTGGGTGTGCTCGGTTTTGCGGCCCTGCTGGTGGCTGCCAGCAGCGACCTCAAGCTGGGGTTGATTGCCGTGGGCGGGTTTGCCGGCGCAGTGGCGGTGTTTGCGGTAGCCAGCTTTGCAGCCGTCAAGGTACTGCGTGCCAGCGTCAGCGAAACCACGGCGCCGCGCTGGCTGGTGCTGGCCACACGCCAGCTGTCGGCACGCCCTGCCTATGCGGTGGTGCAGGTCAGTGCGCTGGCCGTGGGTTTGCTCGCGCTGATGCTGCTGGTGCTGTTGCGCACCGATTTGATCAGCAGCTGGCGCCGCGCCACGCCTCCCGACGCACCGAACCGTTTTGTCATTAACGTGCAGCCCGAGCAGGGCGAGGCCTTCCAGCAGGCGCTGCGTGATGGCGGCGTGACAAAGTTCGACTGGTACCCCATGATTCGCGGCCGCCTGGTGGCCGTCAACGGCAAGGCCGTCGCGCCCGATGACTACGCGGACGACCGGGCCAAGCGGCTGGTGGACCGCGAGTTCAACCTCTCCCATGCGGCGCAGCAGCCCTCCCACAACCAGGTGGTCGCCGGCCGCTGGACGCCCGACGAGGCGGGTGCCCTCAGTGTGGAAGACGGACTGGCCAGCACCCTGGGCCTCAAGCTCGGCGACAGCCTGCGCTTTGACATCGGCGGGCAGATCAGCGAGGCCAAAATCACCAGCCTGCGCAAGGTGGACTGGGGCTCGATGCGGGTCAACTTCTTCGTGATGTACCCGGTAGCCACCATGACCGACGTGCCGGTCTCCTACATCAGCGCCTTTCGTGCGCCTGAGCGCAAGGCCGCAATCAACGGCGAAAGGCCGCGCAGCTTTGACAATGAACTCGTCAAGGCCTTTCCCAACATCACCAACGTCGACATGAGCAGCACCATCGCCCAGGTGCAGCGCGTGCTGGACCAGGTGATACGTGCCGTCGAATACCTGTTTGGCTTCACCCTGGCCGCTGGGCTGGTGGTGCTGTTTGCGGCCATTACCGCCACGCGAGAAGAGCGCGCCAAGGAATTCGCCATCATGCGCGCCGTCGGTGCACGTGCCTCGCTGCTGCGCCAGGTGCAGCGCGCCGAACTCGCCGGTGTCGGCCTGCTGGCGGGCTTCCTGGCCTCCATCGTTGCGCTGGCCGTCGGCTGGGGGCTGGCACGTTATGTGTTCGATTTCAGCTGGACCGGCTCCTGGACGGTGCCGTTGCTCGGCAGCCTGGCTGGCGCAGCGCTGGCACTGGCAGCAGGCTGGTGGGGCCTGCGTTCGGTGCTCAACACGCCTGTCGTGGAAACCTTGCGCAAGGCGCAATAGTCTCTTTCTCCCTCTCCCTGTGGGAGAGGGCAGGGGTGAGGGCTTCCCCGCGCCCTCCCCGCAAGCGGGCGAGGGGACAAAGGGACAATCGAAAAATAGAATGATTCAGCCATGCAAATCGAAGAAAAACCACCCGGCACACCGCCATTTGCCACCCCCTTTGACTGGATAGGCGGCGAGGCGCGCGTTCACGCGCTGGTCGAACGCTTCTACGACTTGATGGACCTCGACCCCGCTTATGCAGCGCTGCGCGCGGCGCACGGCAACCATCTGGTGAAAGCGCGGCAGCACCTGTTCTGGTTCCTCTGCGGCTGGCTCGGCGGGCCGCAGCATTACACCGAGCGTTTTGGCCACCCCAAGCTGCGCATGCGGCACATGCCTTTTGTCATTGGCATTCTCGAGCGCGACCAGTGGCTGGCCTGTATGGACCAGGCCATGGGCGAGACCGGGGTGGATGAAGAGTTGCGCACCCGGTTGCGGGCCTCGTTTTTCCAGACCGCGGACTGGATGCGTAATCGTGGCGAGTGAATGCCCGGCTCTGCGCCCGCCAATGCCGCCAATACCTTCACTCCGGAAAGCGCACGCATGAAGCCCATCTACCTCGCCCTGTCGGGCGGCGGAACACGCGCCATGGTGTTCCATTGCGGCGTGCTGAAATTCCTGGCAGAGAACCAGGCGCTTGCGCGGGTGAACCGGGTCTCCACCGTCTCCGGCGGCAGCTTGCTGATGGGCCTGCTGCTGCAGCTCAACGGCATGCGCTGGCCGACCGATGACGAATACCTCACTGGCTTGCTGCCGAAGCTCAAGGATGTGCTCACCCGAAGAGATCTACAGAATGCGGCCATGCGCGCCATGCTGCACCCGGCCAACTGGCGGTTTGCGCTTTCCCGCGCCAATGTGCTTGCCTCGGCCATTGGCCGTACCTGGGGCATTGATGCCCTGCTCGATGATCTGCCCGCATCGCCGGTCTGGGCCATCAATGCCACCACCGCTGAAACCGGCAAGCGCGCCTGCCTGGAGAACGGCAATTTGCGCGACTGGACGCTGGGCTCCACCCCGATGAAGAAATTGCCCTTGCGTGATGCGATGGCCGTGTCGGCCGCCTTTCCAGGGCTGATCGGCCCCTACGTACTGCATACCGACAGTTTCGACTGGAGCCTTCCGATGTTTGCGTCGGGTGACGAGGCCCGGCCGGCGGAAGACCGCTTCGCCAGAATCCATCTCTACGACGGTGGCATTTACGACAACCTCGGGCTGGAGCCGTTTTTTGATGCCGGGTTTGGCCCCAAGCCAAAAATCGACGGCCTGATTATTTCGTCCGACGCGGGAGCCCCTTTGTCCCAGGGCTTCAACATGGGGCGGCTCAGCCTGTTCCGGCTCAAGCACGTGGCCGACATCATGTCCGACCAGACCCGCGCGCTGCGTGCCAGGGGCCTCATGGCTTACGCAAAAAAGGAAAGCGGGCGCGCCGCCTACCTGCGGCTCGGCCTGACCGCCCAGGACATGGCCAAGCGGTCCGGCACCACCTGCCCCACCGGCGACTGGCTGGACAGCGCAAGCGTCAAGGCCGCGGCCGCCTACCCCACCTCGCTCAAAAAAGTGCCGCTGCCGACCTACGAGCTTCTCTTCAGACACGGCCACGAGTCAGCCACCGCCGGCCGCGCCGTATTCGGGTTTTGACTGTCGGGGTGATCGGTTGAAGCCGGTTTTTGTGCTTTTTATATGCAAAAAAGGCCTCTAGCCCTTATGCGGCGGGCGCAAGCAGCTCCATATTTAATAGCGATTGAATGCGAGTGTGTCCGCCTCTGCACCAGCGCCGGCGCACAGCTCGGGGGGCTGCAGACCGAGGAGTCCTCCAAATTCGTTTGATAATCAAAACGCTTTTCAGCCCGTTACCGCTGTTCATGCAGCAGCCCCTGCGCCATAACCACATGCCCGAAATCAAGCTTGGTGATTCACTCCGACCACTGCGTGCGTTCAGAAGCCCCCGGGTGTCCGTCGGGGCCACGCAGTGCGCGGCGGTTTCAGTTGGCAGTGAGGTGACCGGCCTGGTCGCCGTCCGCCTGTAAGTCCATGGTCACACTGCACGTCACCCGGGAACTGGCTCGCTCTCTCAAGCTGCCGGCCAAACTAGCTGTTGATGCGAGTGCGTCTGGTAGCGCGCTCGGACCCTGGTCTCTGGGGCTGGTGCACTGCCGCCCAGCCAAGCTGGTGGTGGCAGTGAGTGCGTCCACGCGCTGGGCGCTGGCGTTGCATGCGGCGCCGCTAGCCACACTGCAACAACGCTTCGGCCCGGCCCTGCTGCTCAACCTGCTGGCAATCGGCGTACCGCCTGACCACGCCCGTGCCGAAGTAGATGTTTATGCGCCCGTGCAATGGGCTCTTGGTCACGACCGCGGCGTGCTGACTCACCTGAACCAGTGCGCAGGCGATGTGCTGTGGGCAGTCAACGATGGCCTGTCCCTGCCTTCGGTTAACCAGCGCCTGGCCGAGCGCATCATCATCAAACCGCAAACCGGTGTGCCTGCTGACGAAGTGCTGCGCGTTCTGGGCGGGGACCCAGCCAACATGAACCTTCTCAAGCGCGCACAGGGTCAGACATGGAGCGAGACCTACGCCCTGATGCAGGCGCAGGCCGGGCAAAAGGTGGTGACCATGCCCGTGCTGCGTCTGCTGGGGTCTGAGCGGCTGGAGGCGCGCCACCAGGCCGAAATTCTCATGAGCCGGCTACCGAGAGACGAAAGTCGCGTTCTGGCCTCAGGCCGGTCGCCGCGCTGGGTTCCGCGCGAACTGGTGCTGGACCTGCAAGGCATTGAGGCGGTTGGCCCCGCCTTTGCCGCCACGTTGCATGCGGAGGCGCTGGAACTGGGTCTACGGCAGATCACCTTGCGCAACGCGCTTGAGGACGTAGCCGATCAACTGCTACAGATTAAATAGCGACTCCCGCCCGGCTGGTGTGGGCTGAGGGTAGCCATGAATCGTGAAGGTCGGAAAGGCCAGCATCGGCTGCAGCGGATGGGTTGAAATTCAGAAGAAAAAGGCCTTTAGCCCTTATGTAGCGGGCGCAAGCAGCTCCTGAATTAATAGCGTTTCGGGGTGCCTCAGCTCTGCGCCAGCAGCACCACAAGCGCCCCCGCGCCGCCCTCGGCCGGCCTTGCCTGCACAAAGGCGATTACCTCGGCTTTCTGGATCAGCCAGCTCTGCACCCGGCCCTTGAGCACCGGCGTCTTGCCGGGTGAGCCCAGGCCCTTGCCATGCACCACGCGCACGCAGCGCAGGCCGGCCTTGTGGGCGTCGCGAATGAACACCGACAGCGCGTCGCGCGCGTCCTCGCGGCGCAGGCCGTGCAGGTCAAGCTGGCGCTGGATGCTCCAGCCGCCGCGACGCAGTTTGCGCACCACGTCCGGCCCCATGCCGGGACGGCGAAAGCTCAGCGCTTCGTCGGTGTCCAGCAGGCTTTCAACGTCAAAACCGTCGGAAATCGCCTCGCGCATCACCGCCAGCTCGTCGCGCTGCTGCTGCACCGGGATGGGCGCGGGCTGGGCCGGTACCAGCTGTGCGCGGTGGCCGGGCAAGTGTCTGGCCGGCAGCGCCTTGACCGGGCCGATGGCGCGCGAGAAAAGTTCTTTTTCCGCCTTCAGCCTGGCCGCAGCGGCTGCGCGCGCCGCCTTCAGTTCGGCTTCCTGCCGGGCCCGGGTTTCTATCTCGAGCTTGACGGCTTTCAGGCCCTTCAGGTCCTTGATGGCGGTCGGCCGGGTTGCCATGGTCTTACAGCAGCCCCATCTCAGCCATTGACACCGCCTGCGCACTGGTCACGATGAAGTGGTCCAGCACGCGAACGTCCACCAGCGCCAGCGCGGCTTTCAGCGTTTGGGTCAGCGCCTCGTCTGCACGCGAAGGGCGGGCTTCGCCGCTGGGGTGGTTGTGTGCCAGCACCACGCTGCCGGCGTGCAGGGCCAGCGCCCGCACCACCACCTCACGCGGGTAGACGCTGGTTTGTGTCAGCGTGCCGCGAAACAGCTCTTCCAGCGCAATCAGGCGGTGCTGGCTGTCGAGGAACAGCACGGCAAAAATTTCATGCGGGCGGCTGCCCAGCTGCAGTTGCAGGTAGTCGCGCACGGCCTGTGGGGTGTCAAAAAGCGGCTTGTCCTGCAGTTCCTGCGCCAGTGCGCGACGCGCCAGCTCCAGCACCGCCACCAACTCCGCCCGCTTGGCCGGCCCCAGGCCCTTGATACTTTCCAATGCCTTGTGACCGGTGTGCAGCAGCCCGGCCACACCGCCAAAAGCATCCAACAGCTCCTGCCCCATTTGCAGCGCATTTTTTCCGGGAATACCGCTGCGCAGCAGCAGCGCCAGCAATTCAGCATCGCTGAGCGCGGCAGGGCCACGGGCTAGCAGCTTTTCACGGGGGCGGGCGTCTTCGGGCAAGTCTTTGAGAAGCATGGGTGGGTAGGCTGGGGAAGGAGGGAAGACAGGCAAAAACACCGTTACGGGGGCAGTATCAGGGGTAAATCGTCCCCGCTGCCTCTGCCTGGGCCGCACTTTCTACAATAGGGGCAGTTTACAAACAGTTGGCGGCCCCCGGGCCGCCCCGAAAGCCTTATGTCCACCCTGGAAACACCTGCGCTCGTCCAGCCAGGCTCATTCTTGACCCTGCACTACCGCATGGCCGGCCCGGACGGCGCCGACATTATCAATACCTTTGCCGGCAAGCCGGCCACCCTGAGCCTGGGCACTGGCGAGCTGTCGCCTGCCATCGAGCAGCGCCTGCTGGGTTTGCCGGAAGGCACACGCACCAGCTTCGAGTTGGCAGCCGGCGAGGCCTTTGGCGAGCGCAACCCCGAGTTGCTGCAGTGGGTGGCGCGCAAGCTGCTTAACGAGCTGGGCGACCCGCACGAAACATACAAGGTCGGCGATGTGGTGCAGTTCCCCACGCCGGACGGCATGGGCCAGTACGCTGGCGCCGTGCAGCAGGTCAAGGAAGCGGGCGACGCGGTGCAGTTTGACTTCAACCACCCATTGGCTGGCCAGCGAGTGGTGTTTGAGGTTCAAGTGATCGGTGTGCTGTGATGGATAAAACATCCCCTCAGGAAATCATCCTCGCCGAACCGCGCGGCTTTTGCGCCGGGGTTGATCGTGCCATCGAGATCGTCGAGCGCGCCATCGGCAAGTTCGGCGCGCCGATTTATGTGCGCCACGAAATCGTGCACAACACCTACGTCGTCAATGAGCTCAAGGAAAAAGGCGCCATCTTCATTGAAGACCTCGACGACGTACCGCCCGGCGCCACGTTGGTGTTCAGCGCCCACGGCGTCAGCAAGGCGACCGAGCGCGAGGCCGAGAGGCGAGGGTTCCGCATTTTTGACGCCACCTGCCCGCTGGTGACCAAGGTGCATGTGGAAGTGGCCAAGCTCAACAAGGAAGGCTACGAGTTCATCATGATCGGCCACAAGGGCCACCCAGAGGTGGAAGGCACCATGGGCCAGCTCGACAGCGGCATTCACCTGGTGGAGGACGTGGCCGACGTGGCGCGCATCCAGCCCGCGCAGACTGAAAAACTCGCGGTGGTGACGCAAACCACGCTGAGTGTGGATGACGCCGCCGAGATCAGCGCCGCCGTGAAGGCGCGTTTTCCGCAGGTGCGCGAGCCCAAGCAGCAGGACATCTGTTACGCCACCCAAAACCGGCAGGACGCCGTCAAGGTGATGAGCCCGCAGGTGGACATCCTGATCGTGGTCGGCAGCCCGACCAGCTCCAACAGCAACCGCCTGCGCGAGTTGGCCGTCAAGCTGGGCACCGAGGCGTATATGGTCGACGACGCCAGCGAGCTCAGGCCGGAGTGGTTTGAAGGCAAAAGCCGCGTTGGCCTGACTGCGGGCGCCTCTGCCCCTGAAATCCTGGTCAAGCAGGTGATAGACCGCATCAAGGCGCTGGGCGCTGTGTCGGTGCGCAAGATGGCGGGCATCGAAGAAACCATCAAGTTCCCGCTGCCCAAGGGGCTCAAGCTGCACGGCTCGGCGCTGGACGCCATCGACAGCGGCTTGCACGCCGAGCCCTGACGATGACGGATCGCTATCAAATAGAGAGCTGTCAGCGCACGTTCCATAAGGGCTACAGCCACTTTATTCATCAAACTCCGGTGTGGAAGATGCCCGGCAAGGCGCTGGGTGTGGACTGCGCCGAAGTCTGGCTCAAACTGGAGCATTTGCAGACCGGCGGCAGCTTCAAGGCGCGCGGCATGCTGAATCGCCTGCTGTCCAACCCCATTCCATCCAGCGGCGTCATCGTGGCCTCGGGCGGCAACGCCGGCATTGCCACCGCTGCCGCTGCGCGCGAACTGGGTGTGCATTGCGAGGTGTTTGTGCCTGAAGTGTCCAGCCCGGCCAAGCGCGCCAAACTGGCCGAGTTGGGCGCGCAAGTGGTGGTGACAGGCGCCGCCTATTCCGAAGCCCTGCAGGCCTGCCTGGCGCGCCAGCAGCAAACCGGCGCGCTGTTGACCCACGCCTACGACCAGCCCGAAGTGGTGGCCGGCGCCGGCACCCTGGCGCTGGAGATCGAGCAGCAGGCCGGCGTGCCTGACGCCGTGCTGGTCAGCGTGGGCGGTGGCGGCCTGATTGCTGGCATTGCCAGCTGGTTCGAACAGCGTTCGCGCGTTGTGGCGCTGGAGCCCGAGCTGGCGCCCACCCTGTTCAGGGCGCGTGAAGCGGGGCAGCCGATGGATGTGGCCGTCAGCGGCATTGCTGCCGATTCACTCGGCGCCAAACGCATTGGCAACCTGGCCTGGGCCGCCACCCAGGCCCATGTGCGCGATGCGCTGCTGCTCAGCGACGAAGCTATCCGCAGCGCGCAGCAGTGGCTCTGGAAAGAACTCAAGCTGGCGGTAGAGCCCGCCGCCGCCCTGCCGCTGGCCGCGCTGCACAGCGGCGTCTATGTGCCGCGTGCCGATGAAAAAGTCTGCCTCATCATCTGCGGCGCCAACCTTGACCCGGCCAGTCTGAGCTGAGCCCTTCCCCCTACGTCCCCTGCGTCACTAAATACAATGACCCCATGCTAGACATCACACTCCTTCGTAAAGACCTGCCTTCCGCCATTGCCCGCCTCGAAACGCGCAAGAGCCCGCAAGTCTTCCTCAACGTGGAAGCTTTCCAGGCGCTGGAAGTCGAGCGCAAGGCTTTGCAGATCAAGACGGAAGAGCTGCAGAACCAGCGCAACACCCTGTCCAAACAGATTGGCCAGCTCAAGTCCAAAGGTGAAGACGCCAGCGCCGTGATGGCGCAGGTAACAAGCTCCAAGGCCGAGCTCGAAGCCTCCAGCGTCCGGCTTGAGCAGATCCAGGGCGAGATGCAGGCCCTGCTGCTGGCCGTGCCCAACCTGCCGCATGAAAGCGTGCCGCAAGGCAAGGGCGAAGAGGGCAATGTCGAGGTGCGCAAATGGACACCGGTGGAAGGCATGGGCGGCGAGCCACCGGCTTACGCCTTCGAGGTGAAAGACCATGTGGACCTGGGCCAGCCGCTGGGGCTGGACTTTGAACTCGGCACCAAGCTCACGGGTTCGCGGTTTACCGTCATGAAAGGCCAGTTGGCTCGCCTGCACCGGGCGCTGTCGCAGTTCATGCTGGATGTGCAGACCGCCGAGCACGGCTACACCGAGTGCTACACGCCCTACATCGTCAACGCCGACTCGCTGCGCGGAACCGGCCAACTGCCCAAGTTTGAAGAAGACCTGTTTGCCGCCAAAAAGGGCGGACAGGAAGGCGCCGCAGAAGCCGAAAGCACAGCGCTGTACCTGATACCCACCAGCGAGGTACCGCTGACCAACTTTGTCCGTGATGAAGTGGTGCCAGAGGCGCAACTGCCATTGAAATTCACCGCCCATACGCCCTGTTTCAGGTCAGAGGCCGGCAGCTATGGCCGCGACACCCGCGGCATGATCCGCCAGCACCAGTTCGACAAGGTCGAAATGGTGCAGATCGTGCACCCCGACCACAGCTACGACGCGCTCGAGGCCATGACAGGCCACGCCGAGGCCGTCTTGCAAAAGCTGGGCCTGCCCTACCGCGTGATGCTGCTGTGCACCGGCGACATGGGTTTCGGCGCCAGCAAGACCTACGACCTCGAGGTCTGGCTACCCGGGCAAAACGCCTACCGCGAAATCAGCTCCGTCTCCAACTGCGAAGCCTTCCAGGCCCGCCGCCTGCAAGCCCGCTTCAAGAACGCCCAGGGCAAAAACGAATTCGTGCACACCCTCAACGGCTCCGGCCTGGCGGTGGGGCGCACGCTGGTGGCTGTATTGGAGAACTACCAGCAGGCTGACGGCTCTGTCATCGTGCCCGAGGTGCTGCGGCCTTATATGGGCGGCATCACGGTCTTGAGCTCTGCAGGAAAGTAACGAGCTGAGAAACCCCAGCCCAGCCCAGCCCAGCAGGGGCCGCGGGACCGGCTTAGCCGGACCGCTGGCGCAGCGGCCCCCTCGGGGGGCAGGGAACTACACGAAGTGAGTGACCGTGGGGGCTTCTAGATGGCTGCTAGAATCACGGCTCCACACTGGAGAGGTGGCAGAGTGGCCGAATGTACCTGACTCGAAATCAGGCGTACCGCAAGGTACCGTGGGTTCGAATCCCACCCTCTCCGCCAAGAAACGGTTTGATGTAGTCCAACACAGACCCCCAAAAGCCCCGCAAGCCGGGGTTTTTTTGCGGGCGCATACTGCGCCGCCTTCGCCGTAGCACGACATGTAGCACGCTGATCTGCGCGAACTGTGGTCGCGCATCGTGTTCAACATGCTTGTCTCCAACACCGACGATCACCTGCGCAATCACGGCTTTATTCTCGTACCCGGAAAGGGCTGGCGCTTGTCCGATGCCTACGATATGAATCCTGTGCCGGAGTCGCGCGGCTTGAAGCTCAACGTCAGCGGGGCGGACAACGCGATGGACCTCGATCTCGCGCGCTCTGTGGCGCCGGTTTTCCGGGTTTCGAAGAAGCTTGCAGACGAAATCATCGAGCGCAGTCAAACAGTGGTGGCACAGTGGCCCAAGATTGCCCGCAGCCTGCATCTTTCTCCCCGAGAACAGGAGCGAATGACAGAAGCGTTCCGGTTGGCCGGCTGACGCCTTGATAACTTGATCCTTTCGTCTTACATGGGTTGATGCCGTTTGGCGGCGCACCTTCGGCCGCTAAACTCCACCCATGAATTCTTCAAGCCCACCCGTGTCTGACAGCCGTCATGTGGTGATGGACCTTGCCGCGCGCGATGAGTGGGTCGAGGCGAAACTGATGCGCAGCTTCATGCGCAGCGGCCTGCCGGGGCTGCATTCCGCGTCGATGGTGATCCCGATCATTGTGGTGGTGCTGTATGGCGATGTGGACGATTTGGCCCTGTTTCTCTGGACGCTGGCTGCTGTTGGGATGACGCTGTGGCGCTACCACGTGGTCAACCTCTACCACCGCGAATACGCGGGCGCCAGCGGGGCGAAGCTGCGTGCCTTCACGTCGCGCCACAGCTGGACCTGGACCATGAGTGCCGTGGTCTGGGGAGCGTCCATGTTCCTGCATTTCCGCAAGGCCCCGGTCCACGACCAGTTCATCTGCCTGATCGTGCTGGCCGGCATGGCGGGATTCGCCGTGGGGGCGTTTTCTGCGTCGTTGCGCTACTTCATGGGCTACACCAATGGCCTGGCGTACAGCACCCTGGCCGCTGTGGGCTACAGCGTGATGGTGGAGCAGCCGTTTATCGGTACCGCCGCGACCTATGGCTTGGTCGTGCTGGTGCTGATTTACTGGTTGGCCTTAAGGCTGGGCGGCAAACGTTTTAACCAGGGGCTGCGCAAGACCTTTGAGCTGCAGTTTGCCAATTCGGCGCTGATCGCCTCGCTGACAGAAAAGACACGCACGGCACTGGAGGCGGTAGAGGCGAAGAACCGCTTTATAGCCAGTGCCGCCCACGATCTGCGCCAGCCCGTGCATGCGCTCAGCCTGTATGCCGACTGGCTGCAAGCCGAGCCCGAACTGGTTCTGCAGATCACGCCGAAAATCGTGCAGTCCACCCACGCCGTCAATGAGCTGTTTAATTCGCTGTTTGACTTGGCCAAGCTTGACGCCGGGGTGATCGAGGTGAACCTGCAGCGGATAGACCTGCTGTCGCTGATCGGGGAGCTGGAGTTGCAGTACGCGCCAGTGGCACGCGAGAAGGGCCTGGCACTGCGTACCCATGTGGTGAAAGCGCAGGTGCTGTCAGATCCGGTGCTGCTTAAGCGGCTGCTTGGCAACCTGCTGTCCAACGCGGTGCGCCATACCGAGCGGGGAGGGGTTTTGCTGGCTGTTCGCCGCGCGGGCGAAGGCTGGCGGGTGGACGTGTGGGACACCGGCGTGGGAATTGCGCCCGAGCACCAGCAGGCGATTTTTCAAGAGTTTTACCGTGTGGCCAAACACAACGGAACCGAGGAGGGGTTCGGGCTGGGCTTGTCCATTGTTTCCCGCTTGTCCGAGGCCCTGGGCCACGGTGTGAGCATGCGCTCAGTACCGGGCAGGGGCAGCCTTTTTCGGGTGGATATTCCGGCTTTTGACGACAAGGCCGACCCCACCAGAGGTCCCGAAGACAACTTCGAAACGGCCCAGGAAAGGCCTTAAAGCAGGCCTTGTGTACGGGCCAGGTGGCTGGCCTGCGAGCGGCTTTTCACATTGAGCCTGCGGAACAGCCGCCACAGGTGCACCTTGACGGTGTGTTCGCTGATCTGCAATTCGGCGGCAATGTCGCGGTTGCTCATGCCTCTGTCCAGCATGACCAGCAACTGCTTTTGACGCTTGGACAGTTTTTCGGGTTCTGTGCTGGCCTCCGGATCGGTGCTGTCGTCCAGGAAAGACCTCAGGACTTTGGAGATCTCGGTGGCACCGACCGATTTTTCAATGTAAACATCGGCTCCGGCTTCCAGCGAGAGCTCCTGGTAGTCCTGCGCCGGCGCGGCGGACAACACCACAATTGGTACTTCGGGAAACTGCTGCCTCACCTCGCGCACGCCCGACACACCATGGGTGTCAGGTAATTTGAGGTCCAGGCAGATGACATCCGGTACACCGTGCTGTTCAACGGCGGCACCGATGGCGGCCAGCCGGTCCAGCTCGATCACTGAAGCTTTGGTATGCAGGCGACGAATAAGAAGGACCACTGCTTCGCGCATGAGCGGGTGGTCGTCTATGACAAAAATACGCATGGGGTGATGGCGCTCGAAGTGTTAAATAATGTCAGTTAGTGGTGCAAAAAGTAAGCATACCCGGTGTATGTCAAGTTGGCGAGCTAACTAAAAATATTCATTCCGGCACTAATACACAGTATTTCCCAAAAATGCATTCTTTTTTAGTAATGCACCTGTGCCAAAGTGCAGCGGGCATAAGGACCCATCTTGCTCTTTTTGTCAGCTTTTCGCATCGATCAATTGCTGCAATGCTGCTTCTACAGCCTCTGTCGCTACGCCGGGAACAGATTGCAGTTTGCCTTCCAGGCCAAACAGGGCACCGGCACCTTGCGTCTGCAGCAACACAATGGCTTGCGCGGCATCTTTGGGGGAGGTAAATCCGTTGCTTTGAAGCAACAATTGGCCCTTGACATCCATCAGTTTGAAATGGAAGCGGCCGTCGGTTTCCCGATACTGCTTGAAGGCCGGCAGGGATGATTTGGCCGTTTTTCCCTTGGCGGCGGAGGCGGCTTGGGCACCCAGACCCAGGTGACGCAGGCCAACGGCTTCGCGCAGTTCGCGCATGAAGGGCTTGGCGAGCCGGCGGGCCTTGTCGGCGCCGGCCTGCAGGATGCCCTCGATCTTCGCGGGATCGTTCATCAGTTCCTGGTAGTGCGCGCGCATGGGCGCCACTTCACGGTCAATACGCTCGAACAGCAGCTGTTTGGCATCTCCCCAACCAATACCTTCGTTGTAGGCCTGGCGCAGCGCGGCGGTTTCCTGTTCGCTGGCGAAGGCCTGGTAGATCTGGAACAGGGCAGAGCCTTCGGTTTCCTTCGGCTCACCCGGCGCGCGTGAGTCGGTCACGATGCCGGCAATGAGTTTTTTCAGCTGCTCACGCGGGGTGAACAGGGGAATGGTGTTGTCGTAGCTCTTGCTCATCTTGCGGCCGTCCGTGCCTGGCAACAGCGCGACGGATTCCTCAATCAGGGCCTGCGGCAGCACAAAGTGCTCCCCGTAGAGGTGGTTGAAGCGCTGCCCCATGTCGCGCGCCATTTCGATGTGCTGGATCTGGTCGCGGCCGACCGGCACCTGGTGCGCCTTGAACATCAGGATGTCGGCACCCATGAGCACCGGGTACATGAAGAGGCCCGCGCTCACATCTGCATCGGGGTCGTTGCCGGCGGCGGTGTTTTTGTCCACCGAAGCCTTATAGGCATGGGCGCGGTTGAGCACACCCTTGGCCGTCACGCAGGTGAGGAGCCAGGTGAGTTCGGGAATTTCAGGAATGTCGGACTGGCGGTAAAAAGTGACGCGCTCCGGGTCTAGCCCGGCGGCCAGCCAACTCGCGGCAATCTCCAGTGTGGAGCGCTGGATGCGCGCCGGCTCGTCGCATTTGATGAGGGCGTGGTAATCGGCCAGAAAGTAAAAGCTTTCCGCGCCAGTGCCCGTGCTCGCCGCCACGGAGGGGCGGATGGAGCCGACATAGTTGCCCAGGTGCGGCGTGCCGGTGGTGGTGATGCCGGTGAGGAAGCGCTGCGGCGCGGAGTTTTGTTTTTTTGTCATGATCATCGAACCAGCATTGCCAGCGGCATCAACACAATTTCAAGAAGGGCATAAGTCAGGGTCATCAGGGGCCGCATCCACAGGTCGGTGATCACCCGCGAAATCACGAGCGCCATCACAATGAAGAATCCCCAGGGTTCGATGCGCGAGACCAGTTCGGCCTGCTTCCAGGGCAGCAGGCCCACCAGCACACGCCCGCCATCCAGCGGGGGCAAGGGGAACAGGTTGAACACCAACATGACGATATTGACCAGAATGCCGGCCTGGCACATCTTGAGGAAAAAGGGCTCGGTGATGCCGGCGCCCTGCAGCAAGTAGAACGCGATACCCCACAGCAGGGCTTGCGCGAGGTTGGCGCCCGGGCCGGCCAAGGCCACCCAGATCATGTCGCGCTTGGGATTGCGCAGATTGCCGAACTGAACCGGTACCGGCTTGGCGTAGCCGAACAAAAAGGTGCCCGACGTGGCGACATACAGCAGCAGCGGCATCAGGATGGTGCCCACCGGGTCGATGTGCTTGGCCGGGTTCAGCGTGACGCGGCCCAGCATCCAGGCCGTGTTGTCGCCAAAGTAGCGGGCGACGTAACCATGCGCCGCCTCGTGCACGGTGATGGCAAACAGCACCGGCAGGGCGTAGATCGCGACGGTTTGAATCAGGTTGGCAAAGTCCATCTGTGGATTATCGCCCGCACGCTGCGCTGCTCCCAAGGTGAGATCTCCAGACCAGCCGGGGCCGCGGAACCGGCTTTGCCGGGCCGCAGGCGCAGCGACCCCCTTCCAGTGCAAGGGGCAGGGAGCTGCCGCAGGCTCGCAGTGAGCGACCGTGGGGGCTCTACAAGCCCAACGCGGCGAGGTCGCCGCGCCCCTGCCGCACCACGACCGGCTCGCCGCCCTGGCCCATGGCGGTCAGGTCGATCACGGTGGTGGCTTCTTGCGGGCAAGCGCCGGCGTCAATGACGGCGGCAAGTTCGTGCTCCATCTGGTCGCGGATTTCGCTGGCGTCGTTCAGCGGCTCGGCCTGGCCGGGTGGGATCAAGGTGGTGGCAAGCAAGGGTGCGCCATGCAGCTCCAGCAGGCACTGCAGGGTTTTGTGCCCGGGTACGCGCAGGCCTATTGTCTTGCGCGAGGGGTGGCTGAGGCGGCGCGGCACTTCCTTGCTGGCTTCAAGGATGAAGGTGTAGGGCCCCGGCGTGGCGGCCTTGATCAGGCGGAACTGTTTGTTGTCCACCCGCGCGTAGTTGGCCAACTCGCTGAGGTCACGGCACAGCAGGGTCAGGTGATGCTTGTCGTCTACTCCGCGGATGCGGCGCAGGTTGTCGGCGGCGGTCTTGTCGTCGAGATGGCACACCAGCGCGTAGCTCGAATCGGTGGGCACGGCAACAACCGCGCCGCGCGTCAGCAGCGCCACGGCCTGCTTGAGCAGCCGCGCTTGCGGGTTGTCGGGGTGAACTTCGAAATACTGGGCCATGGTGGGTAGGGCGTAATGATGTCAGGACTCTGCCGGTTGCACATTGAACTGGTTCAGTACCCGGCTTTCGCGCGCGGTCAGCCAGGCGCCGGCGGCACCGCAGATGGCAATCATCACCATGCCGACCAGGGACCAGCGGTCGGGCACATGCGAAAAGGCGATCCAGCCGCCGATCATCGCAAACGCAATCTGGGCATACAGGTAGGGTGTGAGCGTGGCGGCCGGCGCCCGCATGTAAGCCAGGATCAGCAGGAAATGCCCGACGGTGGCCGCCGCGCCCATCAGTACCAGCCAGCCCCAGAGCGACCAGGAGGACAGGCTGGTCCAGACGAAAGGCAGGACGGTCGACACCAGCAGCGTGCCGACCCAGCCCGTGTACAGGTGCATGGTGATCGGGTCTTCGGTGCGGGCCAGCCGGCTGGTGAGCACCTGGAAACCGGTGTTGGTGACGACCATGCCGAGCGGCAGCAGCAGGGTCCAGGTGAAGTTTTCGCCGCCCGGCCGGATGATGATGAGCGTGCCCACAAACCCGCCGACCACCAGCGACCAGCGCAGGGCCGAGACTTTCTCACCGAGTGCAGTGGCCGCGACCAGCGTGATGACCAGGGGGACGATGGCGCCGATGGCGGTGAACTCGGCCACCGGCATGTATTTGAGGCTCAGGAAGGCAAACAGGCTGCTCATCATCAAGAGCAGGCCGCGCAGGCACTGGAACTTCGGGTGCGCTGTTCGCAGAATGCTCAAGCCGCGCACGGGCAACATGGCTGCGGTGGTGGCCACGGCCTGGAAAAAGTAGCGAAACCACAGCGCCATCAGAATCGGCACGCTGGCGCTGACAAACTTTGTGGTGGTGTCGAGCATGGCAAAACAGGCGACGGCTGCGATGACCAGCGCAATGCCCGCCAGGGCGGAAGGCGCACGGCTCACTGGATGCGGTCTTCCAGGAGCTCCCAGACCGGGGTCAGGTTGCCAGGCAGGAAGGGCAGGGTGCCCAGGTCGGTGTGGCTTTCATCGGGGCTGTGGAAGTCGCTTCCGCGCGAGGCGGCCAGGCCGAACTCTTTCGCGGTTTCGGCGTATTTCACGTATTCCTGCGTGGTGTGGCTGCCGGTGACCACCTCCACCCCCTGACCACCGTGGGCCTTGAATTCGGTGAACAGTGCGTACTCTTCATTCGGGGTGAACTTGTAGCGGCCCGGGTGGGCGATCACGGCCACGCCTTTGGCGCTGGTGATCCAGGCCACGGCATCGTGCAGGCTGGCCCAGCGGTGCGGTACGTAGCCGGGTTTGCCTTCGGTCAGGTACTTGCGAAATACCTCGGAGGTTTCCTTGCAGACCCCGGACTCCACCAGGAAGCGGGCAAAGTGGGTGCGCGAAATCAGGTCCGGGTTGCCGACAAACTTCAATGCGCCCTCGTAGGCGCCGTGGATGCCGACCTGGGCCAGGCCGGCTGCCATTTCCATGGCGCGCTGCTCACGACCGCCGCGCGTGTTGCGCAGGCCCTGCTGCATACCCGCGTCGTCGGGGTCAAAACCCAGGCCAACGATGTGCACGGTTTCGCCGGCAAAGGTCACCGATATTTCAGTGCCGGTCAGGTAGTGGAGGCCGGCCGCCTTGGCTGCTGCAGCGGCGCGGTGCTGGCCGCTGATCTCGTCATGGTCGGTCAGGGCCCAGAGTTCAACGCCATTGGTTTTGGCCCGTTCCGCCAGCGCCTCCGGTGTCAGCGTGCCGTCCGACACGACAGAATGGCAATGCAGGTCGGCGTTCAGGATGTTTTTGGCAGTCACCGTTTCATTTTAGGCGTTCTGCCTGGCCGTCGCTGTGGGCCAGGGCATGGCCGGGCCGACGGCAGGGGCAGGCCTGTCACCGGTTTTCCGGCCTTGGCAACGTGATCGCCTACCATGGCGGTTCCTCTGAATTCACCGGAATTTTTGCCATGATCACTGTGCACCATCTGAACAATTCCCGCTCGCAACGCATTCTCTGGCTGCTCGAAGAGCTGGGGCTGGGCTACGAGATCGAACGTTATGAGCGAGACCCCAAAACCATGCTGGCCCCGGCTTCGCTGCGCAAGGTGCACCCGCTGGGCAAGTCGCCGGTGGTCACGGACGGGGATCTGACGCTGGCAGAGTCAGGCGCCATCATTGATTACCTGATTGAGCGTTACGGTGCCGGGAAATTCTCGCCCGCGCTGGGGACACCCGCGCGCCTGCGCTACAACTACTGGCTGCACTACGCCGAAGGCTCGGCCATGTCGCCGCTGCTGCTCAAGCTGGTGTTCGACAAGATAGAAACCTCGCCCATGCCCTTTTTTGCCAAACCGGTGGCGAAGGCCATTTGCGGGAAGGTCAAGAGCACGCTGATCGAGCCGCAGATCCGGCAGCACCTGGACTACCTGGAAGGCGAGCTAGGCAAAAGCACCTGGTTTGCGGGCGAGGCGTTCAGCGGCGCGGACATCCAGCTGAGCTTTGCGCTGGAGGCCGCAGCCGCGCGCGGTGGGCTGAACCACAGCCGGCCGCGGCTCATGGACTTTCTGCGCCGCATCCACGCCAGGCCGGCCTACCAGCGCGCCATAGAACGCGGCGGCGAATATTCGATACTGACCTGAGCCCCGCTTGCTATCGTCTTGATAGCTGCTTGCGCCCATTCCTATTGGGCTGAAGGCTTAAAAGGCTTGAATTTCAGCGAAAGCCGAAGTAAGAGAGGATGAAGCCGATGATGACAACAAGGCCGACGATGTAAATGATGGTGTTCATGGTTTTCCGGGCTGTGTGGCGTTCCGGTGTGGGCGCCTTCTGAGTCCAGATCATGGCTGGGACGGCTGCCGCCGGCTGTAGGCAGCCCTTGCCAGCGGCCGTCAGACAAGTGCTAGTCCGACAAGCCTGTCAAAGCTCGGCAGCTTCCACCAGAAAACGCACGCGCTTGATCCCCTGCCATTCATCGGCGTCGAGCCGGAAGGCCAGCTTGACGCGCGCCGGAAGAGATTCGGTGTGGCCGAACCAGATGCCGTCCACCGGCTGGCCCTGGTGCTTGAGTTTGAGCGACAGGTGTTTTTCCCCCACCAGGCGCTGCGACACCACCTCCACTTCTTCGCTGAAGGTCGGCGCGGCAAAGCCCTGACCCCAGACCTCCTTGTGCAGCGTGTCCACCAGGTCGGCGCGCCGGTATTCGGGCGCCAGCGGGCCGTCGGTGTCGAGACGGCGCATCAGGGTGGCAGCGTCCAGCCACTCGTGCGCCACCTGCTGCAGCGCCTGCTCGAACACTTCGAACTGCTCCTCGTTGATGGTGCAGCCGGCCGCCATTGCGTGGCCGCCAAAACGCAGCAGCACGCCGGGGTGGCGCTTGGCCACCAGGTCCAGCGCATCGCGCAGGTGAAAACCGGCAATCGAGCGGCCGGAGCCCTTGAGCTCGTGCTCCTTGCCCGGCGCCTGGCTGGCGGCAAACACAAAGGTCGGGCGGTGCAGCTTGTCCTTGATGCGCGAAGCCACGATGCCGACCACACCTTCGTGAAAGTCGGGGTCAAAAATCGCAATCGCCGGTGGCGGCACCTCGTCTTCGTCAATCATGGCGTCGGCCGCGTACTGAGCCTGCTCGCGCATGCCGGCCTCGATGCCCTTCCGCTCGCGGTTGATGCCGTCCAGTGTTTTCGCCAGATCGCCGGCGCGGCCGGCATCGTCGGTCAGCAGGCATTCGATGCCCAGGGTCATGTCGCTGAGCCGGCCGGCGGCGTTGATGCGCGGTCCGAGGGCAAAGCCGAAGTCGAAGCTGGTCGCCATGGCGGCCACACGGCCTGCCGCGGTGAACAGCGCCGCCACACCGGCCGGCAAGGCGCCGCTGCGTATGCGCTTGAGGCCTTGCGCCACCAGGCGACGGTTGTTGGCATCGAGTTTCACAACGTCGGCAACGGTGCCTAGCGCGACCAGCGGTAGCAATGCATCGAGCTTTGGTTGTGTGGTGGCGTCGAACACGCCGCGCTTGCGCAGCTCCGCCCGCAATGCGAGCAACACATAAAACATCACGCCAACGCCGGCAATCGACTTGCTCTCGAAAGCGCAACCCGGCTGGTTCGGGTTCACGATGACTTCGGCATCGGGCAGCACGGTCTGGCCGTCGCGCAGGGCCGGCAGGTGGTGGTCGGTCACCAGTACCTGCAGGCCGAGTTCGCGCGCGCGCGCCACGCCGTCCATGCTGGCGATGCCGTTGTCCACCGTGACCAGCAGGTCGGCTCCCAGCGCTTTGACGCGCTCGGCGATGGGTGCGGTCAGCCCGTAGCCGTCCACCACGCGGTCGGGCACGATGTAGCTGACCTGCGCCGCGCCCAGCAGGCGCAGGCCGCGCAGCGCGACGGCGCAGGCGGTGGCACCGTCGCAGTCGTAGTCGGCCACCACGCAGATCTTCTTTTGTGCGGCCATGGCATCGGCCAGCAGCACGGCGGCCTCCTGCGTTCCTTTCATGGTGTCGGGCGGCAGCAGCCGGCCCAGGCCATCGTCGAGCTCGTCGGCCGTCAGCACGCCGCGTGCCGCATACAGCTGCGCCAGCAGCGGGTGAACGCCGGCCTGCTGCAGCGCCCACACACTGCGCGGTGGTGCTTCGCGTACTATTATTTTCATAGCTGCTCCAGCACGGCTGGCAAGGGCTGTGGGCTAAAAAGCTTGGTCATTCTGGAGAAAATACCGGTTTTGGTGGTTTCAAAGCTCACGGCATGGCGTTCGCCGCACAGGCTCAGGCGGACGGTTTCGCCGCCTTGCTGCAAGGCAAGCAGGCGGGCCGCTTCGCCGGCATCCAGTGCCGCCCAGGCTTGCGCGTAGGCGGCCCAGTTGTCGATGAAGGCCGCCTGTGCCAGGCTGCGCGAGAGGACAACATCGGCTTGCGGCTTGGGGCTGAAATTCTCCGGCAAGGCGCCGCTGCCGCTGATCCAGAAAGAGTTGACGGCGGGTTGCCTGCTGGCTGCACGCGCGTCGTTGACTGTATGCGTGTAAAGCAGCATTTGCATCTCGTTTTGCAGCAGCCGCATGGCGCTGGCCCCCACACTTTTCACGTCGTGTAATACGCTGCCCTCCGAGGGGGCTGCTTCAGCTTGGGGCGGTCCGGCGCCGAAACGGTTGGCCGCCACGCTTCCAGCGCCCGGCAACCAGGGTGCCACATTGCGGCCCAGCACGCGGTCCAGTGACGCACTGGGCAGGTTGCGAAACAGCTCACCCTCGGCCAGCCAGCGTGTCGGTTCCGAATAGTGCAGCGTGACGCCATAGGTCTCGAAATAGGGCTGCATGGCCGCCAGCAGCGTGCGCGACTCGTTCTCCTGCAGGCCCAGCGCGGCCGGGTCGGTCATGGTGGCGAGCTCGCGTCCCATGGCCCAGTGGCAAGGCGTGATGTAAGCCCAGGCCTTGCCATCACACACCTCGGTTGCCTTCAACTGTTGCCAGGCTGCCCAGGGGATCAGGCCGTCGGTTGCGGGCAGGCCCAGTGCGCGGGCCTGTACACGTTCATGCGGCGGTGAGAGTGAATACACGTCGCCACGGTCGCTGTGGACTTCTTTCATGCCCTGCAGCAGCTTGCCGAAGTGGTGAAAACTTGTGGACGGCATGGCCTTTACCGCAGGCAGCCATTCATCGGAGGCGCAGGCGGCGAACGGCAGCACCCAGTGGTGCCGGGCCGGGGAGAAGGAGTCGGGCATGCGTGTATTGTCCGGGATGGCGCGGGCCAGTGCCACAATTGCCCCATGCAAATTCCCTACGAACTGATTTTGGGCTGGCGCTACACCCGCGCGGGCCGTGCCACGCGGCGCAACGGTTTTATTTCCTTTATCTCCGGCGTTTCCATGCTGGGCATTGCGCTGGGCGTGGCGGCACTGATCATTGTGCTCAGCGTGATGAACGGCTTCCAGAAGGAGGTGCGCGACCGCATGCTGGGCGTGATCTCGCATATCGAGGTGTTTGCGCCCAACGGCGCGGCCCTGCCCAATGTGCAGAAGACGCTGGCCGAGATCAGGCAGAACCCGAATGTGGTTGGCGCCGCCAGTTTTATCGCGGCACAGGCCCTGGTGGCGCGCGGCGAGGACATGAAGGGCACGCTTGTGCGCGGCATCGATCCGGCGCTGGAGGGCGAGGTCACCGATCTCGCGGCCGCCTCGGTAAGCACGCTGGCCAGGCTGGTGCCTGGCCAGTTCGGCGTGGTGCTCGGGGGCGAGCTGGCCCGTGCACTGGGCGTGCGCGAGGGCGACAGCGTGACGCTGATTGCCCCGAGCGGCCAGGTTACTCCGGCGGGCGTGGTGCCGCGCCTCAAACAGATGACGGTGGTGGGCACCTTTGATTCCGGCCACTTTGAATACGACTCGGCGCTGGTCATGCTGCACCAGGACGACGCCGCCCGGATTTTCCGGCTGGAGGGCCCCACCGGCATACGCATCAAGCTCAAGGACCTGCATCAAGCGCGCGAGGTGGCGGCCGAGCTGTCGCGCAGCCTGAGCGGCGACCTCCTGATTCGCGACTGGACACGGCAGAACAGAACCTGGTTTGCCGCCGTGCAGCTCGAAAAACGCATGATGTTCATCATCCTGACGCTGATCGTTGCGGTGGCTGCCTTCAACCTGGTCAGCACGCTGGTGATGACGGTGACCGACAAACGCGCCGACATCGCCATCCTGCGGACCCTGGGCGCCAGCCCGAAAAGCATCATGGGCATCTTCATGGTGCAGGGCGCCATGGTGGGTGTCATCGGCACCTTCTCCGGCTTGCTGCTGGGCCTGGGCATTGCGCTCAACATCGACGTGATTGTGCCGGCGCTGGAGCGCCTGCTCAACGCCAGTTTTTTACCGAAAGACATCTACCTGATCAGCCGCATGCCCAGTGACCCGCAGTACGCCGACATCATGCCCATCGCCGTGATTGCGCTGGTGCTGGCCTTCCTGGCCACCATCTACCCCAGCTGGCGCGCCAGCCGCGTGAATCCAGCGGAGGCCCTACGCTATGAGTGAACTTAAAAACGATATGACCTCAACGCTCCCCGCCCCCGGGTCTTCACGCCCTCAGACTGTACCTGCGTCTTCACTAACTCAGGTCGCGCCTGCATCTTCACTCCCTCTCCCCCTGGGAGAGGGCAGGGGTGAGGGCCAGCAGCCTCAAACCAACACCGAAGTGGTGTTAAAAGCCAGCGGCCTAACCAAACGCTTCCACGAAGGCATGATCGATTTAACCGTGCTGCACGGCGTAGACCTGCAAGTGCACGCCGGCGAAACCCTCGCCATCGTCGGCGCCTCCGGTTCCGGCAAAAGCACGCTGCTGCACCTGATGGGCGGCCTCGACGCACCCACCAGCGGCCAAGTCGAACTCAAAGGCCAGACGCTCTCAGCCCTGTCACCCCAACAGCAAGGCGACCTGCGCAACAAACACCTCGGCTTCGTCTACCAGTTCCACCACCTGCTGCCCGAGTTCAGCGCACTCGACAACGTCGCGATGCCGCTGTGGATTCGCCGTGATTCCCCCGCAGAATGCGCGCGCGTGGCCACCAAGATGCTGGCTGCCGTAGGGCTCAAAGACCGTATCCACCACCGCCCCGCAGAACTTTCAGGCGGTGAGCGCCAGCGCGTGGCGATTGCGCGTGCGCTCGTCACGCAGCCAGCCTGCGTGCTGGCCGACGAGCCAACCGGCAACCTCGACCGCAGCACGGCCGACGGCGTGTTTGAACTGATGCTGCAACTCGCTCGTGATTTCGGCACAGCCTTTGTGCTGGTCACGCACGATGAAACGCTGGCGGCGCGCTGCGCCAGGCGTTTCAGGCTGGTGTCGGGCCGGCTTTCCGCCTGGGTCTGAGGCGAAGCGCTCGGCCCAGCGCCGCTTGGCCGGCGCCATGGCCGAATAAGGGCAATCCACGCCTCAAGAATGGAATGGCCGGCGGACGTGCATAATCCTCCAGCCTCCTCAGCGCACCCTTGGCCTTTCCCTGGTCTGGTGTCTTTCCGCCCCGGCCACCCCTTTGCCCGCGGGTCCAGCACCACGCCACTTTCGCATGACCGATCATTACAGCGCCCTCGGACTGGACAGCGCAGCAACGCTGGCCGACATCAAAAAAGCCTTTCGCCAGCTGGCATCGGCCTGGCATCCGGACAGGAATTCCGATCCCCAGGCGCCTGCTCGTTTTCGGGCCGTGCAGCAGGCCTACGAGGTGCTGGCGGATGCTGACAAGCGCCAGGCCTATGACGACAACCGCCGCCGCAACCTGCTGGACAGCCCGATAGACACGGCGCGTGTGATCTGGACCGATTATTTGAACCCGCTGCTGTGAGCCAGCGGACCCTGGAAGCAACATGAAAAAACCGTCCGCATGAGCATCTCTCCTTATTTTCTCGACCTTCGCTCGGCTTACCAGTCCGAGATGGACGATCTGCGTTTCGACTCCGAAGGGCGCGACGTGCTGCAGCAGCGCCTGGCAGGAAAACGCCAGGAGATCGCTTTTCTGGTCCAGATGATGGACATCAGCCCCGAGATGGTGGCCGTCGTCTTTCACCAGGGCTTTGATTTCACGGGAAAAGCCGTCATGGAGCATCTGCTCACGCATGACGGCGATGCGTGCCCTGAATGGAGCAGTCTGGCCGGCAGCTTTGAGTTGGCGCCCTGGGCCCGGGACTTGGCCGACGTTGTCCTGGACTCGCCGGGGGGCGACAAATTTTTGACAGTGACCGCCGGGCTCGAATACATGGCGGGCCAGCCCGTCGCCGCCGGTCTCATCGTCAGTGACGAGGACGAGGACGAAGACAGCGATCAGGACGGCGACGATGGCCTGGTAGTCCTGGAGGACGATGGTGACGGCCAGGATGGCGGTGATGCCCGATCCCGCCACGAAGCGGGCGCCGACTGGCTGGTCCAGCAGGGCTTTGACCACAAAGACTGATGCAAGCAACATGACCTGGAAGGTGAAACCCTGATGACAACCCATCTCGCCCTGATCGAAAAAACCCAAAGCCTGATTGCGGCCGGCGACATCGTTGGCGCCGAGTCGGCGCTGGTCGGGCTGGCAGACGCCGAAGGTGACGGCGCGCTGATGGTGGTGCTGGAACAGTTGCCGCCCAAGGATGTGCTGGCCGTCATTCGCGAGTACGACAACTCGCGCGAGTCGGTGGTCAGCCTGCTGGTATCGCCTGCGCAGTTCGCGCGCGCCGTGGTGATTGAAAAGCTCTACAAGGACCTGACCCGCACGCACTTGCGCGGCATGGTCAACGCGGTCATCTTCCGGGAAGATGCGGACCCGGTGGAGTTCCTCACGGCGATCGGCGAGCTCGACGGTGGCGTCGAGGCCCTGGCCGATTATTTTTCCGACCAGTGGAGCCGCGTCGAAGGATTTGCGCGCAGCGGAAGTTTCGAGCCGGCTGACGAGTACGGCAAGATGCTGTCGCAAACCGCCCTGCTGGCCTCGGCCTGGGAGAAGCCGCGCGTGCAGCAGGATGAAATTGCCGACCAGGACTGGATGCAGCTCGCCTGGATCCTGCGCTACGAACTGCCGGACCTGTTTATTGAAATGCTGATGGTGCTGCGCGCCAAGGTCAGTGCGCACCAGGCTGCCGCCTCCGTCGATGAGGACGAGGAAGATATTGAGGACGACGGCAAGGTCGAGACCGGCGACACCGATCGTGGCAAGGCCACGCCGACGGCGCGCGAGTCGGACGAAGAATCGGCGATCTGACGGCGCATAGAGCCGAGCGCCCCGAATCATTTCCTTATCAAAGCAAGCAGCGTGTCCCTGTCCTCGCCTTCTGCCGTTTCGCTCTACGACGCACGTCCTTTTTTTGAAAAGGCGCTGCAGCATGGTGTGCGCAGCGGCATCATCGGCCCGGAAAAAATCGAGGCCATGCGTGCCGAAGGACCCAAGGGCATGGTGCAGATTGCGCGGTACTTCGGCAACGAATTCCTGCGCCCAGAGCTTGAAAAAGCCCGCGACCGCATGGTGAACCTCATCAGCCTGCACCTGGAAAGCACAAGCGGCGGCGACCTGAAGCAGGCCGCCGAGTCGCTGCGCGATTTTTCGCTGCTGTCGCGCTCCAAGGGCGGCTCTGACATGCTCAAAGCCCTGATTGCCATGCCGCAGAACAGCCACTTCGGCATGAATGAACGCGGTGGCTTCAGGGATGAGCACATTCCGCTGCTGGCCAAATGGTCGCTGCGCAGCCTGGCCGATTACCAGGCCGAACTCGCCCGGCGCAGCCAGGTGGCGCACGTGGTGAATGCGGCCTTGTGGATGGCTGGCGAGCTGGGCGTGGACGCGGACGAACTCGAGGAGGCGGGCAAGGACGCCGATGCAGTGATCCGTACCGCCCTGCTGGTCATGGCCGCAGGCCGCACCGAGATGCCCGACTGGGTTGCGTTTGAAAAAATGATCGCCCTGCTGAGAAAAAAACATGGCGCAGCACCTGCGGCAATGACGGTTGCGATTCCGAAAAAGCTGCCGGCTCAATTGCAGGCAGCGGTCGAAGCGGCGCGGCAGTCGGTCATGGCCGACGCGCCCAAAATACTCGATGCAACCGTGCCAGTGCGCTCCTTGTTCGACCGCAGCCCGGCCTTCATGGGCCGGTATTTCTGGGTGGACGACGGCTTGAACGAGATCGATCACCATGACCGCGCGGCATCTGCCGCGTGGAACAAGGTCACCGGCGGCAATGCGGACGATGGCTCTTTGCTCACCCTGTTCCTGTGCGTGGCCGCGGCCGCCCCTCCCAAAACCATGTTGACCGAAAAAAGCGCTGCGACCCTGGTGCGCAAAATTCGCAAATCCGGTTTCATGCCCGCGCTGGCCCACCAGTACATTGCGGACCACGCGCCGGTGCAGCACCAGGATGCGTACGCCAGCTTGTGGGAGGCTTTTGTGGACGAGGCGCAGGCCACGCTGGAAAGCGATGCGGTGCACTCGCTCAACGACGCGCTGGCCTTGCTGCGGCGGGAATGTCATGTGCAGTAGGGTGGTTGGCGCCCTGGGTTGCGAGACACGTTTTGTAAGCGATTTCGGCCTCCAGCCCTTGTCTGACGGGCGCGAGTAGCTATTGAATTCATAGCTAATTCTTGGCGCAGGCTGTCAGCCGGACTTGATCCGGGATCCAGGTTCACCAACTACTTCAGCCCTTCGCTTCTGTCAGTTTGCCAGCAAGCCGGGTCTCGCCCCGGCGGGCGAGGCACTTTGTCTTTGCTTCGCCAAAGAAAAGTACCCAAAAGAAAGGCGACCCGATGGTCTGGGTCCTTGCGCTTCGCTCCAGGCAACCTGCGGTGCTCGCCGAAAACGGGGTCGAGCTCGAACTCGCTGCGCTCAGACAATCGCTCGCCCTGATCCGTTTTCGCCTGCGCTCCTCGGCCCAGCCCGACGGGTGGGGGAGAAAACAAACGCAAATCCGAATACAGATACCGAACTCCCATCCGGAGTCCTTGAAGCGCG
>NZ_JBDTTH010000017.1:0-62118 GCF_039930745.1 Polaromonas sp. | reverse complement strand
ACAACGGCATGGACGTGGACCTCAAAATGGCTTCGCGCGTGACCGGCATCGACGCGATCCTGGGCGGCCACACCCATGATGGCGTACCGGTGCCGGTGGTCGTCAAAAACCCCGGCGGCCAGACCATCGTCACCAATGCGGGCAGCAATGGCAAGTTCCTGGGCGTACTCGACCTCGACGTCAAGGACAAAAAAGTGGTGGCATTCAATTACCGCCTGCTGCCGGTGTTTTCAGACCTGCTGCCCGCCGACACGGCCATGAGCGCGCTGATTGCCAGGGTTCGCGCGCCCTACGAGGCCAAACTGTCCGAAAAACTCGCCGTCACCGAGGGCACGCTGTACCGGCGCGGCAACTTCAACGGCACGTTTGACCAGCTCATTCTCGATGCGCTGATGGAGGTGCGCGGTGCCGACATCGCCTTTTCCCCTGGTTTCCGCTGGGGCACCTCGCTGCTGCCGGGCCAAGCGATCACGCGCGAGCACCTGATGGACCAGACCGCCATCACCTACCCCTGGACCACGCTGACCGAGATGCGCGGCGACATGATCAAGACCATTCTCGAAGACGTGGGTGACAACCTTTTCAACCCCGACCCGTATTACCAACAGGGCGGCGACATGGTCCGCGTTGGTGGGCTGAGCTATCGCTGCGAGCCCGGCGCGAAGATGGGTTCCCGCATCCAGGACATGCGCCTGGGCCACAAGCTGATCGAGGCAGGTAAAACCTATAAGGTGGCAGGCTGGGCACCTGTGCAGGAAGCCAGCAAACATGCTGGTCCGCCCGTTTGGGACGTGGTCGAAACCTATTTGAAGGTGCACAAGGTCCTCAAGCCACCAAAGCTCAATGCGCCTGTGCTTGTTGGCATGGCAGGCAACCCCGGGCTCTCTTGAGAGCCTTGAAAGCCGTCCCGATTCAACCACCCATTTGACAGCTTCATGAAAAAACCCGGGCGCCTTTGTGGTGGTCCGGGTTTCGTCGTTGGGCATTCGGTGGCACAATCGAGCCTGTTTCTGAAGGCCCTTCCTTGCCACAGTCGCATCCGCTAATCGGTCAAGCCGTGTTGCGGAAGGTTAATCAACCAGCCACATCGCGTTGTGGCCAGCTAATGTTTCCCTAAGGGAAACGGAGGTCAGCGTAATGAGTTCAGTCCCGACGGCGTCGTCCGTCTATTCGGCCTATCAAGGCAACACCTATCTCTTCGGCGGCAATGCGCCCTATGTCGAAGAGATGTACGAAAACTACCTCGCCAACCCCGGCAGCGTGCCTGACAACTGGCGCGAGTATTTCGACGCCCTGCAAAATGTGCCCGCCGTTGACGGCAGCAATGCCAAAGACGTGCCGCACCTTCCGGTGGTCAATGCCTTTGCCGAACGCGCCAAACAGGGGCAAACCCGTGTGGTGCAGGCCAGCGGCGCCGACTCTGAAATGGGCCGCAAGCGCACCGCCGTCCAGCAGCTGATTGCCGCCTACCGCAACGTCGGCGCTCGATGGGCCGACCTTGATCCGCTCAAACGCACAGAGCGCGACAACATTCCCGAGCTGGACCCGTCGTTTTACGGTTTCAGCGACGCCGACCAGGAAACGGTGTTCAACACCAGCAATACCTTCTTCGGCAAAGAAACCATGAGCCTGCGCGAGCTGCTCAATGCGCTGCGCGAGACCTACTGCGGCACGATTGGCGCCGAGTACATGTACATGACCGACCAGAACCAGAAGCGCTGGTGGCAACAGAAACTGGAAGGCATTCGCAGCAAGCCCAATTTCACCAAGGAAAAGAAGCTTCACATTCTGGACCGCCTGTCTGCGGCGGAAGGACTGGAGCGCTTCCTTCACACCAAGTACGTCGGCCAGAAACGCTTCTCGCTTGAAGGCGGCGAAAGTTTCATTGCCAGCATGGACGAGTTGATCCAGCGCGGCGGCAGCATCGGTGTGCAGGAAATCGTTATCGGCATGGCCCACCGTGGCCGGCTCAATGTGCTGGTCAACTCGCTGGGCAAGGTTCCGGCGAATCTGTTTGCCGAGTTCGACCACACGGCGCCAGAAGAACTTCCCAGTGGCGACGTCAAGTACCACCAGGGCTTCAGCTCCGACGTGACAACCCCTGGCGGGCCGGTTCACCTGAGCCTGGCCTTCAACCCCTCGCACCTTGAAATCGTCAATCCCGTGGTGGAGGGTTCTGTGCGCGCCCGCATGGACCGCCGCGATGATCCCAAAGGCAAGCAAGTTCTGCCGGTGTTGGTGCATGGCGATGCCGCATTTGCCGGGCAGGGCGTGGTCATGGAAACGCTGGCGCTGGCCGAAACCCGTGGTTATTCCACCGGCGGTACGGTGCACCTGGTGATCAACAACCAGATCGGCTTTACCACCAGCGACCCGCGCGACAGCCGTTCCACGCTTTATTGCACCGACGTCGTCAAGATGATCGAGGCGCCCGTCCTGCACGTCAATGGCGATGATCCGGAAGCCGTGGTGTTGGCGACCCAGTTGGCGCTCGAGTTCCGCATGGAGTTCCAGAAAGATGTCGTGGTCGACATCATCTGTTTCCGCAAGCTCGGCCACAACGAGCAGGACACGCCGGCACTGACGCAGCCGTTGATGTACAAGAAAATCGCGCAGCATCCAGGTACGCGCAGGCTGTATGCGGACAAGCTGGCAGCTCAAGGCATGGGTGAAACGCTGGGTGACGACATGGTCAAGGCCGTGCGCGCTGCGCTCGACGCTGGCAGGAGCACCTTTGACCCGGTGATCACCAATTTCAAGAGCAAGTACGCCGTGGACTGGAGCCCTTTCCTCGGAAAGAAATGGACTGACGCAGGTGATACCGCGATTCCCATGGCCGAATGGAAGCGCCTGGCCGAAAAAATCAGCACCATCCCTGCCACGGTGACGGCCCATCAGCTGGTCAAAAAAGTTTACGACGACCGCGCTGCCATGGGCCGCGGCGATATTCCCGTTGACTGGGGCATGGGCGAACACATGGCGCTGGCCTCGCTGGTGGCCAGCGGCTATCCGGTGCGTCTGTCGGGTGAGGACTGCGGGCGCGGTACCTTCACGCACCGCCACGCGGTGATTCACGACCAGAGCCGCGAGAAATGGGATACCGGTACCTATGTGCCCCTGCAAAACGTGGCGGAGAACCAGGCGCCGTTTGTGGTCATCGACTCCATCCTGTCAGAAGAAGCCGTGTTGGCCTTTGAATACGGCTATGCGTCGAATGACCCCAACACGCTGGTGATCTGGGAAGCCCAGTTTGGCGACTTTGCCAATGGCGCGCAGGTCGTGATCGACCAGTTCATTGCCTCGGGTGAAGTCAAGTGGGGCCGTGTCAACGGCATCACCCTGATGCTGCCGCACGGCTACGAAGGCCAGGGCCCCGAGCACAGCTCGGCCCGCCTGGAGCGCTTCATGCAGCTGTCGGCCGACACCAACATGCAGGTGGTCCAGCCGACAACGGCCAGCCAGATCTTCCACGTGCTGCGCCGCCAGATGGTGCGCAACCTGCGCAAGCCGCTGATCATCATGACGCCCAAGTCGCTGCTGCGCAACAAGGACGCCACGTCACCCCTTTCAGAGTTCACCAAAGGCGGGTTCCAGACGGTCATCCCGGACAGTGGCGGCCTCAAGGCCGACAAGGTCAAGCGTGTCGTCGCCTGTTCGGGCAAGGTCTATTACGACCTGGCCAAAAAGCGTGACGAAAAAGGCGTGGACGACGTGGCCATCTTGCGGGTGGAGCAGCTTTATCCCTTCCCGCACAAGGCTTTTGCAGCAGAGCTGAAGAAGTACCCGAATGTCACCGACATCGTCTGGTGCCAGGACGAGCCACAAAACCAGGGCGCCTGGTTCTTTGTGCAGCATTACATCCACGAGAACATGGCTGAAGGCCAGAAGCTGGGCTACTCGGGCCGTGCGGCCTCGGCCTCTCCGGCCGTGGGTTATTCGCACCTGCACCAGGAACAGCAAAAGGCGCTGGTAGACGGCGCTTTCGGCAAGCTCAAGGGCTTTGTACTGTCCAAATAAAAGAAGGCAGCGCCCGACGGCGCGCCTAACTACACATACTCACGAAAGAATTTAAATGGCTACCGTAGAAGTCAAAGTCCCGCAGCTGTCCGAGTCCGTTGCCGAAGCGACCATGCTGCAGTGGAAGAAAAAAGTTGGTGACAGCATTGCCATTGACGAGATCCTGATCGAGATTGAAACCGACAAGGTGGTGCTCGAAGTGCCGGCCCCTGCGGCCGGTGTCCTGTCTGAAATCCTGGTGGCCGATGGCGGCACCGTCATGGCCGAGCAGTTGATTGCCAGAATTGATACCGAGGGCAAGGCCACGGCCGCGGCACCTGCCGCCGCAGCGCCTGCGGCGGCGGCTCCAGCTGCTGCGCCGGTTGCGCCAGCAGCATCTGGCGGCAGCATGGCTGGCGTGCCCATGCCTGCCGCTGCCAAGCTGATGGCTGACAACCAGCTCGCATCTGGCTCCGTGGCCGGCACCGGCAAAGACGGCCGCGTGACCAAGGGCGATGTGCTGGGCGCGGTCGCCGGTGGTGCTGCATCTGCTCCTAAATCTGTAGCTGCCAGCGCAATCCCCACGGGGACTCCGACCACTTCTTTGCCGCAAGTCTCGGTCCCTGCCAAGGCCAGCGACCTGGGCGAGCGTCCGGAGCAGCGCGTGCCCATGAGCCGCCTGCGCGCACGGATCGCCGAGCGCCTGCTGCAGTCCCAGTCCACCAACGCCATCCTGACCACCTTCAACGAAGTCAACATGGCGCCGGTGATGGAAATGCGCAAGCGCTTCCAGGAAAAATTCGAGAAAGAGCATGGCACCAAGATTGGTTTCATGAGCTTTTTCGTCAAGGCAGCCGTGCATGCGCTGAAAAAATACCCAGTGCTTAACGCTTCGGTGGACGGCAATGACATCGTCTACCACGGCTACTTCGACATCGGCATTGCCGTCGGCTCGCCGCGCGGTCTGGTGGTCCCCATCCTGCGCAACGCCGACCAGATGAGTTTTGCCGACATTGAAAAGAAAATTGCCGAGTACGGCGCCAAGGCGCGCGACGGCAAGCTGGGCATCGAAGAGATGACCGGCGGAACGTTCTCTATTTCCAACGGCGGCGTGTTCGGCTCCATGCTGTCCACTCCCATCATCAACCCGCCACAGTCGGCCATTTTGGGCGTGCACGCGACCAAGGACCGCGCCGTGGTAGAGAACGGCCAGATCGTGGTGCGCCCGATGAACTACCTCGCGATGAGCTACGACCACCGCATCGTGGACGGCCGTGAAGCCGTGCTGGGTCTGGTGGCCATGAAGGAAGCGCTGGAAGATCCCGCACGTCTGTTGTTTGACATCTGATGAATCCTTGGAAAACCAAGGACGGTGCGCCAGGATGCATTCGCGCGCGCGCCATCCCGGCAATCCTTGCCGCCTGCCTGGCGGCAGGTTGCGCAGTTGTTCGTGCTGACGATGGTTTTTCGGGTGAGTTTGAGGAAATTCCTCTCAAGGGTTACCTAATCGCTGGCATTAAGCGGCTGACCATTTCCGGGAGCGGGGAGGGGCAGTGGAACGCGAGAGCTGTCGGCAACGGGCCCGACGATGTGGTTTCCCAAACTTGGCGCGAAATGAGTCGTGACGATGTGCGGCACTTGTTCAGTGACGGCATGCCCGTTAATTCGATCCGGTGTATCCGTCAAGGCTGGCCCATGCCGATGTTTTGCCGTGTGCCCACCAAGGTAGCGCTTTCGTTCCGGGAGAATGACTCTTCATGGTCGCCGGCGGTTAGCGAAACAGGATATCTGTTGGCTTTTGGTTCACCTGCCGGCATACATAGCCCGGCATTTCGTAAAGTGAAGTGAGAATATTGATGAGTACCAAACAATTCGACGTCATCGTCATCGGCGGCGGCCCCGGCGGCTACATTGCCGCCATCCGTGCCGCCCAGCTGGGTTTCAACGTCGCCTGTATCGACGAGTGGAAAAATGCCAAGGGCGGCCCGGCTTTGGGTGGTACCTGCACCAATGTCGGTTGCATTCCGTCTAAGGCGTTGCTGCAATCATCCGAACATTTTGACCATGCCAGCCACCACTTTGCCGAGCACGGCATTGAGGTCAAGGGCCTGGGCCTGGACGTCGCGAAGATGCTGGCCCGCAAGGACACGGTCGTCAAGCAGAACAACGACGGCATCGTTTACCTGTTCAAGAAGAACAAGGTCACCTTTTTTCATGGCCGTGGTTCTTTTGTCGCTGCCAAAGACGGCCTCTACGAGGTCAAGGTGACCGGCGCGACCGACGAAACCATTTCAGGCAAACACGTAGTTGTGGCCACCGGCTCCAGCGCGCGCGCCTTGCCCGGGGCACCCTTCGATGAGGAAATGATCCTGTCGAACGACGGCGCCCTGCGCATAGGCGCCGTGCCCAAAAAGTTGGGCTTGATCGGCTCCGGCGTGATCGGTCTGGAAATGGGTTCGGTCTGGCGCCGTCTGGGTGCCGAAGTCACCGTGCTCGAAGGCCTTCCGACTTTTCTGGGCGCAGTCGATCAGCAGATCGCCAAAGAAGCCAAGAAGGCATTCGACAAGCAGGGCCTGAAAATCACGCTCGGCGTGAAAGTCGGCGAGGTCAAGAGCAGCAAGAAGGGTGTCAGTGTGGCCTACACCGATGCCAAAGGTGAAGCCCAGACGCTGGACGTGGACAAACTGATCATTTCGATCGGTCGGGTCGCCAACACCCAGGGCCTCAATCATGACGCCGTTGGCCTGAAGCTCGACGAACGCGGCGCGGTGGTGGTGGACGATGAGTGCAAAACCAGCCTGCCCAATGTCTGGGCCATTGGTGACGTGGTGCGCGGCCCCATGCTGGCGCACAAGGCCGAAGAAGAAGGGGTGGCGGTAGCCGAGCGTATTGCCGGTCAGCACGGCCATGTCAACTTCAACACCATCCCCTGGGTGATTTACACCAACCCCGAGATCGCATGGGTGGGCCAGACCGAAGAGCAGCTCAAGGCCGCCGGACGAGCCTACAAGGCTGGCACTTTCCCCTTCATGGCCAATGGCCGGGCGCGAGCGCTGGGCGACACCACCGGCATGGTCAAGATGCTGGCCGATGCCGCTACCGACGAAATCCTTGGTGTGCATATCGTCGGGCCCATGGCGAGTGAACTGATCGCAGAGTGCGTTGTGGCGATGGAGTTCCGCGCCAGCTCCGAAGACATTGCCCGGATTTGCCATGCGCATCCTTCGCTCAGCGAGGCTACCAAGGAAGCGGCGCTGGCCGTTGACAAGCGGACGCTGAACTTCTGAGGATGTCTGCCCTCATGTTCACCCCTTGCGTGTGGGTCTTTGCCCTCTGGCACCCACGCGCCTTGGGGCGGCCCGGCGGCGGTTGATGAGCACTCCTCAGGGACCCGTGCGTTCGGAGTATGAGGCTGCGCTGAAGACACGGGCTTATACCTCTGACCCGGCCCAGTTGCGCGCTGTGGAAGTCTTGGAGCGCTGCGCCAGCGAGTGGGCAGCATTCAAGGAGAAGCGCTCGAACCCGCTGAAAAAACTCATCAACCGGCCAGACATCCCGCGCGGTGTCTACATGCACGGCGGGGTGGGGCGGGGCAAAAGCTTCCTGATGGACTGCTTTTACAACGCGGCCCCTCTCAACCGCAAAACACGGCTGCATTTTCACGAGTTCATGCGTGAAGTCCACCGCGAGTTGCGTGATCTCCAGGGGACGGTTAATCCGCTCGATGAATTGGGTAAACGTATTGCCAAACGTTACCGGCTCATCTGCTTCGATGAGTTTCATGTCTCCGACATCACCGACGCGATGATTCTGCACCGCCTGCTGGCAGCGCTGTTTGACAACGGCGTGGGTTTTGTCACCACCTCCAATTTCCGTCCTGACGATCTCTATCCGAACGGCTTGCACCGGGACCGCATTTTCCCGGCGATTGCGCTGCTCAAGCAGAACCTCGAAGTGATCAACGTCGATAACGGCACCGACTACCGCCGGCGTACGCTGGAGCAGGTCAGGCTGTATCACACGCCGCTGGGCCCGCAGGCAGATGCCGAAATGAGGGAAACTTTTGAGCGTCTTGCAGAGTCGCACGAAGAATCGCCTGTATTGCACATTGAATCGCGGAAAATCCAGGCCAGGCGCAAAGCCGGCGGCGTCGTCTGGTTCGATTTCAAGACCCTGTGCGGCGGGCCGCGTTCGCAAAATGACTACCTGGAAATTGCCACCCAGTTCCATACCGTATTGCTCAGCGATGTACCCCACATGCCCGTTCGCATGGCGTCCGAGGCGCGGCGCTTTACGTGGCTGGTCGATGTGTTGTATGACCGCCGTGTCAAGCTCATCATGTCGGCGGAAGTGGCCCCGGAGGCGTTGTATACCGAAGGCCCCCTGGCGCACGAGTTTCCCCGGACGGTTTCAAGGCTCAATGAAATGCAGTCTTCCGAGTTTTTGGCGCTTGAGCGCAGAAATGTCGACACCACCCTGACATGAAAAATTTATTTATTTGGTTGCTGCTTTCCCTGTTCGGCGCGGCCGCCAGCGGGCAGGGGACGAATGACCCGGCCTCCGCCGCGGCTGACCGCGAGCGCGAAATGATCAATGCCGAACGTGCAGCGCTGGAAGCGAAGTTCGACGCGGAGGACGCTACCTGTTACAAAAAGTTTGCTGTCAATAACTGCCTGAATGCCATCAAACTCAGGCGGCGCGAAGCGATGACCGGGCTCAAGCAACGAGAAGTGGCCTTGAACGACCAGAAGCGTCGCGAGAAGGCCGCCGACCAGATCCGCAAAACAGAAGAGAAATCTGCGCCTGAAGTGCTGGAGCAGGCGGCCGAGCGCCGTGCCAAAGCGCTGGAAGACACGGCGGCAAGGGACGAACGTTCGCGCAAAAAAGCCGATGAACGCGTCAATCTGCAAAAGGGGGAAGCTTCGAATTCAGCCGATACCGCCAGCAAACTCAAAGGCTCCAAAGAAAGGGCACAGGCTCGTGCGCAGAGGCAGGCAGAGATTGCCGACGAGGTGCGAAAATACAATGACAAGCAGCAGGAAGTGCTTGAAAGAAAGGCCAGCCGCGAGAAAAGGCAGCGCGAGCACACCAAGCCGCCGGCAGCCCCTCTACCAACGCCAAACTAGTTTCCTGCCGCAGGCGCTCAGGCCAGCGCTTCCAGCTTGACAATCACCAGGGACAGGTTGTCGCCACCGCCGTGGGCACGTGACCTGGCTTTCTGAATCAAAAACTCTGTCGCCTCGCGCGGGGACAACATCGACAGCGCCGAGCCTATCTCGCTCGGACTGAAATAGTGCCAAATGCCGTCGCTGCAGGCGATCAGTGAATCGCCGGGACGCAGCTGCGGGATGAAATGCAGGCTGA
Source organism: Polaromonas sp. (assembly GCF_039930745.1). Lineage (GTDB taxonomy): Bacteria > Pseudomonadota > Gammaproteobacteria > Burkholderiales > Burkholderiaceae_C > Polaromonas. The sequence goes on along the minus strand of NZ_JBDTTH010000017.1, from coordinate 52,758 downwards.
CCGGCGGCGCTTCTTCGGTACCCAGGCAACCCATGAGGATGTTGGACTGGGGATGCACGTTGGCTTCTTCCTCGGTGAGTTCGCCTTTATCCACAAGCGTCTGGACATAGGAGTGGTCCGTCGTACGCTTGACCAGTTTGGCGCCGTGGAAGTGATAAATGCGCGAATCACCAGCGTGCGTCCAATGGCAGTCGCCTCCGGGGTTGATCAAAAACGCCGCCAGCGTGCTGTGCGGTTCCTGTTCGGCTGAAATGGCGGTGAGCTTGATCACGGTATGAGCCTCTTCCACCAGCTGTCGGAGCATTGCAACGGCGTCGTCCGTGTCGGGGGCATACCGTTCGAACAGTTGTTTGGCAGTCATCATGACCTGATCGGAAGCCTTGCGGCCGCCGCTTCGCCCGCCCATACCATCGGCGATGATGCCGAGCATGCAGCCGGCGATGCGCGGATGGCTCAGCAGAGCCACCTGGTCCTGCTGATAGTCGCGGTCTCCTTTGTGGATACCCGTGGAAGCTGTGATTCGATAACCTTTGGACATATTGAATGGCCGAGTCATGTGGACTCGATTTATCTCCGTAATCGACGTATTATCAGATGAAGCTGCCTGCCCGGATAAAAAACTTGGACTCCAACCTGCACTCCCCGGAGCGCCGCCTGATAGACCTCAAAATCGAACATGCCGACCTCAATGCCCTGGTGGACCTCACATCGCATGCCGTGCCGATTGACGAGTTGATGCTCAGGCGCCTCAAAAAACGCCGCCTTCTCCTGCGCGACCAGATTTCCCAGCTTGAGCTGTCTCTCGACCCGCCTGAGCCCGCCTGATGAACCTGGAAGCCCAAGTCCTGGAGGCTTTTGCCCCCGACGGCGTGTTGTCGCGCGCGACCGAACACTTTATCCCACGCAGCGGGCAAACCGATATGGCGCTGGCCGTGGCGCGCGCCATTGAGGGGGCCTACCCGCTGGTGGTGGAGGCCAGCACAGGGGTCGGAAAAACCTTTTCCTACCTGGTGCCCGCCTTGCTCAGCGGCGAGCGGGTCCTGCTCTCCACCGCTACCAAGGCCTTGCAGGACCAGTTGTTCGGGCGCGACTTGCCAACCCTCGTCAAAGCCCTGGGTGTGCCGGTCAGCACTGCATTGCTCAAGGGGCGCGGCAGCTACCTGTGTTTGCACCGGATGGAGATGGCGCGCCACGATGCGAGCTTTCCGGAACGCAGCTCGCTTCGTGCGCTGGCCAAGGTGGAAGAGTGGGCGCGCGTGACCGAGACTGGCGACCTGGCTGAACTCCCGGGTCTGGACGAACGTTCGCCAGTCATTCCCTGGGTCACCTCCACCCGTGAAAACTGCCTGGGTGCCCAGTGTCCGCGCTTTCGCGCCTGCCATGTCAACCATGCGCGCCGCGAAGCGCTGGCTGCGGACGTGGTGGTCATTAACCATCACCTGTTTTTTGCCGATCTGGCAGTACGCGAATCGGGCGTTGCCGAGTTGCTGCCGACGGTCAGGATTGCGATTTTTGACGAGGCGCACCAACTCAACGAAACCGGCGTGCAGTTCCTGGGAAAACACCTCTCCACGGGCCAACTGCTCGATTTTTCGCGCGACATGCTGGGCACCGGCTTGCAGTTCGCGCGCGGCCTGCAGGACTGGCAGATGTTGGCGGGGGCCGCCGAACATGCCGCGCGCGAGCTGCGTTTGTGCGTGGGTAAAGCCTATCCGGGCAGCAAGCTGCGTTGGAACGATGCGACACCTGAAGGACCGGACGCCCATGGGTGGACTGAGGCGCTGGCCGCGGTTTGCACCTCTTTGGCCAGGGCTTGCGCGGCTCTGGACACGGTCAGCGAGATAGCGCCCGATTTTGTGCGGCTGCATGAACGCGCCGCGGAGCTGGAAGAGCGCGCCCGTTGTTTTACCCTCGCTGCGGAACCGGGCGGTGTCCGTTGGCTGGACGTGGGCACCCAGCTACGCCTGGTGGAGTCCCCGCTGGACATTGCCCAGGCCATCCAGGCCAAAGTTTTTACGGACGACAGAGCCGCAGCCAAATCATGGGTGTTTACCTCGGCCACCCTCGGTGATGACGCGCAATTGAGCTGGTTCACGCAGCCGTGCGGATTGTCCGGTGCCGAAGTCTTGCAGGTAGGCAGCCCTTTTGACTATGCGCGCCAGGCCGCGCTTTACGTGCCACGCAATTTCCCCAAACCGGGCGATCCCGCACACACAGCCGCGGTCGCAAGTTCTGCGGCGGACTGGGCACGTCGGCTGGGTGGCCGCACCATGGTGCTGACCACCACCCTGCGTGCCTTGCGCACCATTGGCGAGGCCTTGCAAGCGGCGTTTGAAGGTTCGGCCGATATCGAAGTGCTGGTGCAGGGCGCGATGCCCAAGCGGGCCTTGATCGAGCGTTTCCGGCAGGCCGACGGGCAGGGTGGCCGCGGTTGCATCCTGGTGGCATCCGCTTCGTTCTGGGAGGGTATCGATGTGCCCGGTGAAGCCCTGCAACTGGTGATCATCGACAAGCTGCCTTTTCCACCGCCGAACGACCCCATGGTGGAGGCCCGCTCCCGGCTGCTGGAGTCGGAGGGTAAAAGCGCTTTTAACGACTATTTCCTGCCGGAAGCGGCCGTGGCGCTCAAGCAGGGCGCCGGTCGGCTGATACGCCGCGAAACCGATCAGGGGGTGCTGGTGGTCTGCGACAGCCGGCTGGCCTTGATGGGGTATGGCAAGCGGCTGCTACGCGCACTGCCTGCGATGCAGCGCCTGGCGTCGGAAGAGGAGTTGAACGACAGGCTGGAGTTGCTTACCAGAATTTGTACCAAGGGCTATCCACTGACTTGAAACCTTTGGACAGGTACTCGCTCTGGGGGTAGTTTTTTTCCATCACGCGCCTGGTATCGTCGCGCAGTTGGGTCATCTTGAGGGCGTCGTAAGACCGGTACAGGATGAACAGGGCTTCTTCGAGCGCCGGCACATCCCGGTAATCTGCGATCGCGGTTTGTGCGCGGTTGATCGCCGAAATGTAGGCGCCGCGAGAGTAATAGTAGCGGGCCACGTGAATTTCATACTGGGCCAGCGAATTGACAATGTAGGTCATACGCAGGCGTGCGTCTGCCGAATATTTGGATTCGGGAAACCGGGTGACCAGTTCCTTGAAGGTTTCGAACGACTCCTTGGCAGCTTTCTGGTCGCGCTCTGACAGGTCCTGCTTGTACAGGAAGCTGAACAAACCCAGATTCTCATTGAAGTTGACCAGGCCTTTGAGGTAAAGGGCGTAGTCGATCGCCGGGCTGGCCGGGTGCAGCTTCATGAAGCGGTCCAGTGTGGCCAGCGCTTGGGCCTGCTCGCCGCCCTTGAACTGGGCATAGGCTTTCTCTAACTGGGCCTGCTGCGCCAGCGGTGTGCCGGCGGCGCGGCCTTCGAGCTTTTCAAACAGGGGAACGGCCTTGTCGTAAGCGCCGGAGTTGGCTTCGTCCTTGGCTTCTGCGTAAATCTTGTTCGGGCTCCAGGCGGCGGTAGGGTCCTTGACGGTGGAGGAACATGCCGAAAGAACGAATGCACAGGCGAGTATCGCGGCGACCGCAGGGCGTGTGGCTGGAACAACCGATAATTTGGTGGAAAACATCGCTATTGATCCTGTTAATGACTGATTCTGTACAAAGCAAACTGATTATATCGAGCGCCATCACCGCGGACAGTCTGGTGGACGAGATTCTGGGGGAGGGCGAAACCGCCGCTGATGCCGAGTTGCGCGAGGTGAGTGTTCCCGTGGAAAGCCATGGGACGCGTCTGGACCGTGCACTGGCGGGCATGGTGCCTGAGTTCTCGCGCAGTTATCTCCAGCAGCTCATTGAAGCGGCTGCTGTGCAGCTGAACGGCGTCACGGCGACCAAGGCTTCCGCCCGGGTCAAGGCTGGTGACAAGCTTGTGATCGAACTCAAGCCCACGCCGCAGAGCCAGGCTTTCAAGCCGGAGGCGATGGCGCTGGAGATCGTTTTTGAGGATGAACATCTGCTGGTCATCAACAAGCCCGCCGGCCTGGTGGTGCACCCGGCGCCCGGCAACTGGAGTGGCACCCTGCTCAACGGACTGCTGGCGCGCGACGTGCAGGCGGGCGGCTTGCCGCGCGCCGGCATTGTGCACCGGCTGGACAAGGACACCAGTGGCCTGATGGTCGTGGCGCGCCGGCGCCAGGTCATGGACCAGCTGGTGGCCATGATCGCCGAGCGGAGTGTCAGCCGTGAATACCTGGCGCTAGCGCATGGCGCCTGGCAAGGCCCCAAGGGCCGCCGGGTGGATGCGCCCATGGGCCGCGATCCGCGCAACCGTTTGCGCATGGCGGTGGTGGATCTGGAAAAAAATGCAGGCAAGACCGCTTCGACCGATCTTTACCTGCTGCAGGGCGAGGGCGCATTCTGCCTGGTGCGCTGCAGGTTGCATACGGGGCGGACCCACCAGATCCGGGTCCACATGGCCTCCATCGGCCATCCGCTGGTATCGGATGAGATATATGGCGGCAAGCCTGCTGCAGGTCTGGGCCGCCAAGCGCTGCATGCCTGCCGGCTGGCGTTCACCCACCCGGTCACCCGCGAAGCCCTGGAGTTCAGGGCGCCATTGCCGGAAGATCTGGCTGCGGCTCTGACCCGGCTGGGGCTGGGATACAATCAAATCCAGTAGTTTTCTGCTACCCGCCGCATGGCGCGCCCAGATGTTTGTGGTTGCGCATGAATGTGAACTGCGCCGCCTGGCGCCTTTATCTCGAATCATTTCGGAACCAAGACCATGAATACGACGGATGCCAAGCGCGTCCTCGAAACGGCACTTATTTGCGCGCAGCAGCCGCTGCCTTTGCGTGAGATGGGTGTTTTGTTCAACGGGGCACTCACGGCCGACACCCTCAAGCTCCTGCTGGAGGATCTGCAAAACGACTGGTACGGGCGAGGCGTGGAGCTTGTGCATGTCGCGACCGGCTGGCGCTTCCAGAGCCGTCCGCAGATGCGCGAATACCTCGATCGCCTGCATCCTGAAAAACCACCGCGTTATACCCGCGCCACCCTGGAAACGCTGGCGATCATCGCCTACCGCCAGCCGGTCACCCGCGGCGACATGGAAGACATACGCGGCGTGACCATCAACAGCATGATTCTCAAGCAGCTTGAGGACCGTGGCTGGGTCGAGGTGATTGGCCACCGCGAAACTGTCGGACGGCCGGGCCTGTATGCAACCACACGGCAGTTTCTCGATGACCTGGGGTTGGAGTCACTGGATCAGTTGCCGGCGATGGACAACGCAGCGGGTCAGGCTTCCATGCTGGAACAGATCGAATTCGGCATGTCTGTCCCCACGGCCGTGGATGACACGCTTGCTTCCGCGGTTGTTCCCGAACTGGCGGACGAGCTGGACGCTGGCCTGGCGCTTGCAGATATTTCCGCCGCGGACGACTCCGCGCATACACAACAGGACGCTTCCTTGAGCAGCCCCACGGCCATCGATCCCAACGCCTGAACGCATCGCATGAATCAAAACGACAATCCGGCTCCGGCCACTACTGCAGCACCCCAGGCTGATGAGTCAAAAATGACTCCCGCCCTTGATTCACAAGCGCAGGCTGCTATCAATTTGGTAGTTCCGGATGCTTCTGCGGACAGCGCAGGCAGGGTAGGGCAGGGCAGATCCGAGCAGGCCGTCGTTCCGCCGGCGCTGGCACGCTTTGAAGATGTGATCACCGGCAAGTTCGACGCGGATGAAGACGATGTGGCACTCGAGCCGCTCAAGCGCGTCCTGTTGCCCCAACCGGAAACGCCCAAGTTGCACAAGGTGCTGGCGCAGGCGGGTTTGGGATCGCGGCTGGAAATGGAACAACTGATTCTGGAAGGACGGATTTCTGTCAACGCCGAGCCGGCCCATATCGGCCAGCGCATCCAGTTTGGCGACACCGTCAAAGTCAACGGTAAACCTATCCGGGTGCGCATCGATCCGCCGCCGCCGCGGGTGATTGCCTACCACAAGCCCTCCGGCGAAGTGGTTTCGCATGACGACCCACAAAACCGGCCTACCGTGTTTCGCCGCCTGCCCAAGCTTTTTCAGGGCAAATGGCAATCGGTCGGTCGGCTCGACCTGAACACCGAGGGCCTGCTGCTGCTGACCAGCTCAGGCGAGCTGGCCAACAAGCTGATGCATCCGCGCTTTGGCCTGGAGCGCGAATATGCGGTGCGTGTGCTGGGTGCCTTGAACAACGAGGAGAAAAAGCGCCTGCTCGACGGCGTGCAGCTTGACGACGGCTTGGCTCAGTTCAGCACGATTGAAGCCGGCGGCGGCGAGGGGGCCAACTGCTGGTACCGCGTGACGATTTCAGAAGGTCGCAACCGCGAGGTGCGCCGCATGTTCGAAGCGGTGGGGCACGCCGTCAGCCGCTTGATTCGCATCCGTTACGGCGCGGTGGTTCTGCCGCGCGGCCTCAAACGCGGGGCCTTTGTCGAACTCGATGAACGCGACATTGCAGCATTGACCAGCGCTGTCGGGCGTTCGGAAGCCCGCGCCGATCCACGGGGCGCGCAGAGGAATGCCGGAGAGGCTGGCGAGACCGGACCCAGCGAAGGCCGTCCAGGGCGTGGACCGCGCCGCGCGGACCGTCCGCGCGGCGGCCGCGGGCGGCCGGACAACGGAGCTGCCAGGCCCGTGGATGCGCAGGCCATGCCTGAAAACAACAGAGCAAGTGAATCGGGTGACCAGGACGACGAAGCGGGACAAGACCCGCTCGACCTGCAACCGCCGATGAACCGGAATGAAGCGCCGCGCGACGGCAACCGGCGCCGCGGCGCCAAGGGCGGCCGTGGCAACGGGGGCAATGGCGCTGGACCCCGGTCCGGTCCGTCGGGCAAGTTTGGGGGCAATGCTGGTGGACAGGGCCCGAAACGCCGCGATGACCGTGGGGGTGATCGCGGAGACCGGGGCGACAAGAGCCCGGGCGGGGCGCAGCCCGACCCCATGAAAACGTCATTCGGCTACATTGGTGCGGAAACCTTTACCCGCCAGCGTCAGGCGCCTGGCCAGAGCCAACGCCGCGGTGGCAGCGGCACTGGTGGAGGCGGCGGAGGTACCGGCCAGCGGCGCGGCGGTGGGGGCGGTGGTGGAAACCGTGGCGGCAATCGCAGCGGTGGTGGCAACCGAGGCGGAAACCGCTGACATCACGCGCAAGCCCGCGCACTTTTTAACCAGGGCCATTGGCCCCGGGTTAAAATCAGAGGCTTTATTCGATTCGAATAAAGCTCAGAAAATCAAGGTTAAGGAAATCTCATGGCGATCGAACGCACTCTCTCCATCATCAAACCCGATGCAGTGGCCAAAAATGTTATCGGGCAAATTTACGCCCGCTTCGAGGCTGCCGGCCTGAAAGTGGTTGCAGCCCGGATGGCGCACCTGTCGCGCGGCGAAGCAGAAGCCTTTTATGCCGTGCATAAAGAGCGTCCTTTCTTCAAGGATCTGGTGGCGTTCATGATTTCCGGCCCGGTCATGATTTCCGCGCTTGAAGGTGAAAACGCGATCCTGAAACATCGCGACCTGATGGGCGCCACTGATCCGAAAAAAGCCGCCGCCGGGACCATCCGCGCCGATTTTGCCGACAGCATTGATGCCAATGCCGTGCATGGCTCTGACGCCACCGAAACCGCCCAGGTGGAGATCAGCTTCTTCTTCGCGGGCATGAACACCTATTCGCGCTGAGATGTTTGCCCCCATGCTTCGCTGCCCCCCGAGGGGGTCGTCGCTTGCTTGGGGCGGCCCTTCGCTGCGCGAGCGCGAATTTCCGACGCAATGATAGCCAACCTGCTTGATTACGATCTGGAAGGTCTGGCTGCGTTTTGCGAGGGGCTGGGAGAAAAACGCTTCCGGGCCACCCAGCTGTTCCGATGGGTTCACCAGAAAGGTGCGACTAGCTTCGACCAGATGACCGATCTGGCGAAATCCCTTCGCGAAAAACTTCCCGCCTCTGCTCACATTGAAGGCCCCAAGGTGGTGTCCCGCCATGATTCTGCCGATGGCACCATCAAATGGCTGTTCGATGTTGGCGCCGGCGACGTTATCGAAACCGTCTTTATTCCCGAATCCGACCGCGGAACGCTTTGCATTTCCTCGCAAGCTGGCTGCGCTGTGGGTTGCCGCTTCTGCTCTACCGGTCATCAGGGCTTCAGCCGCAACCTGACGACGGCCGAGATCATTGGCCAGCTCTGGTACGCCGAGCACTTCCTGCGCCAACATCTTGGCAAGGAGGAGCGGATTGTTTCCAACGTGGTGATGATGGGCATGGGTGAGCCGCTGCAGAATTACTCCCAGTTGCTGCCGGCCCTGCGTGTGATGCTGGACGACCATGCCTACGGGCTCTCGCGCCGGCGCGTCACCGTGTCCACCTCGGGGGTGGTACCCATGATGGATCGCCTGGCCCAGGACTGTCCGGTGGCGCTGGCGGTATCGCTGCATGCGCCGGAAGACGAACTGCGCAGCAACCTGGTGCCGCTCAACAAAAAATATCCGATTGCCGAGCTGTTGCAGGCCTGCAGCCGCTACCAGGTGGCGGCGCCGCGGGATTTCATTACCTTTGAATATTGCATGCTCGACGGCGTCAATGACCAGCCTGAGCATGCACACCAGCTTCTGGCCCTGATGCGTGACCATGCTGTGCAGGGGCTGGCCTGCAAGTTCAACCTGATTCCCTTCAATCCCTTTCCCGCCTCCGGCCTCAAGCGTTCCGGCATGCCGCAGGTCATGGCTTTTGCGAAAATTCTGCTGGATGCCGGTATCGTGACCACTGTCCGGAAAACACGCGGCGACGACATCGATGCGGCGTGCGGGCAACTGGCCGGCGATGTGCAGGACCGTACCGGCGTCGAGCAGCGCATGGCGACACAGCGGCAAGGTATGCTCAAGGGAATCAAGGTTGTAACCAAGGGGGTCGGTGTATGAATCTCGTCCGCAATGCCGTCTGGCTTTCTGCCTGCTGGGTGGCTGTGCTGCTTGCCGGCTGCGCCGGCACGCCGGGTGCCGCGCCCGGCGCCAGTAGCGGCCGCCCGGAGGTCATGACAGAATCGGATGAAACGGACGGACGCAAGCGCGCGCGTCTCCGGCTCGAGCTCGCTGCCAATTATTTCCAGCAGGGTCAGACCAATGTCGCCCTCGATGAACTCAAGCAGGCCCTGGCCGCGGACCCGTCCTATCCCGACGCCCACAACCTGCGTGGACTGGTCTATATGCGCATGGGTGACAACGCGCTCGCTGAAGACAGTTTTCGCCGCGCGATGGCGCTTAACCCGCGTGACGGGGACATCCTGCACAACTACGGCTGGCTGTTGTGCCAGCAAAAACGATATGCAGAATCGATTGCCCTGTTCGCGCGAGCGATTGCACAGCCCTCGTATGGCGGCCAGGCCAAAACACTGATGACCCAGGGCCTTTGCCAGGTGCAAGCGGGACAGACGGCGGAGGGGGAGCGCAGTCTGACGCAGTCTTATGAACTGGACGCCGGCCATCCGGTCACGGGTTACAACCTGTCGAACCTGCTTTTCCAGCGCGGAGAGTACACGCGTGCACAGTTTTATATTCGCCGTCTAAACAACAGCAACCTGGCCAACGCTGAAACCCTTTGGCTGGGCATCAAGGTGGAGCGCAGCCTGGGCAATCGCGAAGCGATGGTGCAACTGGGCGATCAGCTGAGAAAGCGTTTTGGACAGTCGCGTGAGGCCGCAGCGTATGACAGAGGTGCTTTCAATGAGTGAGTTCGAAGGCAGCCCTGCGATGTCGCAGGACGAAGCGCTGCGACCGGGCGCCGGCGGTCAGTTTGCCGAAGGCTCGGTTGCCAGCGCCGGCTCGCTGATCCGGCAAGCGCGTGAAGCGGCGGGCCTGCACATTGCGGCGCTCGCGGTGGCCTTGAAGGTACCCGTCAGAAAACTCGAAGCGCTCGAAGCCGACCGGCTTGATCTGCTGCCCGACGCGGTGTTTGTCCGTGCGCTGGCGGCAAGTGTGTGCCGCACGTTGAAGATCGATGCGGGGCAGGTGCTGGCGCTGTTGCCGCAAACCGGCAAGCCCAGCCTTGGGCAGCAGCACACGCCCATCAATGCTCCTTTTCGCTCTCCCGGTGATGGACCCGGTCCGTCGCTGTTGGCGCAGGTCTCCAGACCGGCGGTTCTGGCGGGCCTGCTGCTGGTACTGGCTGCGTTGGTTCTTATTTTCCTGCCTGCCGTCCAGCAGTCAGGCCCCGGCGAGCCGGCCACTGCCGTCAGCGCGCCGGCAACACCGCAGGGCGGGCCGTCCGGGGTGGTTGTGGCAAGAACCGAACCAACCGGTAATGACAAGCCCGCCGAGCCTTCCGGTCCCGATGCTGGAATGCAGGCAGCGCCGGCGCTGGCGCCCCAGCTGTCCGCCGCGCCAGCACTTTCCCTGCCAGTGCCTGAACCGGCGGCGCCGGCGGTTCTTGCAGAACCTGCCCAGCCCGCGCCGACCGGCATCATCGTGTTCAGGGCCAAGGGCGAATCCTGGGTCGAAGTCACCGATGCCCGGGGTACCGTTGTGGTTCGCCGCACCCTGGCAGCCGGAGAGCAGGTAGGCGCGTCTGGCGTTTTGCCGCTGTCAGCTGTTGTCGGCCGGGCTGACGCCACAATCGTTGAGGTGCGCGGCAAGGTTTTTGATTTGAATCCAGTACGCAAAGATAACGTTGCACGTTTTGAGGTGAAATAGTGGCGTCATGCTTTCCTGTTGAATCGGCGGCGCCCAAGGCGCGCGTTTCGTCACAGGCCCGCGTGGTCTGGGGCTCGCGCGTGGTCACGGTGGGCGGCGATGCACCGGTGCGCGTGCAGTCCATGACCAACACTGACACCGTGGACGCGATCGGAACGGCTATCCAGGTCAAGGAACTGGCCATCGCCGGCTCGGAGATGGTCCGCATCACCGTCAATACGCCGGAGGCTGCGGCTCAGGTGCCCTACATTCGCGAGCAACTGGACCGCATGGGTATCGACGTGCCGCTGATCGGCGACTTCCATTACAACGGCCATCGGCTGCTGACCGACTATCCGGCCTGTGCCGAAGCGCTGTCCAAGTACCGCATCAACCCCGGCAATGTGGGCAAGGGCGACAAACACGACAGGCAGTTCGGCCAGATGATCGAAGCCGCCATGCGCTGGAACAAGCCGGTTCGCATCGGGGTCAATTGGGGCAGCCTGGACCAAGAGCTGCTGGTCGGTCTGATGGACGAAAACAGCCGCCGTGCCGAACCTTGGGACGCCAAACAGGTGATGTACGAAGCGCTGATTACCTCGGCGATTGATTCCGCCGCGCTGGCCGAACAAATGGGCATGGACAAAAACCAGATCATCCTGTCTTGCAAGGTCAGCGGTGTGCAGGACCTGATTTCCGTGTACCGGGAGTTGTCCAGGCGTTCGCGTTATGCCCTGCATCTGGGCCTGACCGAAGCCGGTATGGGCACCAAAGGCACGGTGGCGTCCAGCGCCGCCCTGGCCGTCTTGCTGCAGGAAGGCATAGGCGACACGATTCGCGTTTCGTTGACGCCGCAACCCGGCGAGGCGCGTACCCAGGAAGTGCTGATCGCATCCGAAATCCTGCAGGCGCTGGGACTGCGCAGTTTTGTGCCCAGCGTCACGGCCTGTCCTGGCTGCGGCCGCACGACCAGCACCACTTTCCAGGAACTCACCAAGGAAATAGACGACTTCCTGCGTGCCCAGATGCCGGTCTGGCGTGCGCAGTACCCCGGGGTTGAAAAACTCAAGGTTGCCGTGATGGGCTGCATCGTCAATGGCCCTGGCGAGAGCAAACATGCAGATATCGGCATCAGCCTGCCTGGCTCCGGCGAAGCACCGGCCGCGCCGGTCTATATCGATGGTGAAAAAAGCGTGACCCTGCGCGGCGACCAGATCGCCCAGGAGTTCCGCGTGATTGTCGAAAACTACATTGAAAAGCGCTTTGGCACGCAAGCCGTTGCCCAGGTTGCCTGAACCCCCTCATGGCTGAAAAAATTACTGCCGTCAAAGGCATGAACGACATATTGCCGCCCGATTCGGCGCGCTGGGAGTGGTTTGAGGCCAAGGTGCGTGCGCTGATGGCGCGTTATGCCTATGCCAACATGCGTACACCGATCGTTGAGCCGACAGCGCTGTTTGTCCGTGGCCTTGGCGAAGTGACCGATATCGTCGAAAAGGAGATGTACTCCTTCGTCGACTCGATGAACGGCGACAGGCTGACGCTGCGCCCCGAGGCCACCGCCGGCATCGTCCGCGCAATGATTGAGCACAACGCGCTGTACAACGGGCCGGTGCGGGTCTGGTCGGCCGTATCGCTGTTTCGTCACGAGCGGCCGCAGAAAGGGCGCTACCGCCAGTTCCACCAGATCGACGTCGAAGCGCTAGGCTTTGCCGGGCCCGATGTGGACGCCGAGCAGATCCTGATGTGCCGCGCGTTGCTGCGCGATCTTGGCATTCCGATGGAGCATGTGCGGCTCGAGCTGAACAGTCTGGGCCAGCCTGACGAGCGCATGGCGCATCGCGCGGCGCTGATCGCGCACTTCGAAGCGCATACCGATGTGCTGGACGAAGACGCGAAGCGCCGCTTGCACAGCAACCCGCTGCGTATCCTTGACACGAAAAATCCCGCGCTGCAAGCGGTCGTCGAAGCGGCTCCACAGCTCATGGGCTTTCTGGGTGAGGCTTCGCTGGCACACCTGAATTCGGTTCGGGCGATGCTTGACGCAGCGGGAGTAGCCTACCGCATCAACCCGCGCCTGGTGCGCGGCATGGACTACTACAACCTCACCGTGTTCGAATGGATCACCGACAAGCTCGGCTCGCAGGGCACGGTTTGCGGCGGCGGCCGCTACGACGGCCTGTTCGAGCAGCTTGGCGGCAAACCCACGCCTGCGGTGGGTTGGGGCATGGGCGTAGAGCGCATGCTGCTGCTACTCGAAGCGGTTGGCGTGCTGCCGCCCGAGAGCGCGCCCGACGTTTACGCCATCGTGCCATCGGCACAGGCCATGCCAACGGTGATGGTGACCTGCGAAGCCCTGCGTACCGCTGGCGTCAATGTCCAGATGCATGCCAGCAGCGCCGAGGGCATGGGCAGCATGAAGTCGCAGTTCAAGAAAGCCGATGGCAGCGGCGCGCGCTTCGCGCTGATTTTTGGCGAAGCCGAACTGGCCGAGGGCCGCGTGGCGGTCAAACCTCTGCGCGGGGAAAAGACCGACGCCGCGCAGGTCCAGACGCTGCAGCCGCTGGACGATATGGCGTCCTGGGCGCCGGGACTGCGCGCGGACCGCTGACGGCAGCCCCCTACAATCAACACACATCACTGGGCAGAACTAGAAGAGCTATATGGCAAAACATCTCGATTTGGAAGAACAGGAGCAGCTTGACGAGCTGAAACACTTCTGGAAGCAGTACGGCGACCTGATCACCTGGAGCCTGATTGCCATTTTTGGCGCTTTTGCGGCCTGGAACGGCTATAACTACTGGCAGCGCGATCAGGCGGCCAAGGCCGCCGTCATGTACGACGAGGTCGAACGCGCCGCCCAGTCGGGCGATACCAGCCGGCTGGACCGTGCATTCGCTGACATGAAGGAGCGGTTTGCAGGCACGGCCTTCGCCCAGCAAGCCGGGCTGATGGCGGCCAAAACCTATTACGACAAGGGCAACCTCGATGCCGCCAAGACTTCCCTCAACTGGGTGGCTGGCAAAAGTGCCGACGAGGGTTACCAGGCCATCGCGAAGCTGCGTCTGGCGGGCCTGCTGCTGGAGTCCAAGGCTTACGACGAAGCGCTGCAACTGCTTTCGGGCGCTTTCCCCAAGGACTTCGCGGCGCTGGCGGCTGACCGCCGCGGTGACATCCTTACAGCCCAGGGCAAGAAAGCCGAAGCACGGGCGGAATACGAAAAAGCCTACAAGGGCATGGACGAGCGCACCGAGTACCGGCGCCTGGTCGAAGTCAAACTCAATGCGCTCGGGTTGAACCCCTCCGCTGCATTGGCCAGCCCTGCAGCTGCCGCTGCAGCTTCTCCCGCGTCCGCCCCGGAGGTCAAGCCGTGATTTTCAAGCCTTTTCGGCCTCTGGCCCTTACCCTCAAAGCGTCGACAGCTATTGTTTTAATAGCATTTCTGGGTGGTTGCTCGCTTTTTGGCAGCTCGACCAAAAAGCCGCAGCCGGCCGAACTGCAGCCGGTGGTGGCACTGGTGCCGGCCAAACAGGTCTGGACGGCGCGCATCGGCGAGGTCTCCTTCCCGCTACAAGCGAACGTCTCTGGCGATACCGTTGTGGTCGCCGCCACCGATGGCACCGTGGCTGCATTGGATGCACGCAGCGGCCGCGACCTGTGGCGCACGAATGTCGGCGCACCAATAGCCGCCGGCGTGGGCAGCGACGGAAAAGTTACCGCCGTGGTCACGCGTACCAACGAAGTGGTGGCGCTGGCGGGTGGCAAGGAAATCTGGCGCCAGAAGCTCGCCGCCCAGGCTTTCACCTCGCCCTTTGTGGCGGGTGGCCGCGTGTTTGTTCTCGCTGCTGATCGCTCGGTCAATGCCTTCGACGGCCAGACCGGGCGCAAGCTCTGGTCGCAGCAACGCCCCAGCGAACCGCTTGTGTTGCGCCAGTCGGGCGTCATGCTCGCCGTTGGCGACACATTGGTGGCCGGACTGGCAGGCCGTCTGACCGGACTGAATCCGCTCAACGGCAGCATTCGCTGGGAAGCCCCGATTGCCTCGCCGCGCGGCATCAACGATGTGGAGCGCCTGGTGGATCTGGTTGGTACGGTCAGCCGCAACGGCAACACGGTCTGTGCCCGGGCCTTCCAGGCCAGCGTCGGCTGTGTCGATGCCCAGCGTGGCACTTTGCTGTGGACCAAACCGGCCAATGGCGCGCAGGGCATCGACGGCGACGACCGCCTGGTGTTTGGTACCGAAGCCGACGGCAAGGTGCTGGCCTGGCGCCGCACCGACGGTGAAAACGCCTGGAACACCGACCGCTTGCGCTATCGCAGCCTGAGCGCGCCGCTGGTGGTGGGGCGTTCGATTGCCATCGGGGACTCTGCCGGCTTTGTGCACCTGTTGTCACGCGAAGACGGTTCCATGTTGAATCGACTCGCGACGGACGGTTCGCCCGTGGCTGCCTCTCCGGTGCTGGCCGGCAACGTCCTGATTGTGGTCACGCGTTCCGGCGCAGTTTTCGGCTTCGCGCCTGAATAGAGTGGCCCCCACGCTCGTCACTTCGTGTACTTCGCTGCCCCCCGAGGGGGCCGCTGCGCCTGCGGGCCGGCAGAGCCGGACCCGCGGCCCCTGCTTGATGGGGGATGAGGCGCCCATGCTTGTCATTCCTCTTCCTACCGAACGCTCACTTTGAAACCTGTTATTGCCTTGGTCGGTCGCCCCAATGTGGGCAAATCGACCATTTTTAACCGCCTGACCAAGTCGCGCGAAGCGATCGTGGCCGACTATGCCGGCCTGACGCGGGATCGCCACTATGGCAATGGCCGGCTCGGCGCGCAGGAGTTCATCGTTATCGACACCGGTGGTTTCGAGCCCAAGGCGGTTGATGGCATCTACAAGGAAATGGCCAAGCAGACCCGGCAAGCCGTGGCCGAGGCTGACGTGGTGGTGTTTGTCGTTGATGCGCGTGCCGGGGTGAATGCCCAAGACCACGAGATCGCCAAATACCTGCGCAAGCTGGGCAAGCCGACGGTGTTGACCGCCAACAAGGCCGAGGGTATGACCGAGGGCGTGCAGCTCTCCGAGTTTTTCGAGCTTGGCCTGGGCGAGGTGTTGCCGGTGTCCGCTTCGCACGGGCAGGGCATGCGCACTCTGGTCGAGCAGGCGCTGGAGCCCCTGAAACTGCCCGATCCTGACGAAGACGACCAGCAAGGCGATCCGTCGGTGATCAAGCTGGCGGTTGCCGGACGCCCCAATGTGGGGAAATCGACGCTGATCAACACCTGGCTGGGCGAAGAGCGCCTGGTAGCGTTTGACCAGCCCGGCACCACGCGCGACGCGATTTCGGTGCCCTTTGAGCGTGCCGGGCAGAAGTTTGAGCTGATCGATACCGCCGGTTTGCGCCGTAAGGGCAAGGTCTTCGAGGCCATTGAGAAGTTCTCGGTGGTCAAAACCCTGCAAGCCATCGAAAGCGCCAATGTAGTGCTTTTGCTGCTCGACGCGACCCAGGGCGTGACCGACCAGGACGCGCATATTGCGGGCTACATCCTGGAAAGCGGGCGAGCTGTTGTTCTGGCGGTCAACAAATGGGATGCCGTGGACAGCTATCAGAAGGAAACTCTGGAGCGCTCCATCGAGACCCGGTTGTCCTTCCTGAAGTTCGCCACCATCCACAACATCTCGGCGATCAAGCGCCAGGGCCTGGGTCCGGTCTGGAAATCCATCGTCCAGGCCCACGCTTCGGCCAACCGCAAGATGTCCACGCCGGTGCTGACCCGCCTGCTGCTCGAAGCGGTGCAGTTCCAGAGTCCGCAGCGGGCCGGCATGTTCCGCCCCAAATTGCGTTATGCACACCAGGGGGGCATGAACCCGCCCATCATCATCGTTCACGGCAATTCCCTGGAACATGTCACCGACGCCTACAAGCGTTTTCTGGAAGGGCGCTTCCGCAAGGAGTTCGATCTGGTGGGCACCCCGCTGCGCATCCAGATGAAGTCATCCAGCAACCCCTACGCGGACAAAGATACGGCCTAGGATGACAACCGCTGCCAATTGGCTGTGGTAAGGTGAAGTCCTATCAACTCTTGAACACGGAAAATATCGTGAGCAACAACAAAGGCCAGCTTTTGCAGGACCCCTTCCTCAATACTTTGCGCCGTGAGCATGTACCGGTGTCGATTTACCTCGTCAACGGCATTAAGCTTCAGGGCCAGATCGAATCTTTCGATCAGTATGTGGTCCTGCTGCGCAATACCGTCACTCAAATGGTCTACAAACACGCCATTTCGACCATCGTTCCAGGCCGTGCAGTCAATTTTGCCGCGGCAGAATCCCAAGAAAGCCCAACCAGCTGAGTTCGCAGGACCTCTCCCCGGCGGTCACGCCGCTGGCCATTCTGGTCGGGGTCGATCTGGGCCTCCCCAATTTCGACGCTGGCCTGGACGAGCTGGGCCTGCTGGCCCAGACGGCCGGACTGCAGCCTGTTGCCCGGGTGGTCTGCAAACGCAGGGCGCCGGACGCGGCCTTGTTCATCGGCAGCGGAAAAGCCGACGAGATCAAGATGCTGGCCCTGGAAACGGGTGCCAGCGAAATCCTCTTCGACCAGTCCCTGAGCCCGGCCCAGCAGCGCAATCTTGAGCGGGTACTCGGCTTGCCGGTCAATGACCGCACCTTGCTGATCCTCGAGATTTTTGCCCAGCGCGCGCGCAGCCACGAAGGCAAGTTGCAAGTTGAGCTGGCGCGCCTGCAATACCTCTCGACCCGGCTGGTCCGGCGCTGGTCGCACCTGGAGCGCCAAACCGGCGGTGCCGGCGTGCGCGGCGGTCCGGGTGAAAAGCAGATAGAGCTGGACAAACGCATGATCGGCGAATCCATCAAGCGGACCAAGGAGCGGCTGACCAAGGTCAAGAAGCAGCGCCAGACCCAGCGACGCCAGCGCGAGCGGCGAAACTCCTTCACGATTTCCCTGGTTGGCTACACCAATGCCGGGAAATCGACCCTGTTCAATGCCCTCGTCAAGGCGCGCGCTTACGCCGCCGACCAGCTGTTTGCCACGCTGGACACCACAACGCGGCAGCTCTACCTGGGCGACGCCGCCCGCTCGGTGTCGCTGTCCGACACGGTGGGCTTCATCCGCGACCTGCCGCATGGCCTGGTTGATGCGTTTGCCGCCACCTTGCAGGAAGCCGCAGATGCCGACCTGCTAATGCATGTGGTCGATGGTGCGAATCCCGATCATCTCGAGCAGATTGAGCAGGTCCAGCGCGTGCTGGCCGAGATCGGCGCGGCTGATGTGCCGCAGATTCTGGTGTTCAACAAGCTCGATGCCCTTGAAAAATCGCGCCGCCCCCTGCAGCTAAGTGACAGTTTCGAGATCAATGACGCTTTTTCGGACACGGGCCGGCGTGTCGAGCGGGTTTTTGTCAGCGCACAGACGGGCGAGGGCCTACCTTTGTTGCGTGAGTTGCTGGCGCGGTACGCGTCGCACACACCCGTCGAAGATAGCCCCCGAATCAGTGAGACCGTCGCGTGATTAGGCACAATGTCGGAGTAATAAAAAAGTGAGCTCGATTCCATGAACCTGAACCCTGTGCTACAGACGCTGACGACCCTGCCAGGACGGCTGAGGCAACGCGCCCGAGGAGTGTTCAATTTGAACGATCCGCGCTGGGGCCGTGACGACGACAACAAAACCCCGCCCGACGATTCCAAGCCTGAAGCCGGCCGCGACGATGTTCCGCCTGTGCGGCCACCCGCACCGAACCGGCCGCAAGGCCAGGGGCAGGGCCCCAACCAGGGCCCTCCCGATCTTGACGAGTTGTGGCGTGACTTCAACCGCAAGCTCGGTGGCCTGTTCGGCGGAAAAAATGCCGGCCAGCGTGGCCGCGGCAATGGGGGATTTGGCGGCGGAGGCGGCAACGGCGGCCCCGGCGGCTTCCAGCCTGACATGAAAAGTGCAGGCATCGGCGTCGGCCTGATTGCCGGCGTGGCTGTGCTGATCTGGCTGGGTACTGGCTTTTTCATCGTGCAAGAGGGCCAGCAGGCGGTCATCACCCAGTTCGGCAAGTACAACTCCACCGTGGGTGCAGGTTTCAACTGGCGCCTGCCGTATCCGGTGCAGCGCCATGAAATCGTGGTGGCAACGCAGATCCGCTCGGTCGATGTGGGGCGTGACAATATCATCAAGGCAACCGGCCTGCGCGAATCCGCCATGCTCACCGAAGACGAGAACATTGTCGAGATCAAGTTCGCCGTCCAGTACCGCCTGAACGATGCGCGCGCCTATCTTTTCGAGACGCGGGATCCGGCCGCCACGGTGGTGCAGGCCGCTGAAACCGCGGTGCGCGAGGTCGTCGGCAAGATGAAGATGGACTCCGCGCTTGCCGAAGAGCGCGATCAGATTGCGCCGCGTGTGCGTGCGCTGACACAGGTCATCCTTGACCGCTACAAGGTGGGCGTGGAAGTGGTCGCCGTCAATCTCCAGCAGAGCGGTGTGCGTCCACCCGAGCAGGTCCAGGCCGCCTTTGACGATGTCCTGAAAGCCGGCCAGGAGCGTGAGCGCGCCAAGAACGAGGCCCAGGCCTACGCCAATGACGTGATTCCGCGCGCGGTGGGTTCGGCGTCGCGCCTCAAGGAAGAGTCGGAAGCCTACAAAGCCAGAGTGGTGGCGCAGGCGCAAGGTGATGCCCAGCGTTTTCGCTCCGTGCTGGCGGAATACCAGAAGGCGCCCCAGGTCACGCGCGACCGCATGTACCTTGACGCCATGCAGCAGGTCTACAGCAATGTCACCAAGGTGCTGGTCGAGTCGCGCCAAGGGTCCAACCTGCTGTACCTTCCGCTTGACAAGCTCATGCAGGCAACCGGGCAGGGCGGTTCTGCTGCAACCGGTGTGGAGTCAAGCGCTGCAGTCGCGCCGCTTCCGGTGCCGTCGTCCACAGCGCCCCTGGATTCGCGAGCCCGCGACACTTCCCGCACCCGCGAACGCGAAACCCGCTAAGGAACCATCGTGAACAGAGTTGGATTTATTGCTTCTTCCCTGCTGGTCGCGCTGGCCCTGCTCAGCTCCATGCTGTTTGTGGTGGATCAGCGCCAGTTTGGTGTGGTGTACGCGCTGGGCCAGATCAAGGAGGTCATCCTGGAGCCTGGTCTCAATTTCAAGTTGCCGCCGCCTTTCCAGAACGTGTCGTACATCGACAGGCGGCTGCTGACACTGGACAGCACTGACGCGGAACCTATGCTGACTGCCGAGAAGCAGCGCGTGGTGATCGACTGGTTTGTCAAATGGCGCATCATCCAGCCGTCGGAGTACATCCGTAACGTTGGTCTTGACGAACGCGCCGGGGCCAACCAGCTCAACCGCGTGGTGCGCAACGCTTTCCAGGAAGCCATCAATAGGCGCACCGTCAAGGATCTGCTGTCGCTCAAGCGCGAGGCTCTGATGGCTGACGTGAAGGCCGAGGTGCTTGAGGTCGTGCGCGGTGCCAAGCCTTGGGGCATTGATGTGATCGACGTGCGCATCACGCGCGTGGACTACGTGGAGGCCATCACGGAATCGGTGTACCGCCGCATGGAGGCCGAGCGCAAGCGGGTTGCCAACGAATTGCGTTCCACCGGTGCCGCCGAGGGCGAGAAAATTCGCGCCGATGCCGACCGGCAACGCGAGGTCACCATTGCCAATGCCTACCGTGAAGCCCAGAAGATCAAGGGTGAAGGCGACGCGCAGGCCGCTGCCGCCTACAACGATGCCTTCGGCCGCGACCCGCAGTTTGCCCAGTTCTATCGCAGCCTGGACGCCTACAAGGCCAGCTTCGACAAAAAGGGAGACGTGATGGTGATTGATCCGTCCTCTGACTTCTTCAAGGCCATGCGCAGCTCCGGCGGCGTTTCGGCACCTGCCGCCAGAAAATAACGGCGCGGCTTGGACAGCAGCACGATCTGGCAGGCACTGGCCTTGATGCTGGTGATTGAGGGTCTGCTGCCTTTGTTCTCGCCGCGCGGCTGGCGCGGCATGTTCGAGCAGATCCTCAAGCTCAGTAACGGCCAGATCCGTTTTTTTGGCCTGTGCAGCATCGCTGCCGGCTTGGCCTGGATCGCCTTTCTCATCTGAGGGCTGCTTCCCGGCAGACGTCCGCTCCCTGGATTTTTCCTGCCCTGTGGCTGTATCCGGCGGTCTCTTGGCCGGAAACCGGGCCTCAAGCCCGGTAAAATCCTGTTTTTAACAGCCCACGATAAATACATGCCCGCCTGGTCGTCATCATGGCAATTGCCGGATCAAATTGCCGATGTCCTGCCCTCCGAGGCGCGCCACATCGAGGAACTGCGCCGTTTGTTTCTGGACACGGCGCGCAGCTACGGCTACGAGCTGGTCATGCCGCCGCTGCTCGAACATCTCGAATCCCTGCTCACCGGCACCGGTGAGGCGCTCGACCTGCAGACCTTCAAGCTGGTGGACCAGCTCTCCGGCCGCACGCTGGGCCTGCGCGCCGACACCACGCCGCAGGTAGCGCGCATCGACGCCCATCTGCTGAACCGCCAGGGCGTGGCCCGCCTGTGTTACTGCGGCCCAGTGCTGCACACCCGCGCCGACCGGCCGCACGCCACGCGCGAGCCGCTGCAGTTTGGCGCCGAAATTTACGGCCACGCCGGGCTCGAGGCCGACCTCGAAGCCCAGTTGCTCGCGCTGGAGGGCCTGAACGCCGCCGGCGTCACGCAACTGTCGGTGGACATGGCCGATGTGCGCATCGTCAGCAGTCTGCTGGCCGGCGCGAAGGTCAGCCCTTCCATGCTGGCGCGCATACACGCCGCATTGGCGGTCAAGGATGCCAGCGAGCTGTCCAGCCTGATGTCCAGCCTCAACGGCGAGCTGCCTGCGGCGGCGCGTGAAGGCCTGCTGGCGCTGCTGCAGATGTATGGCGACGACAAGGTGCTGGCCGAGGCTGAGAAGGCTTTCAAGGCGGTCCCCGACGCACTCACGGCCCTGCAGAACCTGAAGTGGCTGGCGACCCATGTGCGGGCGTTGGCCGGTCCGGTGCGCATCGCGTTTGACCTGGCCGACCTGCGCGGTTATGCCTACTACAGCGGTACCCGTTTTGCCATCTACGGTCAAGGCCAGCGCGACGGTGCCCAGGGTGCCGAGCTGGTGCGAGGCGGCCGTTATGACGAGGTCGGCGCCGTGTTCGGGCGCAACCGGCCCGCAGCCGGTTTCAGCCTGGATCTCAAGGAACTGGTCAGTGTGCTAACCCCCAAACCGCTGCGGCCTGCCATACGCGCGCCCTGGGGTGAAGAGGTCGGCCTGCGCGCGGCCATCGCCAGATTGCGCGCCGGCGGTGAAACCGTGGCCTGTGTCTTGCCCGGCCATGAACACGAAGTCGATGAATTTGACTGCGACCGCGAGCTGGCCAATGTTGCCGGCCAGTGGCAGGTCCAGCCGCTGGGTAAAACGCCGGCCTGAACGCTGCCGCGAATATCCCGCATCCCCAACAATCCTTAAAGAGTGAACTGAAGATGACAAAGACAACTGCCGCAACCGCCGGCCGCAACGTGGTGGTCGTGGGCACCCAATGGGGTGATGAAGGCAAGGGCAAGCTGGTGGACTGGCTGACCGAAAGCTCCCAGGGAGTGGTTCGTTTCCAGGGCGGCCACAATGCCGGCCACACGCTGGTTATCAACGGCATCAAGACAGCCTTGCACCTGATTCCCAGCGGGATCATGCGCCCCGGCGTGAAGTGTTACATCGGCAATGGCGTGGTGCTCTCGGCCGCCAAATTGTTTGAAGAAATCGAAGGCCTGGAAAAAGCCGGTGTCGAGGTGCGCTCGCGCCTGCGCATCAGCGAAGCCTGCCCGCTGATCCTCCCTTTCCATGTGGCGCTCGACGTGGCGCGCGAAACCCGCCGTGAAACCGGTGGCACCGTCAAGATCGGCACCACCGGCCGCGGCATCGGCCCGGCCTACGAAGACAAGATCGCCCGCCGCGCGCTGCGTGTGCAGGACCTCAAATACCCTGAGCGTTTTGCCGCCAAGCTGCGCGAGCTGCTGGACCTGCACAACTTCGTGCTGACCGGTTACCTGAACGCGCCGGCCGTCGAGTTCCAGCCGGTGTACGACGAAGCCATGCGCCATGCCGAACTGCTCAAACCCATGATGGCCGACGTTTCGCGTGAACTCAACGACGCCAACGCCGAAGGCGCGAACCTGCTCTTCGAAGGCGCGCAGGGCACGCTGCTCGACGTCGATCATGGCACCTATCCCTTTGTGACTTCCAGCAACTGCGTGGCGGGGAATGCCGCCGCTGGCGCGGGTGTTGGCCCGGGCATGCTGCACTACATCCT
This sequence comes from Polaromonas sp., assembly GCF_039930745.1. Lineage (GTDB taxonomy): Bacteria > Pseudomonadota > Gammaproteobacteria > Burkholderiales > Burkholderiaceae_C > Polaromonas. The sequence goes on along the minus strand of NZ_JBDTTH010000017.1, from coordinate 29,752 downwards.
GGGCATCACCAAGGCCTATTGCACGCGTGTGGGCGGTGGTCCGTTCCCGACCGAGCTGGACTGGGAAAAGCCCGGCACGCCGGGTTACCACATGAGCACCGTCGGCGCAGAAAAAGGCGTGACCACCGGTCGCAGCCGTCGCTGCGGCTGGTTCGACGCCGCGCTGCTCAAGCGCTCGGCGCAAGTCAACGGCTTGTCTGGCCTGTGCATCACCAAGCTTGATGTGCTCGACGGCATTGAAAACCTCGAGCTTTGTACCGGTTACGAACTCGACGGCCACATCGTCGACATCCTGCCCATGGGTGCCGAAGACATTGCGCGCTGCAAACCGATTTACGAGACCCTGCCGGGCTGGACCCAGAGCACGGTGGGCGTGACCGACTACGACAAGCTGCCGGCCACGGCCCAGCGTTACCTGCATCGCATCGAGGAAGTTACCGGCGTGCCCATCCACATGATCTCGACCAGCCCCGACCGCGACCACACCATCCTGCTGCGCAACCCCTTTGCAACCTGAACGGTTTCGCGAGAATTTTCAGTCAAATCGCGCTCCAGCCCAATCAGGGCGGGCGCAACCAGCTATTGAATCAGGAGCATTTTCATGTTGACGGAAGACGGCAAACATCTCTATGTCAGTTATGACGAATACCACAACCTAATTGAAAAACTGGCGATCAAGGTGCACCAGTCCGGCTGGCAGTTCGACACCATCCTCTGCTTGGCGCGCGGCGGCATGCGGCCCGGCGACATCCTCTCGCGTATTTTCGACAAGCCACTGGCCATCATGTCCACCAGCTCCTATCGCGCCGACGCGGGCATGACACAAGGCAACCTCGACATTGCACGCTTCATCACCACACCCAAGGGCGAAATCGCCGGCAAGGTGCTGCTGGTGGACGACCTGGCCGACACCGGCCACACGCTCAACGCAGTGATCCATCAGCTGCGCAACAACTACAAGCCCATCAGCGAGCTGCGCAGCGCCGTGATCTGGACCAAGGGCGTGTCCACTTTCCAGCCCGATTACTCGGTCGAGTTCTTGCCCACCAATCCGTGGATTCACCAGCCCTTCGAAGGTTACGACAGCATGGGCCCGGAGAAGTTGCTGGAGAAGTGGAAGGTCTAGCTGAGGAAGCCAGGCGTCATGTTCAGAAGAGCATTTGCCCTGCGCGTGATCAATCTCGCGCTGCTGTGCGTTAGCGGGGACGCGGCAGCCCAGACCGCAAACGCTGCAGCGGGCGAGAAGGTGAGCTGGCAAACCCTGCGCTGCACAGGCGCACCGCTGGACTGCGGTGCGATAGATGGCATCGGCTACCTGTTCAACCCTGCTGGTGCCACCGCCGTCGTGCTTGTCTCGCATGGTGCGCAAGGCCTTGACCGCAATGTTTTTCACTACGTTGATGCATTGAATGAGTTGGGTATCGCCTCGCTGGTGATGGACCACTACACACCCCGCGGCATCCACCGGGTGGCCGACGACCTCGCAGCGGGCCATGCGAAGGGCGCCAACGTCCTGAACATGAACATGGATAGCCTGACTGCCGCCGACTGGTTACGCCGCACACAGGGTTTCAGGCGCGTGGGCTACCTGGGTGAGAGCTACGGAGCAGGTGCTGGCCTGTCGGTTAACAGGAAGTGGACGCACGACATCGTCGAGTCGAAGGTGCGTGGCACTTATCGCAAATTGTTCAACGCCAAACCCATGGACGTGATTGTGGGGCTTTACCCTTTCTGCGGCGTACGCGATGAAGTGCGGGACCGGTACTTCGACTCGCCAATGCTGATTGTCACCGGCGATCAGGACGATGCTGCTCCCGCAGCACTTTGCCAGCGTTATGCCGCGTGGGTGAACGAGCGTGGCGGCAAGGCTGAAAATCTGATACTTCCAGGGCAGGGGCACAATTTCGATTTCAACCACAAGCGAGCCTTTGCGCCGCGCCATCCCAATACCGCCAACTGTGACATCCTCGTGCAGCGCGGAGGCTCGGTGGTTGACGAGAAGACAGGGTTCACTGCCGGTGACATCGCTGCCGTGATGGCGAACTGCACGACACATGGCTACCACGGCGGCCATACGGACAATCAGTTTGTGGCCGTGCCGGTCTGGACCGCATTCCTGAAGAAATATCTGAGCCAGGGGTGGCAGCGGCCTTGATGTCGGCTCCGGTGCAAATCGCCGCCTGCCGTTAACATGGCTGGATGAGCGATATCTCCACCCAACTGATCCACCACGCCTACAAGCCGCCCGCCGGCTTTGACTCCGTCCAGCCCGGCGTCCACAAGGCTTCGACCATCATCTTCCCAAGCGTTGCGGCGCTGCGCCAGCGCGACTGGAAACACAAGACGGGCTACACCTACGGCCTGCATGGCACGCCAACCACCTTCACGCTGGAAGAGCGCATTGCCACGCTGGAAGATGGCAGTTTCTGTACCCTGGTTCCCAGCGGGCTGGCGGCGGTGGTGCTGGTGGACATGGCGCTACTCAAGGCCGGTGACGAGATGCTGATTCCCGACAACGCGTACGGGCCCAACAAAACTTTTGCGCAGCACGAACTCACCGCCTGGGGCGTCAGCTTTCGCTATTACGACCCTATGCAACCCGCCGACCTGGCAGCGAAGTTGAGCAAGAAAACACGCCTGGTCTGGCTCGAGGCGCCGGGCTCAATCACGCTGGAGTTTCCAGACCTGCCGGCGCTGGTGGCCGCCGTCAAGGCGCATGGCGATGTGCATCCGCAAGGCATCGTCACGGTGCTGGATAACACCTGGGGAGCCGGCATTGCCTTCAATGCCTTTGCGTTGGGCGCCGACATCTCCGTCCAGGCCCTGACCAAGTACCCCAGTGGCGGTGCCGACGTGCTGATGGGCTCGGTGGTCACGCGCGACGAGGCCTTGCACCAGTTGGTGCATTTTTGCCATATGCGCGTGGGTTACGGTGTGGGCGGCAATGACGTGGAGCTGGTGCTGCGCGGCCTGGGCAGCCTGGCTTTGCGTTATGCCGCGCAGGACGCCTCGACCCGCGTGCTGGCGGCCTGGCTGCAGCAGCAGCCGCAGGTTGAAGCGGTGCTGCACCCGGCGCTGGAAGGCTCGCCCGGGCATGCGTTCTGGCAGCGCGATTGCACGGCTGCCGCCTGCCTGCTGAGCATTGTGTTCAAGGCGGGGTTTGCACAGGCGGAAGTTGACGGCTTCTGCGACAGGCTGCAACTGTTTCAGCTCGGCTACAGCTGGGCCGGCCCCATGAGCCTGTGTGCACCCTATGACGTGCCAGTCATCCGGACCACGCCCTGGCCCTTCAAAGGCGGGCTGGTGCGGTTTTCGGTAGGCCTGGAAGCCGTCGCCGACCTGCAGGCCGACCTGGCGAACTCGCTGGCCCTGATGCAGTACAGTTAGGGCATATTCCCCCTGAAGAAAGCACGCCGTGGCAACTCCCAATTATTCCTACGAAAAGCGCCAGAAAGAGCTGGCCAAAAAGAAGAAAAAAGAGGAAAAACTCAAACGCAAGGCCGAGGGCAAACCGGACCTGCCGGATGACGACACGCCAGAGGGTGAAGAGGGCGGCACCGCGCCGCCGGCAGACCCCGCACCCTGACGCGCCGTCGGCCCTTGGAGATTTGAATCAAATCGGGCTTTGGCCCTTGATGGACGGGTGCAGGTAGCTCTCTTTTTTATAGCAAATTCAACACCAGGCCCCGGAAGGACAGGCAACTGTTCTTCCGGGGCCTTGTCGTTGGAGCCGGCGCTTCAGGCGGCCAGAAGGTCTTGCGCCAGCGCGTGCATGGCGGCCGCCGTGTGGTCGCGCGGTACCAGCACGCGGGCTGTGTCGTACTGGCTGAAGTTTCGCTGTATCGACTGAAGATAGGCCGGGTCGTAATGCTGGACCAGCAGCTCCTGCACCACCGAAGCGAGGTCGCCGCTGCGCGCACGCGTCTGCCAGTCCTGCACGGTGAGCTTGCCGCGCGCTTCGGTCAGGGCCGCCAGGCGCTCGCAGAAGAAGCCGATGTCCTTCACAAAAAAGTCGTAATCCTCCAGCAGCAGTGCCACCCGTTCGGCTTCGGGCAGGTCCAGCCGCAGGCAGGGGCTGGCCCGCATGGCGGCAATCAGGCCCTCAGGCACGGCGACGTTGCCGACCTTCTTGCTTTCGCTTTCGATGTAGACCGGGCGCGTGGCATCAAAGCCGTGCAGGGCGGCCCAGATCAGGCTGTCAAAGGCCTTCTGGCTCGGTTGCGCCACGCCGGGGATCAGGCCCAGCACCGAGCTGCGGTGGTTTGCCAACGCCTCCAGGTCCAGCACCTGCGCGCCTTGCTGCGCCAGGGCCTGCAGCAGGCGGGTCTTGCCGGCACCGGTGGGGCCACACACGACGCGGAACTGGTGGCGTGCCGCCAGTGAGGGCAGATCGGCCACCAGTGCCGCACGGAAGGCCTTGTAACCGCCGTCCACGAGGGTTACCCTGAAGCCGATCTGGTCCAGGATCAGGGCCAGCGAGCCGCTGCGCTTGCCACCGCGCCAGCAATACACCAGCGGCTGCCATTCCCGCGGTTTGTCCAGCACCTCGCGCTGGATGTGGGCCGCGATGTTCTGGGCCACCAGCGCTGCCCCCAGTTTCTTGGCTTCGAACTGGCTGATCTGTTTGTATTTCGTGCCGACGATCTTGCGCTCCTCGTCATGCAGGCTGGGCCAGTTGACGGCACCAGGCAGGTGGTCCTCGGCGTATTCGCCTTCGCTGCGGGCATCGATAACGGTGGAGAAATCTGTCAGCCGGCCCAGTGCCTCTTCGGCAGAGATGCGGTCGACGCTCACTTGGCGAGTTTTCTCAGCTCGGGCCAGACATTGGCCAGCATCAGGGAGTGCGCCTGTTCGGTCGGGTGGATACGGTCTGCCTGGAACATGCCGGTTGCGTCGCCGGTGTCCGCCACGCCCTTGAGCAGAAAGGGCACCAGGCCGGCCTTGCTGTCTTTCGCCACCTTCGCAAACAGCCCGGAGAATTTCGCTGCGTAATCGCTGCCGTAATTGGGGGGCACCTGCATGCCCACCAGCAGCACCTTGGCGCCGGCCTTTTGCGCAGCCTGCGTCATGGCGCGCAGGTTGCCTTCGGTCATGTCCAGCGGCAGGCCGCGCAAGGCATCGTTGCCGCCCAGCTCGATGATGACCACGCCGGGCTTGTGCTGGGTGAGCAGGGCGCCCAGGCGCGAGCGGCCGCCCGAGGTGGTGTCGCCGCTGATGCTGGCGTTGACCACCTTGGCCGGAATTTTTTCGGCCGCCAGGCGCTGCGCCATCAGGCTGACCCAGCCGCTGCCGCGTTTGAGGCCGTACTCCGCACTCAGCGAATCGCCCACCACCAGGATGACCGGGCCGTCGCCGGCGCCGGGTTTGGCGGCTGTCTGGGCCAGGCCGCTCTGCGGCATTACCAGCATGAAAATACAGAGCATCAGGCCCAGCAGGCCCGCGCGCAGGCCGGGCTTGTTAAAGTCTGGGCGGTGGAGTCCCGAAATATCCGATAAGGCTGGCATGTTTGAACCTGTTGTTCCTGTTTCCCCGGCGCAGCCGGCCTCATTGGCGTCGGCGGAAGACCGTTCTTCTGCAATTATTTCCGTCGAGCATGTTTTCAAGAGCGTGAGCGACTCGACCGGTACCCTGACCATTTTGCGCGATATTGATTTCGCACTGGCGGCCAGGGAGACTGCCGCCATTGTCGGCGCTTCCGGCTCGGGCAAAAGCACGCTGCTGTCCATCATTGCCGGGCTGGACACGCCCACCCAGGGCACGGTGCAGCTGGCCGGTCAGGACCTGTTTGCACTCAGCGAAGACGACCGCGCCGCACTTCGCGCGCAGAAAATCGGCTTTGTATTCCAGAGCTTCCAGCTCATGGGCAATCTCAACGCCCTGGAAAACGTCATGTTGCCGCTGGAGCTGTCCGGCGCAAGGAACGCGCGGGCGCAGGCGACCGAGATGCTCAAACGTGTCGGCCTGGGCGAGCGCCTGGGGCACTACCCGAAGGTACTGTCGGGCGGTGAACAGCAGCGCGTGGCGCTGGCCCGGGCCTTTGTGGTGCAGCCGGCCGTGTTGCTGGCCGACGAACCCACCGGCAGCCTGGACTTTGCTACCGGCGAAAAAGTCATGGCGCTGATGTTCGAACTCAACCAGGAGCTGGGCACCACGCTGGTGCTGGTGACGCATGACCCCGGTATTGCCTCCCGCTGCGAGCGGCGCATCACCATCGAAGCCGGCCAGGTGGTCGCTGCTTGAGGTGAAATAAGCGTTTAGCCCTTTATGGGCGGTCGCGAGCTGCTATCAATACAGGAGCGTATCGCCTCTGGGTGCGTTTAGAGTTTTTGCGTCACGGCCAGGAATTTCGCGCGGTCCGCCGGGCGGTCCACCTGAAGGGCAAGCGTTTTCAGCAGCGTTTCCAACGAGGTATGCCGGGTAATTTCTCTTTTGATGATCATTTTGGCCAAAGGCCCGATGAACTGGCTCAGGGCCTTGTCGATCTGCGCCAACTGCGCATCGCTGAAATAGGGCGAGGAAAGGGTCGAGGTCGGGCCCGAGCGTGAGCTGACGGGCCGGCTGACGTCGGCACGCGGACGGCTGAAAGGGTTCAAGGCGCCCCAGTCGCTGCGCGCGCCGAAATCGGGGGGGGCGGGCTGGGTTTTATGGCTTCTCGGTTTGACAAACAGTTCACGCGCCGTCGGGTCGGGGATCGACACCGCCAGCAGTTGGCGCAAGCCTTGGGCGCTGACGCTGCGTGGCAGCGCTTTCTGCACCAGCACCCTGGCCAGCGGCCCGATGCTGCGGGCGAGTTCGCTTTCGATTTCGGCCGCAACTTCCGGTGTCAGTGTGGCCAGTGCCGCAAAAGAGGCCGTGTTTTCGAATTCGCTGCTGCGCGCCGGAGCGAGAACCGGCCGCGCTTTCGGGTCCAGCACGGCATAGATCTCGTGCGAGCGCAGGTGTTTGTCCAGATGCGGCCCCATTGGGCTGAACAGGGTGGCGGCGTTGTCGGTGATACAGGCGATCACGTCGTGATAAGCCCGTGAGACCACGATCTGGTTGGGCTGGGCGAAATCCATGATGCGCTGCGCCACGTTGATGCCGTCTCCGACCACGTTGACGCGCTGGTTGATGTCAAACACCATGCGGATGGGCCCCAGGTGCAGGCCGATGCGCACCGACAACATCTGGCCGTACTTCTGCAGCAGCAGCCCGCGCAGCAGCAGTGCCGACTGCAGCGCTTCCTCCGGGTCGCCGAGAAAGCAGATGGCCGCGCCGTCGCCGGTGTCGATGACGATGCGCGAGGCCTCGGCCACGCCCTTGAGCGCCTTGGTGATCAGCTCGTTGAAACGTTCCTTGAGCGCCACCTGCTGGTCGATCGAATGTTTCGAATAGGCCACCAGGTCCAGGAACATCACCGTGCCCAGCACGTTCTTGCGCAGGTTTTCGGCGCTGCTGCCGGGGAAGGAACGTGCACTGGCGGCGAAGGCCAGCACGTCGCTGTCGGGGCCGCTCCGGGTGTCGGGCGAAACCCTGCTTGCCGCCGAGGAGGGTGCGGTCTGCACCGCCGGCGCTCCCACCAGCGCGGCCCGCAGTTCGGCAACGTTCTGCGGCCGGCGCGCTTCGTTGGGGCTCAGCGCCCAATCGATGGCGCGCAGCAGGGCGTTGCCGAACACGGCGGCATTGCCGATGTCTACCGCCCTGGGCATGGCGTCGTCCTGCACGCGCGCAGCCGATTCCAGCGGTTTTTGCCCGGTGGTCATCCAGTACATCACCGCGCCCAGCGAGTAGATGTCGGTCCACGGGCCCTGGTTGCCCTTGCTGTGGTACTGCTCAAACGGGGCAAAACCGGGGCTGACGATGTTGGTCAGGTCGCGCCCGCCGGTGTAGCGGCGCGCCGCGCCGAAGTCCAGCAGCACTGGTGTGCCGTCGGCGCGAATGTAGATGTTGTCGGGCTTGATGTCGCGGTGCAGGAAGTCCAGCTTGTGCACGGCCTCCAGGCCGTCCATCAGCGGGTAAATCACCTTGAGCAGGCCGGCCTGGTCCAGCGCTGGCTGGCGCGCCAGCCAGCGTTTGAGCGGGTCGCCGGACTCGTACTCCATGACGATGTAGGCCGTGCCGTTTTCCCGGAAATAGCGCAGCACGCGTGCAATGTTGGGGTGGCGAAAGGCGGCCAGCGCCCGGGCTTCGTCCAGAAAGCGCTCCAGGCCCCACTGGAACTGCTGCTCGCCCTCGGGCACCCGCACGCGCACCGACAGGTCGGCCGCGCGCGTTGTCAGGTCGCCCGGAAAATACTCCTTGATGGCGACCGGCAGCTCGAGATTGATGTCACGCGCCAGGTAGGTGATGCCGAAGCCGCCGCCGCCCAGCATTTTTTCAATGCGGTACTCGAACACCGTGTGGCCGTTGGGCAGGGCGGCCGCGTCCACACCCGCCGCGGGTGGCCTGGCACCTGGTGGGGGCAAGCCGCTCAAGCAGCGCCCTTGATTTCGATGGGGTTCATGGGTTCAGCTTCCCCGTTCAATCATCTGCATAGCTTTTTCGAGGCTGCGGCGCATGCGGTTAAAGGAACTGCCGAGCACGGCCACTTCATCGCGCCCCGCATCGGAAAACTCTGGCACATCGAAGTCGCCGGTGCTGACCTTGTCGGCCGCCTGCGACATGCGCCGGATGGGGCGCACGATCAGCCAGCTCAGCATCACGTTCAGTGCGATGAAAACGACGGCAAACACGGCGGCCAGCGAAGCCATGAAAGTCTTGAAGGCGCGTTCGGCATTCAGGATGGGGATATCCATGGGCACGGTCACCACCTGCGCACCGATGATTTCGTTGTGTTTCCAGCCGAAACCATTGGCCTCGCCGTAGACCTTGATCATGCTGGCCGGCGCAGCGGCGGGCACGCTGTGGCACTGCAGGCAGGCCGGATTGCTGATCTGGATCGGTTTGGCGATGTACAGGGTGCGGCCGGTACCACCGGTGCGCTCGGACACCAGTTCTTTCGAGTCGGCATTTTTTCGGAACTGCTGGACGATGTCGGCTTCCCAGTCGGTGGCGCGATCCCGCGGATTGGTCGGGTTGAGCGTGGCCTCCTTGTAGCCGTAATCGCGGTATTTTTTCTGGATGAGGTTCAGGGTTTCGGTGGCCGCGTAGGCCGGCACGGTTTGCGGCAGGAAGACTTCTTCGAGCTGCTTGTCCAGATGCGGCTTGACCTGATCGACGGTGTAGGCCCGCACGGACAGCGCTGTATCCATCATCAGGCGGGCATTACGCAACACCTCTTCGCGGGCGTTGTCCTGCAGCAGCTGGCGCGAAACCAGGCCGGCAGCAGCGAAGCCGGCCAGGAAAACGATCACCAGCACCAGATTGAATTTAAGGCGTAAACCCATACCGTCCCCATTGAGAAAAACGTCTCGTTACTATTTTAGGCCTTGCGCCGGACCGCCCATCCTCTGCGCGCTCCCTGCTGTCAGGCGGGGCGGTGCAGTGATAATCGCGTGATGTCATCTTCACCCAAAGTCCTGTTCGGCTTCCACGCGGTCGGAGTGCGTATTAAAACCGCACCGCAGTCTGTTTTTGAGGTATTTTTCGACGTTTCGCGCCGCGACGCGCGCATGCGCCAGTTTGTGGACCGCGCCCGGGAGGCCGGTATCCGCCTGATCGAGTCAGACGGCCTGCGGCTGGCCAAGATGTGCGGCAGCCATGGCCACCAGGGCGTGGTGGCGCGGGTCGATGCCGTGCCGCAGGTCAAGTCGCTGGACGAATTGCTCGAACAGCTTGAGGCCGCGGGAGAAGAGGCCCCGCTGCTGCTGGTTCTCGACGGCGTGACCGACCCGCACAACCTCGGCGCCTGCCTGCGCGTGGCCGACGGCGCGGGTGCGCATGCAGTGATTGCACCCAAGGACCATGCGGCCGGCATCAACGCCACGGTCGCCAAGGTGGCCAGCGGCGCCGCCGAAACCATGCCTTATTTCATGGTGACCAATCTGGCGCGTACCCTGGGTGAGCTCAAGGAACGCAATATCTGGTGCATAGGCACCAGCGACGACGCCGAAAAAACCATTTACGACGTGGACTTGAAGGGCCCGGTGGCGCTGGTGCTGGGCGCCGAAGGCGAGGGCATGCGCCAGCTCACGCGCAAGACCTGCGATGAGCTGGTCCGCATCCCGATGCGCGGGGCAGTGGAAAGCCTCAACGTGTCGGTGGCCAGTGGTGTCTGCCTGTACGAGGCGTTGCGCCAGCGGACAGGCTGAGTTTTCGGGCTCGAACCGGGCTCAGCCGACTTCATAAAAGCGCATCTGCACCTGATCGGGCAAGCGTGCGCCGGTGCCTACGAACAGCCGCTCGTTGACCCAGCGCAGCGCCGGCGCGGTCGTCTCAAAGCGCGGGCTGCAGCGGAAATAAACCAGTGCCGGGTCCACCGGCTCGCCGCGCAGCAGCCGGGCCATAAGCTCTGGCGGGCCGCTGCGAATGGCGTGGTTTTGCACGTAAATCAGCTCCCCCGCATCGGTTTCCAGCAGGTAACGGGCGTCCAGCCTGGCGGTGCCTGCGGCCGTGATCAACTGAAAATCGGTGCCCCCCGGCAAAACGCGGGCTTGCCAGTCTTGTCCTTTGGCCTGCCCGCCGGTGATGGGCACCAGGCGGCGCAAACCCTCGCCACTGTCACCCACTTCCTGCGGCTTGTTCACGTCGACCGACAGGTCAGCAAAAAAAATCAGGGGCGGAGCGGCCAGGCTGTTCATGGGGTTCAGCGTGCGCGTGGAGATGCAGCCTAGATCCAGCCCATGGCACCCAGCAGCGCCCCGGCACCCAGCAGCCACAACAGATGCAGGCGGGTACGCCAGACAATCAGCGCGGTGACCACGGTCAGCAACCCCACCGGCCAGTCTTTCAGGCTGATGACGTTGGCGCTAGCGAGAATCCAGCCGGTGGCCACCAACAGCGCAATGACAATCGGTGCCATGCCCTGCTTGAAGGCACGCACGCCGCGCAGCTGGCGGTTGCGGTGGCCCCAGCTGGCGGCCAGGTAAGTCAGGGTGGTGCTGGGCAGCAGAATGCCCAGCATGGTGATGAAAACGCCAAACAACCCGGTCAGCGGCCCGCCCGCGTTCAGCCCGACGTGCCAGCCCATCAGCGCGACAAACAGCACGTTGGGTCCGGGCGCGGCCTGGGCAATCGCCACCGAGGCATTGAACTGCGTGTCGCTCAGCCAGTGCTGGCCATCAACCAGGTAGCGGTGCATGTCGGGTGCGGTGGTGATGGCGCCGCCTATCGACAGCAGCGACAGGATCATGAAGTGGCCGAACATGGCCAGCCAGTCGCTCCATTGCAGCGTGATGTTCATGGGCGCAGCTTTCGCCAGGTCAGCGTGCAGGCCACGACGCCCAGGCCGAGCAGGACATAGACCAGCGGCAGGCGCAGCAGCGCGATGCCCACAAAACACAGCACCGCCAGTGCGATGCAAGTGGGCAGGCCCAGCGGATGGGTTTTCAGCGCGCCCACCAGTTTCAGACCGGTGGCGGCAATCAGGCCGGCGGCCACGGCGCCCATGCCGCGCAGTGCACCAGCCACGCCGGGGTGGCCGGCAAACTGCGCGTACACCAGCGCCAGCAAAAGCACCACCACCAGCGGCACGGTCAGCATGCCGGCGAGTGCGGCCATGGCACCCGGCAGGCCGAAATAGCGGTGACCGATCATCAGCGAGAGGTTGACAACGTTGGGCCCCGGCATGATTTGCGCCACCGCCCACTCCTCGACGAATTCTTCGCGCGTCATCCAGCGCTTTCTCTCGACAAGTTCGCGCTGCACGACGGCCAGCACGCCACCGAAACCCTGCAGCGCCAACAAGGTGAAAGAGACAAACAAGTCGGTGAGGGACTCGGGTTGCGGGCGCGCTGATTTTTCGTCGGTGGGCAAAGCTGGCGAAGGAGTCATGGCTGGCAATTATCGCCCGCTGACTGCCGCCGCATTTGTCAAGGCTGGTCTGACTTTTCGGGCCGCGTGTCAGTGCGCGTGGCCAGCCACAGGCCTGCGACAATCAGGCCCAGTGCCGCCAGGGCGGTGGGGTGCTGCGCTTCGCCCAGTAGTGCCCAGCCCAGCAGCGCGGCTGTGGCCGGATTGAGCGCCAGGAACACCGTGACGCGGGTCGGCGATTCGTGTTTGAGTGCGTAAAGCCACCAGACATAGCCGATGCCGCTGGAAACTCCGATCAGCCCGACGACGGACCAGGCTTGCAGGCTCAACGCCAGCACGCGCGCCGGCCAGTTTTCCTGCAGCGCAAGCAGGCCCAGGAACAACACCGACACCAGCATCGCAAAGCTGGACACCGCCAGCGTCGGGTAGCGCCGCAGGTAAGGGCGGTAGAGCACGCTGCACAAGGCGCCAACACAGGCGCTGGCCAGCACGGCCGCTTCGCCCCACCAGTGGCCGGGGTGAGGCGCCTCGAGCTTGGGCCACAGTGACAGGGCCACGCCGGTGATGGACAACATCACACCTGCCAGCAGCGCCGCCGAGATGTGTTCACGCCCAAGAGCAGCGGAGAGCAGCAGGGTCAGCAGCGGGAACAGGCTGAAAATCAACGCCGCCTGGGCCGCGCCCATGTGTTGCAGCCCGTAGTTGAGCAGCACAATCAGCACCGCAAACTGGCCGATGCCTAAAGCGGCCATTGCCAGCCAGTCTGAAATTGCTACTGCTTTCATAGCTGCCAACGCACGGCCATCAAGGGCTGGAACCATAAAATGCTTTAAAAGGAACGGAAGCAGGCAAACCAGGCCGATGGCGTAACGCAGCAGGGCCAGGGTCAGCGGCGGCACCTCGCCCACAACAAAGCGCGAAGCCACAATCGCCATACCGACCTGCACGCCGGTGGCGGCCGCCGCCAGCAGGGCCAGCTTGGGTTTCAGAGGGACATCCGCCGGGTCACAGCTTGAGCTCCCAGGTTTCTCCCACCAGATCTTTGCCGAAACCGGTGTAGGGCTCGCTCTTGACCAGCTGAAAACCGCGCTTGGCGTAAATAGCCCGTGCACTGTCCAGGCAGCTGTTGGTCCAGAGCACCATTTTTTTGTAGCCCTTGCTGCGCGCAAAGGTGATGCATTCATCGGTCAACCGTGCCCCCAGGCCCAGGCCGCGCGCTTGCGCTGTCAGGATCAGCAGGCGCAGCTGCGCCACAGTTTTCGACTTGCGCACGACAAACACCGAGCCGACGCGTTCGCCGTCCCGTTCGGCAATCCAGCAACGTTCCCACGCGGGCTGGTAGTCGCGCACATAGCCGGCCACGATGCTGGCGACCAGGGCTTCGAACGTGTTGTCCCAGCCGTACTCGCGCGCGTAAATTTCGCCATGCTGCTGCACCACCCAGCCCATGTCGCCGGGCTGCGGGTCGCGCAGGACGGCCGGCTTGGGCGGGGCAGCGGCAGGGTCGAGCAGGCGCTGCACGGTGGCCAGCGCCTGCGTGAGTTGCTGCTGCGCAGGGCCGGGCAAGGGCGCCAGCAGCGCCGCCGCCTCGTCGCGCGAGCGTTGCTGCAGCGGCGCAAAGGCTTGGTAGCCGGCTTCGGTCAGCTGCAGCAGGCTTTGTCGGGCGTCGGCCGGCGACGGCTTGCGCGCTATCCAGCCCTGGCTTTCGAAGCGACGCAGGATGCGGCTCAGATAACCGGCGTCCAGGCCGAGGTCGCGCCCCAGCCCGGTAGCGGTGAGTTCTTGGCGATGCGCCAGCTCATAAAGCACACGCACATCGGTGAGAGACAGCTCGCTGCCCAGGTAGGGCGTGAGCACACCAATGCGCTGGGTGTAGAAGCGGTTGAAGCCGCGCAGGGCCTTGACGTTGGCGGCGGGAACGGTGTGGTGCCGGGTTTCAGGTGTGGATGCCATGCCAGGATCATCTGTCAACTACTTGACTTAGTCAAGTAGTTGACCCACGGGCTCACGCCTGATCGCCGCGGCTGATCAGGGTGCGCAGGATTTTTTTCAAGGCGGTCACGTCGCGTTCGCTGAAACCTTGCAGCAGCAAATTTTCATGTGCCTTGGCCTGGGCCAGCAGGGCAGCGACAGTGGCACGACCCTGCGCCGTTTCGAAAACCAGGGTACGCCGCGCGTCGGCCGGGTCTTCGCCGCGCCGCACCCAGCCGGCTTTTTCCATGCGTTGCACAAGTTTGGTCAGTGTCGGCTGCTGGGCCAGGATTTCGCGCGCCAGCTCGCCGATGGTCAGACCGTCGCCATCCGACAGTGTGGCCAGCAGGCGCCATTCCAGCTGGCTCAAACCAGCGGCCTGGACCTGGGCGTGAAATTCGCTGTACACCACGTGGCTGGCGCGTGCGAGCAGATAGGACAGGTAGCCATCGATGAAGCGGGCGGCCGGGGCCGGGCAAGCCGGCTTTCTGGCGCGGCTCACAGCAGGCCTCGACGGTGCAGGGGGGTGCTTGCGTATTGCATGAATATTCATATATTATGCGCAGATGAATGCCGCCTTGCAAGCTTCACCAGACCCTGTTGCCCCTGACCCAACGCCCGTGCTGGACAGCCGCATCCTGCGCACCGCGCTGGGCCAGTTTGCGACCGGCATCACGGTGGTGACCACCCGGGCAGACGGCGGTCAGTTTGTCGGGCTCACGGTCAATTCGTTTTCCGCGCTGTCGCTGGAGCCGCCGCTGATCCTCTGGTCGCTGCGTGTCAGCTCGCCCAGCCTGCCGGTGTTCGAAGGCGCAGAGCGTTTTGTCGTCAACGTGCTGGCTGAAGCGCAGGTGGAGGTCTCGCGCCGCTTTGCCTTGCCTGTGGCCGACAAGTTTGACGGTGTGCCCCACGCGGAAAACGCCTGGGGCCTGCCGCTGCTGCACGGCGCCGCTGCATGGTTCGAGTGCCGCAAGGTCTCCCAGCAAATGGCCGGCGACCATTGCCTGTTCATTGCCGAAGTCGAGCGTTTCACGCTGTCGGATGCTGCGCCGCTGCTGTTTCATGCGGGCGGGTATTTCACGCTCGGCTCGCGCCTTTAAAGAAGAAAGCTTTTCCCATGCTGCAGGAACGAATCGAAGCCCGCTGGATTGACTGTTTTGCCGAGGCCTTTGCGCTGTGCGGCGTGAAGGCGGGTGATACGGCAGGCATCCTGTCCGAGACGCAGTCGCGTCCGGTCAATGTGCAGCTGGCCGAACTTGCGTTGGCACGCCTGGGCGCGCGGGCTTTTCACCTGGTGCTGAACACGCCGCGGCTCACCGCACCGGTGCCGGTGCGCTCGACCGGCGCGTCCGACGCGATTGGCCAGCTGGCCCCGGTGGTGCAGGCGCTGGCGGCTTGCACCTTTGTGGCCGACCTGACGGTGGAAGGCCTGCTGCATGCGGCCGAGCTGCCGGATATTCTGAAAGGCGGCGCTCGTGTGCTCATGGTGTCCAACGAGCACCCTGAAATCCTGGAACGCTGTGTGCCCGACGCGGCCCTGGAGCCCAAGGTCAAGGCCGGCATCAAGCTGCTCCGGAATGCCAAAGCCATGCGCATCACCTCAGAGGCAGGTACCGACCTTTCCATCTCGCTGGCCGGGGCGCAAGCCGGCGGCGGCTGGGGTTACACAGCCAGGCCCGGCACCATTTCGCATTGGCCGGGCGGCCTGTGCCTGGCTTTTCCGGCCAAAGGCAGCGTCAACGGCGAGCTGGTGCTGGACCAGGGTGATGTCAACCTGACCTTCAAACGTTATCTTGAAAACCCGGTTGTGTTGACGATCAAGGACGACTTCGTGACCGACATCGCCGGTCAGCACGTGGACGCCGATCTGATGCGCAGCTACTGGGCCGCCTGGGGCGACCGCGAAGCCTATGCCGTCTCGCATGTGGGTTGGGGCATGAACCCCAAGGCGCGCTGGGACGCCATGGCCATGTATGACAAGAAAGACTTCAACGGCACCGAGCTGCGCGCCTTTGCCGGCAACTTCCTGTATTCCACCGGCGCCAACGAAGTGGCCGGGCGTCACACGCTGGGGCATTTCGATTTGCCGCTCAGGAATTGCACCGTGCATCTGGACGGTCAGATGATTGTGGATGCCGGCCGCCTGACCGGCGAACTGGCCTGAGCCATGGCACTGCCGGCCTATCTGGAGCAGGGGAAGGGCGATACCACCGTTTTTCTGCTGCACGGCGTGGGCGGCGGCAAAGAGGCCTGGGCGTGCAACCAGCCGGTGCTGGCGGGCCAGGGCTTCAGGACGATTGCCTGGGACATGCCGGGCTACGGTGCGTCGCTGCCGCTGGCGTCCTGCAGCAATGCCGCGCTGGCAGAAGCGCTCCAAACCCTGATCGAGCACGTCGGCGCAAAACGCAACGTGCTGCTGGGCCACAGCATGGGCGGCATGCTTGCCCAGGAACTGGCAGCCCTGCATCCCGCGCTGGTGCACGGCCTGGTTCTCTACAGCACCTCGCCGGCTTTCGGCAAGGCCGATGGCGCCTGGCAGCAGCAGTTTTTGCAAAGCCGCTTTGCGCCGCTGGACCAGGGCTTGGGCATGGCGGGCCTCGCCCACCAGCTGGTGCCAACCATGTTCGCGCCAGATGCCGAGCCGGCGCGTATTGCCGAAGCAGCCGCATTGATGGCCCGTGTGCCTGCAGACAGTTACCGCGCTGCGTTATCGACCATCGTTTCGTTCAATCGCCTGGCCGCGCTGGCCGACATTGCTGTGCCGACCCTGTGCCTGGCGGGTGAGCTCGACCAGAACGCACCGCCCGCCGTGGTGAAAAAAATGGCCGGCCGCATTGCGGGCGCTGACTATGTCTGCCTGCCGGGTGTCGGCCACATTGCCAACATCGAACAGCCCGATTCGTTCAACGGCACCGTCCTGACGTTTTTAAAACAGCATTTCCCGATCTGACCCGAGGACCTTCCCATGTCTGCATTGCCTGTCTCTCCCCCCACTACCGTGCGCTACCAGCCACCTTCGATCGCCGGTGACTACAGTGAACTGACGCCCAAGCAGAAAGAGCTGCTGACCATTGCGGCCCGGCTGGGCCGCGAGAAGTTCGCACCACGCGCCCAGCAGATCGACCGCGATGCGGTGTTTCCCTTCGAGAATTACGCCGATCTTCGCGAAGCCGGGTTGCTCGGCATTTGCGTGCCCGAAGAACACGGCGGCTGGGGTGCCGACTTTGCGACCTATGTGATGACTGCCGCTGAAATTGGCCGGCATTGCGGCGCCACCGCGCTGACACTGAACATGCATGTGAGTTCCACCATGTGGACTGGCTTCATTGCTGACGATCTTGACATGACATCTGAGCAGCGCGCCAACCATGAAGCTCACCGCAAAGTGCATTACGAGCGCGTGGTGGGGCAGGGCAAGGTTTATTCCCAGCCCTTCTCCGAAGGCGGTGCTGCGGCGGCCGGCAAGGCCCCTTTTGGCACGCTGGCGCGAAAGGTCGAAGGGGGCTACATCGTCAACGGCAAGAAAATTTTCGCCTCATTGGCCGGGGCCGCCGACTACTACGGCATCCTTTGCACGCTGGACAAGCCGGGCGCCACGCAGCGCGATTCCTTGTATCTTGCAGTCGATAAAAACCTGGCTGGTGTCAGCGTCACCGGCGACTGGGACCCGCTGGGCATGCGCGGGACGGTTTCGCGCACCTTGGTGTTCCAGGATGTGTTTGTGCCAGAAGTAGAGCGGCTGATACCCGAGGGCGTGTACGCCCAGGCCGCGCTGCGCTGGCCGCATATGTTCGCCACCTTGTCGCCCACCTACATGGGTATTGCGCAGGCCGCTTACGACTTCACGGTGCAGTATCTGCGCGGTGAAGTGCCCGGCACGCCACCGGTGAAGCGCCGCATGTACCCGACCAAGCAGATTGCAGTGGCGGAAATGAAGGTCAGGCTGGAGCAAACCCGCGCCATCTTCCTCCAGAACGCTCGCGCGGCTCGTGTGGATCCTTCCAAGGAAATACGCCTGGGGCTTTACGCGGCGCACTACACCATCATGGAAAACGCCAACGAGATCTGCCGCCTCGCCGTGCGCACCTGCGGTGGCCAGTCCATGCTTAAAACCTTGCCACTGGAACGCATGTACCGTGATTCGCGCTGCGGCTCGCTGATGCTGCCATGGACGGCCGAGCTGTGCATTGACCGGCTAGGGCGCGAGTGCCTGTACGAGGCCGGTGAACAGGATGAGCAGGCTGTGCTGTAAAACGGGTCGGTCATGAATCTCGCGCAGATCATAGAGCGGCACGCGCAGTTTTCGCCGCTCCAGGTGGCGATACATGCAGCAGGCGAGGACATCACTTACCCTGCTTTGTGGCAGCGGATTGAACGCGCGACCGCAGTGTTGCTGGCGGCCGGTGTGCAGCCTGGTGACCGGGTGGCATGGCTGGGACTCAACGACCCGGCCATGCTGGTACTGCTGTTTGCACTGTCTCGCATCGGTGCGATTTTGTTGCCGCTCAATCACCGTCTGGCCGCGCCCGAACACGCGGCGATTCTTGGACACGCGGGTGTGAGCCTGCTGGTCAGCGACAGCGGGCATGCGGATGCAGCTGCGGCGCTGGCGGCCTCGCAGGACTGCCGCTTGCTGCCCGCCGCCGAACTTGCAACTGGGCCTGCCGGAGGTATTACCGGGCCGCTGTCAGGCGAGTCCGCCTCGCCTGTGTTGCTGGTCTACACCTCGGGCACCACCGGCCGGCCCAAGGGCGCCTTGCATACGCAAGCGAGCCTGATCTGGAACTGCGTGATTTCCGCCCATGCGCATGAGCTCACGCAGAACGACCATGTGCTGAGTGCGTTGCCGATGTTTCATGTCGGCGGCCTGTGCATCCAGACCCTGCCGGCCCTGCACGCCGGTGCAACAGTGACCCTGCACGCGCGTTTTGATGCTGCGGACTGGCTAGCCGATGTGGCCAGGCGTCGTCCCACGCTGTCGCTGATGGTGCCGGCGACATTGCGCCCGGTGCTGGACCATGCCGATTTTGCTTCGACCGATTTTTCGTCGCTGAGGTTTCTGGCAGCGGGTTCTTCCACCATTCCCGCGGCTATGATCGCGGCCATCCACGCGCGTGGTGTGCCGCTTGGCCAGGTGTATGGCGCCACCGAAACCGGGCCCGTGTCCATCTATCTGCGCCGTGCTGATGCAATGCAACACGCCGGCGCCGCCGGCAAGCCAGGGTTGCATGTCGATGTGAAGCTGGTCAACCCTCTGGGGGAAACCGTGGGGCCGGGCGAAGTCGGCGAAATTTGGGTGCGCGCGCCCAATGTGATGTGCGGTTATTGGGCTGACGCTGACAACCCGACCTTTGCGGACGGCTGGTTTCATACCGGCGACCTGGCGCGTTGTGATGCCGCCGGGTTTTACGAAGTGGTGGGCCGCTCCAAAGACATGATCATTTCGGGCGGGGAAAACATCTATCCAGCCGAAATTGAAAACCTGCTGGCTGATTGCCCGGATATTCTGGAAGCTGCGGTGGTGGGGCAACCCGATTCGCGCTGGGGCGAGATAGTGGTTGCCGTGGTCGTGCGCAAGCCTGGCGCAGAGATCGATGCATCCGAGGTTTTGCAGTTGTTTGAAGGCCGGATCGCCCGCTTCAAACATCCCAAGCGTATTGTGTTCAGCGAGTCCTTGCCTAAAACTGCGCTGGGCAAGGTGCAAAAGGACGCGCTGGCGGCCCATCTGGCCGTTTAGTAAATCGGCTGGTGCTTTTTGATCGTGGTCTTTACCTCATCGCTGAGAGCGAAGCCCGGTCCATACTTTGCAGCCAATTCGCTGGCGCGTTGCACAAAGGCGTCCACACCCATGCTGTAGATGAACTGCATGGCGCCGCCAGTCCAGGCCGGAAAGCCGATGCCGAAGATAGAGCCGATGTTGGCATCATGCACGCTGGTCAGTACGTTTTCGCTCAGGCAACGCGCGGTCTCCACGGCCTGCCGGTACAGCAGCCTGTCCTTGAGACCAGTGATGTTCCAGGCTGCATCGGGTTTTTCGAACAGGGTTTTGAGTTCAGGCCACAGGGTTTTCTTCGCGCCCTTTTCCTCGGGGTAGTCGTAGAAGCCGGCGCCTGCGGTGCGGCCATTGCGATCAAACTCCTTGACCATGCGCTCGACGATCAGCTCGCCCGGTGTGGCGATATAGGTCTTGCCCTCGGCCACGTAGTCGGAGCGGGTCTGGTCCAGCACATGCACGCTCAGTGACAGCGCGGTTTCGTCCAGCACGGCGAGCGGGCCCACCGGCATGCCGCACTGGATGCCGGCGTTTTCAATCGCTGCTGCTGGAATGCCTTCGCCCAGCATGGCGGCGCCTTCCATGACGAAGGTACCGAAGGTGCGGCTGGTGTAAAAACCGCGCGAATCGTTCACCACAATCGGGATCTTGCCCAAAGCCTGCACGTAGTCAAAAGCGCGCGCCACGGTTTCGTCATCGGTCTGCTTCCCACGGATGATCTCGACCAGCTTCATTTTGTCCACCGGGCTGAAGAAGTGGATGCCTATGAACTTGCCGGGATGCGCACTTGCCAGGGCCAGTCCGCTGATGGGCAGGGTGGAGGTGTTGGACGCGAAAAATCCACCGGGCGCGAGCAGAGGCTCTGCTTCCTGCGTGACTTTGGCTTTCAGGTCGCGGCGTTCGAATACGGCTTCGATGATCAGGTCGCAGCCGGTGAGGCTGGCCACCTGATCAGTGGCCTGGATGCGCGAGAGCAGGGCGGCCTGGTCAGATGCGCTCATGCGGCCCTTGTCCACGCGTGACTGAGTCAGTTTGGCACTGTAGGCCTTGCCCGCATCGGCTTTGTCCTGGCTCACATCCTTGAGCACCGTGGCAATGCCGCGGCTGGCCTGGGCAAAGGCAATGCCCGCGCCCATCATGCCGGCGCCCAGCAAACCGACTTTTTGCGGTTTGTAACGCGGGATGTCTTTTGGCCGCGACCGGCCCGACTTGATCGCGTTCATGTTGAAGAAAAAGGTATTGATCATGTTCTTGGCCACAGGGCTGACGATCAACCGGGCCAGGTAGCGCGACTCGATACGCAACGCCGTGTCGAAGTCCACCTGTGCGCCTTCAACCATGGCGGCCAGCGCATATTCGGGCGCAGGGTAGAGGCCGCGCGTCTTTTGCTTGAGCACGGCTGGCGCCACAGCCAGCATGCCGGCTATCTTCGGGTTGGCAGGCGTGCCGCCAGGCATCTTGTAGTTCTTGTCGTCCCAGGGGTGATGCGCCGGTGCGGCGGCGCCATCATGCGTTGCGATCCAGGCCAATGCCGCAGGTCGCAGTGCTGCCGCATCAGGTACCAGCTCATGCACCAAACCCAATTCCAGCGCTTCATGCGGATTGAACAGCTTGCTTTCAAGAATGTAGGGCTGCGCCCCCATCAGGCCCAGCATGCGTGTCATCTTGGTGATGCCGCTGGCACCGGGAATCAGGCCCAACGTGATCTCGGGCAGACCGAACTGGATTTTTTTGTCATCCACCGCAATGCGGTAGTGTCCGACCAGGGCCACCTCCCAACCACCACCCAGTGCCGTGCCGTTAAGGCAACTCACCACCGGTTTGCCCAGGGTTTCCAGCGTGCGAAAGTTCTTCTTGGTCTGCTCGATCTCCTGGAACACCTCGGCAGCGTCTGATGCCTTTAGACGCATCGTGGCCTTGAGGTCTGCGCCTGCAAAAAATGTGCTCTTGGCCGATGCCAATACGATGCCCCGGATCCCGTCTCTGTCTTTCACGACTTCCGCAGTGGCCGCTGTCAGGTCTTTCTGCCACTGGGCGCACATGGTGTTGACCGGTGAACCTTCCTCGTTGAAGGTGAGGGTCGCAATGCCGTCAGTCAACTCGTACTTGATTGTCTTCATCAGATTCTTTCCACAATCGTTGCAATACCCATGCCGCCGCCCACGCACAAAGTAGCCAGGCCATAACGCAGCTTGCGCCTGTGCAGCTCGTCAATCAGGGTGCTCAAAATCATTGCGCCGGTTGCGCCCAGTGGGTGCCCCATGGCAATCGCACCGCCGTTGACGTTGACCTTGTCGTGCGGCACATTCATCTCTTTCATGAAGCGCATCACCACTGCGGCAAAGGCCTCGTTGACCTCAAACAGGTCGATCTGATCGATCGTCAGGCCAGCCTTGACAAGTGCCTTGCGGGCCGCCGGCATGGGGCCGGTCAGCATGATGGTCGGGTCGGCGCCGCTGAGTGCAGCCGCAACGATGCGCGCGCGCGGCGTAAGGTTGTGAGCCTTGCCCGCGGCTTCCGAACCGACCAGCACAGCTGCTGCGCCGTCCACGATGCCTGACGAGTTGCCGGCGTGGTGCACATGGTGGATGCGTTCAACCTGTGGATAACGCGTGAGCGCCACCTGGTCAAAACCCATGCTGCTCATCTGTTCAAAAGCAGGCTTGAGCGAGGCCAGGCCTTCCAGGGTGGTGTGCGGCTTGATGAACTCGTCCTGCGCGAGGATGGTCTGGTCGAGAAAGTCTTTGACCGGAACGACCGAGCGGTCGAAGTAGCCGGCTTCACGCGCTTTGGCTGCGCGCTTCTGGCTTTCCATGGCGAAGGCATCCACATCGGTGCGCGTGAATCCTTCCAGCGTGGCAATCAGGTCGGCGCCAACGCCTTGTGGCACAAAACCAGTGGCGCTGTTGGTCTCCGGGTCCTGCGCCCAAGCGCCGCCGTCAGAGCCGATCGGCACGCGGCTCATGCTTTCGACACCACCCGCCACCACCAGGTCTTCCCATCCCGAGCGCACTTTCTGCGCGGCCATATTGACGGCTTCCAGGCCGGAGGCGCAAAAGCGATTGACCTGCACGCCAGAGGCGCGAAAGTCCCAGCCGGCTTTCAGCGCGGCGACCTTGGCGATAACGGAGCCCTGCTCGCCAATCGGTGAGACCACGCCCATCACCACGTCGTCCACCTGGGCGGTGTCAAAGCCATTGCGCCGTTGCAGCTCGCTCAGTACACCGGCCAGCAGGTTGACTGGCTTGACTTCGTACAGGCTGCCGTCTTTCTTGCCTTTGCCGCGCGGGGTGCGGATGGCGTCGTAAATGAATGCTTCTGTCATGAGGTACTCCGGTGGTGGCCGCGGCGGGCTTGCTCCGCGAAACATGAATCCCGGATCCGGCCCGGGAGGAAGGAAAACACTGGGTAGAGTATATTCATTTCACCAAGCAAACGCTTTGCATAAATATGACCCCCACGCTCAGCACTTCGTGTACTTCCCTGCCCCCCGAGGGGGCTGGCCTTGCTTGGGGCGGCCCTGCGCGGCGGCCTCTGTCATCACACTTTTTAACTTGGCAGGTAACACCATGATCGAACGAACTCTTTTCAGCCCCGACCACGAAGCCTTTCGGGACAGTTTCCGCCGTTTTATGGACAAGGAAATTGCGCCTTTCCACGCGCAATGGGAAGAGCAGGGTTATGTGGACCGTGCGGTCTGGAACAAGGCGGGAGAAAACGGCTTTTTGTGCATGACCATGCCCGAGGAATATGGCGGCTCTGGCGCGGACAAGCTGTACTCGGTGGTGCAGATGGAAGAGCTCAGCACCGCAGGCTTTAGCGGCATCGGCTACAGCCTGCACAGCGAAATCGTGGCGCCTTACATTCTGCATTACGGTACCGAAGAACAAAAAAAGAAGTACTTGTCGAAGCTTGCCAGTGGCGAGATGGTGGGCGCGATCGCCATGAGCGAGCCGGCGGCCGGCTCGGACCTGCAAGGCGTCAAATCCACCGCGATCAAACAGGCCGACGGCAGCTACCTTCTCAACGGCAGCAAGACTTTCATCACCAACGGCTGGCACGCCGATTTGGTCGTCGTTGTCGCCAAGACCAACCCGGCAGCCGGCGCCAAGGGCACCAGCCTGCTGTTGGTTGAACGCGGCATGCCGGGTTTCGCCGTGGGCAAACGCCTGAAAAAACTGGGCCTGAAGGCACAGGACACCTCTGAGCTTTTCTTTGACGGCGTGCATGTGCCGGCTGAAAATCTGCTCGGCGGAGAAGTGCAGGAAAACCGCGGCTTCATTTGCCTGATGGAGCAGTTGCCGTGGGAGCGCCTGCAGATTGCCATCGGTGCCGTGGCGGCAGCCCAGGCCGCCATCGGCTGGACGCTGGACTACGTGAAGGAACGCAAGGTTTTCGGCCAGCCGGTGGCCAGCTACCAGAACACGCGTTACGCCCTGGCCGAGCTGCAGACCGAGGTGCAGGTGGCACGCGTGTTTGTCGACAAATGCACCGAGCTGCTGGCTGGTGACAAGCTGGACACCGCCACAGCCAGTATGGCCAAGTACTGGTGCTCGGACCTGCAGGGCAAGGTGATGGACGAATGCGTGCAGCTCTTTGGCGGCTACGGCTATATGTGGGAGTACCCCATCACCCGCGCCTATGCCGATGCCCGGGTGCAGCGCATCTATGGCGGCACCAACGAAATCATGAAGGAAGTGATTTCGCGGTCCATGGGCCTCGGGAGCAAATAACTCCGCTGCCTGACTGGATAGAGGCGTTCAAGAGGTTTTCGAGCTGGCGGCGTGCGACGGGGCGTAGAGCGCCCGAAAGCGGGCATAACGCGAGGAGAGCATTCCCTGCTCGTCCGGGTCGGGGGCATAAGTCACTTCCACCGCAGGTGGTTTGCACACCGATTGCGGCGCGGCCCCGGTGGACAGCCACGCCAACCGTGCAGCACCCAGAGCCCCGCCGACCACCGAATCGCTGTGGGTCAGGATCTCGATATCCAAACCTGAAGCCAGTTGCTGGGCCCACATGGCACTGCGGGCGCCGCCGCCTACCAACGAGAGTCGTTGAACCGAACTACCTGCTGCAGTCAGGGCGGCCAGGCCGTCGCGCAGGCCGAAGGTCACACCTTCCATCACCGCATAGGCCAGCCGCGCCGCGTCGGTCGTAAAGCTCAGGCCGTGAAAGCTGCCGCGAATGTCGGCGTCGTTATGGGGTGTTCTTTCACCATCCAGGTAGGGCAGGAAAATGGGCGCTGCCGCACGCTCGGCCAAGGTTAGCGCACTGGCTCGCGTGGCCAAAGCGCCTTCGGATGGCGCGCCCAGCAGGCGGGTGGCCCACTGCAGGGAACTGGCTGCCGACAACATTACGCTCATCTGGTGCCAGCGGTTCGGAAGGGCATGGCAGAAGGCGTGGGTGGCACTGGCCGCATTGGGTTGATAGCTGGGGGTCACCACGAAGAGCACGCCGCTGGTGCCCAGCGACAAAAATCCTTGGCCCGCCTCGGTTGCGCCCATGCCGACCGCGCTAGCCGCGTTGTCGCCCGCACCGCCCGCCACCAGCGTGCCGGCCCGCAGCCCCAGCGCCTGGGCCGCCCCGGCGCTGAGCTGGCCGCCCGCTTCACTGCCTTCCACCAGGCGCGGCATGTGCGCACGGCTCAGGCCGGTGAGGGCCAGCAGCTCATCCGACCAGGCGCGGCGCTGCACGTCCAGCCACAAGGTGCCGCTGGCATCTGACATGTCCGTCACGAAGTCGCCGGTCAGCATCAGGCGTACATAGTCCTTGGGCAACAGGACTTTTGCAATTTTCCGGAAGAGCTCGGGTTCGTGGCGGGCCACCCAGCGCAGCTTGGGTGCGGTAAATCCGGGCATCGCCAGGCTGCCCGCCAGTGCAGGCAGGCCAGGCAGCTCGGCCATCATCTCGCGGCATTCGGCGGCCGAGCGGGTGTCGTTCCACAAGATGGCGGGCCGGAGCACCTCGTCCTGGGCGTCCAGCAGCACGGCGCCATGCATTTGCCCGGACAGGCCAATCGCCCCGGTTTCTGCGTAGGCCTCAGGATGGGCTTGGCGCAATTGAGCCAGTGCCGCCTGTGTCGCCGTCCACCAGTCCTGGGGCTGCTGCTCGCTGTGACCGGAGTGCGGGCGGGACACGGTGAGCGCGGCACCGGCCGAACCCACCACCTTGTGGTTGGTGTCAAGCAAAAGGGCTTTGACTTCCGAGGTGCCAATGTCGATGCCGAGAAACATGGTGGGTCTTGAAGGAAAAAACTTACAAAAAGGCCTCGGCTCGCGCCGGGACGCCATTGGCTGCGAGGTGGCTGCGCGGGTGCATGGGGCGCAAGTATTGGTGCAACACCAGGGCGGCAGCACCGACCGCGGAGGCCAGCAGGCCGTAGCGGGCGACGCGTACCACGGGAGTTGCCATGCCAGCATAGGTGGCGTAGGTTTGCAGCGTCTCCTGCGCAACCTGCACCATGTCGGGAAAACGGTGGCACGACGCGCCGCCGACCACCAGCACGCTGGGGTCGAAGGTGGTCCACAGGTTTTGCAGCAGCACGCCCAGGTAGCGCCCCGCCCGGCGGGCATCCGCCAGCTGGCCTAACGCACCCGATCCGATGAAGGTTTCTGCACAGCCCCGCCGTCCGCAGGAACATTGGGGGCCATCGATTTGCAGAGTGCTATGGCCGATTTCCCCGGCCATGCCCTGCATGCCTGTGAACAGCCGGTCGTTGAGCACAATGCCCGCACCCACGCCCACGTCGCAGGTAACAAAAATCAGTGAATCCCTGTTTTCGCCTTCCGAAAATTCGTATTCGCTCAGTGCGGCGGTGTCAGCTTCGTTTTGTACATGCACGGGTACCGGGGGCAACCCTGCATGAGCCAGCGCCCGGGTGATCTGCGGCACAAAATCCACGTTGCGCCAACCCAGGTTGGGGGCAAAACGAAGCACACCGGTGGCTTCGTCAAAAGCGCCAGGCACGCCCACGCCCACACCCGAGAGCTGCATGCCGCGCGACACCAGCTGCGCGTGGGCTTGCACCGTCAGCTCGGCGATCTGGCTGCAAACGTCTTGCGGCCGGGTGCCACGCAAGGGTTCTTCCATTGACCACAGCACCTGCCCCAGCAGGGAGACGCTCACGACACGCAAGGTGTCCACTGCCACTTCCACACCAATCAGGCCGCGGGACCGGGTGTCGATTTGCAGGGGAGTGGAGGGCCGCCCCACACCGCTGGCGGCGGCAAGGCTGGTTTCGCTGAGCCAGCCTTCGTCAATGAGTTCACGCACCAGCAGGCTGACCGTCGACTTGGTCAGTCCGCTGTGGCTGGCCAGCTGGGCACGCGAGCGACCTGGCTGGTTGCGCAGCAAGCGCAGCAGCACGCTGCGATTGATGCGCTTGACGAGCTGCTGGTCGCCTGTGGTTTTCATGGCCGATGGCATGGTTCAAGCGTTACGGTGGGGTGCTTGCGTTCGCCCTTCCGGCTGCTTGCCGGCGATGATCATGCCGAGAATCTGGTCTTCGTCCAGGTCGGTCGTGCGGTACGTGCCCACCAGGCGGCCGTTCTTCATTACGGAAAGACGGTCGCTGAGTGAAAAAACGTCGTGCATGTCGTGCGTGATCAGAAAAATTCCAACGCCTTCGGCCTTGAGCTGGAGCACCAGATTGGCCACCATGGCGGACTCCTCTGGACCCAGAGCGGCGCAGGGTTCGTCCATGATCAGGATGCGGGCGTTGAAGTAGATGGCGCGCGAGATGGCCACCACCTGCCGCTGCCCGCCCGACAGCCGCCGCACGGGCGTGTGGATGTTAGTGAAGTTTTTATTCAGGCGGCCAAACACCTTGCGTGCCTGCGCCTCCATGAAATAGTCGTCCAGCGTGTTCCAGGCCGTCATTTTTTCCCGACCCAGGAACAGGTTGGCCACCGCGTCCAGGTTGTCGGCCAGGGCCAGCGTCTGGTAGATGGTCTCGATACCCTGGTGCTGCGCGTCGGCCGGGGTTCGCAGATTCACTTTCTGTCCCATCACGTGGATCTCGCCCGAATCGATGGGGAAAGCACCGGCCAGCATTTTCATGAGGGTTGATTTGCCCGCACCGTTGTGGCCCAGCACAGCCACCACTTCGCCCGCGTACAGGTTCAGGTTCACGCCATCCACTGCGTGAACACCGCCGAAGGCCTTGCGGATGTCCTTGAATTCGACCAGGGGTTCGCTTGTCGCCTGCATATCAGCTTTCCTGCACCCACTTGCGATAAAGCACGTCAAACACCACCGCGACAATCAGCACCTGCCCGATGATGATCATGCGTTTTCCGATGGACACATCCAGCAGCAGCATGCCGCTGTCGAGCGACTGCATGATGAGTGCACCCAGCACCGAACCGATGATGGTACCGCTGCCTCCGGCCAGTGCGGTACCGCCAATCACGGCGGCGGCAATCACAAACAGTTCCATGCCAGTGCCCAAAGAGTTGGTTCCCGCGTTCAGGCGGGCCACCGACACGATGGCCGCGATGGTGACGAGCACGCCGAGCAGGGCAAACAGCATGAGTGTCACCCGTTTGACCGGTATGCCAACGAGTATCGCGGCGTCAGGGTTGCCGCCCATGGCATAGATGTAGCGGCCAAAACGGGTGCGTTGGGAGATGAATGACATGGTCACCGCCACGGCCGCCCAGATAAGCACTGGCACCGGGATGCCCTGAGGAGCATCCTTGTTAGGAACCTGGTAGCTGTTCATGACTGCGGCAAATGCAGCCAGCAGGACCACAGGTGCCGCCACCAGCACTACGTCTGCCCACAGCGGATGGTTGGACATCTCATGGTGCGTGGAGGCGCGGCGGCGCAGCACCATGCGGACCACCAGCACCAGGCTCACGCAGGCGGTCAGGACCCAGGTGGCGGTCACCCCGATGCCGCCGTCATAGCCACCGCCCAGCTGCAAAAAGGTCTCATCGCTGACGGGCTGGGTCTTGCCGTCGGCTACCAGGAAGGCCGCGCCGCGAAAGGACATCAGGCCACCCAGCGTGACCACGAAAGACGGCACACCAAGCATGGCGGTGAGCCATCCCTGGTACATCGACACCAGCACCGCCGCAGCCAGCCCGGCGAGAGACGCCGCCGGCCAGGACCAGCCCAGGGTGTACTGCAGATAGGCAATGAGCACGCCTACAAACCCGATCACCGAGCCGACCGACAGATCGATGTGCCGGGCCACGATGATCAGCACCATGACGGTGGACACGATACCCACCACGGCGGTTTGCTGGGCAATGTTGTAGAGGTTTTCCGGCGACAGGAAAATGCCACCCGAAAGGACATGGAAGACGCCTGCCAGGACGGCAAGGACGCATCCCATGAATACCAGCCGCCAGTCAACAGCAGCGTTGCGCAAGAATCGGGCAGGAAAATGCATGGTCATGAGGGTGCAGTGCTCCCGCAGGCAACCGGCAGGCTGGTTGCCTAGTGTCCTGTTCCGCAAATAAAGGCGATATGAAATCGCCCAGTCAACCGGCATGCGGCGTTGCTCGTCGTTGCCATAGCTACGGCTATGTCGCATCCTCGCGCCTTGCCTGACGGCTGACTGGACAATTTCATTTCATCATCTTATTTACGGGACAGAACACTAGCCCGCTTGCGCAGAACGGGAGCAGGGTGGTTAAAAGCCTGTGTTACTTGCAGGCTGCGACGTTGCCGGTGACACCCCTGCAGAGTTCCTCTTTCTTGATCCAGCCGGCTTTCACCACCACGTCGAGGTTGTCGCTGGTGATGGGTACGGGCTTGAGGAACTGGGCCTGCAAAGCGATCTTTTTCTCGCCTCCATTCCAGGACGTCGCACCATCGACTTTTTTGCCTGCTCCCAGACTGACGGCGGCACTGGCAGCCTGTTTGCCGAGGTCGCGGGCATCTTTCCATACCGACACGGTCTGTGTGCCCAGGGCTACGCGGTTCAGGGCAGCAAAGTCGCCGTCCTGGCCGGACACAGGCACACCTTTGAGGCCCTTGGAGCTCAGCGCGGCCACAACGCCACCAGCAGTCCCGTCATTGGAAGCGACCACGGCATCGACTTTGCCGCCATTCCGGGTCAGGATCTGTTCCATGTTTTTCTGCGCGACTTCAGGCTTCCAGCCATCTGTA
>NZ_JBDTTH010000016.1:0-62176 GCF_039930745.1 Polaromonas sp. | reverse complement strand
GCGGCGACTCGGTATAACGCTTCTTGATGCGCTGGCCCACCTGCACCTGCATGAAATCACCCGCCTCGATCAATCGCTTGGCGCGCTCCACAGCGGCCAGATAGTCAGCCTTCGCAAAATCACGCTCGGCCGGATACGCCTGGGTCGGCTTGACCACCGGCGCGCTGACCGAATACTTGAGCTGCTCTTTCAATTCACGCAGGCGTTTCTTGGCATTGGCATAAGCCTCAGGCTGGGCCGGGTCGGCATACACAATCAGGTAAAGCTTGCCCGAGAGGTTGTCAATGACGGCCAGTTCCTCGCATTGCAGCAGCAGGATGTCCGGGCAACCCAGCGAATCGGGCGGGCAGGTGGCTTCCAGCTTCTTTTCGATGTAGCGCACCGCGTCATAACCAAAATAGCCGGCCAGACCACCGCAAAAGCGCGGCAGCCCGGGCCGTAAAGCCACCTTGAACCGCTTCTGGTAGTCGCTGATGAAGTCGAGCGGATTGGCTGTCGATGTCTCGATCACCTCGCCGTCCCGGACCACCTCGATCAAGGTATCCGCGCCAAAGCCGCTGGCCCGAACCAGCGTGCGGACTGGCAGGCCGATGAAGCTGTAGCGGCCAAACCGCTCGCCACCGACCACCGACTCCAAGAGGAAGCTGTAGCGGCCTCCGTCCCTGGAGTGCGCCAGTTTGAGGTAGAGGGAAAGCGGCGTTTCGAGGTCGGCAAACGCCTCCGCCATCAGCGGAATGCGGTTGTAGCCTTGCTGTGCAAGGCTTTTGAATTCAAGTTCAGAGATCACGGGAGGTTCCTTCACCGGTGGGCCCACGCGCGCCGGCGTGGCCACCATCATTCAGCACGCCCCGAAAGCCGGGGCCGGGTTGCTCGTTGCACAGAGGCAAGAGCGCATCAAAACAGGCTTGCATGACGACGAGGCGAAAGCCTCAGCATGCGAGAGCTGTCAGGCCCGCCAGGGCCAGGCTCCCCGGTAGCTGCTACCCGTCTGAATGATGCGATGAATGAACATGGAAGCCCGAGTGTAGCAAAGCCATCGCCTCAAAAAGCCAAAGAAAAAAGACGGCGAACCAAGTCGCCCGCCAAGGAATCACAGATAAGACATTCACCCAGGCACAGAAAAAAAGCAGACCTCTACAGCCGTCAGACAATGTAACTGGTAGTAACGCTCATCTCGGAAACCCTGTTGCAAGAGGCCATGCCGCGTACCAGAATGCTCAGCGAACGACCGTTCTTTTTTAGGGGGCTCTAATGACTTTGGTAAAGCAATGCCTGGTGGGCACGATGGCGCTTTTGCTGGCCTTTGGTGCCGCAGCGGCGACTGTTGAGATCGCAGGCGTCAAGATGGAAGACCAGATCGACCTGCGCGGCAGCAAGCTGGTGCTCAACGGCGCCGGCGTGCGTTACAAGGCGGTGTTCAAGGTGTATGCCGCCGGTTTGTACTTGCCGAAGAAATCCGATACGCCTGAAGAAGCCCTGGGCGTATCAGGACCCAAACGCATCACCATCACCATGTTGCGTGAAATTGACTCCAATGAATTGGGTAAGCTGTTCACACGCAGCGTGCAGGACAACGCCCCGAAAAGCGAAATGTCGCGCTTGGTCCCAGGTTTGATCCGCATGAGCGAGATTTTCTCCAATTGCAAAAAACTTGCGGCTGGCGACAACTTCACCATCGACTGGCTGCCTGGAACCGGCACCGTTATTACCGTCAACACACCCAACAAGTGCCCGCAGCACAACGACGCCTTCAAGGAGCCGGAATTTTTCAACGCGCTGCTGCGCATCTGGCTAGGCCCCGTCCCCGCTGACTGGAAACTCAAGGACGCCTTGCTGGGAAAACCCGCCTGAGCCCGAGGCCGGCGGTGATCTTTAACGGGGCGCAAGCCCCGTTTTTGTTTTCAGGCTTGCCAGGTCAACGGCCGCTAGGGTATCGACAAAGCCGTCTGCATCCACGCCATGGACGGGCTCACCGTGGTTGTAGCCGTAAGTCACCAGCAGCACCGGGCAACCCGCGGCCCGCGCAGCCCGAGCGTCGTTGCTGGAGTCGCCGATCATCAAGGTTCGGGCAGGCTGGCTTCCCAATGCCTCGCAGGTCTTGAGCAACGGCAGGGGGTCGGGCTTTTTCCGCTCGAACGCGTCACCCCCAAACACCTGGCTGAAGAAAACGTCCAACCCCTTGGCCTTGAGCAGGGGTACGGCAAATGCCGTCGGCTTGTTGGTCAGGCAGGCCAGCTTCAGGCCCCGGTCCTGCAGCAACTGCAGGCCTCGCAGCGCCCCCGGGTAAACATGGGCATGCAGGCCGTTGATCGCCAGGTAATGGCGCTGATAGCTGGCCCAGGCCTCGGGAAAAAGCCGCGCCACATCTGCTTCCATATTAATAGCTACTGGCGCCCGCCCTATAGGGGCTAGAGGCACTTTCTCTACATAAAGCAGAACAGACCGGATCAGGTGTTCGGAGCCTTTGCCCACAAGCCGCTCGACCACGGACCGCTCCACCGGAGGCAATGCCAGATCGACCAGCATCAGGTTCAGCGCCACCACAAAGTCATCCAGTGTGTCCACCAGGGTGCCGTCCAGATCAATGATCGCAGCGTCGAAGCGGCCCATCGGCCGAGAATCCTTGTCAATCATCAAACTGCTCACTCCTTCCTGCCGGCGCGTCTGCTGTGAATGGCCAGTTGCACGCTGTTGAGCAGGCGTTGCTCATCAATCGGCTTTTCAAGCCAGTCCGAAACGTCTAGCGAGGAGCCGGCATGCAGCCTGGCCTCCGCAGCGGTCACTGACAGGACCACCACGGGAAGGTCAGCGGTGCGCGGGTCCGCGCGCAGCCCCCCTATCAGCGCCAGGCCGTTTTCATAGGGCAACTTGAGGTCGACCGTCATCGCCACATAGGTGTCCATCTTGAGGTAATCACGGGCTTGCTCCGCGGTGTGGGCCATGTCCGCGTCAAAGCCCGCCTTGTCCAGCATCATGCCTATCAGTTGCGCCACATCGGGATCGTCTTCACAAACCAGAATGCGTGGCCGGTCAAAGCCATACAGACTCATGGGCGCCGTCACCGGAGGAGCGTCAAGCCACTCCGGCAGTTCAAAAAAGAAAGTGGTTCCGGCATCGCCTGTGGACGTGAAGCCTATGCTTCCATCCATGCGTTCCAGCATCGCTCTGGCAATATTCAGGCCCAGTCCCGTCCCACCTTTCTGGCGCGTGTCGGACGAGTCCGCCTGCGAAAACTTCTGGAAAATACGCTGGCGAAATTCTTCAGGAATACCCGGCCCGTTGTCGCTAACTTCCACTCGCACGCGGCCGCCGTGCCGCCCCAGCAAGACCATTACCTTGCCTTCGGCCGGGGAATACTTGATGGCGTTGGACAGCAAGTTGGCCATCACCTGGAGCAGGCGGTCGCTGTCCACACAGGCCCGTAGGGGCTGCTTGGGTGCATGCAGGACCAGTTTGACCTTGCGCTGCGCGGCCAACCCCTCGTTGTCGGCCAATGCCCGCTCCAGCAGAGGCCGCATTTCATGCGGCTGCATGTCAAAGGGCATCTTGCCCGACTCGATTTTTTCGCTGTCGAGAATATCGTTGATCAGGCGAATCAGCCGTTCACAGTTGCTTTTGGCGATCTCCACCAGGGCACGGGCCCTCTCCGGCAGGGCGCCGGCCACGCCGCCCGAAACCAGGCCCAGTGAGCCGCGTATGGAGGTCAACGGCGTGCGCAACTCGTGGCTGACGGTCGAGACAAATTCGCTCTTCATGCGGTCGATGCGCTTGAGCTCGGTGACGTCGGTACCCAGCGAGAAAAATCCGACGACCTTGTCCTGCACGTCGCCTTCGCCGTAGCGCGGGAAGTAGCTCATCACGTATTCGCGCCGCTCACCGCTCGCGGTGACCTGTTCGCGCTCGTAACGCGCGGGGTATCCGGCCAGCGCTTCCTGCACGTGTTCGCTCACCCGGTCATAAAACGCCGGGCCCATGACTTCCAGCATGGTCTTGCCGTGGATTTTTTCCCGCGGCAGGCCAAAGGCCTCTTCATACGCCTTGTTGTGAAACTGGAAACACTGCTGCTTGTCGATATAGGCAATCAGGGCCGGCACGTTGTCGGTGAGCTGGCGCAACTGCTCTTCGCTGTCGTGCAGAGCGTCGGCAATCCGCCTGCTTTCGGTGACATCGCGAATGATGGCGGTAAAAAGCCGCCGGCCACCGACGTTGACATCCCCGAAAGACGCCATGACCGGAAACTCGGCGCCATCCCGGCGCTGGCCGCGAACCGGTGTGCCGGCCTCCCTGAATCCGGGCGGGCGATCACCCAAGGCGGCAAAAAATGCGGAAAAACCCATCTGATACCGCGCTGGCAGCAGCATAGCGACCGGTTGCCCGAGCAGGTCCTTCAACCTGTAGCCGAAGAGATGCCTCGCGGCCCTGTTGGCGCTCACAATCACGCCGTCCTGTGTGGCTGTGACCACACCCTCGGCCATCCCTTCGGTGATGGCCCGGCTCATGGCTTCGCTGTCGGCCAGTTCAGCCTGAATGCGGCGGTTTCTGGCCTGCGCCCGTCTCACCGCCCAGATGGCCCAGCCCAGCAGGCCCAGCGACAGCAGGCCGCTGAACAGGATCATCAGCCGGATGGCCAAGGCGGTCCGGCGTTTTTGCTGCTCCGAACGCTCCAACGTCAGCGCATCGATTTCTTCCTGGAGCGGGAGACTGGCTTCGTTGCTCCCCGACGCGGCCTTGGCTTCCAGCAACCCTGCGGGCTGGCGCAATGTCGCTGCCGTTTTCGGGATCTCCTGGCGCTGATCGATCAGCAGCGCATCGACTGCCAGGAAAGATACAGTTGTCGCCAGGACAATCAGAAGCACGCCCAAGCCCGGGGCAATGGCGATGCTGGCGCGAAAAGGTTTCTTCATGTGGAACGACTCATCCTGAGGCTTGATCCAGGTAGGGGCGTCTGCCCGGGCTCCACCGGCGCACCCTGAACAAACGATACACCCGCAGGGCCAAGCCGGGCATTCCAGTCATGAAGCCGCCGCCGGCAGCCCGGCCTCAAGAGCGGCTATCAATTCGCCGAGAGAAACCTCCAGCGAACCCAGCAAGCCATCAAGAACCGCGCGCGGCCGCCCCTCGTGAATACTTTGCTCCAGCGCCTGCGCGTGGTCGGGTACCTGGGTTGCACCGATCTGCCCGGCGACACCGCGCAGGGAATGCACCAGCAGTTCCGCGGCTTTCAGGTCGCCCGCATCCAGTGCCTCGCGAATCCGCTTCGGCGTGTCCTTGCGCCCCTCCAGAAAACGGCCCAGCATGGAGAGGTATAGCGGCTTCATGCCCATCGCCCGGTGCAGCCCGAGCGCCAAGTCCAGCCCGGTGATGGAGGCCGGCCATGCCCCTTCTGCGGCATTGCTGCGGCCAACCTCCTGGTCGGCAACACCCGGCGCTTCCAGTCTCGCCAGGGCCTTGCGCAGCTCGGCTACAGCTTGCACCTTCTGGGCCACGGTCAGGCGGGCGGGGTTGATTTCTAGATGGAGGCCCGGTGCATCACAAAAAATGACATCCGGATCAGCGGCGGAAGCTACGTCGCCTGGGTGAACCACATACACGGGAATGGGATGAGAAAAACCCTTGGCCAGCACCGGGTCTCGTGCGTCGGCCCGGATCTCGCCTTGCACCAGCGCAAAGGTTTCACTGGAAATCATGATCTCGCCCGGTTCGGCCGCCTGCTCCAACCGCGCGGCGAGATTAACCTCGCGGCCGATGATGGTGTACTCCATGCGGAGTTTGCTGCCGAAATTGCCGACATCGCAAAACCCCGAATTGATGCCTATGCGTATCTCGAAAGCCTTGTTGATGCCCATCTCGCGCCACCGCAACTGCAGCTCTGCCATGCGTTTTTGCATCGCCATGGCCATCTTGACGCATTGCACTGCATCCTGGCGCACACCCAGCGTGTGCGGATCGCCAAAAAAAATCACGATGGCATCGCCAATGAATTTATCCAGCGTGGCACCGTATTCGGCGGCGATCTGCGACATTTCCGCAAAATAGCTGTTGAGCAGCAGCGTCACTTCTTCGGGCTGCCATTGCGCCGTCGACTCGGTGAAGTTCTTGATGTCGGAAAAAAACACCGTGAGTTTTTTGCGCTGGGTCCGGATTTCGGCCTGCCGGGAGCCGTCAAACAACGACTGATAGACCTGCGGCGCCAGGTAACGCGAGAGCTGCTCGGACAGGTCTTTCAGCCGCCTGGCATTGGCACTGCGCTCCAGGTGAAGCTTCAGTCGTGCCAGCAGGATGGGCGGACTGATCGGCTTGGCCACGTAGTCGGTGGCGCCCAGGTCCAGGCCCCGGCGCTCTTCATCCACGCTACTTAGGGCCGTCAGGAAAATCACCGGAATATCGGCTGTGCGCGGATCACGCCCGAGCTCGGCCAGGACCTCGTAACCGTCCATGTCTGGCATCATCACGTCGAGCAGGATGAGGTCGGGCCTCTTCGCCGACCGGGCCATCTGCAGACCGGCCTCGCCCGCCGCAGCCGCCATCACCTCGTAGCTGTCCTGCAGCAGAGCCACCAGCAGGTAACGGATGTCATCGGTGTCTTCCACCACCAGAATGCACGGCCGCTGCGGCAGCGCCGCGGCATCCGCGGTGCCAGCCTGCAACAGCGCGCCCGCCTCTGGTCTGCCTGCTTGATCCATGGTCCGGCCTTCCGTTCAACCCAGGGGTCCGGCCCTGGTCCGCTACCTCATCGGGCCAGTTCCGCCCGCATCCCGGCAATCACCGAGCGGTAGTCCGGCTTGCCAAAAATCGCACTGCCCGCCACAAAGGTGTCAGCCCCGGCCGCGGCCACCCGCGCAATGTTCTCCAGCTTGATCCCGCCGTCCACTTCCAGGCGGATGTCCTTGCCCGAAGCGTCAATGCGCTTTCGGGCCAGCTCTATCTTGCGCAGCGCCGAATCAATAAAGCCCTGGCCGCCAAAGCCGGGGTTGACACTCATGATCAGGATCAGGTCGATGTCTTCAATGACCCAGTCCAGCACATCCAGCGGCGCAGCCGGGTTGAACACCAGCCCGGCCTTGCAGCCCTTGGCCTTGATGGCCTGCACACTGCGGTGCACGTGGGCGGAGGCGTCGGGGTGGAAGCTGATCAGGTCGGCGCCGGCATCGGCAAAGGCCGCCGCCAGCGCATCGACCGGCTGCACCATGAGGTGTACGTCAATGGGGATTGCCGTGCCGTCAGCTTTTTTGGAATGCGGCTTCAGGGCGCTGCAAATCATGGGCCCGAAAGTCAGGTTGGGCACGTAATGGTTGTCCATCACGTCAAAGTGGATCCAGTCGGCGCCGGCGGCAATCACTGCCTGGAGTTCCTCACCCAGGCGTGCAAAATCGGCTGACAAAAGAGAGGGGGCAATCCGGTACACCGGTGGCTTGGTTGGGCTCATGCCGGGATTGTCGCAGCAAGCGCGCGCCTTGCCCATGTCCCCCTGGTTTTCCCGGCCCATGGCTGGCGGTTAACATGTTCGCCACTCTTGTTGGAACCATGCCGAAATACCAATTTTCCTGCGACGTCCTGCCGCATTACCTGCCCGAACAATCCTCGCCCGAAGACGAAGTGTTCGGTTTCGCCTACACCGTCACGATCACCAACACCGGCGAGGTGGCGGCGCAGCTGATTTCGCGCCACTGGGTCATCAGCGACGCGCGCGGGCACACCGAAGAAGTCAAGGGCCTGGGCGTGGTCGGTCACCAGCCGCTGCTCAAACCCGGCGAGTCCTTCCAGTACAGCAGCGGATCACGCCTGCGCACCCCGACCGGCACCATGCACGGCAGCTACTTTTTTGTCGCCGAGGACGGAGAACGTTTCGAAGCCGCCATTCCGATGTTTGTCCTTGACGCCGGCGATACCGCCACGCCCGGTAGCGGCACCGGCGGCGGCCGGGTGCTGCATTGAGCTGGTGAGGCCATGCAACGACTGACCGACCTGCTGGACCAGCTGGAACCCCAGGCCGAGCTTGCCCGCCGCCATCTCTGGCTGATCGCCCTGCTCGACTGGATACGCGGCGATGCCGACAATCCGCAGGCCGCCGTGTCCCGCGTGCAGCTTTTTCTGGAGGCAGCACAAGGCCGGCCGGGCTTCGCGGACAAGCTGCAGCGCTGGTGGAGCACTCTGGTGACTACCGTGGACGCCACGCCGCTGTTTGCCGACTTTGGCTTTGCGCCGCGTGCGGCTTTTTTGAGCGAATTTGGCGAGCGGCTGCGCTACAAACTGCTGCCCGGCACGCCCGAAACCACCCACGCCACCGAATTGTTCATGCTGCTGTTTCCCACGCCGTTTGACGCCCGCTGGCTCAAACTGCTCGACGAACCCACGCTGGCGCGGCTGGGCGCCTTGCTGAGTCCCCCGACGTCACCGGTCGATGCAGCCGGGGACAAGGATCAGGACAGCCCAGGCAACACAATGCTGCACGACTGGCAGGCAGTCCTGCTGGAGGCACTGACTTATTGCACCAGCCAGGTTCGAGCCACGGGATTTTCCCCGGAGCTGCGTCTGCGCATGAGCCCACAGACCCTGCAGTCCCGTCCCTTTCATGGCCTGGCATCGGACCTCGACGCGGTACGCGACGCGATGCTGGCGCATGGGCCGGACAGCGGCGCGCTGCACCTGGCGCTGGACCGGTTCAAGGCCCGGCTGGAAGCCTGCCGCAGCGCGGCATCTTCCGCGTACACCCACCTGGATGAACATGGCATTTCGGTCGGCCTGGTGTTTCGCCTGCGCCAGCTGCGCGAACGCATCCTGCGCATTCGCGAGCTGCTCGACTGTCTGCTCGCGGAAAAACCCGGCACCAGCGCCACGCAGCTGCTGGCCCGGCTGGTGCTGCTGGCCCAAGAGCGGCGCAGCATACGCGCATTGATTGCCAGCAACTCCAGTCTGCTCGCGGCCAAGGTGGCCGAGCGCGACGCGGAAACCGGCGAGAGCTACATTACCCGGGACCGGGACGCCTATGTGAACATGCTGGGCAAGGCGGCCGGAGGCGGCGCCCTGACTGCGGCCACCACGCTGCTCAAGTTCATGGTGGTGGGGCTGGCGCTGTCGGCCTTCTGGAGCGGCTTTCTGGCAAGCATCGTTTTTGCCGCCAGTTTTGTACTGATCCAGTTGCTGCATTTCACGCTGGCTACCAAACAGCCAGCCATGACAGCGCCGGCCATGGCGGCCAAACTCAAAGACCTGCGTACCGGCGAAGCTGTCAATGACTTTGTCACGGAGGTCACCCATCTCGTACGCTCGCAGGTGGCAGCTGTGCTCGGCAACGTGCTGGTGGTGGTGCCAGTGGTGGTGGTGATCAGTGTTTCCATCCAGTTCTCGCTGGGCCACCCGATGATTGACGCGAAGACGGCCGAACATGTGCTGCACGACCTGAGCCTGCTCGGGTCCACGCTGCTATGGGCGGCCTTTACCGGCGTGGTGCTGTTTGCCGCCAGCATCATTGGCGGCTGGGTCGAGAACTGGTTTGTGCTGTACCACCTGGCCTCGGCCATGCGTTACAACCCGCGCATCACGGCAGCGCTGGGCATCGCGCGCGCGCGACGTTGGTCCCACTTCATGCGCAAGAATATTTCAGGCTTCGCCTCCAATATCGCACTGGGTTTCATGCTCGGCCTGATTCCGCCCATGAGCGGTTTTTTCGGCATTGAACTCCAGATGCGCCATGTCACGCTGTCCTCCGGCCAGCTCGCCGCTGCCGCCGCTGCGCTGGGCTGGGAGGTGTTGCGGCAGCCAGCCTTCTGGTGGTGCGTTGCGGCCATACCGCTGATTGGCGCACTCAATCTCGGCGTGAGCTTTTATTTCGCCTTCAGGCTGGCCCTGCAGGCGCACAACGTCAGCGGAGTGGACCGCGCACGCATTCGAGCTGCGATCTGGGCTCGCTGGCGCAGCAAGCCCAGGAGTTTTTTCGCTCCAGAATAAAGCGCAGCTGTCAAGCCTGGGGCATACCAGGGGCTCAGCACTTGTCCTACAGGCCCGAGCTGTGAACTGATGTAAATTAGCCAGCTTCACGCCCAGGATGGGCTGGCTATCTCTCAGCCACACTGCCCGTCTGCCTCACACGCGCACTTCGCACACGCCTTGCCGCGGAGCTGCAGGAATTTCAATTAACAGCGGAGACACTCATCCATGAATGAAGTCATGGCCATCTGGGCCGAATGGATCAAGCCCTCGGCCGGTCTGCCCACCGTGCAGTGGTCGATGCTGCTGGCCGTGGCCGCCCTGACTGGGCACCTGGTGCTGCGTTACGCCGGCATCCCCAAGGTGGTTGGCTATTCAGCAGTCGGCGCCTTCGCCGGTTTTGCCGGGTTCACCGGCGCCGTATGGCCCCTGCAGGGCACGGGCCTGTTTCTGCTGGAACTCGGCGTGGCCGTGGTTCTTTTTGAGGCCGGAGGCCGCATTCCACTGCGCTGGTTCCGCCACAACCCGATGGTGCTGGTGCAAAGCCTCGCCGAATCCACGTTGACCTTCTTTTTCGTGTACTGGGCACTGACATTTTTCGGGGTGCGAGCGATCGTTGCAGAACCGCTGGCCCTGCTGGCGATGGCCGCCTCGCCGGCGGTGCTGTCGCGCGTCATCATGGATACCCGTGGTTCGGGTCCGGTGACCGAGCGGGCCATGGTGCTGTCCACCCTGAGCACCCTGTATGCGCTGACGCTTTGCAGCGCCCGCGCCGGCATGATGGGCCGTGGTGAACAAAGCCTGACGGACGCCTTCTACCCGGTGGCCGTGGTGCTGGGTCTGTCGGTGGTGGTGGGTGCCGGCCTGGCGCTGGCCCTGCGCTCGGCCCTGCGTGTAATGAGCCCTACCAGCGAAAACACGGCCATCCTGCTGCTGGCCCTGATTGCCGCCGGTGCTGCGCTGGCCGCCCACTTCGGCGGTTCGGCGCCGCTGGCTGCACTGGTGGGCGGCATGACGCTCAAGCAGCTCAATCCGCGGCCCTGGTCCTGGCCGCGGCAAATGGGCACGGCTTCAGCCATGCTGACCATGCTGATGTTTGTGCTGGTCTCCGTGGTCGCGGCGCAGGCCGACTGGAGCGGCCCGGTGGCCGGCCTGGTGCTGACGCTGGTGGCAGCCCGGGCCCTGGCCAAGATCAGCGGTGTCGCACTCGGCAACGTGGGCAGCGGTGCCAGCTGGAAGCAGGCCTTGTGGGTCGGCTGTGCCATGTCGCCGATGTCCTCGGTCGCGCTGCTGCTGGTGTCCCAGTTTGTTGCCGCTTCAGCCACGCTCGGTCCGCGGATCGCCAGCATCGCGCTGCCGGCCATTTTGCTGATGGAAGTGCTGGGCGCCATCCTGTCGACCTTTGCCATCCACCGCGCCGGAGAGAGCTCCCGGCCCTGGGCGCCCAGGCCCTTCAGCAATTCATCCGCAGGAGACCTTCGTGAGTAAGCACACAGACCCCCCCCTGGCGCCCGGCGGGCTCGAGCCTTTCCAGAAGTCAGCTGCGCTGTCGCTGGGCGTCGAGTTGGAGCTGCAGCTCGTCAACACGCATGACTATGACCTGGCGCCCTATGCCGAAGACATGCTGCGCCTGATGGGCAAGATCCCGCTGCCCGGCAGCGTGGTGCCCGAGATGACCTCGAGCATGATCGAAATCTCCACCGGCGTCTGCCAGTCCTCCTCAGAGGTGCTGGGCCAGCTCACGCAGATCCGCGACGCGCTGGTCAAAAGTGCCGACAAGCTCAACATCGCAGTGGTGGGCGGCGGCACGCACCCCTTCCAGCAATGGCACGAGCGCCGCATCTATGACAAACCGCGCTTTCGCGAGCTGTCTGAGCTGTACGGCTACCTGTCCAAGCAGTTCACGATTTTCGGACAACACGTGCACGTGGGCTGCCCCGATGCCGACACCGCGCTGCTGACGCTGCACCGCATGTCGCGCTACATTCCGCACTTCATTGCGCTGTCGGCGTCCTCGCCTTATGTGCAGGCGCAGGACACGGCCTTTGATTCGGCGCGGCTCAACTCGGTGTTTGCATTTCCGCTGTCGGGCCGTGCGCCGCTGGCACTGACCTGGGACGACTTCACGGTTTACTTCGAAAAAATGACGCGCACCGGCGTGGTCCGCAGCATGAAGGACTTCTATTGGGACATCCGGCCCAAGCCCGAGTTCGGCACCATCGAGATCCGCGTCTTCGACACACCGCTGACGGTGGGGCGGGCGGCGGCGCTGTCCGGCTATGTGCAGTCGCTGGCCTCGTGGTTCATGAACGACCAGCCCTTCATGCCGACCGAAGACGATTACCTGGTCTACACCTACAACCGTTTCCAGGCCTGCCGCTTCGGGCTGGAGGCGGTCTACGTGGACCCGGCCACCGGCGAACACATGGCTCTGCGCGACCACATCCTGATGACCATGGACAAACTCGGCCCGCACGCCGGCCCACTGGGCGCCAGCAGCGGCATCCACCTGCTACGCAGCAGCGTCGAGCTGTCGAACAATGACGCGCGCTGGCTGCGCGAGTTGCAGAGCAAGGAAAATTTGCTGGCCGAAGTGATTCGGCAAGCGGCGCTGAAGTTTCGGGGATTGCCGGTTTAGGCTGCAGCGTCTTCATGCGGCTCAGGGTGAGCTTGTTGAAGTCTTCTTTACTTCTGCTGTGTGTGGTTTGCCAGCAAGCCGGGACTCGCCCCGGCGGGCGACTTACTTTTCTTTGCGTCGCCAAAGAAACCTAAGGAAAAGAAAGGCGACCCGATGGTCTGGGTCCCCTGCGCTGCGCTCCGGGGCAACCTGCGGTGCTCGCCGAAAGTGGGGTCGAGCTCGAACTCGCTTCGCTCAGACAATCGCTCGCCCTGATCCACTTTCGGCTGCGCTCCTCGGCCCAGCCCGACGGGTGGGGGAACGGATGCGGATACGGGGAGACAGGACGCGCAAAGCGCGTCCTGTCGGAGCCCGACTTCGGTGCCCGTATTGTTTCTTCACCCCTTCTGCATGCGCCGAGGAGCGGAGGTCCAGACGGATCAGGACGGGCGATTGTCTGAGCGAAGCGAGTTCGAGCCCGGCCCCGGCTGGACCGAGCACCGCAGGTTGCCCGTAGCGAAGCGAAGGGACGCAGGCAGCGGGGTCGCCTTTTCTTTGCTTACTTTCTTTTGGCGACGCAAAAGAAAGTGAGTAGCCGCCGGGCTACCCCCGGCTTGCTGGCACACCACTGACACCTGAATCAAGCACGGAGCTCCCCGAGCAACCCGTTATGCTCACCCCCATGGGTGAATTCGACCTGATCGCGCGTTATTTCAAGCGTCCCGCAAAGCGCGCCGTGCTCGGTGTGGGTGACGACTGCGCCTTGCTGCAGCCGGCGGAGGGCATGCAGCTCGCTGTATCAAGCGACATGCTGGTCGAGGGCCGCCATTTTTTTTCCGACGTGGACCCCTTCACTCTGGGTCACAAGGCCCTGGCGGTGAACCTCAGCGACCTCGCTGCATGCGGCGCGCAACCCCTGGCCTTCACGCTGGCGCTGGCCCTGCCGCGGATCGACGAAGCCTGGCTCGAAGCGTTTTCACGCGGAATGTTTGCGCTGGCTGACGCCCACGGCTGCGAACTGGTCGGCGGCGACACCACACAGGGGCCACTGAACATCTGCATCACGGTGTTTGGCGAAATTCCGCGCGGCCAGGCGCTGCTGCGCTCTGGCGCGTGTGTCGGCGACGACGTCTATGTAAGTGGCACGCTGGGCGAAGCTCGGCTGGCGCTGGATGCCTTGCGCGAACACGCCCCGCTGCCGGATGAGCTGCTGGCGCTGGCCCGCGCACGCCTTGAGATGCCTACGCCGCGCGTCGCGCTGGGTCAGGCGCTGCGCGGTATCGCCACCTCGGCGATCGACGTGAGCGACGGCCTGCTGGGCGACCTCGGTCACATCCTGAAGGCGTCGGGTGTGGGGGCTCGTATCGACACCTCTGTTGCTATTAATTTAATAGCTACCAGCGCACAAATAGCAAGAGCTGAGAGGCTTTTTTCCTATGGAAAAATGCTGAGCTACGTGCTGGCTGGCGGCGACGACTACGAGTTGGCATTCACTGCCCCGGTGCCGGCGCGGGCGGCGATCCAGGCCGCGGCGCTACAGGCCCAGACCGCGGTGACGCGGATCGGCGTCATCGAACAACCGCTCGGCCTGCGCCTGGTCGACGCCTCGGGCCACGCCGTGCCGGGCCGGTATGCATCCTTCGATCACTTTGCCTGAGCGCCTGCGCGCCCGGGCCTGCGTAGCACCGCATGCATCACATCGACAAAAGCCTGGCTGGCCGCCGACAGTGAACGGCCACGCTTGATGACCACCGAGATATCGCGCGACACGCGCGGCACGGTGAGTGTCCTGATGACCAGGCCCGGCTGGGCGCCGTGCGTGGCAAAAGCCGAG
Organism: Polaromonas sp.; assembly: GCF_039930745.1. Lineage (GTDB taxonomy): Bacteria > Pseudomonadota > Gammaproteobacteria > Burkholderiales > Burkholderiaceae_C > Polaromonas. Next base: position 47,798 of record NZ_JBDTTH010000016.1, on the reverse strand, counting down.
GGCATGATGGCGGCTCCCAGCCCGCTGGCCGTCATCCACAGGGCCGTGGACAGAAAGGACACCTCGTTGACCACGTTCAGCAACACCCCGGCACCGGCCGCGGTTGCGTCGATCATCGGACGGATGCCGTAACCTGGCCGCACCGTGATCACCGGGTGGCCCGCCAGGTCGGCCCAGCGCACAACCTTCTGCCGTGCCAGCACGTGATCGGGCCGGCAGACCAGGCTCAGGTGGTCAGGCACCAGCGTCTGCAAGTCGGCGTCGGCCAGCATCTTCTCGGGCGTGCCGATGCCGAAATCCACATGTTCCCCGATCACGCGCGACATGAACTGGTCGGGCGCGCAGTCATCGACCACCACACGGATGTCCGGATACAGCGCGGCGAAACGGCGGATCACCGGCGGCATCACAAAGGCCGCCAGCGTGGGCGTGACCGCCACGCAGACGCGGCCGCGCCGCAGTCCGCCCAGATCGCGGAAGCTGCTGCCCAGTGATTCGACGTCGCGCAGGATGCGCTCGGCAATCACCAGGGCTTCCTTGGCGGCCTGCGTCGGTTGCAGCGAGCGGGTAGTGCGGTCGAACAGGCGCGCGCCCAGGCCCTGCTCCATCTGCCGGAGCAGCACGCTGATGGCCGACTGCGTCACGAACAGCTGTTCGGCGGCAGCGCTGATTTTGCCCAGCTGGTAGATCGCCACGAATGCGCGCAACTGGCGCACCGTGGGTGTGAAGGAGTTATTCATGAATCAAAATCATAAATCATTCGTAATTTATCGTTATACGAATGAATCGATCTGGGCTCCAATGAGGGCGGAGACAAGGTCTGCCCCGAGGGGCAAACACCCATACAAAACAAGGAGACATCCATGAACCGCATAGTGCGCACCCTGCTGGCGCTGACCGCCGGTGTGACTGTCCTGGCCGGAGCCGGCCAGACGCAAACCGCCGACTACCCGACCAAACCCATCCGCATCATCGTGACCTTCCCGCCCGGTGGCAGCACCGATGTCGTGGTGCGCATGCTGGTGCCCAGGCTGAACGAAAAATTCGGCCAGCAGGTGGTGGTGGACAACCGGCCGGGCGCCGGCGGCAACATCGGCCTGACCGCGGTGGCGAGGGCGCCGGCCGATGGCTACACCCTGGGTGTTGGGGCGGCGGGCGGCCTGTCGGCCAATGTCAGCCTGTATGCCCAGATGCCCTTCGACCCGGTCAAGGATTTCCGGCCGGTCACCATGCTGGCCGCCATTCCCTTTGTACTCATTGGCCATCCTTCCGTGGCCGCCAAAAACCAGCGCGAGCTGATTGCGCTGGCGAAGGCTACTCCCGGCAAGCTGTCCATCGGCCACGGCGGCAACGGCACGGCCATGCACCTGTCGGCCCAGCTCTTTGGCCAGATGTCAGGCGCCCAGTTTGTGGAAGTGCCCTACCGCGGCTCCGGCCCGGCGGCCCTCGACGTGCTGGCCGGGCAGATCGCGCTGGCCGTGGTGGACCTTCCCTCAGCCTTGCAGCACATCAAGACCGGCAAGCTCATCGCCTATGCGGTGACCAGCCTCCAGCGCCTGCCCATGCTGCCCGACGTACCGACGGTGTCCGAAGCGGGGCTCACCGGTTATGACTCTACCGGCTGGTTCGGCCTGGTCGCACCCGCCGGCACACCGGCCCCGGTCATTGCCCGCCTCAATGCCGAGTTCACGGCGGCCCTCAGCGACCCGGAGCTCAAGGCCAACATGCGCAACCTCGGCGTGGAGCCGGCACCGGGCACGGTGGCCGAGTTCGACGCCTACATCAAGTCCGAGACCCTGAAATGGGCCAAAGTCATCAAGGCCTCGGGCACCAAACTGGACTGACTATGCCGCCGCCTGAAAACCTGAACACCGATGTATTGATTGTCGGCGCCGGCCCGGTAGGCTTGACGCTTGCCATGGACCTGGCTTCGCGCGGCATTTCCGTGGTGATCGCCGAGATCCGCCGTTATGCCGAACCACCCAACGTCAAGTGCAACCATGTGGCTGCACGCACCATGGAGCAGTTCCGCCGGCTTGGCGTGGCGCACAAGCTGCGCGACGCCGGCTTGCCGCCGGACTATCCCAACGACGTGGTGTTCCGCACCAGCGTCACCGGCATCGAACTGACGCGCATCCCGATTCCATGCCGGCAGGACCGTTATATCGACACGGCAGGGCCCGACGGCTGGTGGCCCACGCCCGAGCCGCCACACCGCATCAACCAGATCTACCTCGAACCCATCCTGCTGGAGCATACCGCCGCACTGCCGCAGGTCACCCTGCTCAACCGCACGCAGGTCGGCAGCTTCACCCAGGATGCGGCCGGCGTCACCGCCGTGGCGACCGACCTCGACAGCGGCACTTCGCGCAGTATCCGCTGCCGCTACATGGTGGGCTGCGACGGCGGCAGCTCCTCCGTGCGCAAGCAGATGGGTTTCAAACTCGAAGGCACGGCCGTGATCCAGCGCGTGCAGTCCACCTACATCCGCGCGCCCGGCCTGGCGGCCATGATCCCGGGCAAACCGGCCTGGTCCTACTATTCGATGAACCCGCGGCGTTGCGGCACTATGTTTGCCATCGATGGCCAGGAAACCTGGCTGGTGCACAACCACCTGAACGCCGAAGAACCCGAGTTCGACTCCGTGGACCGAGACCAGTCCCTACGCGACATCCTCGGCGTCGGTCCGGATTTCCGTTATGAGATCCTCAGCAAGGAGGACTGGGTCGGCCGCCGCCTCGTGGCCAACCGCTTTCGCGACCGCCATGTGTTCATCGCTGGCGATGCCGCGCATCTGTGGGTGCCATATGCCGGCTACGGCATGAATGCCGGCATCGCCGATGCCATCAACCTCTCCTGGCTGCTCGCCGCGCGCCTGCAGGGCTGGGGCGAGGAAACCATGCTCGATGCCTATGAGGCCGAACGCCAGCCGATCACTGCGCAGGTGTCCCAGTTCGCGATGGACCATGCGCAGAAAATGATCAAGGCGCGCCGCGCGGTTCCTGCCAACATCGAGCAGGCCGGTGCCGAAGGCGACGCCCTGCGCGCCGAGATCGGCCAGGAAGCCTATGCGCTGAACGTGCAGCAGTTCTGCTGCGCCGGTCTCAATTTTGGCTACTTCTACAGCGGCTCACCCATCATGGCCGACGACGGCGAAACGCCGCCGGCCTACACCATGGGCGGCTTCACGCCGTCCACCGTGCCGGGTTGCCGGGCACCGCACTTCTGGCTGCCGGACAGACGTTCGCTGTACGACGCCTTCGGACCGGGCTACACCCTGCTGCGCTTTGACCGCGCCGTCGATGTCTCGGCACTGCTGCTGGCGGCCCAGGCACGCAGGCTGCCGCTGACGCTGCTCGATATTGACACCCAAGGTGTTCCCGAAGCCTACCGGCACAGCCTGGTACTGTGCCGCGCCGACCAGCATGTCGTCTGGCGAGGTCATCAGCTGCCCGTCGATCCGGCCGCGCTGGTGGACCTGTTGCGCGGGGCCGGTCGCGAGGCCATGCGCCTGGCCGCCTGATCCCGCGGCAGTCCCGCGCCGCCGCGTGCGGGTTGTGCGCTCATGCCGGCGCGGCCAGTCGCACCGTCTGCCGCGCTTTCTGGGTTTGCCCGCCATATCCCCAATCCGAGGCCGGCAGCTCGCGCACCACCACATAGCTGGCTTCTTCCAGCGGGCCGCCGCAACCCAGCTGGTGCCGCAGTTCGGCAAATGCGGCTTCGATAAACGCCGCTTTCTCTTCCGTCGTGTTGGTGCTCGCGGTGATGCCGATCTCCAGCAGCGCGGTGGGCATCTGCACATCTTTGCCACCCACGTACCACCGCGCCGCAGGCAGGTCTTCGATCATGACTGTCGTCACCTCGCGCCGTTTGCCCAGCAGGCGCTCGGTGAGCGAAGTCAACTCCTGCGCGAGCCGCTGGTAACGCCCGGGGTTTTGCAGCGGTGCCACTTTCAGGTTCAGGGTCGGCATCTCAGGCCTCCCGGGGCAACTGCAGGGCTGCGGGATGGCGCAGGGCGTGGAAGGCGCGCGAGGCCATCCGGTGCGCGTGGTGCCAGAAGGCGTTGATCGCCCCTTGACGCAAAACCTGGGCCTGAAGCTTCGCGGCGTCGTGCAGGCGCTGGTAGTTTTCGTGGTGAAGTTCGCTGTACATGGCATGTCCTTTCGTAGCGGTGTTGGTGCTGGCAACTTTAGGCAAAGCACCGCCCGCGGGAAACCGTGCATGGTGCAATTGGGTTTTGCAAAAGCTGCAAAGGCAGGGCTGGGAAAGAGGAAAGAGGAAAGAGAAAAGCGGACGCGGCTGGTTACCATTGCGTGATGCGCGACCTCAGCTTTGACGACATGCACCTTTTCGCCCGTGTGGCCGAACTCGGCACACTCTCGGCGGTGGCGCGCGAGCGCGACGTGCCGGTCAGCCAGATCTCGCGCACGCTGGCGCGCATCGAGAAAACCTGCGGTGCCCGCCTGATTCACCGCTCCACCCACGGGCTGACGCCGACCGTCGAAGGCCAGACCTTCTTGCAGTACTGCCGCCGCCTGACTGGCACGCTGGACGAGCTCGAGGGCGAGTTTGCAAGCCAGTCGGGTCAGGCCAGTGGCTGGGTGCGGGTAGCCGCCAGCACGGTGGTGGCGGAATACCTGCTGATTCCCAGCTTTGAAAGCCTGCAGCAGCGCTATCCCAAGCTGTGTGTCGAGCTCCAGGTCGAAGACCGGCTGGTGGACATGGCCCATGACGGCATCGACATCGCCATCCGCACCGGCACGCCGCCGACCGACACCGTGGTGGCGCGCCAGCTCGGCACACTGGGGCGCGGCTTGTACGCCACACCCGGCTACCTGCAGGCCCATGGCACGCCCAAGCATCCCGATGAATTGCACCAGCACCGGTTGATCACCAACAGCGTGGTCACCATGCTCAACCGCTGGCCGTTTGTGATCGACGGCCAACCCGCCGTGGTGGTGGCCGAGGGCCAGTGGCGCTCCGGCAGCACCGGCATCACCGCGCGGCTGGCACTGCAGGGCCTGGGCATCTCGCGTTTTGCCACCGTGGTGGCCGAGCCGCTGGTGCGGCAAGGCCTGCTGGTGCCGGTGCTGCCCGATTTTGTGGACGAACAACCCAGCCCCATCTACGCCGTGACGCTGACCAACCGGCACCGCCTGCCCAAGATCAAGGCCTGCATCGACCACTGGACCAGCTGGCTCGCCCAGGCCGAAGGTGTTCAGCATGGCCGACCTGCATAAGCTTGCACACGTCCAGCCATGATTACTATGAAAAACATAGCTGCCTGTGCCCGTCCTGCTTGGGCTGGAGGCCTTTTTTATCAACAATCGCGGCAAAGCGTCATCACGATTGCCGCAGCGACGGCTAAGCCTGCCCCTCATCCGCCCGGGCTGCGCCACCCCTTTTGCAAAACCCCATGACTCCTTTGAACGAATCGCCTGCTTTCCAGAACACGCCGGCCACACCGCCGCGCCGCCCCACGGCCCGCTTCATGCTGGCCCACCCGGCCCACCTGGTTGCGCTGGGTTTCGGCTCGGGCCTGAGCCCGGTGGCGCCGGGAACGGCAGGCACGCTCTGGGCCTGGCTGGCCTTTGTGGTCATGGCGCCCTGGCTGACGGCGCTGCAGATGGGGCTGCTGATTGCCGCGTCCCTGCTGCTTGGCGTGTGGGCCTGCACCGTCACGGCAAAAAACATGGGTATTGCCGACCCGGGCAGCATCGTCTGGGACGAGGTGGTGGCGTTCTGGCTGATTCTCTGGCTGGTCATGCCGGTGGGCTGGTGGGGCCAGTTGGCCGCCTTTGTGCTATTCCGATTTTTTGACGCGGTGAAGTTCGGCCCCACGGCCTGGGCCGACAGGACCTTCAAGGGTTTTGGCTGGCGCGGCGGCTTCGGCATCCTGCTGGACGACCTGGCAGCCGCCTTCTGCACGCTGCTGGTGATCGCGGTCTGGAGGTTCTGGTGAAAGCAAAAACGCTATCGAATAGTGAGCCGCTTGCCCCCGCCCTTGCTGGGCTGGTGGCCGATTTGTTACTCAAAAAAGGCTGGCTGCTGGTCACCGCCGAAAGCTGCACCGGCGGCATGATCTCCGCCGCCTGCACCGACCTGGCCGGCTCCAGCACCTGGTTCGAACGCGGCTTTGTCACCTATTCCAACGAAGCCAAGACCGACATGCTGGGCGTGGACGCCGCGCTGATTGCCGCCCACGGCGCCGTCAGCGAGGAAGTTGCGCGCGCCATGGCGGCCGGCGCCATCATCCGTTCCAGGGCCTGTGTCGCCGTGGCGGTGACGGGCGTCGCCGGCCCCACTGGCGGCAGCCGGGCCAAGCCGGTCGGCACCGTGTGGTTCGCCTTCACGGTGGACGGCCAGCCCAGCAGCGAGCTGCAGCGCTTCGGCGGTGACCGCGCTGCCGTGCGCGCCGCCACGGTGCGGCATGCGCTGCAGCGCTTGGTGCAACTTCTGACAAACGACCCACCGACAGGCACTAGTACTGCAACCCGGAAGTAGCGAAACAAGATGAAAGTGATGGCTTCGAGCCCAGGGCAAGGCGCAAGCCGCAGCGAAGGCTTTGCGCCTTCGCAAGGATTGCAACGCCGCCATGGGCGCGAAGACGCGCTTTCATGTTTCGATATTTTCGGGTTGCAGTACTAGGCCTTGATGAGGTGGGCTTCCACGCCGCGCCGCGGCGCGGGCCCCACGACCGGCGCATAACCCAGCCGCGCCCACATCTGCACCGTGTAGCGCGGCGGCGGCGCCTGCAGCAGGGCGTGGATGTCGGCATAGGGCCGCGCCTGTTCGGGGTATTCCTGCAGCGCCTGCGAGAGCGGCTGCATGGACAGGCCCTGCGCTGTGGCGGCCAGCTGCGCGCGGGCATAGGCCCGGCCGGCGTTGACCTGGGTCTTGCGGTCATTGCCTTCGGTCACCATCCAGAAAAACGCCGGCGTTGTCGCAATCTTCGTGTTGAAGTCCTTGATCTGCCCGGTGGTGGCCGTGTCATCTGGCCCCGGCGCCTTGCTGCGGTCGAACAGGCCGAGTGCCGTCAGCGCACGCACCATCGGTGTGTTGTTGCTCAGGCCGTCGCGGTGTTCGGCAATTTCGCGCGGGCCGACGCGCAGCACCTTGAACGATTCCAGGATGGTCCTCGGCGTGACCAGCTCGATGCGCCAGGCTTCGCTGGCGATGGCGCGGTGTTTCTGCAGGGCATCGGGCTGCGCCGGGCCGACAAAACCGGTGCGTACCGGATGCGGCGCAACGCTCGTGGCGATGGCCTGCACGGCGGCCGGGGCAGGCTCGCGCGGCTCATAGGCTTCGCGGTTGGTACGCCGCATGAGAATGTGGGCGAACAGCGGGTCCGGTTTCACGGCGGCATCCGGGCTCAGGCGGATGCGCGCCACAGGCCGCGTGTCCAGCGCGGCCGGGCCGAATTCGCCCTGCGGGAACAGCGCAATATCGGCACGCAGGCCCTTCTGCCGCGCAGCCAGGTCCAGCAGCTCCAGGAAGGTGCCCTGGCTCATCATGATCTGGCGCGACAACGGGTCGGTCTCCGGCAGCAGGCGCGTGAGGTCGCAGTACAGCGTGATTTCGTCCGGCTGGCGCAGGTCCACCAGCCAGGACTGCAGGTTGTGCGAATGCGGCGCCAGGATGGCGTAGCTGAGAATCCAGCGCCGCACATCGACCACGTCGGCGGCGGGGCCGCGCCAGGCAGCAACGGCTTCCAATGGCAGTTCGGCTGAGCAGCCGGCCAGGCCGGCGCTGGCGCCCAGCACCACGCCACCACCGGCCAGGCGTACAAAATTTCTGCGGTTCAGGTTCATGAGGCGCTCCTTTCGAAAGCTTGCATCGTCACCGTACGCTCTTTCACGGCGTGCTCCTTGCGCGGCGTCAACAAGCCCAGCTCTGCCAGCGCCGTGCGCAGCGCTTGAGGAAACGGGGTGTGCGGCTCGGCGCCCGCCAGCGTAGCCATGCGGGTGTTGACCAGGGCGTGCGGCGTGCGCCACTGGTAACGCATCTCGCACAGCGCCGCCATCTGCGGCATGACCAGGCCAAGCGTGCGCATCAGCAGCCAGGACAGCGATTTGGTGCGCAGCTTGCCGTCAGTGGGCAGCCAGCCCTGCTCCCAAGCGATGTCAGCCAACGCATCAGCCCAGTCCTGCCCAGTCAGCTGGTAGCCGGCAAAGTGCAGCATCTCGAAGGCCGGCAGGCTGTGCCGACGCTCGGCCACCGCAACAAAGCTGCGCGCCATGTCCGGCAGGTAGGCCCAGGCGGTCGGCACGTTCATCGGGCCGGGGTAAGTGAGCATGCCGCTCTGAATGTCCTTGACCATCACTTCGTCCAGCCAGGAGCCTGTGCCGCTGCCGAAAAAGTCGCCGCCGCGTATCACCACGGCTTTCATGCACCCATCCTGCGTGGCCGCGCGCACCTGAGCTTCGCTGGCAATGCGCATGCGGCCTTTGAAGGTGCTGGCAGCCTGCGCCGTGTCCTCGCGCAGCAGCGCCGGCATGGTCTCGCCAAAGTTGTACACGCTGGCCGGCAGCATCAGCAACGCACCCAATTCGCGCGTCACGTCGATGGCGGCCTGAGTCAGGCCTGGCAGGTCGCGGCGCCAGGCCTTGTGCGTGTAGAGCGGGCTCAGGCCCTGCACCACCACCGTGGCGCCGTGCGCAGCAACGGCAAGACGGGCTGTGTCGTCTGACTGGGCGGCCAGCCACTGCACACCGGCGATTGCCGGGCCGGTGGCGCCTGGACGCAGCTGGGCGACAACCTGCCAGCCCGCCTGCGCAAAGGCGCGGGTAGCGGCCATGCCAAAACGCCCGCGGGCGCCGAGGATAAGGACGGTGGAAGGCTGTGTCATGAAAAACTCCTGGAAAAAAGTGATCGATGGGATGATTGTGAAAATTTCCAGGCTGTTCGACAATCCTCTAACGCTTCACATCAGATATTCACAAATGAATAACAACTTCGACTGGCGCCTGGTGCGCTCCTTCCTGGCGGCGCTGGACCAGGGCAGCCTGCTCGGCGCCGCGCGGGTGCTGAGCGCCAGCCAGCCCACCATCGGCCGGCATATCGCCGAACTCGAGTCGCAACTCGGCGTGCTTCTCTTCGAGCGCACCGGTCGCGGCCTGCTGCCCACACCCACCGCGCTACAGCTGGCGGACGCGGCCCGCGCCATGGACAGTGCCGCCAGCCAGCTGGCGCGCCAGGTGTCGGGAGCCGAGACCGGCATCTCGGGCACGGTGCGCATCACGGCAAGCCAGCCGGTCGCCTGCTTTGTGCTGCCGCCCATCCTGGCGCAAATGCGACTGGCCCTGCCCGACATCCAGGTGGAGCTGGTCGCCAGCAATGCGGTCAGCAACCTGCTGCGGCGCGAGGCCGACATTGCCCTGCGCATGGTGCAGCCCGACCAGGCCAGCCTGGTGGTCAAGCGCATCGCCAAGGTCAGCCTCAGTACCTACGCGCACCGCGACTACCTGCGCCGGCGCGGCACGCCGAAACAGCCACAGGACCTGCTGAACCATGACCTGGTGGGCAGCGACCGCGACGAAGCCATCGTCCAGGGCATGGCCGGTTTCGGCCTGCCGGTGACGCGCGAGTCCTTTGCGTTTCGCTGCGACGACCTGATTGCCTACTGGGAGGCGGTACGCGCTGGCCTGGGCATTGGTTTTGTCGCCGACTACCTCGCGGCCACCGACAAGGACGTGATGGCCGTGCTGCCCATGATCAAGGTACCGCCCATTCCGATCTGGCTGACGGTGCACCGCGAAATCCGCACCAGCCGGCGCATACGCGCGGTGTACGACTTCCTGAGCCATGCGGTGCCGAAGGCACTTTGAGTTCACGCATTGACGCGCACCGCCTTGGATTCATAATCAGGCGCCGCCAGCCTTTGAGCCTGATGGCAACATCCACAACAAAACCGGGAGAAAACCATGTCTGTTCGCCTTGTCCTGTCCACCCTTTTGCTGGCTGCCGCACCGGGAGCGCTGTTCGCGCAAGCGATGCCCGAAGGCTTTCTTTGCTGCAACCTGCGCACCGACGGCAAATGGATCACCGACATCAATCACGCCGAGAAGGGCAAGCGCATGCTGCCGCCCGGCACGCCAGCCAAGGTCACGGGCTATGGCCGCCATCGCGTCATGGCGGAAATCGAGGGCACCGCCCAGGTGCTGGGCAACGACTACAGCCGCAACCTCCCGCTGGTTGCATTCGCGCAGCGTTACGTGGTGGCCGTGAACCCGCAAATCCGGATCAGCACCTTCGATCCCCGCACCCGCGAGGCCATCAAGACCGCACGGCTGTTCAACGGCATGACCCGCGAGCAGGTGCTGATGTCTGTCGGTTACCCCATCAGCGACGAAACGCCCAATCTGGACACGCCCATCTGGCGCTACTGGCTGAACCAGTCCGAGGAGTTCCAGGTGGTTTTTGACGCACAGGGCATCGTCAAGGAAGTGGGCGCGCTGCCACTGTCACGCCCCAGCATACTGATGGAGTAATTCCTTTTCTACTTCTCCTGTGCAAAGTAGGTAGTGCCCCTGCGGCGTCGGCCCGGCGAGGTGTGTAGAGTGTTGTTCTGTTTTCCGGCCAGAAGCACTCGCAGCACAGCCAGCGGGTTTGACAAGGATTGAATGCTGATACGACGCTGGTTCCAGACGATTTGCCGCCGCAGCCCTGCAGCCGGCTACGTGTGGACACTCCTCCTGCTGTGCGCGCCTTGCGCACAGGCGCTGGAGTTCAGCTACAGCAACCCCTTCCCGGACGGCCCGCTGGCCGGCGTGGCTCGCAGCCTGACGATCAGCGGCGAATTGGTGACCGGTGACACGGCCCGGCTGGTCGCACTGATGCAGAAAAAGCCCGCTGACGCCTGGCACGCGCTTGGCCGGGTGGAGCTGGCCATCACAGGCGGCGACAGCACGGAAGCCCTGCTGCTGGCCGACACACTGGCCCCTCTGTACCCGCATATGGTGGCCACGGCTGACTGCGCCGGCGCCTGCGCCACCGTCTGGCTGTCGGGCGCCTGGCGCCTGCTACCCGGCGGGCGCATCGGCCTGCAGAAGCCCGTCCCCAAGCCGGTCGCCAACACCGGGCCCAGGGACGCGCCTCCGCCCTATGACATGGAAACGGACCAGTTGCGCCTGTACCTGCTGAAACAGGGCTTGCCTTCGGCGGTTTACCAGCGCTGGATGGCGGAACGCAGCGGCCCTGTTTACTGGCTGTCGGGGCAGGAGGTCAATGCCACCGGCATCTGGCCGCCCTACTATTACCAGAAGCTTCAGGCCCAGTGCCCGGCCCTGGGCGCCAGCGACGAGTCTTACCATGTGCTGCGCCGCTGCGCCGCCCGGCTGGTCATCAGCCAGAAAGCCTTTGCTTTCGACAAACTGCTGGCGGGCGTGGATGACCCCTGGTGGAATGACAACAAGGATGTTCTGCGCAATGCGCCGCGGTGAACACGCGCCCCCACGGTTGCTCACTGCGTGTAGCGCCCTGCCCCCCGAGGGGGCCGCTGCGCCTGCGGGCCGGCAAAGCCGGACCCGCGGCCCCTGCTGAAAAAGAAAAGAGCACTCAGGGCTGCTCGCTCCTTGGCGGGTCTGCGCCGCGCTAACATGGGGGCACGGCCTGCTTCGCGGTCAACATTATTCAAGGAGTTTTTGTGCGATCCATTTTCTTTGCCGGCGTTTTGTCTCTCTGTGTTTTACCCGCTGCCTGGGCGCAAACTGATGCGGCTGCAGCTGCGGCCGCGAAGGAGACTGGTGCGTCCGTCACGGCCAGCGGGCTGGTTTACCGCTCGCTGAAAGACGGCAGCGGCGCCAGCCCGGCGGCCACGGATACCGTCAAGGTGCACTACCGCGGCAGCTTTCCCGACGGCCGCGAGTTCGACAGCTCTTATTCCCGCAACGAGCCGACGGAGTTTCCGCTGAACCGCGTGATCGCCTGCTGGACCGAAGGCGTGCAGAAAATGAAGGTTGGCGGCAAAGCCAAGCTGACCTGCCCGGCGGCGATTGCCTACGGCTCGCGCGGCGCGGGCAGCGTGATTCCGCCGAATGCCACGCTGCAGTTCGAGATTGAACTGCTTTCGGTGAAGTAGCCCCCACGCTTTTCACTTCGCCTTCGGCTGCGTGTAATGCACTGCCCCCCGAGGGGGCCGCTGCGCCTGCGGACTGGCAGAGCCAGATCCGCGGCCCCTGCTTGAATTAGAGGCTTCCGCTCGCTCGCTGTTCCCGAGCAACATCAGCCTTGCAGGCCGGCGGTGATCTCATAAGACCGCAGGCGCGCCTTGTGGTCGAAGATCTGTGAAGTGATCATCAGCTCGTCGGCGCCGGTGCGGGCAACAAAAGCCTCCAGCGCGCGGCGCACCGTGGCCGGAGCGCCTATGGCCGAGCACGACAGGGTCTGCTCCAGAATCGCGCGCTCAGGGGGCGTCAATCGCTCTTCATATCCAGCTATCGGCGGCTGCAAACGCGAGGGCCGGCCGCTGCGCAGATTGACAAAAGCCTGCTGCATGGAAGACGACAGCAGCTGCGCCTGCTCGTCGCTGTCGGCCGCAAACACGTTGAAACCCAGCATCACGTAAGGACGTGCCAACTGTGCCGACGGCCGGAAGCGGCTGCGATACACCTCCATGGCCTGCATCATCTGCGCGGGCGCGAAATGCGAGGCAAAAGCAAATGGCAAGCCGAGCTGGGCCGCCAGCTGCGCGCCGAACAGGCTGGAACCGAGAATCCACACCGGCACCTTCAGCCCGGCGCCAGGCACGGCGCGCACACGCTGGCCCTCGGACACCGGCTCGAAGTAATTCATCAGCTCCACCACATCCTGCGGAAACTCGTCGGGGTTGGCGTTCAGGTCGCGCCGCAACGCCCGCGCGGTCGCCTGGTCCGAGCCTGGCGCCCGTCCCAGCCCCAGGTCGATGCGGCCGGGAAACAACGATTCGAGCGTGCCGAATTGCTCGGCAATCACCAGTGGCGAATGGTTGGGCAGCATGATGCCGCCGGCACCGACCCGGATGCGCGAGGTGCCACCGGCCACATGCGCCATGACGACGGCCGTGGCGGCACTGGCAATGCCGGCCATGCCATGGTGCTCGGCCAGCCAGTAGCGCTGGTAGCCCCAGCGTTCGGCGTGTTGCGCCAGGTCGAGGGTATTGCGCAGGGATTGCGCGGCGTCGCCGCCCTCCACGATGGGGGAGAGGTCCAGAACGGAAAAGGGGATCATGCTTGGGTAGATGGGTCAGGTTGGCGCATTGTCAATGCCAGTGCAGTCTAGGCAATGGGCCGCCCAGGCGCAGGGCCTTTCCACTTTGGCCCCGACGCCGGCCGGGGCATCGCAACCCGCGTGACACAGGGAGGTTTCCGTGTGTAGGCAGACGGTGTACGATTTCCCGGCCCAGCCCTTCCTTCTCGAAAGTGTTTATGCACCCCAACGAACAAACCCTGGAAAAGTTCTACAGCGCCTTTGCGCGCCTGGACTCGGACAGCATGGCCCAGTGTTATGCGGCCGATGCGTCTTTCGACGACGAGGTGTTTTCGCTGCGTGGACATGAACAGGTCACGGGTATGTGGCACATGCTGTGCGATGCCACCCAGGCCAAAGGCCGCGATGTGTGGAAGCTGCAATACAGCGGCATCCGCGCCGACGCGGACAGCGGCCAGGCGCACTGGGAGGCAGACTACCGCTTCAGCGCCACCGGCCGCATGGTGCACAACGTCATCGACGGGCGTTTCAGCTTCACCCCGCAGGGGCTGATAGCCACGCACCGCGACCGTTTCAACTTCTGGGCCTGGTCGCGCCAGGCGCTGGGCACGCCCGGCCTGCTGCTGGGCTGGACGCCGTTCCTGCGCAGCAAGGTGCGTGCAACTGCCGCCGCCAACCTGCAGAAATCCTTGGCTGGCCGACAACAGAAAGGGCGCTGAGCATGGCCTCTACATTGCCTGACACCTGGTTTGAAGGCTTTGAAGCACGCGACTTCGAAGTCAACGGCACTTCCATTTTTGCCCGTTATGGCGGCAATATCGCGGGCCCGACCCTGCTCCTGCTGCACGGCTTTCCGCAATGCCACGTGATGTGGCACCGCGTGGCGCAGGCCCTGCAGGCTCGCTTCTTCCTGGTGCTGCCTGACCTGCGCGGTTATGGTGACTCGTCCAAAGTGGCGGGCCTGCCCGACCACAGCAACTACAGCAAACGCAACATGGCGCAGGACGCCCTGGCCGTGATGGACGCACTGGGCCGCGGCAATTTCTTCCTGTGCGGCCACGACCGCGGCGGGCGGGTGGCGCACCGCCTGGCCGTGGACCACCCCGGCCGCGTGGACAAGCTCTGCCTGATCGACATCGCGCCCACGCTGGACATGTACAACGCCACCGACATGCGTTTCGCCACGGCCTACTACCACTGGTTCCACCTGATCCAGCCCAACCCGCTGCCCGAAACCATGATTGGCGGCAACGCCGTGGCCTACCTGCATGCCAAGCTGGGCGGATGGGGCAGCCGTGGCCTGAGCTACATCGAACCCGAGGCGCTGATCGAGTACGAGCGATGCTTCTGCACCCCCGAAGCGATTCACGCTGCCTGCGAAGACTACCGCGCCAGCGCCGGCATCGACCTGGTGCACGACCGCGAGAGCCGGGCGCGCGGCGACAAGATCGCCTGCGACACCCACGTGCTCTGGGGCGAACGCGGTGTGGTGCACCAGATGTTCGAGCCGCTCGCGCTGTGGCAGGCCCAATGCGCCGGCATTGTCAGCGGCCAGCCCCTGCCTGCCGGACATTTCATTCCTGAAGAGCTGCCGCTGGAAACGGCACACGCCCTGGCTCAATATTTCGAGGAACCATGACGCACTACACCGCTGAAGTTTTATGGCTGCGCAACGAGGGCGACTTTGCGGGCAACCGCTACAGCCGCCGACACCTGCTGCGTTTTGACGGCGGCCTGGAAGTGCCGGGCTCGTCCTCGCCGCATGTGGTACCGCTGCCCATGTCCGATGCCTCCGCGCTGGACCCCGAAGAGGCTTTCGTGGCCTCACTGTCCAGCTGCCACATGCTTTGGTTTCTGTCGATTGCGGCCAAACGCAAGTTCTGCGTGGACCGCTATTTCGACGCCGCAGAAGGGGTCATGGAGAAAAATGCCGAAGGGAAGGTGGCCATGACTGTTGTCACGCTGCGGCCCAATGTGGAGTTTTCCGGCGAGCACCTGCCGACCCGCGAAGAGCTGGACCGCCTGCACCATGAGGCGCACGACGCCTGCTTCATTGCCAACTCGGTCAAAACCGAGGTGCGCTGCGAGCCGGTGTACGGCGCGCCGGCATGAGTGGTCTGTCCGGTGGCCTGCAAGGCACCGGCACTTGGATGGCGTCTTGCGCAGCCGCCGCCATTCTGACCTGCGCCTTTCCGCCATCAGCAACGGCACAGGAGAGCCAGTGCTACGGCGAAATCAACAGGGGGCGCATCGAAGGCTCGGTGCAGGTTTCACCCAAGGGGCCGAACTTCCAGGTCATCGGCTGGAGCGGCGCAGCCCGCCGCACCTTTGCGCATTCGGCCGTGAAGAAAATTCTGGAGCAGGCCTATGCGGCCACCGCTGAAGTGATTCCGGATTCGGTTTTCCTGATCGGCGAGACAGGGCTGGCGGACGGAGGCCCAATCACGAATCACCACACCCACCAACGCGGCACGTCGGTGGATCTGTTCGTGCCCGCAAAAGATGCGGACGGCAAGCGTGTGCTGATCCCCAGCCGGCTCGACAACGGCTTTGGCTACAAGTCCCGCTTTGGCGCCGACGGAAAGTCTGCCGACCATTCCGTCATCATCGACTTTGAAGCGCTCGCTGAACTCATCTACCAGTTGAGCGAGACCGCCAGGAAAAATGGCTACGGCATCGACCGGGTCATTCTCGTGCGCGAGCTGCAGCTCAAACTTTTCGGCACCCGGCATGGTTCGTATCTCCGGTGGAAGGTCAACTTCTGGGACGACCCTGGCGCACGCCACGACAACCACATCCATGTCGACTTTGCCATTCCTTGCAAGCCGCTTTGATGCGCCGTTCAGCAGGCTATTCGCGCAAAATGACGATTTCAGCAACCGCATTTATCTTCAACCTCACTGCCTTCCAAAATGACCTCTCCTCTTCGCATACGTCCGATTGAACAAACCGACTTCCCGGCCTGGACACCGCTCTGGGACGGCTACAACGCCTTTTATGGCCGTAAGGAGGAGACCGCGCTGGCACCCGCAATCACGCAGGCCACCTGGCAACGCTTCTTCGATCCGGGCGAGCCTGTCTTTGCCCTAGTGGCTGAACGTGACGGCCAGTTGCTCGGGCTGACGCATTACCTGTTTCACCGCAGCACCACCCGCATCGAGCTAACCTGCTACCTGCAGGACCTGTTCACCGATCCAGCCGTCCGTGGTCATGGCGTCGGTCGCGCGTTGATCCAGGGTGTGTACGAGCAGGCAAAGGCTGCGAACATCAAGCGGGTGTACTGGCAGACCCACACCACCAATTCAGCCGGCCGGCTGCTTTATGACAAGGTTGCCCAGCACCTGGGGTTCATTGTTTATTCGCAGGAGGTTTGACAAACGCCGCAACCTGCATCAGCTCGCTATGAATTAGATAGCTGATTGCGCCCGTATTCATTGGGTCAACGGCAAAACCCCCTTATCAACTTGCTCAACCTGCACGTTGAAAACGCAAAAAAAAGTGAGGATTACGGTTTAAATTACGCGGGTGTCATCCAGAATTTGTCCATCTCACTACGGAGCAAAGGCATGAAGAAAACTTACCACGGCAGCTGCCACTGCGGCGCAGTACGCTACGAAGCAGACATCGACTTGAGCACCGGCACGGGAAAGTGCAATTGCTCCATCTGTACAAAGACGAGGAACTGGGGCATCACTATCAAGCCCGCTGATTTCCGCCTGCTTTCTGGCGAGTCCGATCTGAGCGATTACCAGTTTGGGACACACAGTGCGCATCACCTGTTCTGCAAACATTGCGGTGTTCGCCCGTTTGGCCGCGGATACATCGAGCAAATCGGCGGAGACTATGTCTCCATCCAGGTGGGCACGCTGGACGATGCACCACCCGAGGAACTTCTGCAAGCGCCTGTCAAGTTCGCCAATGGGCGGGACAACAGCTGGTGGACAGAGCCAGCGGAGACGAGGCACCTGTAGGCCGTACCCAGAGTGAGTCCCGTGGGTTGCGGCGATCCGCTACAAAATAGATAGCTGCTTGCGCCCGTATTTATTGGGCAAAAGGCCAAAACATTCATTGATCTGCCCAATTACCGCATCAGAGACTGCAATTGAGAATTTGCGGTGTTTCGCAAAGTTTTTATGCCTGTATGAGTTTGCAGCCTGATACGGTAAAACCCAACAACCACGCCATTTGCAGGAGTTTTTGATGCCCAGGTTAAACCGCAGCCGCCAAGTTATACCGCAGGGTTTGCGGTATAAATTTCGTTAGGCAGCACAAAGACCACCATGCAGCGCGAAGATTTCCTTCCCTACGCAAGAATGCCGGACTTTGTAAACGCTGTTTGCACCGGTGCTTCGGCGATTTATGAGGAATATTCAGAGTTTGAAACTCCGACTCGGATATTTCACTCGGAAGAAGAGCTGACTGCTTTCATAGTTGCAGGCCGTGGGAACGGAAAGAACTACTACACACTTGTGGCTCACTACGACGGCACGGGCGGATCAGCACGCACCCGACGATTTGATCTGGTTCCAGAAAAGTGCAACGGTGCAAAGTGGCGGGAGAAGACTGAGGGCTGGGGCTTGGTATCCGTCCAACTCACTTGCCAAGAAGATGGTTGGGCAAAGTGCAGCGTCTCTGCAAACTCGCAGAAACGTGCTGCAGCTTGGGCGGTCACAATGAGGGATCGCCTCGGGTCGCCAGATGATTGGAACTGGCCAATAGTGGAGAAACATGCACGAAGACTCATACGAAAGCTCCGCAGTGCCGCCTAACACGTCGGCCCACACAGACACACAGCAGCAGGTTGCCGCTGCGCGGCAGTTGCTGCGTGCTGGTGGCCTCCAACGTTGAGGTTGTGAAAAAACTCTGACCAAGGGATTGACCGCATGCGCATGGAAAAATCGACCTCTCAGATCGCTCTCTATCGAACGATCACGGCATCGGCAAGGGTAAAGGGATCCCCGAAAATGGCGGTTTTGCTTGAGCGCGCAGTTTTTTTACAACCTCGTTAGCCCTCTCAAGGAACCTGCATGCTGAAGCTCTATCGTTTTTCTGCCTCCAAGAAGGAGTATTGGGAAACTTGGGAAGACAGTAGCGATGCCCACACAGTTCATTGGGGCGAGCTGGGTACACGGGGGACCTCGAGGACCGTGACGTCAACTCGCACGATGCCCGCGACCAGCGTCATTCAAAGAGAGATTGATGATCGCGTGTCCGAGGGGTTTGCGCCGTTCGAACCGGAGGAGCACACCACGCTCATGATCGAGTACACCATCGAAGGAATGGGTTCAAAGGCAGACGTCGAGAAGAGGCACCGGCTCGAAGATCGCATGAATGAGACCCTTGGTTGGACAGGCCTCGGAGCGTGCGATGGTGGAAGCATCGGAAGCGGAACCATGGAGGTCTGCTGTTTCGTTGCCGATTTCGAACTTGCGCAACGTGTAGTTGCAGAAGACCTACGAGGCACGGAGTTCGAGAACTTTACACGCATTTACGACGAGAATGCCGAGCGAGAGAGGCGGCTAACCCCTCCATCGAGCGGTCATCCGTAGAGCGCACGAAGAACATCCAACTTTCGACGGTGCCAACGCCCTCACCCCGCCCCATGACACTTCTTGTATTTCTTCCCGCTGCCGCAGGGACACAAGTCATTGCGGCCGGGCGCAGCCTCTTTGTGCACCGTCGCCACCTTGGCGCCAAAGCTGCGCCAGAAACCGCGCAGGTCGTACACCGCCCACAGCGCTTCGCCGAATTGTTCCAGCCGCGCTTCGCTGGCGCTGGGCGCAGCGTCTTCGCCCAGCATGGGCATTTCCATCGGTCCCGGGTCGTCGTCGGTCAGCTCGATGAGGGCGCCCAGCGCTGTATCGAGCGCCTCCACGGCCTGCTTGTCTTTGGCTTCCTGGCGCGAGAGGGCCCATTCGTCGGGCCAGGATTCGACGGCGTACATGAAGCCCAGCGCCCACACCTGTGCAAAAGAGGGCACGCTGGCCATGTCGATGTCTTTGCGCTCTTCTTCGGGGAGCTGGGCCAGCATGCCGCGCATGTCGCCGACCTGTGGGTAGAAGGCGCGTTCATCCTGCAGGCTCTTCACGTCTTCATCCAGCGCGCGGCAGATGTCCTGGTAGCGGCGTTCCCACAAGTCCATGAATTGCGCACGCTGTTCGTCGCTGGCAAACAGTTGCTTCGCGGCAGCTTCATCTTCGGCGCCTTCAAAGTCCAGCAGCACGGCCATGTATTCGTCGGACGGGATCTCCCGCCGCGTGCAGGCCAGCGCGGCCATGAAGCCCTCGCAGAACTCCCACTGCGGGGTTTCTTCCTCGCGGCTGCGCAGGTCGTCAAGAATGTTGTCCAGCGTCTCGAAATCTTCGGGAGCCAGGGCGCCCGGGAAAGGGGTGTCGGGTGGGGAAAGGGCGTCTGTCATGGGGTGTCCGCAGTGTTTTAACTCGTATGATCGGCAGTGTAGCCGCAGGCCCCCGAGCGGGGGGCCGACGCCAGGCTGACCGACCCATCCCGACTGCAGAGGTTTGCATGCTTGATCGTTTCAATGCGGTGTACCCGATCCGTTACACCGTCCTCGCGTTGTGCGTAGCCGGTTTTGCGGCAAGCCTGGTCATGCTCTTGGTGACGGGCCAAGGCTGGCCAGCCCTGCTGCTGTCTGGCGTGCTTGCCGGCGTGGGTCTGCACGATATCCGGCAGACCAAAAGCTCCATCCTGCGCAATTACCCGGTGATGGGCCACCTGCGTTTCATGCTGGAGTTCATCCGCCCGGAGATGCGCCAATACTTCATCGAAAGCGACGCAGAGGCGGCGCCGTTTTCGCGCTCGCAACGTTCGCTGGTGTACCAGCGCGCCAAAGGTGAGCTGGACAACCGGCCTTTTGGCACGCAGCTGGACGTGAGCAGGCATGGCTACGAATGGATCAACCATTCGGTGCAGCCCACCCACATTGCCTCGCACGACTTTCGCATCACCATCGGGCCGACAACGGCTCAGCCTTACAGCGCGAGTATCTTCAATATCTCGGCCATGAGTTTTGGCGCGCTTTCGGCGCCGGCCATTTTGGCGCTCAACAGCGGCGCCAAACGCGGCGGCTTTGCGCATGACACGGGCGAGGGCTCCATCTCGCAGCACCATCGCGTGCATGGTGGTGACCTGATCTGGGAAATCGGCTCGGGTTATTTCGGCTGCCGCAATGACGACGGCAGCTTCAGTGCGGAGCGTTTCACAACCAGCGCGAGCCAGCCTCAGGTCAAGATGATTGAACTCAAGCTGAGCCAGGGCGCCAAGCCCGGGCACGGCGGCATTTTGCCGGGCGCCAAGGTGACCCCGGAAATTGCGGCGGCGCGGGGTGTGCCGGCCGGCAAGGACTGCGTGTCACCCTCGTCGCACAGCGCGTTTTCAACACCGGCCGAAATGATGCATTTCATCGCCCGGCTGCGCGAGCTCTCGGGCGGCAAGCCCACCGGTTTCAAGTTCTGCATCGGCCACCCGTGGGAATGGTTTGCCATGGTCAAGGCCATGCTGGAGACCGGCATCACGCCGGACTTCATCGTCGTCGACGGGGCCGAGGGAGGCACAGGCGCCGCGCCTCTGGAGTTCACCGACCACGTGGGCGCGCCGGTACAGGAAGGGCTGCTGCTGGTGCACAACACCTTGCTGGGCGTGGGTCTGCGCAGCAAGATCAGTCTGGGCAGCGCGGGCAAGATCATCAGCGCCTTTGACATTGCACGCATGATGGCGCTGGGCGCCGACTGGTGCAACTCCGGGCGGGCCTTCATGTTCGCGCTGGGCTGCATCCAGGCGCAGACTTGCCACACCGGCAACTGCCCGACCGGCGTGACCACGCAGGACCCGCTGAGGCAAAAGGCGCTGATCGTGCCAGACAAGGCCGAACGTGTCTGGCGCTTTCACCAGAGCACGCTCAAGGCGCTGAAAGAAATCCTGGAAGCGGCAGGCCTGCGCCACACCGGCGACCTGACCGCACACCACATCGTGCGACGCATCAACGACACCGAGGTGCGCCTGCTGTCGAACCTGGTGCTGCATGTGAAAGAAGGTTCGCTGCTGACCGATCTGGACAGCCAGCACCAGGTGTTCAAGCTTTACTGGCCACTGGCCAGCGCACACAGCTTTGCGGTGACTACACCACCAGAGAAAGCTTCCAGCCCTTCCCGCCCCTTGCCAGTCGCCACTTGAGCTCCAGGTTTCAAACCGGGCTTGCTATCTTAGTAATAGCTGACTGCGCCCGCACATCAAGAGCCAACAGCCTTTTTTGCATGGAAAGAACGGCTTGGTCCTTGCTGAGCAACCAGGCCTTGTGCGCCACCGCGAGGTCGATGAATTTCTGGTCGTCTGCGTCGCTGCAGGTCACGGCGGCTTTGGCGGCCACCGGCGCCAGGCGCGCATGCCGGTCAAACCCGGCCAGCACGCCGGCGGCATCGAGCTTGTAGAAAGCCAGCCGCGGAATGATTTGCGGGTAAGCCAGCACACGCTCCAGCTCGTCGCGCATGGGCAGCGTGGCGATCCAGTCCAGCGCACCGGCTTCCAGCGCCTGACACACGGGCAGTGCGGCGGGGTCACGAAAAACAAACACGTCCAGGACGATGTTGGTGTCGAGCACCGCGCAGTCGCCGGTGCGTGCGGGCGTGTCCATTCAGGAAGCGGCCGCGGGCTTTTTCTCGCGCGCCGAGCCGGCCACCATGTCGAAGCGGAACAGGCGGCATTCGATGGGGCCGTTCCACATCGGCACGCGGCGTGACTCCTTGAGCCGCATCTTTTGCGGCAGCTTCATGTCGGGTGTCAGCACATGGGCTGTCCAGCCGGCGTAGTTTTTCTTCCAGTGGCTGGCCAGCTGGGGGAAGAAGTCGGCGGCCTGCTCGCCGCTGTCCGTCAGCGCCTGTTCGCGGCCCGGGTTGGCACCCCGGTCGCGGCGCGGTGCAGCGCCTGACTCATCGCGGTCATCGCCTTGGCCTTGAGCCAGGGGCTGGCCGAACTCATCAATAGCCTCGCCCTGGAATTGCGTGGTGCGGCGCTGGTCCCGGCCTTGCACGGCCGGGATGCCGGCCACACCGGCCACGTCGATACGTTCGCCATACGGCGGGTTGACCAGCATCACCCCAGAAGGCGCGGGCGGCATGCGCTGCAGCGCGTCGCCGCCGCGCAGTTGCACGGCGCCGGCCACGCCTGCGCGTTCGGCATTGCGCTGGGCAAAGTCGACCATGCGGAAAGACACATCGCTGCCGAAGACTGGCGCCATCGGTTCGGTGATGGCGGCCTCGGCCTGGTCCAGCAGGCCTTCCCACACATGCGGCTGGAAAGGCACGAATTTTTCAAAGGCAAAACGCCGGCCCATGCCGGCCGCAATGTTGCGGGCGACCTGCGCCGCCTCGATGACGATGGTGCCGGACCCGCAACAGGGGTCGTACAGCGGCACACCCTGTTTGCACAGGCCTGCCTCACCGCTCCAGCCGCTGGCGGCCAGCATGGCGGCGGCCAGGGTTTCCTTGAGCGGCGCGTCGCCCTTGTCCTCGCGCCAGCCGCGCTTGAACAGGGGCTCGCCCGAGGTGTCGATGTACAGCGTCACCGTGTCCGTCGTCAGGTGGGCGTAGATGCGCACATCGGGCCAGCGAGTGTCCACGTCAGGACGCACATCGTACTTGTCACGGAAGCGGTCGGCAATCGCGTCCTTGATCTTGAGCGCGGCGAAGTTCAGGCTGGTCAGCGGGCTGTGCTGCGCGGTGATCTCGACCTTGAAAGTCTGTTTGGGCGTGAACCAGATCTCCCAGGCCACGGCAGCAGCCGCGTTGTACAGGTCCTGCTCGCTGCGGTAGCTGTTGTGCTGCAGCTCGATGAGCACGCGCTGGCTCAAGCGGCTGTGCAGGTTGAGCTGCAATGCATCGCGCCAGGAGCCCGTAACCTGCACGCCTGCGCGCCAGGCTTTGCCAGTGCTGCCGGTGATGCGCTTGACCTCGGCGGCCAGCAGCTCTTCAACACCGGCGGCGCAGGGAAGAAAAAGTTGGAGTTGGTTCATGGGTCATTCTTTCCCGTGGATTCCGAAGACGTTTCGACAGGCTCAACGCGAACGGAATTTTCCGATGGGTTTACAGAGACTTGCGCAGGTTGGCCGGCGCAATACGCAGGGCTTCGCGGTATTTGGCGACCGTACGGCGCGCGCATTCAATGCCTTGCTCCTTGAGCATCTCGGAGATCTGGTTGTCGCTGAGCGGCTTTTTCAGGCTTTCGGATGCCACAAACTGCTTGATCAACGCACGCACCGCGGTGCTCGACGCATTGCCGCCGGTTTCTGTACCCAGCGCCGAGCCGAAGAAATATTTGAGCTCGAAAGTGCCGAAGGGCGTGCTCATGTATTTGGCCGTTGTCACACGCGAGATGGTGGACTCGTGCAGGCCCAGCTCGTCGGCGATCTCGCGCAGTACCAGCGGCCGCATGGCGAGTTCGCCGTGCGTGAAGAAGTTTTTCTGCCGCTCGACAATCGCGCTGCTCACGCGCAGGATGGTGTCAAAGCGCTGCTGGATGTTCTTGATGAACCAGCGTGCCTCCTGCAGGCGCTGCTGCAGCGCCGCCCCGCCCTGGCCCTTGTTCTGCTTGAGGGCGTTGGCGTAGATGTCGTGCACACGCAGACGCGGCATCACGTCGCTGTTGAGCGAGACCTTGAAGCCGCGGCCGGATTTCACCACCAGCACATCAGGCACCACCAGGTTGCGCTCGACATTGACAAACCGCCGGCCCGGCTTGGGGTCGAGCCGGCCGATCAGGGCAATCGCACCCTTGATCACATTTTCGGCAAACCCGCAGAGCTGGGCCAGCCGTTTGAAGTCACGCTTGGCAAGCAGTTCCATGGGCTGTTTGCACATGGCCATGGCGGCGCGGGTTTCGTCGCAGTCCTTGCAGTCCAGCAGTTGCAGGCCCAGACATTCGGCGAGGTTGCGCGCGCCAACGCCTGCGGGCTCCATGTGGTGCAGCAGCTTGAGCGCCACGGCGAACTCATGCTCGAGCTGCTCCAGCTGTTCGAGATCATCCCCCGCCAGGCCGGCAGCCAGCAAGGGCAGGCCGTCTTCCAGGTAACCGTCGTCGTTGAGCGATTCGATCAGGAAATGCAGCGCGGCACGACCCTCCTCACTCAGACGCAATGACAGCGCCTGACGGTGCAGATAGTCTTGCAGCGACTCCTGCTGGCGTGCCAGCTCGGTGGCATCAACGTCGCTCTCGTCGTTGTTGTTCTTGCGCGGCGTGGCGTCGCCACCCCACTCGTTGTCGTCCGGCGCGGTGTCCACACTGCCGTCGCCCTCCCAGCTTTCCTCGAGCTTGGCTTCGCTGCTCGGCTCAGCATCATTTTGACTTGCAGCCCCCGTGTCTTCTGGGCTACTTGCTATGGAATCTGTAGTGGATTCAAACTCCCGCGTTTCCAGGCTGACCGGTGTATCAACCTGACCCAGACCAAAGTCTTCACGCGGCGCCGCTTCTTCAGCCAGCTCGAGAAAAGGATTTTCGTCGAGCATCTGCTCGACCTCCTGGCTCAGCTCCAGCGTGGACAGCTGCAGCAGGCGGATCGACTGCTGCAGCTGGGGCGTGAGCGCCAGATGCTGCGAAACGCGAAGGGAGAGCCCTTGCTTCATGACACCCCCTTAAGCTCGCGAGAACGCGGATTGGGATGTATTAACCAAGCGGGGGCCGCGCAACCGGCTTAGCCGGGGCGCAGGCGCCGCCCCCTGCAGGGGGGAGGGAGCTACACGCAGTGAGCGACAACGGGGGAGAGGCATTTTTTCGCCGGGCCGCCCCAAGAAAAAATAGACCCCCTCGGGGGGCAGAGAGCTACACGCAGAGAGCGAACGTGGGGGCCACATAGTCACATTTTGAAGTGCTCACCGAGATAGACCCGGCGCACGTCAGCGTTGTTCACGATTTCAGAAGGCGTGCCTGTCGCCAGCACATGGCCGTCGCTGATGATGCAGGCGTGGTCGCAGATGCCCAGGGTTTCGCGCACGTTGTGGTCGGTGATGAGCACGCCGATGCCGCGGGACTTGAGGAAGCCAATGATGCGCTGGATCTCGATCACCGCAATCGGGTCAATGCCGGCAAAAGGCTCATCCAGCAGGATGAAGCGCGGCTGCGTGGCCAGCGCGCGGGCAATCTCGACGCGGCGGCGCTCGCCGCCAGACAACGCCGGCGCCGGGGAATCGCGTAGATGGTCCACACGCAGATCCTGCAGCAGGGTGTCCAGGCGCTCCTTGATCACGGCCGCGCTCAGTGGCTTGCCGGCCTCGTCGGTCTGCAGTTCCAGCACGGCGCGCACGTTTTCTTCAACGCTCAGCTTGCGGAAAATCGAGGCTTCCTGCGGCAGGTAACTCAAGCCCAGGCGCGAGCGCTTGTGAATCGGCATGTGCTCGATGGACAGGCCGTCGATGGTGATCTCGCCGGCATCGGCGCGTACCAACCCGACGATCATGTAAAACGAAGTCGTTTTACCGGCGCCATTCGGGCCGAGTAAACCAACCACTTCGCCTTTTTGCACAGTGAGGGACACGTCCCTGACGACCTGGCGGCTTCCGTATGATTTTTGCAGGCCGGTAGCGACCAGGCGGCTGACGGGAGCGGTTTCCGGGGACACTTCCATGGGGGCTTGCTTACTTCTTGTCATCGCCCAGCGTGGTGCTGGGCCGTAAATTGGGAGAGGGGCCGGCAGGCGGCGCTGCTGCAGGTACACCCGGCGCCGACGCCTTGTTGCGCGGCGCCAGCAAGGCGCGAATGCGCCCGGTCGGGTTGGCGGCTGTCTTGCTTTGCGGGCCGCTGTCAACGGTAAACACGTCGGTCGGGTTGTCGTAAACAATCAGGTCGCCGGTGGTTTCATCGGCCAGCGCGGCACCGACATAACGGCGCAACACCGCGCGCCGAATGAATTTGACGGTGTCGGCGCGGCTGTCGTATTCGATTCTTTCGCCTTCCCCTTCGATGTATTCGTCCACGAGGTCGCGTTTCTTGCGGTAAAAAGCCAGCTTGTCTGGCGCCGCAATCACGATAGCGGTCTGGTAACCCTCGGCGTCCTGCTTCACGTCGACCCGGGCCCCGCGAATGATGATGGTGCCTTTGGTAATGACGACGTTGCCAGTGAAAACGCTGGTCTGGTTCAGGTCGTCATACCGCAGCGCGTCGGCCTCGGCATTCATGGGTTTGTCGCGGTCGGCCTTTTCAGCCGAGGCCGGAAAAACCGCCAGAGCCAGGACCAACGTCAATAAACAAACAGGGGGTTTCATAAAGGCACGAATCTTGCTGCTTTTGTTGTGTTGCTTCATTGTAGCGACGCATCCCCGGCGAATGGACCCCGTCCACAAAAAACCCGCCCATTCGGGGCGGGTTCGGTTAACACGGCGACCGTGGGGAGCGCTTCTCTTTTCAAGCAGGGGCCGCGGGTCCGGCTCCGCCGGCCCGCAGGCGCAGCGGCCCCCTCGGGGGGCAGCGCAGTACGCGGAGCGACAAGCGTGGGGGCTAACCTTTTCTTGCCTGGGCAATCAGGTAGTCGGTGACCAGCAGGGCACGTTCCATGGTCTGCGTCAGAGAGCCAGAGGTGAAATAGCGCCCGGCGACGCCGAGTGCCGGAACGCCGTCGATCTTGTAGGCGTCCTGCAACTGCGTGGCCTTGCGGGCTTTGGTTGCCACTGAAAACGAGTTGTAAATCTCAAGGAATTTCGTTTTGTCGATGCCCTGCTTCTCAGCCCAGGCAGCGATCAATTCGGGGGTGTTGAGCAGTTGTTTTTCCACATGGATGGCGTAAAACACCTTTTTGTGCAGCTCTTCCACCTTGTTCATGGTTTCGAGCACATAAAAAAGACGCTGTTGGGGCTCGAAATCCGGGCGGAAGGCAATCGGCACGCGGCGAATCACCACGTCTTTCGGTGCTTTTTTGATCCACTCTTCCAGGGCCGGCTCAAAACGGTTGCAGTGGGGGCAGCTGTACCAGAAAAATTCCACCACCTCCACCTTGCCGGCCGGCGCCTCGACCGGCGCCCGCTTGTCAAGTACCAGGTAGTCGCTGCCCGCTTTGGGCGCCTGGCCCTGGGCCTGCGCTGAAGCGGCAAAAATACTTAAGGAAGCGGCGGCGGCCACCGAAGCGGCTGACATCGAAAATTCACGTCGTTGCATCAATCATTTCTCCGTTTATTGGTACGCTGGTACGCAAGGTTTGATACCCAGGCGCCAGAAAGTTCAGCGCTGGACCCGAACCAGGGCAGTTTCCACACCGCTGCCGTCGAGTCGTTCCTTGGCCTTCTCGGCCTCGTCCTTCTTGTCGAACGGCCCCAGACGCACGCGGTACACGGTGCGGCCTGATTGCTCGCGCTCGGTCACTTTGGCTTCCATGCCCATCAGGGAAATTTTGGCTCGCTGCTGTTCAGCGTCTTCCGGCGTGCGGAAGGCGCCGACCTGCACAAAATAATTGAACGGCTCGCTGCCGGACGGGGCCACGGCCACCACCGGGGGCGCTGCCGGGGCAGCGAGCCGGGCTTTCGCCAGGTCGCCAATCGGGTCCGCCGAGGCCGGCGCGGGTTTGGCGACCGGGCTGGCCGGATCGGGCGCTGGCTTCTGGGGCGTGCCATCAGACACCGGCCCGCCGGTGGTGGGCTTGGCTGGATTTTTCCCCTGCAAAAGGGCATTCGGGTTCCAGTCGCGGTTTTTCTTGGCCTCTGCCGCGTCATGGTCGGGGGTGCGG
Source organism: Polaromonas sp. (assembly GCF_039930745.1). Taxonomy (GTDB): domain Bacteria; phylum Pseudomonadota; class Gammaproteobacteria; order Burkholderiales; family Burkholderiaceae_C; genus Polaromonas. Next base: position 19,894 of record NZ_JBDTTH010000016.1, on the reverse strand, counting down.
GACTGGCCCTTGTTCATGAAGGGAATCGGCACCTTGGTGACATACACGGCCACTGCCAGGGCCGCACCCAGGCCGATCAGCGCACCAATGATGAGGCCCAGCAGGGTTCCGCCGCGTTGTGTGTTCATGCCTTGCCGGGTGATAGGGAAATTGCGCGCCATGGTTTCGTCGTTCCTTACATCTTGTGCGGGGCGTCAACGCCCAGCACAGCCAGACCATTGTGCAACACCTGCGCCGTGGCAGCGACGAGCGCCAGACGCGCCAGCTTGACCACCTCGTCCTCGACCAGAATGCGCTCGGCATCGTAATAGCTGTGGTAGCAGGCGGCCAGTTCGCGCAGGTAAAAAGCCACGTCGTGCGGCGCAAAACCGGTGGCGGCATTGGCCAGCATGTCGGGGTATTTGGCCATCAGCAGCATCAGCGCCTGTGCCTGCGGGCTGCTCAGGGCTGACAGGTCCGCGCCCTTGAGTGTGGCCGCGTCGCCGCCCCAGGCGGCCAGCACGGAACAGATGCGGGCGTGGGCATACTGCACGTAATACACCGGGTTTTCATTGTTCTTCGCCAGAGCCAGGTCAATGTCAAACACATACTCGGTATCGGGCTTGCGGCTGAGCAGAAAAAAGCGCACCGCATCCTTGCTGGTCCACTCGATCAGGTCGCGCAGCGTGACATAACTGCCGGCGCGCTTGGAGATTTTCACTTCCTCGCCGTGGCGCATCACACGCACCATGGTGTGCAACACATAGTCGGGGTAGCCCTCGGGGATGCCGGCGCCAGCCGCCTGTAAACCGGCACGCACACGGGCAATCGTGCCGTGGTGGTCCATGCCCTGGATGTTGATGGCCTTGGTAAAACCCCGCTCCCATTTGGCAAGGTGGTAGGCGACGTCGGGCACAAAGTAGGTGTAGCTGCCGTCGCTTTTTTTCATCACGCGGTCTTTGTCGTCGCCGTAATCGGTGGACTTCAGCCAGAGTGCGCCGTCCTGCTCATAGGTTTTGCCGGCAGCTTTCAGCTTTGCAACTGTCGATTCAACCCGGCCCGAGCTGTACAGGCTGGACTCGAGGTAGTAATTGTTGAAGCCGACGGAAAAAGCCTTCAGGTCCAGGTCCTGCTCATGGCGCAGGTAGGCCACGGCAAACTGGCGGATCGCGTCGATATCCTCAATGTCGCCCGAGGCGGTGAACTCACGGTCGTCGGACTTGACGGTCTTTTTGGCGATGAAATCGCGCGCAATGTCGTCAATGTAGTCACCGTTGTAAGCAGGCTCGGGCCACAGCGCATCGCCAGGCTTCAACCCTTTGGCGCGGGCCTGCGTGCTGGTGGCCAGCGTGTGGATCTGCACGCCGGCATCGTTGTAATAAAACTCGCGGTAGACATTCCAGCCCTGGGTGGCAAACAGGTTGCAGATCGCATCGCCCAGCGCGGCCTGCCGGCCGTGACCCACATGCAGCGGGCCGGTCGGGTTGGCGGAGACGAACTCGACAATCATGCGGCGCGCCTCTTCCGCGGGCTTGACACCGTACTGGCCGCCGGCCGTAAGAATCTCGCGCACGGTGGCTTGTTTGGCGGCGGGTTTGAGCCGGAAATTGATGAAGCCCGGCCCGGCAACCTCGATTTCATCAACCCAACTTAGGTAAGCAGGTGCCAGACGCAGCGTGGCACTCAGGCTCTCGGCCACCTGGCGCGGGTTGAGCTTGAGTGGTTTGGCCAGCTGCATGGCGGCGGTAGACGCAAAGTCACCGTGGGCCGCCACCTTGGGCGACTCAAAGGCAGCCTTGGCACCGGCGCCGGGTGAAAGCTTTTCCAGCTCTGCGGCCAGGACTGCGAGCAATTCTTGTTTGACTAGGAGCATGCGCTGATTTTAAGGGCGGGCGCCCTGGCTGCACCTGGACCAGCCGGCCATGGCAAAATACGGCTTCATTCAAGAGAGTGTTTGCGCCGCCAGGGCGCAAACCGCCGAAGGCGCAATCTCCCATGATCGCTCAGGCTCCCGTATTGAATGAACCACGCCGAATCTGGAGAGAGTTGTCGCGCCATGCGGCAACCACCGAAGGAGCAAAGCCTGCCCAGCGCCGAATGCGCTGCGGGTTGAATCTCTCAGGTACCAAGGACAGTGGGAGCGGCACCTTGACGGGTGTCCGCTGCCGCCTTGAAATGCTACTCATTTCATAGCTGCTTGCGCTTACCCAGCAGGGGCTTGCGACCTTTTTTCCTTGGAATTTTCATGAAAGTCACTGTTTTGGGTGCCGGTGTCACCGGCATCACCTCTGCCTGGTTTCTGCACCAGGCCGGCCACGAAGTCACCGTCATCGACCGCCAGCCCGGCGCGGGGCTGGAAACCAGCTTTGCCAACGGCGGGCAGGTCTCCGTCAGCCACGCCGAACCCTGGGCCAACCCGGGTGCGCCGCTGAAAGTACTGAAATGGTTGATGCGCGAAGACGCCCCACTGCTGTTTCGCCTGCGCCCCGATCTGAACCAGTGGCTCTGGGGCCTGGACTTTCTGCGCAACTGCACGCCGGGCCGCACGCGCCACAACATCAAGCAGATGGTGAACCTGGGCCTGTACAGCCGCGCCACGCTGCAGCAGCTGCGCGCCGCCACCGGCATCGACTACCAGCAGAAAACCGAAGGCATCCTGCACTTCTATACCAGTGAAAAAGAGTATGCCGATGCGCAAGCTCCAGCTGCATTGATGCGCGAGTACGGCTGCGAACTCGACATGAAAACGCCGGACGAATGCATCGCCATTGAACCGGCACTGGCCGCCACCCGCGACAAGCTGGTGGGCGGCAGCATGACGGCCAGCGACGAGTCTGGCGATGCGCACCAGTTCACCGCGAAGCTGGCGGCCCTGTGCGCCTCCGCCGGCGTTGAGTTTCTGTACAACACCCGCATCGTCGGCGCGCGCAAGGAAGGTGACTCCCTGCTCGGCGTACAGATCGCCAACGCCGACGGCATCGTCAGCGAGGTCCAGTCTGACGCCTATGTGATGTGCCTGGGTGCCTACAGTCCGCAGTGGGCGCGCTTGCTGGGCCAGACGCTGCGCATCTATCCGGCCAAGGGTTATTCGGTGACCCTGCCGGTGATCAATGAAGCGGCGTCGTTCAATGTCTCGCTGACCGACGATGAGTACAAACTGGTGTTTTCCCGACTGGGCAACCGGCTGCGGATTGCGGGCACAGCCGAGCTCGGCGGCTACAACACCGAGTTGAACCTGGTGCGCTGCGAGGCCATTGTGCGGCGCGTACGCCAGCTGTTCCCGGAGATGACGAACGGGCAAAACGCGCAATACTGGACCGGGCTCCGGCCTGCCACGCCATCCAATGTGCCTTACATCGGTACTTCAGCAACCCGCAAGCTGTTCCTCAACACCGGGCACGGCACGCTGGGCTGGACACATGCCTGCGGCTCTGGCGCGGCGATTGCCGACATCGTGAGCGGGCGGGCGCCCGAAGTTGACTTTGCCTTCACTGGTATGAAGCAGGAATACAGGCAAGTCTCGCTGGGCAAACCGGCAGCGGCTCAGTCCTGAGCCAGGCGGTTTGCGGACCGTACTCTACCGTTTATCAAAAACCGCGGGCCAGGAACACCGCGGCCAAGGGGATAAAAGGCAGGATGTGCGCCTGCACTATGACCAGCTTGCGTGCTTTCTGGACCGCCGCCGCATCGGGCAAGGCACCGCTCGCACGCAGCTCACGCTGCCAGCGGGCGAACATCAGCGTGGGCTTGATGGACAGCAGCCCGATGGCGACGAACAGCGCCAGCTTGACGTAAAGCAGCGGATTGGTGGCATACCAGCCCATGCCCTTGGCGCCCAGGAAGACGCGCAGCAAACCGGTCAGAAAAACGGCAACGGCTGCCATGGCGTAGATCAGGTCGATCTTGCGCAGGCGCTCGACCACTGCCGCGTTGAGCCATTCAGAACGGCACAGGGCCGCTTCGCTGGCAAGAAACACCACCATGGTGAGGATGGCCAGGATATGGGCGTAGGCGAGCAGGGCTTCCAGTGTCATGCGATGTCCTTTTTCAGCGGCGCGAAGCGCGCAAGCTGGCCCAGAACTCGGCCTGGCCATAGTTGTGCTTGAGGAAATCTATCCATAAACGCACCCGCAGCGGCAGGTGCTTGCGCTGGGGAAACACAGCGTAAATGCCGTTCGGTGGCGCATCGAAATCCTGCAGCAGCGCCACCAGTTTGCCTTCTGCAATTTCAGCCTCAACCTCCCAGGTGCTGCGCCAGGCAATGCCATACCCCGCCATGCACCAGTCATGCAGGACCTGGCCGTCCGAGCAGTCGAGTGGCCCACCGGGTTTGAGGTGCACCACTTCGTAGTCGCCGTCAGCCAATGCATCCTCCAAGACGCCGTCCTGTTGTCGCCCTGGAGTGTTGCGCGGTACGCGAAACGCCCATCCGCGGGTTTGTGAAGCGTCGCTGGACAAAGTCAGGCAGTCAAACTTCGCCAGGTCGGTCGGATGCTGCGGCGTGCCGTGGCGTTTGAGATAGCCGGGGGTGGCCACGCACAGGCGGCGGTTGTCAGCCATGCGCACACTGACGAGTGAGGAGTCGGGCAGGTCGCCCACACGCACTGCGCAGTCAAACCCCTCGCCCGCCAAGTCAACCACGCGGTCGCTGAGGTTGAGCGAGATCGTGACATCGGCGTGCAACTCGCGAAAGCGCGGCACCAGCGGTGCCACATGGCGGCGTCCGAAACCGGCGGGCGCCGTGATGCGCAGGTGCCCGCTGGCCTTGACGCCACCGGCCGAAACACTGGCCTCCGCATTGGCAACGTCAATCAGCAGGCGCTGGCAGTCTTCAAGAAAAGCACTGCCTTCGTGCGTCAGCGTGATGCGGCGCGTGGTGCGCACCAGCAGCTTGACACCCAGCCGCTCCTCCAGCGCATCCAGCCGGCGGCCCATGATGGCCGGAGCCACACCCTCGGCGTTGGCAGCGGCAGTCAGGCTGCCGCGCGTGGCCACCGAGACGAAGGATTCCATCTGCTTGAGCTTGTCCATGGCCCGCGATTATGCGCACGAAAGGTGGCAATGGGTGCGCGAAGGTCTTTTATTGCCCCACGGCCACCACGCCACCTGCGACCAGTGCAGCCACCTCCGCCTCGCTGTAACCCAGGCTGGCCAGGAGGCTGCGGCTGTGCTCACCCAGCGCTGGCGGGTTCAGGCGAACGCCGGGGCGCTCGCCGGCCAGGGTCAGCGGCAGCAGCGGCACCTGCGTTGTGCGGCCGTCAGGCAGTGTCAGGGGCGCCAGCCCGCCCGTCTGCTGCAGGTGCGGGTCGTCAAAGAGCTCTTCGGGCCGGGTGATGGGCGCAAACGGCAGACCATGCAGCTCGAACAGCGCGCTGAGCTCCGCCGCTGTTCGCGGCGCCAGCCGTTCGCGCAGCAGCGGCAGCAGCCAGTTGCGCGCACGAACCCGGTCGTTGTTGCTGGCCAGCCGGCGGTCGGCGCGCAGGTCGGCGAAACCGAAGGCATCGCAAAACAGCTGCCACTGGGTGTCGCTGACCACAGCCAGGAAGACCTGCACGCCGTCCCGCACGGTGAACACGTCGTAAATGCCCCAGGCCGAAATGCGCCCCGGCATGGGCGCCGCCGGCTGGCCGGTCACGGCGAACTGCATCATGTGCTGGGCCACAAGGAACACATTGTTTTCAAACAGTGCGGCCTGCACCTCCTGGCCCTTGCCGGTTTTTTCGCGTGCGGCCAGCGCGGCCATGGCGCCGATGGCGCCGAACATGCCGCCCATGATGTCGTTGACGCTGGCGCCGGCACGCAGCGGGTCGCTGGGCCGGCCCGTCATGTAGGCCAGGCCGCCCATCATCTGCACCACTTCATCGAGGGCCGTGCGGTGGTCGTAGGGGCCGGGCAGGAAACCCTTGTGGCTCACGTAGATCAGCCGCTCGTTCAGTTTCGCTAGGCTGGCGTAGTCCAGCCCCAGCTTTTTCATGGTGCCGGGCTTGAAGTTTTCGCTGACGATGTCGGCGGTGGCAATCAGGCGCAGCGCTGCCTCGCGGCCCTCGGGCTGCTGCAGGTCCAGCGCCATGCTTTTCTTGTTGCGGTTGAACATCGGGAAAAAGCCGGCGCCCGAGCCCAGCAGCCGGCGCGTGTTGTCGCCGGCCAGGGGCTCGACCTTGATCACCTCGGCCCCCAGGTCGGCCAGCACCATGCCGCAGGTTGGCCCCATGACCATGTGGGTGAATTCAACGACGCGGATGCCTGCATAGGGCAGGTTTTTTTGTTCAGCGAAAGCAGTGGCTTCAGGCATAAGCCGCTCTCTGCACAAAACCTTTGGGCAGGCCGGCCTCGGGCGTCATGCCATAGACCGGTTCGCCCGGCAGCCCGGCCTGCAACGGCTCGCGTGCGGCCATCAGCTTCGCCAGGTTCACGCCGGTGGAGACACCCATGGCCTCGAACATGAACACCAGGTCTTCCGTCACCACGTTGCCCGACGCGCCCGGCGCATACGGGCAGCCACCCAATCCGCCCAGGGATGCGTCAAAAATGCGCACACCTTCGTCCCAGGCAGCCAGGCAATTGGCCAGGCCCAGGCCACGCGTGTTGTGCATGTGTGCGGCGCCCGCTTTGTCGCCAATCTCGGCGCGCAGCCTTCTGAAAAGCCGGTGCACCTGCGCGGGGTTGGCATAACCGACCGTGTCCGACAAGCCGCATTCGTCCGCACCCGCCGCCACGCATTGCGCGGCCAGGCGGATCACGTCATCCTCGGGCACTTCTCCCTGCATAGTGCAGCCGAAAGCGGTCGAAATGCCGGCCTCCAGCTTGGCCTGAGGCGCCAGCGCTCGGCGCAGCGCGGCAATGGCGCTTACCTCCTCGATCATCTCCTCGCGCGTCTTGCGCACATTGGCCAGCGAGTGAGCGGCGCTGGCCGACACCGGCACCGTCAGCTTGTGCACGCCGGCTTCCAGCGCGCTTTGCGCTCCGCGGCGGTTCGGCACCAGCGCCATCACGGTCAGGCCCGGCAGGCTCAAGGCATGTTGCACCACCTCGGCGGCGTCCGCCATCTGCGGAAGGTGTTTTGCCGGCACAAAGGAGGCGACCTCGATCTCGCGCAGGCCGGCATCGTACAGGGCCGTGATCCAGCGCAGCTTGTCGGCGGTGGCCATGGTGCGCGAGACGCTTTGAAGGCCGTCACGCGGACCGACCTCGCTGATCAGCACATGGTTTGGAAGGGCGGCTTGCATGATGTTCATTGTTCTATAAGATAGAACTTGATTCTTTCTATTAGAGTATTGACGCAAGGCCTTGTCTCTGTCAAGCAAAGCCCCGAACAGGAGAGCTGCCATGCCGCGCAAAGCCCGTACCGAGTCCATCGCCGATGCCCACGCCGCCCCGGGCGGTGCCGCCGCCGTGGACCGCGCACTCACGCTGCTGTCGGCGTTCAGGTCGGGCGACAGTGCGCTAGGCCTGGTCGAGTTGGCGCAGCGCACGCAGCTGTACAAAAGCACGGCGCTGCGGCTGCTGGCTTCACTGGAACATGCGCGGCTGATACAGAAACTTGACGACGGCCGTTATGCGCTGGGCGCCGAAGTGGCCCGGCTGCATGGCGTGTATGCCGCCTCGTTTTCGCTGGAGCAGGTGGTGCTGCCAGTGCTGCGCGACCTGGTCGCCGCTACCGGCGAAAGCGCGGCCTACCATGTGCGCCAGGGGGAAGCCCGGCTGTGCCTGTACCGGGTGGACTCGCCGCACCCTATCCGCGACCACATCCGGGCCGGCGATGTGCTGCCGGCCGACCGCGGCACGGGTGCTCGTGTTTTGATAGCATTCTCTCCCCGTGGAATAAGGGCTGAAGGCCAAAAAGACCATAAATTGTACGTAAAGATCCGGGAGCAAGGCTACTACACAGCCATCGGCGACCGCCTGGCCGAAGTGGCGGGCATTTCAGCACCCGTGTTCAAGGCCGACGGCACGCTGGCCGGGGCGCTGACACTGACTATGCCGGCCAATCGCTATACCGAAGGCCATGTCAAACCCGTGCTCGAAGCCACACGGCGCCTGGCAGGCCAGGTCTGAAAATCACCCGCGGTGGCCTGCAGGCGTAACGGCGTTCAGGCTGGCGCAGCGAGCGGCGTGACGCGCCACTGGATGTTGAGGGAAAGCTGCTCATTCTGGCCAAGCACACGCAGGCCGGGCTGGCCTTGAATGTGAAAAGCATCAATGGGTTGCGTGATGGGCTCAAAACAGAAAGCCGGGCCCTGCGGCGGCCGGTAGATCAAACAGAAGTGCTGTGCGGCGCCGCCGTCCTGCTCAAAGTCCGGCATGCTGGCCGTGAGCTGCAAGCCCAGCTCGGGCCAGGCGATGCTGGCCTTGCCCCCCCAGCCGGTGTAGCCGTTGTCAATGAGTGGGCCATTGGCCGGCGCACCTTCGTTCAGGTCCCAGCTCGCCGGAAAGTCTGTCGTGTGCGCAACCGGTAGCGGATCGTCACCGCACAGCCAGACGCCCTCCACCGGCGCGCTGATCCGCGTTGCCGGCGTGCGGGGAAACCAGGGGTGCACGCCCAGGCCGTAAGGCAGCGGCGCATTGCCCAGATGGCGCACCTGCACCCGCTGGTCCAGCCCGCCATCCACGAGCCGGAAGGTCTGCACAGCTTCGTAGTCATAGGGGTTGCCGTCGAAACGGTGCGATGCCAGCGTCATCACCAGCGTGTCGGCGGCCGGCTGCGAGATTTGCCAGGGCTGCAACCAGCCGTCGCCGTGAATGGGATACGGCTCGCCCGCACGGTTCGGCCGCATGGCGTGGAACTGCCCCGCGTGCGTGAAGCCGCCGCCGCTGATGCGGTTGGACCAGGGCACCATGGCAAACGAAGCTGTCTGGTAAAGATCGGTCGTCTTGCCGTCCCAGGGCCGCCAGAGGTCGAGGCGGCCTTGCGGGCGGTCGAGTTGCCAGGCAGCCACGCTGCCGCCCAGCGAGGGCACCAGGCCCAGGTGCTGGCCGGCGTGATGCAGCCAGATGACGGGATGTGCGGGCTCGGTCATGGAAGAACTTTCACGGTAAAACAATGATGGTTGAAACAGGCTGCACGGCCATCACCCGCCAAACATACCGGCGGGCAAGCCCGGGCTGTCGACGGCAACGGCAAACAGGCCACCGGCGAGAGGCTCGGCGGCAAGCTGTTCAGGCGTGAGCCCGACTCGGGCGGTGGTAATAAAAAGGGTGCGCAGATCCGGCCCGCCAAAGGCGCAGTTGGTCACATGGCTTGTGGGCAGCGGCACGCGGCAGAGTTCCTGCGCACTCACGGGATCATGGCAGCTGATGCAGGCGCCGCCCCAGTGGGCAATCCACAACCGGCCGGCAGCGTCCGTGGTCATGCCATCAGGCACACCGTCGCCGGGCGCAAAGGCCAGCCAGAGCCGCCTGTTTGAAAGCGTTCCTGTGGCGCCCTCGAAGTCATACGCATAAACGCGGCCATTGACCGTGTCGTTGAAGTACAGGGTGCGGCCATCGGCCGACCAGGTCGGGCCATTGGTCACCGCGAAGCCATCGTCGTGACGAGTGCAGCTGCCGTCCGGGTCATACCGGTAAAGCGCACCGGTGGGCGCCAGGCAGTCGAAGTCCATGGTTCCGCCCCAGAAGCGGCCTTGCGCATCACACTTGCCATCGTTGAAGCGGTTGCCCGGCAATGCCGGCTCGGGCTGGTGCAGATAACGGGGTTCACTGTCGGCCGCAGGGTCAAACAGCGCGAAGCCGCGCCGCATGGTCACGATCAGTCCGGGCGCGCCGGCCCGTTCGGCCAGCGCGGAAATTTCCTCGGAGAAAGACCAGGTGGTGCGTGTGACACTGGTCGGGTGATAGCGATGCAGGCGGCGCGCAAGAATGTCCACCCAGTACAAGGCCTGCTCTCGCTGCGACCACAAGGCACCTTCGCCCAACCGCGCCCCGGCTGGGTTGACACATTCGACAGCCCCCAGCACCGGCGCGGTGAGGGGCTGTCGATCTGTGCCTGCGGAAGTGTCCGAAATCGGGCTCATTCATGTCTCCAGGTTGCTGGTATGGGATGGGCCGTTCAAGAGGTCCTCTTGACGCGATGCATCATATCAATGCATAGTGATGTTGGAAACTTATTCTTTTTATATTTATTGATACACAAATTGCAATGTCAAACAATTCAAGCCCTTCCCGCGTGCGCACAGCCCCTGCAAGCGGCACCTTGTCCCACTTTCCCAGCCTGAACAAGCGGTCTGTTTTTGTCACTGGGGGCGGAAGCGGCATAGGCGCCGCCATCGTGACGGCATTTGCGCAGCAGGGCGCGCGCGTGGCTTTTATCGACGTCGCGAAGGAGGCCAGCGAGGCGCTGGCAGAACAGCTCGCGCAAGCGGGGCATGATCGGCCATGGTGGCGTGCCTGCGATGTCCGGGATGTGGCGGCGCTGCAGGCGGCCATCAGCGACGCGGCGAGCGAGCTTGGCGACTTCTCCGTACTGGTGAACAACGTTGCCAGCGACGACCGGCACAGCCTGGAGTCGGTGACGCCGGCTTATTACGACGAACGCATGGCGATCAATGAACGGCCCGCCTTTTTCGCCATCCAGTCGGTGGTGCCGGGCATGCAGCGGCTGGGCGCCGGCTCCATCATCAATCTGGGCTCGACCGGCTGGCAAGGCAAGGGCGCCGGCTACCCCTGTTATGCCGTAGCCAAATCGTCAGTGAACGGCCTGACCCGCGGGCTCGCGAAAACGCTGGGCCAGGACCGCATCCGCGTCAACACCGTGTCGCCGGGCTGGGTCATGACTGAGCGGCAGATCAAGCTCTGGCTGGATGCCGAGGGCGAAAAGGAAATCCAGCGCAACCAGTGTCTGCCCGACAAGCTGCTGCCCCATGACATCGCGCGCATGGTGCTGTTCCTGGCCTCTGACGACGCCGCCATGTGTACCGCGCAGGAGTTCAAGGTGGACGCCGGCTGGGTGTGATCTTCAGGCCCTAATCCACTTCCAGCTTGCGCCCGTAAAGCGTCAGGCTCGCCGCCTTCAGTGCCTTCATCATGACCTTGGCCGCGGGGGAAGGCAGCCGGTCGGTGCGGGTGATGATGCCGAAGGCGTCCATGTGACAAGGCATGGCCAGCGGCAACACGGAAACAATGCCGTGCGCCGCGTAATACCGCGCCACATCGGCCGCCAGCACGGCCACTATGTCGCTTTGCTGCAGCATGCGCGTGATGAACAGCAGTGCCGAGGACTCGATCACGTTGATCGGCGGCGCGAGCCCGTCTTCCCGGAACATCAGTTCGAAGCGGTGCCTCAGGACACTGCCCCCAGGTGGCACAATCCAGCCGGCCGCCACCACATCGCGCAGGGTCAGGGCCGTCATGCCCAGCAAGGGGTGCCCCGGCCGCGCCACGGCGCACACCGGCTCCTCGGTCAAGGGCTCGTAGCGCAGGTTCGTCTTGTCGTGCTCTGCAAAGAGGCGCGCCACGAGGATGTCGAGCTTGCCCTGCTCCAGCCGCTCCAGCAGCACCGGGCTGGTTTCGATGTCCAGTGAAATGCGCAGGCTCGGGTGCTGCTGCTTGACAAGGGCCACCGCGGGCGGCAGCAAAGCCAGCCCGGGCGAGGTGATTGCGCCTATGCCGACCTGCCCGAAGTGGCCGGTTTTGAGCGCGGTGAGTTCGTCATGCGCCTGGTTCAGGCTGGCCAGCGCCATGCGTGCGTGCCGGATCATGGTTTCGCCATACCACGTCGGCCGCATGCCCCTGGGCAAGCGCTCGAACAGCGGCACTTCCAGAACATCTTCCAGATCCTTGAGCAGCTTGGAAGCCGCCGGCTGCGTCATGCTGAGCACCTGCGCGGCACGATGGATATTGCCCTCTTCGGCCAGAGCCACCAGCAGCAACAGTTGCCGGGTTTTGAGCCGTGCGCGTATGAACCAGTGGTTGTAAGTGCTCATCGGGTTTTCCAGAATGCATGGATTGATATGCATTTTGTCAAAAAAATGATTGGATTGATATCAAAATCAATCCTAGACTTCAGGCCGATATGAAAAAGAGGCTTTCATGAAGTTTGGCGAGATGCAGCAAAATGCCCGGCACTACATCAATGGCCGCTGGGAAACCGGCACCACTACCGGGATCAGCGAGAACCCTTCGAATACCCGGGAGGTGGTGGCCGAGTACGCACGGGCCGACCGCAACCAGACCGAACTGGCGATCCGGGCCGCTTCCGAGGCCCTGCCGCACTGGAGCCACAGCACGCCGCAGCGCCGCGCCGACGTGCTCGACCAGATAGGCAGTGAAATCCTGGCGCGCAAGGACGAGCTGGGCATGCTGCTGGCGCGGGAAGAGGGAAAAACGCTGCCGGAAGGCATCGGCGAGGTGGCGCGCGCCGGGCAGATCTTCAAATTCTTCGCGGGCGAGGCGCTGCGCATTCCCGGTGAAACCATGGCCTCGGTCCGGCCGGGCATCCAGGTGGACGTCACCCGGGAACCCGTTGGCGTGGTGGGAATCATTGCACCGTGGAATTTTCCTTTTGCCATACCGGCCTGGAAAATCGCGCCGGCACTGGCCTACGGCAATACCGTGGTATTCAAGCCAGCCGAGCTGGTACCCACCTGCGGTTGGGCGCTGGCAGAAATCATCAGCCGCTGCGGGCTCCCGGCCGGTGTCTTCAACCTGGTCATGGGCAGCGGCCGCGAAGTCGGGCAAACGCTGGTGGACCATCCGCTGGTCAACGCCTTGAGCTTCACCGGCTCAGTGGCGACCGGTGAACGCATTCTCCAGTCCGCCGCGGCGCGCCGTGCCAAGGTGCAACTGGAAATGGGCGGCAAAAATCCATTGGTGGTTCTGGCTGACGCCGATCTCGACCAGGCGGTCGAATGCGCCGTGCAAGGCTCTTACTTCTCGACCGGCCAGCGCTGCACGGCATCGAGCCGCCTGATTGTTGAAGCGCCGGTGCATGATGCTTTTGTGGCCCGGCTGCGGAACCGCCTGGCAGGGCTCAAGGTCGGCCACGCGCTGGAACGCGGTATCGACATGGGGCCTGTGGTTGACCGCGGCCAGCTTGAACAGAATCTGTCTTACCTGGACATTGCGCGCAACGAAGGTGCCGAGCATGTCTGGGGCGGTGAGTTGCTGGAGCGCCCGACACCGGGGCACTACATGAGCCCGGCACTGTTCCTGGCCCGGCCGGAACACCGCGTCGCGCGCGAGGAAATTTTCGGACCCATTGCCTGCGTGCTGCGCGCCGACGACTATGAACAGGCCCTGGCCCTGGCCAACGACACGCCTTTCGGCCTGTGTGCGGGCATCTGCACCACCTCGCTCAAACACGCCACTCATTTCAAGCGCCACGCCGAGGTCGGCATGACCATGGTCAACCTGCCCACCGCCGGCGTCGACTTCCACGTGCCATTTGGCGGCCGAAAAGGGTCGAGTTATGGCTCGCGTGAGCAAGGCCGCTACGCCGCGGAGTTTTATACCACTGTAAAGACCGGCTACGTGCTAGCCTGAGCTACTGAAGATCACCAGAAAGCTGTTAGTTTTATTTCAACCAAGGAGACAATATGAAGCTGAATCGTCGCACCCTCGCTGCCGCACTTGCCTGTGCGCCCCTTGCCGGCCTGCTGCCGGCCTCGGTCCTGGCCCAGAAACCCATTGTGCTGGGCTTCAGCCAGGTCGGAGCCGAAAGCGAATGGCGTACCGCCAACACCGAGTCAATCAAATCGGCCGCCAAGGAGGCCGGTATCGAACTCAAGTTCTCGGATGCACAGCAGAAGCAGGAAAACCAGATCAAGGCGATCCGCTCCTTCATCGCGCAAAAAGTGGACGTGATCGCGTTTTCCCCCGTGGTCGAATCGGGCTGGGAAACCGTGCTACGTGAAGCCAAGGCAGCCAAGATCCCCGTCGTGCTGACCGACCGTGCGGTGAACACCAAGGACACCTCGCTGTACGTCTCCTTCATGGGCTCTGACTTCGTGGAGGAAGGCCGCAAGGCAGGCCGCTGGCTGGTCGAGAAAATGAAGGACCAGAAAGGCGACGTGAACATCGTCGAATTGCAGGGCACAGTGGGCTCAGCGCCGGCCATCGACCGCAAGAAGGGTTTTGAGGAAATCATCAAGGCCGACCCCAAGTTCAAGATCATCCGTTCGCAGACCGGCGACTTCACCCGCGCCAAGGGCAAAGAAGTGATGGAAGCCTTCCTCAAGGCCGAAGGCAAGAAAATCAACGTGCTCTACGCGCACAACGACGACATGGCCATCGGCGCGATCCAGGCCATCGAGGAAGCGGGTATGAAACCGGCCAAGGACATCGTCATCATTTCGATCGATGCGGTTAAAGGCGCCTTCGAGGCCATGATGGCCGGCAAGCTCAATGTCTCGGTGGAGTGCAGCCCGCTGCTTGGTCCGCAGCTGATGTCGGCCGTGAAAGACATCAAGGCCGGCAAGCCGCTTCAGAAACGTATCGTTACCGAAGAAGGTATTTTTCCTATGGAAGTAGCCGCCAAGGAATTCCCCAAGCGTAAGTACTGATCCGCATTCGCAGCGGTGCGCCCGATACTCGAGCGCACCCCCTCATATTCCAAGGAGACAACTTCATGAAACGTACATTTCTTCAGGCCGTACTAGCCGGGCTCGTCCTGGGCACTCTTGGCGTCGCGCCATCGGCCTGGGCACAAGACAAGGGCAGCATCGGCATTTCGATGCCGACCAAGTCCTCGGCCCGCTGGATCGCCGATGGCGACAACATGGTCAAGGTGCTCAAGGAGCGCGGCTACAAGACGGACCTGCAGTACGCTGACGACGACATCCCGAACCAGCTGGCCCAGATCGAGAACATGATCACCAAGGGTGTGAAAGTTCTGGTGATCGCCTCCATCGACGGCACCACGCTGTCCAAGGCATTGCAGAACGCGGCCGACAAGGGTGTCAAGGTCATCGCCTACGACCGGCTGATCAAGGGTTCGAAAAACGTGGACTACTACGCCACATTCGACAACTTCCAGGTCGGTGTGCTGCAGGCCACGTCCATTGTCGACAAGCTGGGGCTGAAGCAGGGCAAGGGGCCCTTCAACATCGAGCTCTTCGGCGGATCGCCAGACGACAACAACGCCTTTTTCTTCTATGACGGCGCCATGAGCGTTCTCAAACCCTACCTGGACAGCGGAAAGCTGGTGGTGCGCAGCAAGCAGATGGGCATGAACAAGGTGGGCACTCTGCGCTGGGACGGCTCGGTGGCGCAGGCGCGCATGGACAACCTGCTGTCGGCCTATTACGGCAAGGACAAGATCCACGCGGTGCTGTCGCCCTACGATGGCCTGTCCATCGGCATCCTGTCGTCCCTCAAAGGCGTGGGTTACTGCACCGCGCAGCAACCTTGCCCGGTGGTCAGCGGCCAGGACGCAGAAATCCCCTCCGTCAAATCCATTTTGAAAGGCGAGCAGTACTCCACCGTGTTCAAGGACACGCGCGAGCTGGCCAAGGTGACCGCCAACATGGTGGACGCCACACTCTCCGGCAAACAACCCGAAATCAATGACACCAAGACCTACAACAACGGCGTGAAGGTGGTGCCCTCCTACCTGCTCAAGCCGGTGGCAGTGGATGCCTCCAACTGGAACGCGGTGTTGATAGGCAGCGGGTACTACAAGGAGGCACAGGTCAAGTAATTCCAGTTCTAAATCATCCGTGCACTTTGTCGGCTTCGCTAGCCGTACGTCTGTACTGTCGTCGCTTCGCCTTCGCGTTCACGAATGATGTAGAAAAGGAGTAACCCATTGAAGCAGACGTCTCGCGCCGCAAGGCACGGGGCTGTCTGCGCTCAAAGGGGTGAATCACTTTGCGCCAAAGGACAGGCATTGGAAACGATTCTCGAGATGCGCGACATCCGCAAAACCTTTCCGGGGGTGGTCGCGCTGGACAAAGTCAACCTGCGCGTGCGCGCCGGTGAAATTCACGCTCTCGTCGGCGAAAACGGGGCCGGCAAATCAACCTTGATGAAAGTGCTTTCGGGGGTCTATCCGCATGGCTCCTACAGCGGCGAGATCGTCTACGAAGGGCAGGAACGCCGTTTCCTGGGTATCCATGACAGCGAGCAGCTGGGCGTCATCATCATCCATCAGGAACTGGCACTGGTACCCCTGCTGTCAATTGCGGAGAACATCTTCCTGGGCAAGGAAACCGCAAAACACGGCGTGATCGACTGGATGGCTGCACACAGCAAGACGCAGGCCTTGCTGAAAAAAGTGGGGCTCAAGGAGTCGCCCGCCACGCTGATCACCGACATCGGTGTGGGCAAGCAGCAGCTGGTGGAAATTGCCAAGGCGCTGTCGCGGCAAGTGAAGCTGCTCATCCTCGACGAACCGACGGCCAGCCTCAACGAAATCGACAGCCAGGCGCTGCTCGACCTGTTGCTGGAGCTCAAAGGCCAGGGCATCACCTGCATCCTGATCTCGCACAAACTCAACGAAATCTCGCGTGTGGCCGACGCCATCACCATCCTGCGCGACGGCAGCACGGTGGAAACACTCGATTGCCGCGCCGACTCCGTCACCGAAGACCGCGTGATCCGCGGCATGGTGGGCCGGGAAATGGCCGACCGCTACCCCCCCCGCCAGCCGCAAATTGGCGAGACCGTGTTTGAAGTGCGCGACTGGAACGTCTACCACCCGCTGCATACCAACAGGCTATTCATCAAGGACGTCAACCTCCAAGTGCGCCGCGGCGAGATTGTGGGCATCGCCGGGCTCATGGGTGCCGGCCGCACCGAACTGGCGATGAGTATTTTTGGCCGCTCGTGGGGCCGCCGCATCAGCGGCCAGGTGCTGCTCTATGGCCAAGCCATCGACGTGAGCACGGTTGGAAAAGCTGTTCGCCATGGTCTGGCCTATGTCACCGAAGACCGCAAGGGCAACGGCCTGGTGCTGAACGAAGACATCCAGTTCAATGTGTCGCTGGCCAATCTCGACGGTGTGTCAACCGCAGCCGTGATCGACAGCGGCCGTGAATACGGGGTCGCGCAGCGCTACCGGGAAAAACTTCGCATCCGCTGCTCGGGCATCGGCCAGAAAACCGTCAACCTTTCCGGAGGTAACCAGCAGAAAGTGGTGCTCAGCAAATGGCTTTTCACCAACCCTGAAGTCCTCATCCTGGATGAGCCCACACGCGGCATCGATGTAGGCGCCAAGTACGAGATCTACACCCTCATCGCCCAGCTTGCGGCGGAGGGGAAATGCGTGATCTTCATTTCCTCGGAAATGCCCGAATTGCTGGGCATGTCGGATCGCATCTACGTGATGAACGAAGGCCGGTTCATCGCCGAGATGCCGACCGCGGAAGCCTCCCAGGAAAAAATCATGCGAGCGATCGTTAAAGCGAGCTGAGAAGATGCAAAACGAACACCCCAACACCACCCCCAAGGCTGCCGAGCCAGCCTCCAGCGGCGACAAATCAGCGCTCGACTACCTGAAGCACAATTTTCGTGAATACGGCATGCTGATCACGCTGGTGGCCATCATGGCCTTCTTCCAGTACATGACCGAGGGCACGCTGATGCAGCCCCTCAACCTCACCAATCTCGTGCTGCAAAACAGCTACATCGTCATCATGGCGCTGGGCATGCTGATGGTCATCGTGGCGGGGCACATCGACCTGTCGGTAGGCTCGGTGTGCGGCTTCATAGGCGCTCTGGCAGCCGTGCTGATGGTGCAGTACGAGTGGCATTTTGTGCCTGCCTCGCTGCTGTGCCTGGCCTGCGGCGCGCTGATAGGTGGGACCCAGGGCTGGTTCATCGCTTTCTTCCGCATTCCCTCCTTCATTGTCACGCTCGCAGGCATGCTGGTGTTCAAGGGGCTGGCGCTGGCGCTGCTGCAGGGACAGTCGGTGGGCCCTTTCCCCGACGCCTTCCAGATGCTTAGCTCCGGCTTCATGCCTGACCTGCTGAACGTCGAGGGGCTGCGCATGACGTCCCTGTTGCTGGGCGTGGGGGTGGCGGCCCTGCTGGCGGTGGCTGGCCTGCGCACGCGGGCCAATCAGCTCAAACACGGCATCCAGGCCGAGCCTGCAGTCATCTTCTTCACCAGGACGGCCGTGTTTGCCGCCTTGCTGGTTTACTTCAGTTACCTGCTGGCTTCGTACAAAGGCCTGCCCAACGTGCTGATCGTGATGGCACTGCTGATTTTCCTGTTCAACTTCGTCACCAGCCGCACGACCATAGGCCGGCGGGTCTATGCCCTGGGCGGCAACGAAAAGGCTGCCAAACTCTCGGGCATCAAGACCGAGCGCCTGGCCTTCTACACCTTCATCAACATGGGCATGCTGGCGGCGCTGGCGGGCCTGGTGTTCGCGGCACGCCTGAACACGGCCACGCCCAAAGCCGGCCTGGGCTTCGAGCTGGACGTGATCGCCGCGTGTTTCATCGGCGGGGCTTCGGCCTCGGGCGGTGTGGGCAAGGTCATGGGGGCGGTGATTGGCGCCTTTGTGATGGGTGTGATGAACAACGGCATGTCCATCCTGGGCGTCGGCATCGATTACCAGCAAGTCATCAAGGGTGTGGTGCTGCTGGCTGCGGTGTTTGTCGACGTCTACAACAAGAACAAGGCATGAGCTGCCCGGCCGCTCCGAAGGCAAATACCGCAGCGCATGGCGCGGAGATTGCCCTATGAACCAGGCCGGTGTCCAGCCCGTTCTCGAACTCACGGGCATCCACAAGCAGTTCGCCGGCATCCCGGCACTGCACGATGTGCGCTTGCGCCTGTACCCCGGTGAAATTCATGCGTTGATGGGCCAGAATGGCGCGGGCAAGTCCACGCTGATCAAGGTGCTCACCGGCGTGCTGGAGGCCAGCGGCGGGCACATGTTGCTGGCCGGCCAGCCTGTGTGGCCCGGCTCGCCCCTGGCCGCGCAGCGGCTGGGCATCAGCACGGTCTACCAGGAAGTCAACCTCTGCCCCAACCTCTCGGTGGCGGAAAACATCTTTGCGGGCCGTTATCCGCGCCGCGGCATGACGCAAGGCTACCGCATCGACTGGGCCACGCTGAACCGCCGCGCGCACGAGCTGGTCGCGCGCATCGGCCTGGACATTGATGTCACGCGCCTGCTGTCCAGCTACCCGGTTGCCGTACAGCAGCTGGTGGCCATAGCGCGCGCCATCAACATCGAATCGAAAGTGCTGATTCTCGACGAGCCGACCTCCAGCCTGGACGACGAGGAAGTGCAAAAACTCTTCGAGGTGCTGCGCCGCCTGCGTGCTGACGGCCTCGCCATTGTTTTTGTGACCCATTTCCTGAACCAGGTCTATGCGGTGTCGGATCGCATCACCGTGCTGCGCAACGGCTCCTGGGTGGGCGAATGGCCAGCCAGCGAATTGGGCCCTCAGGCCCTGATCGCGGCCATGCTAGGCCGGGAACTGGCGGCGCAGTCCGCCGGGGTTGCGGTTTCTCCGGCCTTTGATGAAACCGCGACAGCCCTCCTGCAGGCCGAAGGCCTGGGACAGGCCGGCCAACTGCAACCCGTGGACCTGCGTGTACGTGCCGGCGAAGTGGTGGGCCTGGCCGGGTTGCTGGGCGCGGGTCGCACCGAACTGGCGCGGCTGTTGTTCGGCCTGGAAACGCCTGATCGCGGCGTACTCAGGATCGATGGCCAGACGGTCACGTTTTCCAGCCCTGCCGACGCCATCCGGCACGGCCTGGCGCTGTGTCCGGAGGAGCGCAAGACCGATGGCATCGTGGCCGAGCTGTCGCTGCGCGAAAATATCGCGCTCGCGCTACAGGCCCGCATGGGTGTGCGCCGCTTTTTGTCGCGAGCCGAACAGACCACATTGGCCGAACGTTTTGTTCAGGCACTGGACATCAAGACCCCGAGTGTGGACACGCCGATCGGCTTGCTGTCAGGCGGCAATCAGCAAAAAGCCATGATTGCGCGCTGGCTTGCGACCGAACCGCGCCTGCTGATCC
>NZ_JBDTTH010000015.1:0-62346 GCF_039930745.1 Polaromonas sp. | reverse complement strand
GTATTGGCCTCCGAAGCCAAGGGTCGTGGGTTCGATCCCCGCCAGCCGCACCAACTTTCCGTTGTAAATCAATGATTTATGATGTGCACACTACACCAATGTGATGCTTTGATTGGCTTTAATTGGCACACCGAGTGTGCCAAATTCGTGCCAGTAATTTGCAGTGTTGAGCGTTGCTTGATGACTCCCGGCGTGAGGCGCTGAAGTCAAGCGGTTGCCCCGGCATGCCGTCCAGAGTTAGCTTGGGGCGTCCGCTAGAGCAAATGCCGAGCAGGCTTTTCATCTGCGCGCAGTTGGGCTTCTAGTTGAGGCGCCGAGCTCTCTGCAGATGTGAGAAGCCGCGAAGGCTAGACGTTTCTGTTGACTGCCTTCGAGTTGGACGTAGGCAATGCCCATTGCGCTCAACTGCTTTAAGTACCATTCGTGCTGCCGCAGCCGGAAAGCATTGTTCTGGCGTGTGCCATCCTGCACAAAGTCGAAATCGGGCGCGCACAGAAACGTGATCTGATACGTGCGATCAGCCAGCCCCCGAAGCTCGTCCGCCACGGTGCCGAACAGCTCGTGGCTGTAGAAGGCTGTGGTTAACGGTGTCGTGTCGCAGATCAGCACCTCGTTGGCGTCCTGCGCTAGTGCGTGCTCGCGCGCGACTTGCGTCCGGCCAATGTGCACCATGTCTTCGAGCGCGAGCTTTCCTTGCCTTGATTCCCACAGCTCGCGCCCATATTCAGGTGCCCAGGCTGTTTGAAGCGCCGACGCCAAGGCTTCGGCCAGCGTGCTCTTCCCGGTTGACTCACCACCCAGCAAGCATGTGCGTGGGATGAAACTGGCGAACACTTCGGCGGAGAGGTAACCGCGGTGGGCTTGCGCGCTGCTTCGGATCCGCGTCCCAGAGATGGGTACGGTGCGACGGGCTTTGTCGACGCAGACATGCTCCACAACGCTGCCGAACCGCGCGGCTAGCACGGCTGCAAAACCGTCGCCATAGTCCTCGCTGGTGAAGACGGCATCGACCTTTTTGCCGAGAACATCGCCCAGCAGCCAAGCAACGAAATGGCGATGCACGTCATCGGGCTCCGTATCGAAGGGGACGGGTCGGGCTGCGACGCCATGTACTCGGCAAAGCAAGGCAAGCCGTTCGTCATCGATGACGTAGATCCCCGTGACCGGACACCGCGCCTTGAGCCAGTGTTCGCGGCACTCACTGCTGTACCCCGCGAAGCCGGGCTTCGTGTAGCTGATGAGGATCAGTTCGTCGCACTGCAGTTGCGCGCGGGCGATCAGCAGCTCGTGTCCGAGATGAAGCGGACAGAACTTTCCAACAACCAAGCCGCGGCGAAAACGCTTGTTCATGCCGACCCAGCCCGCATTGCCAGGTGCCGCCACCGATACCAGCCGATCCATGCGTTGCACCAGTAAGCGACGTAGAGCGCCGCAGTCAAATGCAGGCCGCGGCTAGCGAAGAGCGGAACGGCGATGGAGTTCACGATCAGCCAGACCGGCCAGGTTTCGACCCGGCGCTGCATCAGCAGGATCTGCGCCACGACGCTGAATGCGAGTACCGCCGAGTCGACAAACGGGGCGTAGGCGTCAGTGAAACGATCCAGCAAGATGCCGTACCCCAGCGTCGCTGCGGCGGCGGTCGTCACACCGATCAACAGCTGCGGCAACGCTGCGCGCGAAACCTTGGGCGCAGTCCCATTGCGCCCCCGCAGCCAGTGCCACCAGCCCATCAGGCTGGTCGCGATAAAGAACACCTGCAGCGCGACGTCCGCATACAGCTGGGCTCGGTAGAAGGTCACCCCGAACAGGATGGAGCCAATGACGCCGAGCCACCACGTGTGGACGCTGTTGCGGGCGGCAAGAACGATGGAAGCCGTGGTGATGGCATTGGCGGCGATTTCGATCATGCTGGTCACGGCGCCGGGGCTTCCAACTCCGAGGTGTATTGCAGCACTTTGCCATCGGTGGCGATCGGCTCGACTCGCAAGCGCACATCACCCAGCAACGTGCGAAGCGCCTTGCCGACCGCTTCCGCGTGTGGCATGGCGCGGGCAGCAAGGTGCAGCACGAAGCCGCCGTCTGCCTCCTGGTGCAGGGCAAATTGCGGCAGGGGCAGCGCGGCCAGTGCGTGCGTGACGTCGATGTTGTTGACCCAGGCGCCGTCCGCGCATTGGAAGCGGACGGGCTTGCGACCCTGTAGATCCATGAGTACCGGGCCTTCCGGGGTCCAGCCCAGCGTTCCATGGTCCCCCGTGCGATAGCGCAGCAAGGGCAGGCAGAAGTTGAAGCCGCCGCTCAATGTGATCTCGCCGGGTGTGCCTTCCGGAACGGCACGCCCATGCGCATCGAGGATCTCCACATACAGGCGATGCTGCAGCAGCACGTGGCCTCCTGCCTCGGCATCCAAGACGCCGATCGGGCCGGCTTCGTTCATGGAGTACAGGTCGAGCACCGGACAGGCAAAGCGGCTTTCCAGTTGCGCGCGCAACCCCGGCGAAAGCATCATGCCAACCGAGAGAATGGCGCGCGGCCTGGCTTGCACACGCAGCTGCAGCAGTTCGCCGAAGGAGATCGGATCGCCGGCAATGACCTCGGCTTGCAGCGCGTCCAGATAGGCTTCACGGTCACCGGGCCGACGCCAATCATCGGGGTGCAGGTTGATCTTGGCCAGGCCCGAATCGCCCATGGTGGGTGTGACCGAGACATAGGTGAAGCACTTCTTTTGCAGGCCAAGCAGGACGACGCCGACCTGGCCGGCCCCGTGCCGCAACTCGATCCCGAAACGGCGCAGCGCCCGCTTGTGGAACGCCAGGTAGCGGCCCGCCACCAGAGGATGGGATGCGATCAGCAGCGGATTGCCGGTGGTGCCCGTGGTCCGGAAATTGATCAAGCGATCGAGGGGCGCGCCGTCCGGAACGAAGCGCGCGATGTCGGCGCTTAAGTCAGCTCGGTCCGTCGTCGGGATGTCTTCGAAGCGTCGCGGCGGGGACCCCAGTTGCCGGAAATGCGGAACCTCCTCGTACACCTGCTGGACAAAGCCGGCGAGCCACTCGGGGTGGCCACCCCGCTGCCATCCGACGTGGGCGGCAGCCACCTCCTGCTCGAACGCACGCAGCTCGTCCAGCTCTTCGGAAACGAGCCGGTTGCCGCTTTCGTTGCGGAAGATCGGCGCCGCCGGGTGCTCGCGCAGGAACTCCAGCATCTTGCGTCCCTCCTCGCTCAAGGTGGGGCAGTAGTCAGTGTCTGATTTGCGGATAGCCATCACTCTCGGGTCCACTTGTCGGCGGAAGCTTCGGCTTGTTTGCGCACCAGGGCCTCCCGGATCGCGCGAGCCCGCGCCTCGGCGGAACGGCTTGCCTCGAGCAGCCGCCGGCGCTCGGCAGCACTGATCGCCGAAAGGCGGTCGGCGGCCTGTTCTGCAGTTTCACCAGCCGGGCGCAACCCCAGCCGCGCCAAGGTCAGGCGGGCGAGCTCTTCCCGCCGCTCCGCATCGATGACGAATTTCTGCGCCCCTGCGCCGGCAGCGAGTTCTGCGGCTGTCTCATGGAGGACCCGCAGCAGGTCGGCTTGCGCCAGCCCTTTGCCTTCAAACCATTCGTCCGCCAGCAGCCAGGCGATAAGGAGGGCAACCATCAGCCGGTTCCGGTCGGCAGAAAGATCCTTGCCTCGAAAGCGTTCCAGTTGAGGCAGCGCAGCCCGGCTGGAGATGCGCGCCAGCAGGTCGTTGATGACCGCGGGCACGAAGACTTGCCCGGCTGCACCGATACGCGGTTCATCGAGGAACTCCTGCGGCGTGTCCGCCAGGCGACGCAACAGGGTTTCGAGTTCAGGGCCGGGTTGGTGCATGGCTACGCCGTGAATTTGGAGAAGACCTGCGTGGAAGGGCAATCCTGGCAGGCCGCGACCGGGGCGCTGTGCCGACGGGCCGCGAAACGAGCGGAAAGATCCCGCAGATCCTCCACCGTCCGGAGCTCGTCGACCTCGACGCCATAGTCCCCGACCGTGAAGTCGCAGGGCGCCGCTTTGCCGGACTCGTTCACGAACAAGTAGCTCTTCGCCGGCCGGCAATTCGCACCGGCCAGCCGCTCGCCATTCGCCGTGGCCGAGATTCGCGCAACGTACTCGGCGCCGCCGCACAGCCGCACACCCTTCGCATCGAGATCGGAGCGCAATTGCGGAAGAAACCTTGCCAGCATGGCCGTGTCTTGTGGGCGAAGCGAGTTCGAAGGGTAGAACTCGGGCCGGTCCCGTCCGCCCAGCGCATTGAATGTGATCTCGTCGACGCCCCAGCCCGCGAGGGCCAGGCACAGGTCCGGAAAGCTGGCGAGGTTACGGCGCATCAGCACCACATTCACGCGAAGCTTGAGCGCCGAGCTGCTTGCCCTTTTGGCCGCGAGCTGCATGATGGCGGCACGGATTTTCTGGAAACCCCCGGGCCATCCGCGAATGTGGTCGTGGAAGTCCTGGAATCCGTCCACGCTCACTGTCAGCTCGGAAAAATTCTCCAGCACCAGCGCCTGCACCCGAGGCGAAGCCAGTGTGGTGCCGTTGGTGGTGGTGCTCTGGGCCAAACCCAAGCGCTTGAACTGGCTCGCCAGTTCGTAGAGCGGCGGCCACAAGGTCGGCTCGCCGCCCAGCCAGCTCAGGAGCACGCGGTCGCCCGTCTCCGACTGATAGCCCGCCAGCAGCTTGCCGAAGCGTACGGCCCGCTCGCCCGACAGTTCGATGCGCTCACCCGGAACCGACTTGTCCCAGGCGCAGAACGCGCACGTGAGGTTGCAGCGCTGGGTGACCCGCCAGACGACGATCATGCGTAGTGCCTGCTGCTGAAAGCGCGCGCGAAGTCCATCAGGTCTTCCAGCTGTGAGATGGCGAAGATCTCCCAGCCTTGCTCCCGCCGGGCGCGCTGCAGCGCCGTGTAGCTGGAGGCATTCCAGCCGGTTTGCGTGCTGTCCCAATTGGGGCTGATGTTGAGCGCCATCGTCCCACCCGCGCCGGCGGCGGCAAGCGCCTTTGCGGAGAGCTCCCAGCCATCGTTGCCGCGTTCGTCACGATCGAACATGGTGGTGATGCCGTCGTCGGAGATCATCAGGATGTGCGCAGGCCGCTCGCGCTTCGCTGGCCCGCAATGGGTTTCCCGCAGCCGGTGGATGGGAAAGGCCGTCGCTCCACCGTAGAAGCCGGTGAGCACATGCAGGATCTTCGCTTCTTCGCGGATGAATCCGCCGGTGTGCATGTATTGGTTTTTGCCGCTCCAGAGCGTCACCTGCACGAGCGAACCGGCACGCAGCGCGGACAGCGCTATCACGGCCCCGGCGAGACTGAGATAGGACATCTGGCGCTGGGGATTGGGCATCGACCCGGAGCTGTCCACATACAGGTCCAGGTCAACCGGCCTGCGCTCTTGGGTGTGGCCCTGCTCCTGGCCATACTGCCGCCGCACCGTGGTCAAACCTGGAATGACGCGGGGCGATTGCACGACGGTTTGCAGCCAATCGATCTCGTCGAGTGGGTCGCCCGTGTCCCAGGGTTCCAGCCCTTCCAGTTGGGGCTCGGGCCGATCGGGCACGGTTCGCTGGGGAAAAGGAACCAGGAACGGCAACGCGCGCTCGCGGTAGTACCGCACAGCGATCTCGTGGTCG
This sequence comes from Polaromonas sp., assembly GCF_039930745.1. Taxonomy (GTDB): domain Bacteria; phylum Pseudomonadota; class Gammaproteobacteria; order Burkholderiales; family Burkholderiaceae_C; genus Polaromonas. The sequence goes on along the minus strand of NZ_JBDTTH010000015.1, from coordinate 56,704 downwards.
TCCAGCTGGATGCCAGCGCCGCGCAGGATCTCGCCGTACTCGAAAGGCTCGCGTGCCTGGCCGCGGGATGGTTGCACGGCCCCGTCCGGTTCGGCGATAGTTCCGTCTTGCTCCTCGTCCTGGCCGGTTATACGGGAATCCGCGGCGGGATGGATGGCGCCCTCGGCCTCATCCGCCTCGATCTCCGCGCCGCCGAATGGCTCCGATCCAGCTGCGGCGCCGGTCATGTCGAGCAAATGCCGGATCGGGTCGCTCGCCTGTTTCTTGGCGTCTTCCACCAGGTAGTGAAGCAGCAGCGTGGCGAAACGGCCGGCCCCGGCGAGCCAGTCGCTCGCATACACCCGCACGAGGCGCGCGCCGAGCCAGGCATCGCCTTCACTGCGCTCGTCTCCCCGCTGGCCGCCCAGGCTGCCAACCTCCAGTTTCCAGAGGTTCTCGTAGATCCGCAGGTACAGATTCCACACCTCGCCGGGTGGCATCTTGGCATCGGCCCTTGCGGCCAGCGCGCGATACACGTCAGCCAGTCGCAATCCGGACTGCCGCTGCAGGCGGTCGTTGATGATCAGGTCTGCGTACAGGTTCGCGACCATCGGCGCCTGCTGCTCCAGCGTAGGCAGCGCTTTGCGGATTCTCGCCAGCAGCCTGAACTGCTCCGTCACGCTCCCCGGCACCAGGACGTGATGCCCGATCTCGTGCGCCAGGATCTCCACCGCATGGTCGCCCAGCCCCAATTCCTCGACGGCGGCCAGATCGACCACGACCCGCTGATCCAAAAGACGGATCATGGCGAAACTGCCGGTCAAGCCTTGTTCCTCTGCCTCCACACGGCTGGCACAAAGGTGCGGGTGGCTTAGCCGTGTGTACTTGCTCCACACTTCCAGCGCCTGCGGCCATGCGTCCTGCCAGCGTTGCAGCAAGGTCGTGGATTCCTGGACGGGAGCTTGCATCATTGCAGCGGGTACACGCTGATCGCGTGCGAGTACAACGAGGCAACAGCAGCCGTGTCCTCGTTGCAGACGACCGCCAACCCCTCGGAAGGCAAATCAAGATTCACCGTGCGGCTAGCGAAGATCAGCTGGCTTCCTTTCAAGACCACGGATGACGCGTTGCCGCGGGCTGGACCGGCATCGAACTCCTGCGCCGTGGCCGGCAGCAGCAACGCACCCCAAGCGTCGGCCACCAGCAGGCTGAACCGCATGCCGCTCTTCACCCAGAACCCCTGCGCCGCTGCGCGCAACTGCGGCGGCTCGCTGAAGGTACCGCCAAATCCGATGAACGCGCCGACACGCCACGATTGCTTCGGGTCAGGCCCGGGAGACCACCACCAATTGCGATGAAACTGGTCGCGGACCGTGTTCCATCCGGTTTCGACGGATGCGTCCACTGCCGCGAGGGCCAGCGCTTCGGGCAGGGCATCGGCGGCGGCCAAGGCGCCGCCCCGGAAGTGCGCCGCGCCGCAACGCCAGGCCAGCAGGGTGCCGAGGTTTCGCAGCTCTTCGGGCGAGCCCGCACGCGGCCCGAGCGAACGCATGCGCTCCAGCCATTCCCCCGCGCGTACCCCGGGGGTGCGGGCAAGGTAGACCGCCGCATTGCTCAACGCGCCCAACACCGCCACGGGCGATTCGGCGACCAGGGGCGCCAGCAGCGGAAACAGTTCGCTCCAGACCCGGTTGACCAGAACGCAGCGGGAGCCCGGGCCCGCCAGGCCCTGCGCGCAAAGGGCGAGCGCGATGTCGTAGGCCGCCAGCACCACGGTCGACGTCCGCGCGGGCACCGCTTGCTCCACTGCGACAACGACCGCATCCACGCCGGTCTGGAGAAACGCCGCAAAATCGTCATCCTTGAAACCAGGGGTGCGACGCCGGGCTTCTGCCGCGCGCGCATTGAACTGGGAGCGATCCGCCGCGAAAACTCGTCCAAGGGAAGCAGAGACGGCCATGGTTGCTATTGCGTTCGCAGCCAGTGCAGGTAGTTGGTGTAGCGTTGATGCAGGTACTTCAAGTTCTGCAGATCGTCGTGCTGGGGGCCGTAGAGCTTCTTGCCTTTGGTGAGCTCACCGACCAGTCGCTCGATGGCCACCAGCCGCGTGCGCGTTTCCCGCTCCGTGACCCCGTCCAATCCGCGCGCGAACTCCTTGGCCAGCTTTCCCACCGGGTCAGTCCGGTCCAGGTCGAGCCGGTTGAATTCCTCGCACGACAGATCGAACAGTCGGCGTAGCCAGCTGAGACGATCGGTGCGGTATCCGGCATTCCCGGGTGCGTTGAAAAATGGCGCCTCCAGGTCCGGCTGCAGCTTGTCGTGCAGGACAAAGGGAAGGACCTGGCGGAGGTCGTCCAATTCCACGCTCTGGTTGCCACGGAAATACGCGAGGGCCTTGCCATAGACCAGCAAGGTCATGAGGTTGCGCACGGAGACACCGTTGCGCGTCTGGCACCCCAGGTCCTTGAGCCGGTCGCGGCCGTTGTCCGCGGCCACGATCTGGGCCCAGTCCAGGCCCGACAGGCGGGCCGTGTCCTTCGTCATGTACTCGAACTGGACACCGGCAGTTTCCAGAAGCTCGAACTGGCTGCAGAAGAACTCGAGCCTGCGCCTGACCTCGTCAGGAACGAGAATTGCCCGAATCTCTTCGCCGGCGCGATCGACCTCTTTTTCGGTGAAAACAATCTCCGGAGGCACCAGTTCCTCGGGCCGCACGTTCTCCTCGATCCTCAGCAGCAACTGGTCGAGGAATCGCGGATTGAAGGCGAACGCCTGCACGATCACGTCGATGCGGTCGCGCAGCGCTTCGATCACCTGGTAGGTGCCCCCACCCTGGTCGTCGTTGGCCGTCAGGTACCAGGCCGACTCCGGGCACTCGAATATGTGGTTGAGCACTTCGGCATAGTTGTCGCCCATTACGGTGAGCAAGGCGCTTTGCGTGCGCGTGGGGATGCGGTTGTACTCATCCACGATCTTGACACGCATTCCAAGCCACGACCGCCACGCAATGCGGATGCTGTCCATGCTTTGTGCGCTGACGAGGTCGGCCGGAAGCGGGTTGCCGAGCAGGTCGGCTATGGTCATCTGCGGGTGCCCATGCTGCATGGCCCGGCGCACTTCGCGCACCGGGTAACCCGCGATCACGCCCATCAGAATGGCGCTGGCGGTCTTGCCACGGCCCGGCCCACCGACGAAGAGACACTTCTTGCGTGTGGCAAACGTCAGCAGCGGCAGCAGGATGAAGCTGGAGTAGCTCTGTGCGGACGGAAGCGAAAGTGTTCGCCGACTATCGCCGACGGCATAGGTTTGCGCGGGGCCGTCGTTGTATTCGATGTCGTAGTGAGGGCTGATGATGGCGTGGTTGACGATCCAGAAGTAGGCCTGTCGCAGCTTCTCATCTAGCGCAACTTCCTGCTCCAGTGCGCCCGCGGCGGCGGCGATGGGGCCCTGATAAAGATCGGCTACATCGAACTGGCGCGGCCAAGCGGCAACGCCAGGGTTTGTGGGAGCGCGCGAGACGCGTTTAAAAAGGTCAAATGCGGACATGGATCGCATTCTGAACGATCTTTGCCCAGGTATGCCGCTTTGTTGAGATATTTGGATGTTGCCCAAAGAGGGCGCCGCAAAACGGTATGTCCCAAGCCCCCCACAGACTTTCCGGAGGCGGCACGCTTATGCTTCAAAAAGCGGCACAGTTATGCTTCGCGCGACATGAAGGAGAGGGCCTCGAATTTCTGGGCGAGGCAGTATTGTGTGTTCAGCGAGACGAAAGATGAGCATCGTGCCTTGGTAGTGCGCGCAATGAGGTGACATCGGCGGCGTATAAACCCCATATCTGCCTGGACTCGAACCAGGATCTCGGCACGATGAGCTGATCTCCGCGGTCGGCATGTATGCCGAAGCTCTTTCCGTTGAGCTACAAATGGGGAACGACGCCCGGATTTGAACCGAGACCTCTGGTGCTGTACGATCAAAGTACCACCTGTGATCGTTAGCCCGCTTCCGCAGCGAGCATGCGCACCAACGCTGCTTCCGTTGAGCTTCGTCGTTAAAACTGTCTTATTTCAGTGTTGTTCGCTTTCGTTTTACCGGAGGCGGCGGCCTGTTCTTATCCGCCTCTGCTGCCTTCTTTGCCTCTTCTGCGTTAAGTGCTTTCTGTGCCTCCCAGTACTCACGTAGTGCTGCAACGTCTCGTTGGGCGCCGATTTCGTTCACCCGGTCTATAAATCGCGCATATAGCGCTTGCTGAATCTTGCCGATGGCGCGAAGCTGCTCCACGGCGGTGTTGGGGTTGAGCAGCAGTACGTAGTGGAAGTCCCCGGATGGGCCCGGGACGCACCGTATGAAGTTCAGCTCGACAAGCTGTTTCATGCGCTTGCGCCAGGTGTCAACCGCCCGCTCTCCGGAAAATCCTGCTTCGCTCGCATACGTCGCCGGATTCTCGATTACAAGCATCGGGTGGTCTGGCGACCGCGCCCAAAGACAAAACAAAGTGTGGCCCGCAGGGCGTCCCTTCGTCTCGTCGTCAATGGCCTGCATGGCGATAGGGAGCGTCCTCGGTAGTGTGGTGTAGCCGTCATTTACCTTGCGCTGCCAGATCCAGACTGCGGGGAAGCCCTTGAAATGCAATTCCATTTGTTGCTGTGCCCGCTCGGCCATGTTCAGCCGTTTTACCTTTGCTTGCTTTGCCGTAGCCATCATTCGGTCCTCTCAATGTTTCGCTTGATTGAAGTGTCCTACAGCTGAATCAAAAGGTACACGAGTGATTGAGCCCGTCTGTCTACACCCAACTCACTGGGGTTTGCCGTCAATGGGGGCTTATGAATAATGTCAATATACCTCAACTCAGAGTATTGAGTTGAGATTTAATATGCATCATTTTGGACGCGAATGGCGTAAACAGGGGTTTTGCGAGAGGCGCGCGGTGCTCCATGAATTCTCTTGTGCTCCCCTGTGCTCCTCTGTGCTCCCATGTGCTCCAGGGGGTGATTGCAAAGAAGGGGTCTGAAACCCCAAGATTAGGCCGGTGCCTTCGGGGAGTGCTTAAGCGTCAAACCGATAGTCATTCGGTAATGAATTTAAGGCTTTCGAAACAGCTTGCTGTGAAATGCCGCATCGTTGGCTGATCTCGTTCTGCGTAAATCCAGCTGTTCGCAGGGTGACGATGAATTTCTTTACATCGCTCACCTTGTGCCGTGAGAGTTGGTAGGCATGATTTCTCAACTGTGCTTGTTCATCTGGGTAAAGCAACCTTTGCTTGATGACCGCCAGATAAAAGTCGTCTACCGCAGCATTGCCCGATGAGGCAAGTCGCTTGGAAATGCTCGTGCTTTGGTACGTGAGGCGACGGGCTTCGAGTTGAAATTTCCCCTCAGATCGCTTCGCACGTCTGTACTCTGCATTCCAGCTGGCGCGCAGTTCGTACTTCTACCATCGAGCCCGTGTAAAGGTGGCAGACAAGTACCTTGCGGTGCGGCAAACCCTCACCGACATCTTCGAGCTGAACCACCGCTGTTACGGCTACCGCAGGCTGCAGGCTTCGCTGACCAGGCAGTGCGTCACCCTCTCCGAGAAGGTCGTGCAGCGGTTGATGAAACAAGAAAGCCTGGTCGTTGCCAAGCCTAAGCGGCGTCGGTACGGCTCCTACCTGGGCGAAATCAGCCCGGCGCCTGAGAACCTCATCAATCGCGACTTCCACGCAGCGGCCCCGAACGAGAAGTGGCTCACCGACATCACAGAGTTCCAGATCCCGGCCGGCAAGGTGTACCTATCGCCCATCATCGACTGCTTCGATGGCCTGGTCATCAGCTGGACCATTGGGACGCATCCCGACGCTGAGCTCGTCAACACGATGCTGGATGCAGCCATCCAGACGGTGGCCGGCGGCAATGACCGACCCGTCGTCCATTCTGATCGTGGAGCACACTATCGCTGGCCCGGTTGGCTAGCGCGGATCGATCAGGCCAAGTTGATTCGCTCGATGTCGCGCAAGGGGTGTTCGCCTGACAACGCTGCATGCGAAGGCTTCCTCGGACGGCTGAAAACAGAACTGTTCTATCCTCGGGACTGGAAGACCACAACCATTGAGCAGTTCATTCAGGTCTTAGACTCCTACATCCGCTGGTACAACGAGAAGCGGATCAAGATCTCTCTTGGTTCTCTCAGCCCCATCGAATACCGAAAGAGCCTTGGACTTACGGCATAAACCAGTCCAAGTTTATATCCGCACCCCCTTATGAGGTTCTTTTGAATGGTGCGGGCTCGCAGCCGTCGGACGCAGCCAGCATTTTCGTTATCACGGACTGCTACTTTCTACAAGAGGCTTCGATGGACGGCGTGCCGCCATCTTTTCGACCAGATTCAATGCGACGCCAGGCCTGCTCCATGGACACGTGACAACACCAAATGCCGCAACCCATGGCTTCATTGAAATAGGGAAGGCACTTGTCAAAGTCGACATACCACTTTTGCGCGCCGCGGACCAGCTGTTTTGACGCGAAGATGGCATCTGGCGGGCAGGCGTCCACGCAGACACGGCAATTCACACAAAAGTCATCGGCGCCAAAGGTGTCCGATCGATCCGCCACCAGCGGAATATCGGTCAATACGCAGGCCAGCCGAAAGCTGGAACCAAATTGCCGGTTGATGATGGAGCCATGTTTACCAAGTTCGCCAAAGCCGCATGCCAACGCGGGTGGAATTAGAACCATGGGACCGGCCATGGGACCACCGTGCGGTTGAGCCTCGTGACCATGTTCGCGAATGAGAGAAGCAATGCCCTTGGCGATGCGACTTCCGCGACCGTACTGGCGCACCACCTCTGCCGCGGCATATGAAGCAGGAGCCGTCTTCATCGCATCAAATGAATGGGCTACGCCGATCATGATGATCCAACGCTGCGTGACCGTATGGCCCTCGAAAATCCACTCCTCCCGCATCGGCGTGATGCCAAACAGGTCAGCGCCTAGTTCTGTGGCGGCTTGCTGCAGCTTGGCGACCCATTCCCAATCCTGTAACGCCACGGTCTGCTGCGCCAGAGGCGCCAATGGGGTATCCAGAATCGCCTGGCGTTGCGCTCTGGCGCTGGCCAGCACGGGGTTGTCTGCGCTGCGCGCATAGAACCACCGTTGCAGGGGGCCGTGCGGCGTGCTGTTCGGGTCGTGCCAATAGATGGGGCGGGGGCGCTCGGCAGTTGCCTCACCCAGACCATTGATGGTATTGCCAGACACCGTGGGCCACAACGCCATTTGCGCAGGATCAGGGGTGAATGTGTGTTTCGCTTTCGACATGCTCTTGATTCTCCCTCCTTGAAGCAAATATCTCCCGTGCTCAGGGCTGCTTCACCATGGGACAAACCCATGGATACAGAATCAAGCTGCCCGTAGAATGCGCAAACCTTGGTTCTTCACGATAACACTTATTTTGCGGGTTCGCGACATGCATAAGGACACTATCTGAACGCCGACCTGTTCGGCCCGCTTGGAAACGCGCTGGCGTGGTTGCGCTCACCCTACGCGCTGCTGGATCGTTCGCTGGAGCGCGGAGAATTGACACTGCGTCTGCGCCTCCCCGTGATGGGCGATTGTCTGGTCACTGGCGATCCAACACTGGTTGCCGAGATCACGAAGAATCGCGATCTCATAGGTGGTCGCGGGACCGAGGCCTTGCGACCGGTCGTCGGCCAACACAGCCTGATAGCCATTGAAGGCGAGCGCCACCAGGCGCACCGCAAGGCCCTATTGCCGCATTTCTTCTACGGAGACCTGTCGCGCTACGACACACTCACGCGCAAATGGGCTTGCCAGGCATTGCAAGAGATATCGCAAGGCCAGACATTCGAGGGCAGTCGCTTGGTCAGCACCATCACGCTCAATGCCATGGTGGAAATCCTCTTTGGTGCATTGAACACCGAACAACACCAGGCAATGGTGTCGCACATCCAAACCTGGCTGGCATCGTTTCGCAATCCGGCCGTTCTGTTTTTGAAGCCCTTGCATGTGAATCTGGGCGCCTGGTCGGGCTGGGGCCGTTTTTTGATCAACCGAGAAAAGGTGCACACCTTTATCCGAGAGCAAATGACCCGCAAGGCAGCCCACGCCGTCGACGGTGGTGTATTGGGCGCGCTATTGCGTGCCCGCATGGCAGGCGACCATGCACTGACGGATGACGAAATCATCTCCGAGACCGTGACTTTTCTGCTATTCGGCCACGACACCAGCGCTGAGGCCATGGGCTGGGTCTTTCACCATCTGTGGAACCATGCCGACGCCCTGGCCGCGGTGCAGAACGAGGTCAGCACCCTGACCAACGCCCATGCAGAAGTACTGCCGGAAAACTTGCCGTTGCTGCAGTCGGCGATTCAGGAAAGTTTGCGGCTGTGTCCGGTCGTGGTTCACTTGACCAGGCACGCTACAGCCAACACGGCGGTCGGCGAGCACGTCGTGCACGCTGGCACCAGGGTCTTGCCATGCCAGTATTTGGCGCATCGCAATCCGGCAGTCTTTGAGCAAGCTACGCAATACCAACCGACACGGTTTCTCAACCCCAAGCCAGAATGGCGCCATGCCTATTTTCCGTTCGGTCTGGGTCAAAGGTTGTGCGCGGGCATGCCCATGGCCCAACGGCAAATGACTTTGATTGCGGCCACGCTGTTGACACATAGCCAAATGGAGACGGTAGAGCCGGAAAAAGTCAGACCGGTGCGAAAAATGGTTCTCATCGTGCCCTCGGGTGGGCCCACGCTGCGCAGGGTGCGATGATGCAAAAAGTATTGGTTGTGACTGGTGGCCTGCTCAATGAGAAGGAAACTTCTGTGCTGCGCGCCTTGCGCAAGCAGTCGCTGCAATGGCGCGCCGCACAGGCCGCTTGGCTGGATTTGAAAATCAAGCTGGTGATGGCCGAGCCCATGATCGCTGGTCAAGTCGAGCGCCTGCTCAGCAGGCGACGTCTGTCGCCTTTGGTTCGCGAATATTTCGCCAACACAGAAAATCTGTCAGCGCCGGAACTGACCGAGGTGGTGTTGCTGACCCTGTTGGCGCAAGAAGGCATGGCCTATGGCGCCGTCACTGTTGATGAGATATTTGCCAATACAGAACAGGCAAGATCCTTGTTGGCAGAATGCTGTTGTGTCTTTCTATCGGCGACGCTATTGCGCGATTTGAGCGAGGTAGAGCCACTGGTCAAACGCCTCAAGCGTGCGCACAATCGGGTGGTCATCGGCGGCGCTCTGGGTGGCACCTTGGTGCACGATTGGGCTGGCATGCCGGAAGTCGACATTTTGGCGGTAGGCTATGGCGAAATGCTGGTACCGACCTTGGTACGCTATATCCGCTCAGGCTTTGCGACACTGGTGGCACCGGTATCGGGTAGTGTGGAGACGCGCGCAAGCACCCATATCTTGCGCAGCGGCGTACCCAATGGCAGCGACCTGGACTTTCTACCCACCCCAGACTGGGCACAAGCCGAACGAGACCACGGTAGAAAATTCCCCATGGTCTATTACGAAAGCGTACGCGGCTGCCCGTACCGCTGCAACTTTTGCAATTATCCCTATTTGTTCGATGACACACGGTTTCGCTACAAAAGTGCAAAAAAAATCGCTGATGACTGGCAACGCTATCGCGAGGAAACTGGTGCGCAATATGTGACCTGCCTGGACTCGCTGTTCACCATGCCCAGGCGTCGGCTGGTTGAACTCTGCGGTGAACTGGTGAAACGCCAGCTTGGACTCAAATGGATCTGCTATGCCCGCGCCGACGATCTGGCCCACCCGGAGATTGCCGCCATGATGAAAGAGGCCGGCGCGCACCAAGTGCAGATTGGTGTGGAATCGGGCGACCAAGGGTTGCTCGACAACATGGACAAGCAGTGCACGGTGGAGGCCAATCACCAAGCATTGGTCAATTGTCGCGCTGTGGGATTAACCAGTGTGGTTTCACTGATTGTCGGCTTCCCGGGCGAAACGCGAAAGACCATGGACACCACCTTGGCGTTTCTGGCCGCCACGCCGCCCGATTTCTATTTTTTGGCCACCTTTAGCACACGTGTTGCCGGTGTTCCGATTCTCAGCAGTTTCAACCGTGACCGCTTCCATTTACGCACGGATAGCAACCCCCACACCGTAGCGCCCTATTGGGAGCATGCGACGATGTCGGCCGCAGACGTGGGCAACCATGTACGCCATCTGCATCAACGCATCATGGCCGAGAAAATTTCACTGAATGCGCCACTCTTCTACGCCGGTCTTTTGGGGTATAGACCAGAGCAGCGTAGCGACCTGCTGGATTTTCAGCACCGCGTCGCAACGCGGCACCCTGTGGTTACACAATCGATGAACCTCGCCAATGCCTGGCTGGACCGGCATTTGCGCCGCGACATGGCACGTTGGCGCGCGCAATGACGAAGAGCGCCCTTGCCACACCAGACAGGGCGAGCGCCCTGTTGTATGTGCGCCTGCTGGTGCAATTGAGCGTATTGTTTGTACTGGTCTATGGCGGCTGCAATTGGCTATCGGCACAACGTGAATCGACGTGGGGAATGTACACGCAGTGGGAACTGGCCATCCCATTTGTTCCGTCCATGGTCTTCGTTTACTTCTCCATTTCGGCGCTGTTCTGGCTTCCGATGTTCTGCCTGAGCCCAGCACAAATGCGCGCCTTAGCCCGAGTATTTGCGCTGGCCACCGTCATCGGCGGCATCTGTTTCTTGCTGATGCCGGGCCACTTGGGCCACACCCGCCCTACGACCGTTCCCGACTTTGCAGCAGTCTATGCAGCGATGTACCAATTGGACCTTAGCCACAACCTGGTGCCGTCCTTGCACATTGCGTACAGCAGCCTGATTGTGTGGGTTATCGCCAGTGCCTTGGCCGGCTGCGCACAGGGTCGACTTTGGACCCTGCTACTGCAGGTTTGGTTGGCGTTGATTGTGGCCTCCGTGTTGCTGGTGCATCAACATCATCTTCTGGACGTGCTGGCAGGCCTGGCGCTGGGCCGCTACTGCTACAACCGCTATCTGAATCTAACCCGCCAGCGCATGTAAAGAACACCGGTCAACAGTCCGCACACCAAGCCTATGCCAGAGGCAACGATGACACTAAAGCGCGCAGCGTTGAGCAAGGGGTTGTCAAACAGATTGAAGGAGAAATGCAGGCTGGCTATTCTCCACTCCCCATCCTGGCGCACCAGGGTAGCCGACCAAGGTGTCACGATGGCTAGCCGCATGCCGCCCTGGAACTCGTACGCATCGTCAGACGTTCCGTGGGCCATGGCCACGGCTCCATGGATGATGGGCGCCCCGTCCTGTATCACCCGAGTGTGCATGCCCGTCAGAGCTGGCCCGGCTGCACCCAGCATCCTGTTCACATAGGCATCCACTGCGGCCTTGCCGACCAGCGTCTCGCCGTTCTTGGACAGCATGACGACACCGTCGGTGGCGTGGCGCAATAGGCGCTGGATATCCCGGGTATTGGTGGCTTCTTCGATTTCACGCAACAAGGCATGGATACGCGCAACGTCGGGCGCCTGGTCTTCTGGCACGGCCGATGCGCCGGTACTGCCCAGGAAGGCTAGCAGTACCATGCAAACCCACGAACGGGCGAACGCCATGCCCATCAAACTGGTGTCTGGTACATGCTGTGGGGAACAGCCGTAGTATTCGGCAGACGCTCGGGCGAGGGCTCACGCGTCGGCACGGGCCCTCCCCACATGCGCGCATACTGCCGCCAAAAACCAACGGGCGCCACGCTGCGCCGGCCTTCTTCTGCCAAAGCTGTCCACGGCAACCACGGTTTTTGGTGGTGCACCAGGTCCCAATTGCCTTTGAGCAACAGCCACGACATCGGCGCGCTGACACGCAGATTCAAGGCCCCGTTGACGACGTCGCGCGGTGTGAAGGCATGGGTCACATACTGTCTTGTTGACCAGTTGAAAGCGAAACAGGCGTACATCAACAAGACGCTCTGCCATTTCAAACCCAACAACCCGAACATCGCAACCCAGAATCCTATCAGCAGCAACACTTCGACGCGAATACGACCCACTCCCTTTTTCTGAAAATCGTCGAACAGCACGGCCGTGGTCCGCGCCTTGCGAAAGGGTGCGGTCTTGAGCAGCGCCGGCCAAGTGGCCAGGATGACCATGCCCACCGGAATGATGGGCCAAAAAAAACCCGTGAGCAGTCCGTACCATTGGCCTAGTTTAAGGAACATGTTGTCGCCCGGGTAATACAGGTCAAACATCTCATGGTCTGTGCGGTTGCAGCAGTGGTGCACAGTGTGGGTCACCTTGATCATGGAAAAGGGTATTGGAAACAGAAAGGCAGTGACAACGCCCAGCCATTGGTTGCAACGGGCATTGGGATGCAAGTTGTCGTGCGTGGCTTCGTGAATCAGCGCGTAATTGGTGAGCAACACAAACGAAAAGGCGATGCCCAGCAGTAGCGTTACTTCCAGGTTTGCCCGTGATCCCAGCCATAGCAACGACAACGCCGCGGCATAGACGGTGACGATGATCGCCAGGTTCATCCATGGCCGGATCGCCACTTTGTCAGCGTTGTTCACGCGGAACTGCGGCACCGCATTCATTTCTTGCGTGTCAGCCGCAGCCCAAGCCAAGCCAGCAGCAGACCGGCCGCAAATGCCGCAGCGCCAGCAATCCAGATCAATCGCTCGGCACTGTTGAGCAGCGCGTTGTCAAACAGGTTGGTTGAAAAATGCAGTGCCGCCACTTTCCACTGCCCATCGGTCTTGGTGACCGTCGTACTCCAGGCCGCCTTCAACTGAAAACTTAATCCATCCGACAGCTCATAGGTATCGATGGTGGTTCCATACGCCACCGCACTGTCGGCGTAAAACACGGCGGGCCCACCCAAGGTCGCCTTGGTGCTGAATTTCTTCACGATAGGGGCTCCGCCCTTTAGCATTCGGTTGTAGTACGCGCGAATTTGCTCGGGGCCACGTGACACTTCGGCGTTTTGCCAGGTCACCACCGCGTCCGGCTGCATCTGTTTGATGGCAGCCTCCACGTCCAGATTGCTGATGGCTTTTTCCATCTGGTCCAGCAGCGTTCGCAATTGCAGCCGGTCTTCGACCCTGCCCACACTGGGATCGAGCACTGGCGCCGTCGCAGCCCAGGTCCACCCACAGGACACCAGCAGCGCACCCAGCAAAAAGTTGCGGGTCAGTTTCCCAATGCCAATTTGCCGCATAGTGCTCTCCTGTTGGAAGATGGTGAACTATAGCGAACGATCACTGCCGTCGCAAAAAACCGAAAAAGCGATACAACAACGGGGCTACCAATGGGCTGCGAAAGAAATGGTCACATCCCCACACAGGATAGCAGGGACCGTGCTCCAACATGGAATTGCGGCACAGCACCATGCCATCGTTGGGACCCAACTGGCTGATCGCCTGATAGCGGCTAATCAAGGAAGTCTGTATGTGGGCACCCAAGGGTACAGCGGAAAAATTGAACACTTGCATGCTCTTGGGCAGTTGAATGGGCACTTGCCAATACGGGTGGTCGGTGCGCATTTCTCGCAGCAACTCCGGGCCATTGCCAAACAGGCGGCAAATAGACCAGTATTTGAGGCGACGCCATGCTGTTGCGGTGTCGTAGTCGGCGATTTCACAGCCGCCGGCAATGCCACAGGCGTTCACCCAGCCACTCAACCGGTCAATGACCGGATGGTCCGGATGACGTTGCAGGAAGAGTCGAAAATCCGCGGTGCCCTTGCTGACCGTAAAAATCCATAGGTTGCGAGCCGTTTCGCGACTGAGCGCCTCGGCAATGATCTGCGCATTCACCGTGCTGGATGCAACACTGCGAATGGGCAGCGTTTCAACGGCAAAGCCACAGTGGCGCGCAATATCGGCCACCAACTTGGCGTCGGCACCGGTTTCCGGAAAGTGGCCATGGAACAAAGCGGGAATGATCAGGACCTTGGCATCCAATGGCGGATGTGATGTGTGAATCGGCTCGGCGTTCACGGCATCAATAAATGGGCGGTGCCCTGCCGATGCATGCAGCGCCTGGTACAACACCATGGTCGCGTAATCAAGGCCCTGCGCACGCGCCAAGTGGCACAGCTCTTGTTCGGTGGGCAAACGGCCAGCCAGTTCGGCAACGGTTGGCGCGACGTGAGTGGCCAATTGAATGTCATCAACCGGAGCGGATATGTACAGCTTGCCCATGAATCAACGCACGCCGGCGCGTGACCAACCAAAATGCAACAGGTAGACAACAATCGAGGCATGCGTCAGGTCATTGCCAGGCAGTCGCTGCGCAAGCGTGGCATGCAAGGCCGGCAGTTGGCTCCAATGCAGTGCGGGCTTGTAGTGGTGTGCACTGTGAAAACCATTGTTGAAAAACATCCAGTTCCCCCATTTTCCGGTGAAGTTTCGGGACTCTCCCAGTACGGAGCTTGGATCGCAACCATCGTGTTGCAACAAATTTACGCCCACCAACAGCGCCAGGCCCAGCAGCCAGGGCACAACGTTGTAGGCCAAAAATATCTGCCAGTCATGCAGGCACGCCAACGCCACGACGATGGCCAAAACAAGCTTTTCCAGTATCAGGCTGGCACGCATGGACTTCGGTAAACGCGGGGCATCTGCGCGTTGGCGCTGAATCATCATGTTGCCACTTGCCACGACGACGTAGCGCAACAAACGCCACCATCCCAGCCCCTGGCCTGCGAGTCGTGGACTGATCCAATCGTCTTCGGCACCTGCTTGCACATGGTGGTTCAGGTTATGCGGAACGATGACGCCGCTGGCACTGTGTCCACGCGCAAGACTCAAGGCCAGGTTGAAGCAAATATTCCACCTGCGATCCGTGAACACGGGCTGGTGCATGTGGTTGTGGTTGATGATGCTGGCAATGAAACAGGCCAGACTGGCGCACGCAATCCACGGCACAGCCAGGCCCGGTGTTGGCAGCCACGCGTGCGGCAACCCCAACAGCAGCAACGCCACCGTGACAAAAGCCAGGCTACGAACATCGGCACGGTGCTTGAGCATGCTCACTTCTTCTGTCCGACCGCGGCAAGCGTGTCTTGCGCGGCAATTTTCAGAGCATGGTATCGCCCAGGCTCCAGCGTCAGTTTTTGTGGCGTGGGGGCACCGCACCAATGAATCGAAAGGTTGACGACGCCACGGTAATCACTCAGGCCAAACAACAGGCGTCTATCACCTTGTGCCGAAAAACCGTTGGCAGCCAATACTTCACGCCATTGCTTATGCAGCGTCCCCTGGGCGGTGTATTCAATATCCACACGGGTGCCAATGGCGTCGCGGTTGCAGCTCTGGCCATCACCTGCCAGTGACAGGCCAATCCAGGATTTTGGCGCCGCGCCTGCAATGGACTGGTTGCGGTAAATGGATACCGGCGCGAACTGGTGGGTCACCAGCACGTCCAGTCTGCCACGGTTGTCGAGATCGACCAGCGCAATGCCACGCGAATTTCCCAGCTTGTCCCAGCCCACGCGTTGGGCGACGTCGACAAAGTAGCGCCCACGGTTCAGCTCCACCCGGTTGCGCTCAAACGGAAAAATACAGCGGCCGCGTAGGTCGGCCCAGCGGTCCGCATAGCCATGTACGTCGGGCCGCGTCAAGGCAATTTTGTCGTTCCAGTACCAGTAGTCAGGGCAGTCGGGGTAGATCTTGTCGTAGGCGTTGTCGACCATGCCATTGGCTTGCAAGATATCGACCCGACCATCCAGGTCCAGATCGCCGGCAGCCGCGCCCCAGCCAAAACGCTTTTCGTTGAGCACGTTTTTTTGCATGGCTTGGTCGACCCAACTGGACGCTGTGTCACCTTTGCCGTTGTTCATCCACAGCAGGCTGCCTTCGGCCTGCAATTTTTCATGAACATTGGACACGTAAATACCGGGTCGACCGCTGCCATCAAAATCGGCTACCGACACGTTCATGCCTTTGTAGGTGTCTCGGCCAATCTCTCCGGCGACGTTACCCTTGACCATGGCAAACGTGCCGTCGCGTTGGTTGATCAACAATTGGTCTGGTCCAAAGTCGTTGGCCGCATACAGGTCCGGCCAGCCATCCCCATTGAGGTCAGCCGCGCCTATGGCCGTGGTCCAGCGCTTTTCACCGCCCAGCCCCAAGGCCTGTGCATCGGCCTTTTCGAATCGCCCACCTTGGTTGCGAAACAGGACCATGCCGCCGCCGTTGTTGGCGCTGTGCCAATTGCGGTGCATGAAATTGAACATCCGTCGGTCCCCGGGGTACTCGGGCTGCGGCAGTTTGAAAATATTGAACGGTGTTGGCTTGGCATAGTCCGGCAACAGGGGGTTCAATGCATTGCCAATCACCACATCGAGTTTGCCCGATTGCCCAAAGTCCGCCACATTTGCGGCAACGCTGATGCCGTAGTCACCAAGCCCCATCGCATCGCTGACATCGACAAAGGATAAACGCCCATCTTCGACCAGGCGGTTTCGCAGCAGGCGTACCTTGCCATAGCCCACCAGTATCAGCAAGTCCTGATCGCCGTCATTGTCGTAGTCAAAGAAGATGGCCCCCGACGGCAGGCCGTGAATCTCAGGGTGGTCAAAGATGCCATCCAATGCAGGTATGGCGACGCGCTCAAACTGGTAGCTGCCAAGGTTGCGGTGCAGCGCCGCCCGGTCGCGCCCGTCCTTGAGCGGATAGGTCAGAAAAATATCCTGTAAGCCATCGTTGTCGACGTCCGCCACCGCCACCGCATCGCCCACCGACAGCACCCATTTCGCAATATGGGCAATGCGCGGGTCTACCGAATGCAGCACCTGCCCCGGCCGGGAGCTGATGCCAGCCTGCTCGGCAATGATTTCCTTGAATTCAAAATCCGGCAAAAAATCGCTGTCTTTGGCCAATAGGCCGTGAACGCCCAGCCAGGTAGCAGCCCCCATGCAGCCGACCATCGCCCAGCGTCTGTAGCTGAATGCCAACCGAACGCGCAAGGCGCCGACCCCATCGCGAATGGCCTGGCCGTGCGTCCACAGCAATCGCAGGCTTGCGCACAAAAACGCCGCATAGAAAAGTGTCGACAAGGTCTCGCGCAAATGCAGGAGAAAATCGACTGCAACAATGCAAAACGCCAGCAGCACCTGGCCGCGCCGCGTGGCAGGTGAAGTCTGTGGGTCCGTCACCATGAAAAAGGTGAATAGATAAAAAGGTGGTGAGGTCAGAGTTCCCAGAAACCAGGTTTCCATCGGCATATGCCAACGCGTGAACCAAGCACGCACGCACAGGCTGATGGCGTAGAACAGCAGGAACGAGCCAATCAGGGCAAAGCGTTGGATCCGAAACACGAAAAATAGTGCCAGCGTGACGATGAAGGCCGCAATGGCGTAGGAGCCACCCCATTGGTAGGCGGGTGAGTCGCTGATCAAGCCGTCGGTCAGCAACAAGCTGGCGACCACACCAAACAAGGCTGGGTTGTACAGATGGCGACCACGCCAGGTGAACACATACTTGGACGAGATCGCAAAAAATGCCGGCATTGCTGCCAGCCATAGACCGTGCGCATAGTTGACCAGAATACTCAGCCCCAACCCAGTGATCAGCGCACTGAACGGGAACAACGGTGGTTCTTGAGGGCGAAAAATGCGGTGGAAAACCATGTCAAGTAGAACCGCCGCAGCAACCGTGGTGCAAACTTGCAGTGGACTGCGGTTAAAGCCCAGCACCGTCATGCCCAACAGCACATAGGTCAACAAAATGGCAGCCACCGGAAGCCGTGGGTCGCGCCAATCAGGTACACGCAGCCAAGTTTTCATTGCAGCTTCCGTTCAGGCAAGCGCCATGTCCACATACGGAACCCTGGCGTCCAAAGCCATGATTTCCGTTGCGGCCTGAGGATAGCGCACGACGTAGAGGCGACCCGCGGCTGCAATAGCGCGGTAGCCATCGAGAACCTCAAGCAACGGATCACGTTCATGCAGTCCTATGATCGCATAGTGCCAGGGTCCGGTGCGCAATGCACGATACGCATGGCGCAACAGGCCAGCAAACAATGCGCAGTCATCTTCTGCCACTGCAACGCAGGAGAAGTACAAATAGGGCACTCTGTCGCCGGGTGCTGGCAAAGGTTTCAACGGCGTGAGCGCACTCAACACGTTGTACAGCGGGCGCAGCGCACGCAGACCGGGCGAGTAGCGCTCAATATGCGTTTGACGAATGCCCACTTGGTCCCAGGCGGCCAATGCGGCCACGATCTTCGGGCCACGGCGGGCGATGAAGAAATTGGAAAACGACAGATTCCGAAGACGACCCCCGGCTAGAAAGTCGGCCACCGCATAGCACGGTGCCAATTGTCTGCGCGCCATCTGCTGATTCAAAAAGGTCACAATGTCGTCGCCTTGCGCGTCGCTGCCGCGGCTGAATTCAACGCCAGGGACCTGTAAGACCCGTTTTGGCAGATCGAGGTGGAGTGCTGGCGTCAAAATTGCGCCGCTGTCGGTGTAGTCCGGCAATCCTGCGCGCGCACCTACTAGATTGCGTGTGGCTGCGTCATTGCCGGCAAAGATGATCGAATAGTAGAAAGGCAACGGATCGACTTCATGCAAAGCTTGCAAAAAATGGTAGCCACGCGCCAGCAGCGTCCCGCGCCTGTACTCTGGCGCACCCCGCAGGTCACTCAGATAGCCGATCTGGCACGCCGCGCCATTGACGAAGGCCATGGTCTTCAGTCGTGCGCCCATCCCGATGATGCGTCCGCTGGACTGCTCGGTGCATTTGATCACCTGCGCAAGGCTGCCCTGCAAGCTGCAACCCGCGAAGTAGGACGGTTCGCGGCGAAAGCTCACGGCAATGTCACCTTCCATCCAGTCTGCAGCCATGCGCGCACGCAGTTGTGCGTCGTCATCGGGCGTTGCCAGCGCGAAGGCAAAGCGGCTCATGGCCGGTACCAATCATCGTCGGGGCCTAGCGCGGGCAGCTTGATATCGCCGAGACGCTGGCCACGTGCCAACCCGCGTGCAAACCAGCGCGCAAGTGGTTGGCGGATACCAACCGGTGTCAGAGCCACCAACTGCCCCAGATTGCGCGCGTAGGCATATTGGGGATTGGCACACAGCGCTTGCTCAATCTGGTGCGTCAATGCCACGGCCGTCTGCTCCGGCACCTCATCGACATCGAGCAACAATGCGTATCCTGGCGTATTGCCCGGTGCGCAAACCGGGCGCAGCATCGCGAAGCGCAAGGCCAGCGGCGCCAATGCCCGGGCCACGAATTCGTCAACCAGCTTTTCGCCACACAAGTCACTCGACGTGTCACCGCGGCCAATGAACTCAATCATCGGCGTACGCCCGGCAAAGCCCGGAATTCTGACGCGGTCACCCAGCACATAGCGGTACAGGCCAGACGCGGTGCTCATCACCAACGTATAGTCGGCATCTTTCTCGACTTCGTGCGCGCGCAGCGCGCGGCCGCTCGCGTCGAGAAACTCCCAGAAGCCTGACTCTATTGCCAGCACCGGAAATTCAAAGCCCACCAGCGGAATCGAGACCAGCCCCTCGGTCGCCAGTAAGCCCTTGCCTTGCACAACGACGCCCGGAAACAAGTCTTGCAATGCCTGGGCTTGCGGCCGCGCGCTGGCCTGATCCCAGCAACTGATGACTTTCAGCTGGGGCCACAATGTTCTGTAGTCCAGCCCGGACCCCGCCAGGCGCAGCAACTCAGATAAAAAGGTCGGGCTCCAAACGGAAATCATGGTCAATTCCTTGCAGGCCATGAGATGCTCAACCGTCGCAGCCACCCATTGCGTAAAGTCAGCAATCGCACCGACTGTGGGCGGCACCGCCAGCGCGTCCAGCACCAAGGGTGCCAGTTCGGCGCCAAAATAGGCGGCGTCACTGGCCAGGCCCACCGGTACGCCCCCAGGGGTCGTTCGAGGGACGCGGCAGGCCGGTGAAATGGCCCAGTAGAACTTTCCCTGCCCAAGGACTGGGTACGACACCAACAAATCATCCAACCAAGGCAACAAGCCTTTGCGGAACGATGCCAGACCATCTTCTGTATAGGGCACCAACTTGGCGCCCCCGGAGCTGCCACCGGTTTCCTCAAATACCAGAACCGGGGCACTGGTCAAGACCGTTCGCTCTCCTTTTGCGACACGGTCCATCCAGGGTGCCAGATCGTCCCACTTCGAAATTGGCACGTTCTGCGCGTACTGACGGTAGTCCTCAATAGTCGCGAATTGGTGCCGCAAACCCCAGGCCGACTGTGCGTTGTTCACCACCAGTGTGGCAAGTTGGCGTGCTTGAACGGCCGCGGGATCATCCAGCAGATAACGAAATCGCGCAGCGTGACCCGCTACCACTTGACTAATGGACATCCAGTTGCGTCAGCGGGTGGGCCAGACCTGCCACAAAAGCGCGCC
This sequence comes from Polaromonas sp., assembly GCF_039930745.1. GTDB lineage: Bacteria > Pseudomonadota > Gammaproteobacteria > Burkholderiales > Burkholderiaceae_C > Polaromonas. Next base: position 36,344 of record NZ_JBDTTH010000015.1, on the reverse strand, counting down.
GTGCCAGTGAGCGCAGATTGCCGGCTTCAAGTTTGGTCAGACAGGCCAGTTCATCCCCCTTGTTGTAGTGCGGATTGCGCTCCAGAAAAAACTGGATTTCGGGTCGTTGGCGCAATCCTTCACGAATCCCAGCCCACTGCGGCTTCAAATGTCCGTGGGGGGACTGAAACCGAATCAGGCCGGACGCGGCGTCGTAGGCATCGCGAAATTTATGCCGTGCAATGGTATCCAACCGGGATTGCATCGCGTGCGGTGTCGGGGCCGTGTAACTGGGATAGTAGTCACGCGCAAACAAACTCAGATAGCGATAGGTGCGATAGCCTTTGGATATCAAAAACCAGTACAGTGGGTCAATGGAAAATGTGGCTTTGACGCGCCCGGCAAACTCACAAAACGCCAGCGACAACGCCTGTTCACCCCAACTGGCCTGGTCAATGATGGTGTCACCGGAAAAAACTACCATCTGACGCGCTCCGTCCGATTCCAGGCGCAGTAGTTCCAGCGTGGAAAAGCCCTGCAGTCCAGTGTCGCCATGCAGTTCAATGACATGGCTTTTGCCAGCCATATCCTGCTCGAAAAGACGGTCATCGGTTTGCGCGTAATACGCACGGTAGAGTGCATACATCGCAGCCACGTCCCGCGCGTTGAGTTCACACCGCTTGCGGATTGTCGCTTTGAGTTTTGTCATGAAGCCAACGAGGCACGAACCAGAATAGATAGGCAATCAGCAGTAGATTGACCGTTGTGGTGACGCCCAGCACCAGCGTATGCTGGCCATTATCCGGCACAAAATAGATGGCATGGTTGCCCTGCGTATGGAAGTTTGCCCGCATGTACCAAGCGTAATACATTTCCGGCAAAAACATCAGACCTGTCACCATGGCGTGCAAACCCAGGCGGCGTGTCGACGTCGGCTGATGCTGCCTTTCCCGGCCATACATTGATAAGGCCATTGCGCCCATCACCACAAGACAGATCACATCGTGGGCGATACCATACAGCGGCGACCAATTGTTATAAACATATAGCATCAAGCCTTCAATCACGCCGCGCGCCGCCATGAGACCCAGCAGCCAGGCAAACGGCAGCCGACATGCGTTGACCGTTTTTCCGTCCATCAGTATCAATGCTGGCAACAGCAACCAGAACAGAATCGCAAGCGCCAGCCAAACGGCCTTTGATAAAGCGATTTCCCCACCGATCAAGCCGGTGTGATTTTGCATGAGGTAGAAGCCCACGGTCAGCCCCGCGAGCAGTAGCAACACAATGCACACGGCCAGTCGTAGCGCCGATTCAGAGGAAAATTTCAACATCGCGTTCTTTTGCTTCCTGGGGTACTGGTTCACCACGGGACAGCGCGTGACGCCAGGCAACAATGTGGGGGCCGAGCAGATCTGCAGGGGTGCTACAAAATTCAGCTTTCCCAAAGCGTTGAATGTTTTGCGCCTGCAGGCGCAACATTTTGACATCCTGCCGAATGATCAAACGTGACAAGGGCTCAAAGAATAAGCGAACCACGAAACCAATCTTCTTATAGCGAAAACTGATGACGGTCGTAACCTGGGTCGCATTCGAATGGATGGGCGTACAAGAAGAGGTGATGGTGTAGTGCAGGCCACCCGGGAATGCATAGTCCACCTGACTGGTGTTGGGCGCAATGAAGCGATCGGTATGGCGCATGTTGCCTCGGGCAGGCGCCAGCGCCCACCAAACCAGGCTCTTTTCCCGTGGCTCTTCAAAATATTCCGCCTCCACCCCGTCCGCCAATGTGCGCACCACGCACTTGACGGGTTTCGCCGTCGGGGAACGAAACCAGTAGCGGTGCACAAACGTTGCATGGGGACAATCTAGAAAATTCTCCAGACAGGCCTCGACGCCCCCTTCAAACCGGGTGTGCATGACAAAGCTGGTCCAGCCAGGCTCCTTGTAATGGGGAAATAGAGGTGCACCGGCCCGTGGTGCGGGTTGTATCGCATTGGGCAACCAGACCCAGACAAAGCCTTGCTTCTCTTCAACGACGTAGTGAGCAACCCGAACGTGTGCTACTACAGCAGTTGTCGGCAATGCAGGTATGCGTGCCAACTCACCTTGCGCTGTGTACTCCCACCCGTGGTACGCGCAGCGCAGGCGCCCGTCACACACCTTGCCGGCGGACAAGGGGGCGTTGCGGTGTGCGCAGCGGTCGTCGAGCGCAGCGGGTTGGCCTTGTTCATCCCGAAAAAACACCAGTGAGTGAGCGGCAATCCTTAAGCCCAGTGGCGAGCGCTTCAATTCGAAAGATCGGCAGGCGATATACCAGCCGGCTGGCGTAGCCGGGGTCGCAGCGTTTGATAGGCTCGTTGGCTGGTCGGGATGGAGCTCAGACAGCATGCAAATTCGACTTTCGGATGACTAGTATGTTAGAAATGTAGCGGTTTGCCGGTATACGTTAGCGATAGCCCCTTATTTGCTGTGCAGCAAATAAGGTTTGCCATCGGCGACAGCTTTGGCAGAGTCTCAGGCGATCAGGGACGATTGCGCGATTCGGCTACTCGCGGCACGGTTATGCTTCCAAAGGCGGCACGGTTATGGTTCCAGGGACACGGTCACTGATGCATGCCTCGCTACCACGCAACCGGCGAGAGAGAGAAACCATGAGTTTTCTGGGCCACATTCACCATGCAGCAACCGATGAAGCCCTGCGCTCCGCAAACGAAGAGGCCAGGGTGCCCACGTTGACCGGCCAGCTGGGATTCGGATTTGACGATGCCACGCCGGCATCGCCTGTGCCCGGTCCCTCGAAAATCCGCAAGGCTAAAGCCGCACCGGCAGTTTCTGCAGTGCTGGGACCAGAAGCCATGGCGCGCTTGCTAGACAGCCATGCTGACTACCGCGTGCTGCGGCGCCTGCCGGTGGTGTCGCAGTTTGCGCACCAGCCCGCGGGGCCTGTCACACGTGTGTTGATTCTGGACACTGAAACCACCGGCTTGGACCCTTCGCGCGACCGCATCATGGAGCTGGCCCTGCTGAGCGTCGATGTGGAAACCGCGACAGGGTTGCCAACCGGCAGCGTCGAGGTGTATGACGGGCTGGAAGACCCCGGCATGCCGATTCCCCAGGAAGTGCAGGCCCTCACCGGCATCAGCGATGCGATGGTCCGCGGCCACAAGCTGGACGAACAGCGTGTGCTGGCCATGCTCGCCGAGGCGGACCTGGTGATCGCCCACAATGCCGGCTTCGACCGCCCTTTCGTGGAGGCACGCCTGGCGCGGTTTGCGCAATTGTCCTGGGCCTGCTCCTTTGCCGATCTGGACTGGAAGAAGGAGGGCCGCAGTTCGGCCAAGCTCACCCATCTGGCGCTGGAACTGGGCTGGTTTTACGATGCCCACCGCGCCGAAATGGACTGTCACGCGTTGCTGGCGGTGCTGGTCAGCGCGCTTCCGCTGTCCGGGCAGACGGGTCTGGGGCAACTGCTTTCTGTCGCAGCCCGCCCCAGTTATCGGCTGCAGGCAACCGCCGCACCATTTGATGCCAAGGATCTGCTCAAAGCCCGGGGCTACCGCTGGGACGGAACCCACAAGGTGTGGCACACCCGTCTCAGTGACGAGGCCCAGCTTCAGGCCGAATGCGACTGGCTCAAAGGCACGGTTTATGCAAACCGTTCTGCACGCGTCCAGGTCGAATGCTTTGATGCGGGCAACCGGTATTCGCTGCGCCCAGGCAGGGTCGAGTCACGCCCGCTTTAACCGGCAGTGTCCTGACGGCGCTGCCAGGTGAAGCAGCGGTTGTTGGCTGGCATGGCGCAGTCTTCCAGCAGTTGCATGCTGGCCTGGGTTGCCAGACCATGGACCGCCTCAAAATCACGCAAACCGCTTTCGGCGTTGCCGGCGCGCAGCATGGCGTCAAAGCGGGCATTGCTCTCGCTGGTAAAACGGCCGCCATAGTTGAAGGGGCCATACACCGTCAGCAAGCCGCCCGGCGGCATGCGCCGTCCCAGTTCCATGAACAGGCGCTGCACCTCGGGCCAGCCCATGATGTGCAGGGTGTTGGCGCTGAAGACTGCATCGAACTTTACGGCTGGCCAGTCCTGACGCAGGTCAAGCGGCAAGGGCGCGGGGGTGTTTGGCAGTCCGGCTTCGTCGAGCCAGAGCTGTATTCCGGGCAGTCTGTCTGCGACGTCCGAGGTTTGCCAACGCAGCCAAGGCAGGGCGCGCGCGAAATGCACGGCGTGCTGGCCGGTGCCGCTGCCGATTTCGAGCACCGAACGCCGGTCCGCAAAACGATCGCGCAGGATCGCCAGGATGGATTCGCGGTTTCGCTCGGTGGCGGGGGCGTGGGGTTTGTCCATGACGCCCGATTGTCGTCGGCCCGGGAACTGTCGCGGAAGAGGCTTGTCGAATACACATGGCGGGTATGGCGCATCATGCAACCTACTGCGGCCAGCGGCTCGGAGACAACAAAGGAATTGCCATGCGAATAGCCAGGATTTTTCTCCTGCTGGCCATCAGCCTGTTCTGGCTCGGTGCCTGCGCGCTCCATCCTTTCAGTGCCGTCAGCCCTGGCATGACACGCGAAGAGGTGGTCGCGCGCGTAGGCCAGCCCGGCGCCGTCGTGTCCATCCCTCAGGGCACGCGTCTGCAGTATTCCGGGCAGCCCACCGGGCAGTTTGCTTTCATGGTGGATCTTGATGCAGGTGGACGTGTGTACAGCGCCCGACAGGTTCTCAACGCCCGGGATTTTGCGCGCATAGAACCCGGCAAATGGACGCGTGACGACGTGTTGCGCGAGTTCGGGCGCCCGGCGCTTGTCGATCAGGTGGCTTCCTGGCCGGGCGACATCCTGACTTACCGATGGTATGACCTGCAGGACCTTTTTTACTGGGTTTATCTGGACGGCAACCAGGTGGTGCAAAGAGCCCACCCCGGAATGGAATTCCGCAATGATCCGAACGACCGGGATTGAATGTCGGAGCCTCAGGCGTTTTTCAACAGCAGGGCAGCTTCGTAAAGCTCGTTGCGCGGTGCGCCGGTGATGTCGGCCGCGAGCTTGACCGCGGTTTTAAGCGGCAGCTCGGCGAGCAGCAACTGCAGCACGCGGTGGCCGTCGTCCGTGGCCCGGGCCTCTTCGCCCGGATGCAGCACCAGCGCAAATTCACCGCGCATGCGCTGGCTGCCCGCGTCCAGCCAGGCGGCCAGGTCTTGCGCAGCCACGGTAGCGATCTCTTCAAACTGTTTGGTCAGTTCGCGGCCGACGGTCACCCGCCGGCTGCCAAGCGGCGCCAGGGCGCGGGCGAGGGCTTCGATGCGATGCGGGGCTTCGAGGATGACCACGGCACGTGGGTCTGCCTGCAGCGCCAGCACGGCCTGGTCCCGCTCCAGCGCCTTCGAAGGCAGGAAACCGGCAAAAACAAAACCCGAGCCCCCGCCGATGCCCGCCACGCTTAATGCGGCAGTCACGCTGCTGGCGCCGGGCAAAGGCAGGATGGTCAACCCGGCTGCGCGCACGGCTGCCACCAGCCGGGCGCCGGGGTCGCTGACAGCGGGGGTGCCGGCGTCGCTGACATAGGCGACGCGTTCGCCGCGTTGCAGCCGTTCAATCACGAGCAGCGCCGCCTCTTCCTCGTTGTGTTCATGCACAGCGAGCAGGGGCTTGTCGATGCCGTACTGGCGCAGCATGGTCTGGGTATGGCGGGTATCTTCGCAGGCAATGGCGTGCACCAGCTGCAGCACATGCAGCGCCCGCAGGCTGATGTCCGACAGGTTGCCGATGGGCGTGGCCACCACATACAGCGCCGCTTCGGGATAATGCTGCATGCCTGCCGCCGCGCGCGCCGCGGGGAGTGCCAGGTCAAAGGAAGCGTTCAAGCTAGAAACCGCAGTTGGACGCGCCCGAGTGGGTCGTCATGGCGTGGGTTGGGTAGGCGCGAGAACGCAGCAGGCTCATGCCTGCAAGGACGAGTAACGCCCCCAGGCCGCGCCAGGGCGGATCAATCGGGTGCGTAGCGGGGCCGCTTGAGCGGCGAAGGTTGTTCCGGGAGGACAGGGTGATGAGCATGTGGATTTTATTCAAGGGGAGAGCGGTTAACTGCCGTTTCTAGCTCGTATGTGGTTTTCCAGGAAACAGGTTGCAAAAGAGCTGGCCGCCGACGGCGTTGGCGGGGAAACGCCCGGCCAGATTACCACCAAGCGCCTGGGCGACGCGGCCGAGTCGCTGGCGCTGGCGCATCTGGTGCGCGCCGGGATGAAGCTGGTCGAGGCCAATTATCGAACCCCGGGCCGTGGCGGCGGCGAGGTGGACCTGATCATGCGGGCACCCGACGGCACGCTGGCGTTTGTCGAGGTCCGCCAGCGCAAGGGCGACGGGCACGGTGGCGCGGCAGCCAGCGTCGGCGCTGTCAAGCAGCGGCGGATCATCTTTGCGGCGCGTCACTACCTGATGCGCTTCGCCAGCATGCCGCCCTGCCGCTTTGATGTCGTCACGGTGCAAGGCCGGATGGATGCGCCGGAGACTGTCGTGGTCGAATGGCTGCGCGGTGCTTTTGACACGGACTGAGATGCTTGTGGACAGCGGTTTCATCCCCATTTTGTAACCATGCATTGCGCCTGGCGGACCTGAAGGGGTTGCCGGACGCGAAACGAAAACTTGACCCGGTATCATTGACCCATGCTCGAACAACGCATTGAACAGCACTTTATCGACAGCGCCGACCTGAAGTACCAGGCCGCGCAAATCCTTTCCAAACCCATTGCCGCGGCCGTGCAGGCCATCCTGGCCAGTGTGACCAGCGGCGGTAAGGTGCTGGCCTGCGGCAATGGCGGCTCGGCGGCGGATGCCCAGCACTTTGCGGCCGAATTTGTCGGGCGTTTTGAGCGCGAGCGGCCCGAACTCGGCGCGATAGCGCTGACCACCGACAGCTCTATCCTCACGGCGATTGCCAATGACTACGATTTCAGCGTGATTTTTTCCAAACAGGTGCGGGCATTGGGCGGCGCCGGCGATGTGCTGCTCGCGCTGAGCACCAGCGGCAACTCGGCCAATGTACTGGCGGCCATCGAGGCGGCGCATGAGCGCGAGATGACCGTGGTGGCGCTGACCGGTAGGAACGGCGGAAAAATGGCTGCCGCGCTGCGCGAGACCGACGTGCACATCTGCGTGCCGCACGAGCGCACCGCACGCATTCAGGAAGTTCATCTGCTGGCCCTTCACTGTATTTGTGATGGCGTGGATGCCCAGTTACTTGGTGACCAGGAGAACATTTAAATGACAGTCAAAGCAAAGCGCAACCCTTCGGCCATTTTCGGTCGGCTGCTGCTGGCGGCCTGTGCCGCGGCGGCCCTGGGCGGCAGCCTCACCGCCTGTTTTCCGCTGGTGGCCGGGGGCGCGCTGGCCGGGGGGGCACTGGTTGCCACTGATCGCCGCACCTCGGGTGCGCAGCTTGAAGACGAAGGTATCGAGCTGCGTTCCATGAGCCGGCTGCGCGACCAGATCGGCAGCCGCGCCCGGGTCAGCGTGACCAGCTACAACCGCCAGGTGCTGCTGACCGGCGAGGTCCTGAACGAGCAGGACAAAAAGCTGGTTGAGCAGGTGATCTCGCGGGTGGAAAACGTGACCTCCGTGGTCAACGAGCTGGCCATCATCAACAGCCCGTCGCTGGTTCAGCGCTCCTCCGACGTGCTGATCACCGGCCAGGTCAAGGCATTGTTCATTGATGCCAAAGACCTGTATGCCAACGCCTTCAAGGTGACCACCGAGCGCGGCACTGTTTACCTGATGGGACGCGTGACGCAGCGAGAAGCCGACCGTGCCACCGACATCGTCCGCAGTGCGCGCGGTGTGCAGAAAGTGGTGCGCATTTTCGAGATCATCAGCGAAGACGAACTGCGCAGCCTGAGGCCGCAACAGTCCCAGCAGCCCGCCAACGCAGCTATCAAATAGTTCAGCGCCAACGCGCGGGGCCCTGTTTTTTCGCAGGGCCGTCCCAGGAACACGCGCCCCTCGAGGGGCTGGAGCCTGCGGCTCCAAAGCTGCTTGAGCAGCTTTGGACAGGCGACAGAGGCGAAGCGTCTCGCGAGCCGCGGCCTGCAAGGCCTCGGGCGCTACACGCAGTGAGCAACCGTGGGGGCTCTTCTCTTTTCAAGCAGGGGCCGCGGATCTGGCTTCGCCAGTCCGCAGGCGCAGCGGCCCCCTCGGGGGGCAGGGCGCTACACGCAGTGAGCAACCGTGGGGGCTTTATTTGATCCGTTTGATCAGGCTGGACGTGTCCCAGCGCTGCCCGCCCATCACCTGAACGTCCCCATAAAACTGGTCCACCAGCGCCGTCACCGGAAGCCGCGCGCCATTGCCCTTGGCTTCGTCCAGTACCAGGCCCAGGTCTTTGCGCATCCAGTCCACCGCAAAACCGAAGTCGAACTTGTCGGCCACCATGGTCTTGCCGCGGTTGTCGAGCTGCCAGCTTTGCGCAGCGCCCTTGCCGATGACGTCCAGCACCTGGTTCATGTCCAACCCGGCCTTCTGGCCGAAAGCAATGGCTTCGCTCAGGCCCTGTACCAGCCCGGCGATGCAGATCTGGTTAACCATCTTGGTCAGTTGGCCGGCGCCGCTGGTGCCCATCAGCGTGAAGGCTTTGGAAAACGCCATGCCTACCGGCCGGGCGGCCTCGAACGCCGCCGCATCGCCACCGCACATGACGGTGAGCGCACCGTTTTGCGCACCGGCCTGGCCGCCTGACACGGGCGCGTCGACAAACTGGAGCTTCAAGGCCTGCGCAGCCGCATACAGCTCGCGTGCCACGTTGGCCGAGGCCGTCGTGTGGTCCACAAAGATGGCACCAGGCTGCATGCCGGCAAAGGCACCGTCTTTGCCCTGCGTTACCCCGCGCAAGTCGTTGTCATTGCCAACGCAGCAGAACACAATGTCGGCACCCTGTGCCGCCTCACGGGGCGTTGGCGCATGTTTTGCCCCTTTGCTGTTTGCAAATTCATCGCACCACGCGATAGATTTGGAGGCGGTCCGGTTGTAGACGGTAATTTCGTGGCCCGCCAGCGCGAGATGCCCAGCCATCGGATAGCCCATGACGCCGAGGCCAAGAAAGGCCACTTTGCGGGAGGGAACGGATTCATAGGTTTTGGGGTTGGTCGATGACATGGGCGATACCTTTAAAGCTGTTGGTGTCAGAGTGAGAGCGGCAGTCCGGGAAACAGGTCACGTCACAACCGGGCTGGCTTCATTGACTGTATTGAGCGATTCCCAAGCCGAAAGACCAGTTCTCCCGGCTGGATTCCACGAGGTTAATTATCACGTCGGCGGCAGAAAAAGAGCTGACCCGGGAAATATCCGAGGCGACTCTGGCATACAGTGCTTTTTTCATTTCGAGGCTGCGGCCTGGCGCACAGGTAATCTGCACAAAAACAACGGCCCCCGAGTGGTTGACACCCAGGTATTCGGGTGTGCAAACCAGTTCTTCATGACCGTGGCGATGAATGACCTGGAACCGGTCAAGCTCCGGCACATTGAAGGTTTCGACCATGGCGCGATGGATGGTGTCAGACACTGCGGCCACTTCGGCGGAAGGGGTGGTTTGGGGTAGGCTGATTCGAACGAGGGGCATAAAAAACTCCTTGGCGGGGTTGAAGGTCAAGCGGCGGGATGCGCGCCTTGCCAATGTGCTGGAAATGATTCCTTTCGGAAACCCCTTGCTCTGCATGATGCTTGTGCTCAAAATGCACAAGCATGAAGAACCTCAGCCTTGATGACTTTGCCTTGTTTGTGCAGGTTGCCGCCTTGCAATCGCTGTCTGCCGTGGCGCGTGAGCGAAGTGTGGCGGCCAGCCATGTGTCCAGGGCGTTGGCCCGGATCGAAGAGGCGTGTAACCTGCGCCTGGCGCATCGCACCACTCACAACCTCTCTCTGACAGACGAAGGCGAGGTTTTCCTTGAATACGCCCAACATATGGTGGACGAGCATCGCCAATTGGAGGCCAGTCTCGGAAGCCGGAGCAAGGCGGTGAGCGGCACGGTTCACATCAGCGTGAGTCAGCTGCTTGCGCAATACGTGCTGACGAGCCGTTTTGCAGCGCTTCGAACTCTGCATCCAGACTTGCACATCAATCTGCATATCGACGACCGCATGGTCAGCATGGCGCACGAAGGCATCGACATTGCCGTACGCGCCGGCATTCCTCCTGCAGATACTTTGATCGCCCGTTCACTGGGAAAACATGGACGCGCCTTGTATGCCGCGCCTGGCTACCTGAGAAAGTACGGTGCTCCTCGTACGCCGGCTGATCTCGCATCGCACAGTCTGATCGGCAACACAGCTGTTCCAGCCCATAACCGCTGGGATTTTCTGGTCGATGGCGTGCGTACTGCGGTGGATGTACGAGGGCAGATAAGCGTGAACAGCAGCGCGGCGGTGGTATCCCTTGCCCTGGCCGGCGCCGGAATCGCGCGTATCAATGACGTGGTCGGGCGGGATCTGGTTCGGGACGGCCGCTTAAAACCGGTGCTCGCGCGTTACGGGGTACCGGGAGAGTACGCGATTTACGCCGCTATCCTGGCCGGGCGACACCGGGCCCCGAAGATTCGCGCCACCATGGACTACCTTCAAACCTGCTTTGCCGCTTTTATGCAGGCAGCCGCTGCAGGGGAAGTACCGGCGAAAGGTGGCGCGCCGGTCTAGGCGCCTGTCGGGCTCCTAGACAATGGACATGTGTTCCGTGCCCGCTGCCAGGTCTTGCGTTTTGGCGCGCTGGGAATTGAGCTTGATCTGCAGCCGCAGGTCGTTGACCGAATCGGCGTTGCGCAGCGCATCTTCGTAGGTGATCATGTTGCTTTCGAACGCATCGAACAGTGCCTGGTCGAAAGTCTGCATGCCCAGGTTGCGGCTTTTCTTCATGATCTCCTTGATTTCGGAGACTTCGCCCTTGAAGATCAGGTCAGAGATCAGAGGCGTGTTGAGCATCACTTCAACTGCGGCAATCCGTCCCTTGCTGTCCTGCTTGGGCACCAGGCGCTGGGAGATCATGGCTTTCATGTTGAGTGACAGGTCCATCAGCAGCTGGGCACGGCGCTCTTCCGGGAAGAAGTTGATGATGCGGTCCAGCGCCTGGTTCGCGCTGTTGGCGTGCAGCGTGCAAAGGCACAAATGACCGGTTTCTGCGAAAGCCACGGCATGTTCCATGGTTTCGCGGTCGCGTACCTCGCCCATCAAAATCACATCGGGTGCCTGCCGCAGCGTATTTTTCAGCGCGGCTTCCCAGCTGTCGGTGTCCAGGCCTACTTCGCGCTGGGTGATCACGCAGTTTTTGTGGGGGTGTACAAACTCCACCGGGTCTTCAATCGTGATGATGTGGCCGAATGAGTTTTCATTGCGCCAGTCCACCATGGCGGCCAGGGTGGTGGACTTGCCCGAGCCGGTAGCCCCCACCAGAATGCACAGCCCGCGCTTGGACATCACCACGTCCTTGAGCACCTGCGGCACGCCCAGGCCGTCGATGGTCGGCAGCACGGCCGGAATCACCCGCATCACCATGCCGACTTTGCCCTGCTGGATGAAGGCGTTGATACGGAAACGGCCGATGCCGGGTGGTGAAATGGCGAAGTTGCACTCCTTGGTGCGTTCGAACTCGGCGGCCTGCTTGTCGTTCATGATGGCGCGGGCCAGCGCCAGCGTATGGGCGGCGTTCAGCGGCTGCGGCGACACCTTGGTCACTTTGCCGTCAACCTTCATCGCAGGCGGAAAGTCGCCGGTGATGAACAGATCGCTGCCGTTGCGGCCGACCATCAGTTTGAGAAGGTCGTTGATGAATTTACTGGCCTGGTCGCGTTCCATTTGCGGCTCCTAAAAAATAATGCCCCCACGCTCCCCACTTCGTGTGGTTCGCTGCCCCCCGAGGGGGCCGCTGCGCCTGCGGCCCGGCGAAGCCGGTTCCGCGGCCCCTGCTTGACGGGGACGGGTCCATGTTGCGAGTGTGGGCCATGTTCAGCCCGGGAAGTTCTCGGGGATTTTGGCTTTGCCGCGCGCTTCGGCGGCAGAGATGACGTTGCGCTTGACGAGATCGGTCAGGTTCTGGTCCAGCGTCTGCATACCCACGCTGTTGCCGGTCTGGATCGACGAGTACATCTGCGCCACCTTGGCCTCGCGGATCAAATTGCGGATGGCGCTGGTGCCCAGCATGATCTCGTGCGCGGCCACACGGCCCTGGCCGTCCTTGGTCTTGCACAGGGTTTGCGAAATCACGGCCTGCAGCGACTCGGACAACATCGCGCGGATCATGTCTTTTTCCTCGGCCGGGAACACGTCGATGATCCGGTCAATGGTTTTGGCGGCGCTCGAAGTGTGCAGCGTGCCGAACACCAGGTGGCCGGTTTCAGCGGCGGTCATGGCCAGGCGAATGGTTTCGAGGTCGCGCATCTCGCCGACCAGGATGGCGTCCGGATCTTCCCGCAAGGCGGATTTCAGCGCCGCGCTGAAGCTCAGGGTGTGCGGGCCGACCTCGCGCTGGTTGATCAGGCATTTTTTTGATTCGTGCACAAATTCGATCGGGTCTTCCACCGTCAGGATGTGGCCGTATTCGGTCTCGTTCAGGTAGTTGACCATGGCGGCCAGCGTGGTGGACTTGCCCGAGCCGGTGGGGCCGGTGACCAGCACCATGCCGCGCGGCTTCATGGCCAGATCGCCGAAAATCTTCGGCGCGTTGAGCTGCTCCAGTGTCAGGATCTTCGAGGGAATGGTCCGGAACACGGCGCCGGCGCCGCGGTTCTGGTTGAAGGCGTTGACACGGAAACGCGCCAGGCCGTCAATCTCGAAGGAGAAGTCGATCTCCAGGAACTCTTCGTAGTTCTTGCGCTGGGTGTCGTTCATGATGTCGTACACCATGGCGTGGACCTGTTTGTGGTCCAGCGGATCGACATTGATGCGCCTGACATCGCCGTGCACCCGGATCATGGGCGGCAGGCCCGCAGACAGGTGCAGATCGGACGCCTTGTTCTTGACGCTAAAAGCCAGCAGTTGGGTAATGTCCATCCCGAGGGTCCCTCAAAAGTTTACAGTTGGATTATGACCATGATTGTGCGCAACCTCCAACATGTCCGTGACCGTATAACCACGGCCTGCGTGGCCGCCGGGCGCAACCCGGCCAGCGTGCGCCTGCTGGCCGTGTCCAAGACTTTTGGCGTCGATGCGGTGATCGACGCGATGTCCGACGGGCAACGCGCTTTCGGCGAGAACTACATACAGGAGGGGGTCGAGAAGATTCTTGCGGTTCGCGCCTGGGAAACCGACGGCCTTCCGGGGGCCATCCCTTCGCAGTGGCACTGCATAGGCCCGGTACAAAGCAACAAGACGCGCTTGGTGGCCGAGAGCTTTGACTGGGTGCAGTCGGTGGACCGCCTCAAGATTGCACAGCGCCTGAGCGAGCAGCGCCCTCCGGATTTGCCGCCGCTGCAGGTCTGCCTGCAGGTCAATATCGATGGTGGGCCGACGAAGTCGGGTGTGGCGCCGCAGGAGGCCCTGGCGCTGGCGGCCGAGGTCGCCCGGCTGCCCCGGCTGCAGCTGCGCGGCTTGATGTCGATTCCTGAGATCGCTCCTGATTTCATAGCTGCTTGTGCAGTCCACCAAAGGGCTGCAGACCTTTTTGATCAAATAAATCGCGCTGGTGTGCTGCCGCAGGCCATGGACACGCTGTCCATGGGCATGACCGCAGACCTGGAAGCTGCCATTCATGCCGGCAGCACCATGGTGCGGGTAGGGACGGCGATTTTTGGTGGCCGTTAGGCCCCCACGCTTGAGCGACCGTGAGGGCTCTTCTCTTTTCAAGCAGGGGCCGCGGATCTGGCTTTGCCAGTCCGCAGGCGCAGCGGCCCCCTCGGGGGGCAGGGAGCTACACGCAGTGAGCGACCGTGGGGGCTATTTCTTCGGCGGAGCCAGCGGTTTGATGTTGCCGCAGTCTGCCGACAGCCATTTGCCGCCGCCGTCCATGGTCATGGTTTCCGGTTTGCCTTGCACACTGGTTTTCATGGCCATCTTCATGGTGTAGGCCTCGGGGCTGACAAAGGTGACCTGGCCTTCACCGCTGGAGGGTGGCTGGGTGCAGACAAAAGACATCTTCATGGTGTTGCCCATGCGTGGGGTGGTGCTGGTCTTGCAATCGCCTTGTTGTGAGGGCAGCTCGTTGCGCTCTATGCTTTCCTTGGTCATGCAGATTTTCACGGCCATGCCGCCACCCGCACCCGCACCCATGGACATGCCCTGTTTGGCCATCATGTCCTGCATCATCTTGCGTTGATCGGGCGGCATGCTGGCGAGCTGTTTCTGCATGTCGGCCATGGCTTTTTCAACCTGGCCCGAGCCGGACTGCATCTTGTTGTTGATCTCCCACAGACCGGGCTTGAGGGTCTGTGCTGTCGCTGGCTGGGCGCCGAGGGCAAGCAGTGCCAGCGCGGCAATACTCCACAGGCGATAAGGTGTCAGGTCATTCATGGCGGGTCCTCCCCAAAAAAAACATCACTATAGGGTGAACAGGCCCTATCGCACAAACCGGCCGCCCCGGCCGATGATGGTCAGGTCGGTGTAGCGCGAGCCCTCGTGGTTCTTGGGCCCATAGTTGACCATGAAGCCGCCCAGGTTGACCTCGCGCATCGACTCCAGCCCGGTGACCAGGCTCTCGCGCGTCAGCGTCTTGCCGGCGCGGCGCAGACCCTCGACAAACACCTTGGCCGCCAGGAAGCCTTCCATGCTGGAGAAGTCGAAGTCCTTGTGGCCGGCCTCAGTCATGCGCTGCTGGTACTCGCGCACCACGGCAGACGAAGGGGTGTAGGGGAAAGGAACCACCTGGGAAATCGTGACGCCGGCCCCGGTGTCTCCGAGTTCGGCCGACAGCGCGGTAGAGCCCACAAAACTCACGTTGAAGAACTGGCCGCCATAAGCCTTGGCACGCGCCTGTTTGATCAGCGCCGCGCATGACTTGTAGGCACTGATCTGTATCACCGCCTCGGGCGAAGTTTTCAGTATTTCGGCCAGCGCTGCAGTGACGTCCACCGTGTTGCGCTCCACTGTTACGGTGGCTGCAGGCTTGAGGTTGCGTTTCGTCAGTGCCCGCGTGACGCCTTCGAGCCCGGCCTTGCCGTAGGAGTCGTTTTGGTAGAACACCGCGATCTTCTTGATGCCCAGGGTGCTCAGGTGCTGCACGATGCTTTCGGTTTCGTCAAAGTAGCTGGCACGCACATGAAACAGGTTGCGATTGAAGGGCTCGCGCAGGGCTTGCGCGCCGGTGAACGGGCCGATCAGGGGAATACCGGCCGCATTGATGGCCGGTACCGCCGCCAGCGTGGTCGGCGTGCCGACCGATCCCACCAGCGCAAACACCTTGTCTTCCTCGATCAGCGCCTTGACCGCGGCCGCCGCTTTCTCCGGCTCATACCCGTCGTCTCGCGACACCAGTTTGATGCTGCGGCCGTTGACGCCGCCAGCTGCATTGACCGCATTGAAATGCGCCAGCATGCCCAGCTGCATGCGTTTGCCCAGTTCCGCCGCCGGTCCGGTCTGGGCGGCAAACTGGCCCACCAGGATTTCCTTGTCCGTGACGCCAATGTCAGCAGCATGGCCGGAGGCCATCAACACAGTCGAAAGCAGGGCGCTGGCAGCCCATGGGCGGTAGACAGTCATCGTGATCCCCTGGTGTGGTTGACCGGCATGGACAGCATTGCTATGCAAAACAAAACCTATCCCTGGTTCAACTTAGTCCAAGAGATTGACTATGGCAACGTGGTTTGCCCCCGAACTGTTAACTTTTTACTGAAAAATGCGGCAGATTGCCGGCTCTTGCTGTTTCATGGGCCCAGCGCCAGCCGGGTGGTGCTTTTCACTTCTTCCATCACCGCATAGGTGCGGGTTTCGCGCACGCCCGGCAGTTGCCAGAGCGCAGTGCCGGCGAACTGGCGGTAGGCGGCCATGTCGGCCATGCGGGTCTTGAGCAGGTAGTCGAAGCCACCGGCAACCATGTGGCATTCCATGATTTCGGGGTACACCTGCACCGCTGCCTTGAAAGCTTCGAATACATGAGGCGTCGTGCGGTCCAGCAGCACTTCCACAAATACCGTCATGCCAGCGCCCAGCTTGAGCGGATTCAGCCGCGCCTCGTAACCGAGGATGTAACCGTCGCGCGTGAGCCGCTGCACGCGTGCCAGCACGGCCGTGGGCGACAGCGCCACGCTCTCGGCGAGTTTGAGGTTGGAGATGCGCCCGTCCTGCTGCAGCACGCTCAGGATTTTCAGGTCAATGCGGTCTATGTCTGCCGGGGCTTCGGTCATGTAGTGAATTATTCAGTATTCGTGGCTAATTTTGGCGTGAAATTTATCTTGAATCAAGACAACATGGCGTTATTCACCAAATTACGGAGTTTTTATGCCGCAGCAGCAGCGCCTGCCCTTTTCTTATCGGCCAGAGGCCGACATTGTGTCCAGCCATCTGAAAAAACTGGCTTCCGCGCTGGACTGGGCGGCTGCCGCGCCGCTGGCTCGCCCCTGGGTGCAGGCCGTGCGCGACAACCCGCCGCCGTTCTGGGCCATGGAAAGTCTGCTCAAGGAATACCCGATTTCCAGCGCCGAAGGCCTGGCCCTGATGCGCCTGGCCGAAGCCCTGCTGCGCGTGCCTGACGCAGAAACCGCGATTGCCCTGACGGCCGACCAGCTCGGCCGCGCCGACTTTGACGGTGCCAGCGACGGCGTGATGGCGCGCCTGTCGGCATCGGCCATCGCCATGTCGAAGAAGTTTCTGCCTGAGGATGGCCAGAACAGCATCATGAGCAAGCTGGGCGCACGCACCGTGGTGGCGGCCACCTTGCGTGCCGTTCAGCTGCTGGGCCGGCAGTTTGTGCTGGGCCAGAACATTGGTGAGGCGATGAAAGAAGCCGACCGCTCGCGAAAAGACATCCCCGGCCTGCGCTTCAGCTACGACATGCTGGGCGAGGGCGCCCGCACCGGCGCAGATGCCCTGCACTACCTGGCCAGTTACGAAGACGCTATTAAATCAATAGCTGTTCGCGCAGATGTGGAAAGGGCTTGTGAGCAAAACGACGGTATATCCATCAAGCTCAGCGCGCTGCACCCGCGGTATGAGGACGCGCAGCACGCCCGCGTGATGGCCGAGCTGGTGCCGCGCGTCTGGGGGCTGTGCGAGATGGCCGCGCGCGCCAACATCAACCTCACCATTGACGCCGAAGAGGTAGACAGGCTGGAGCTTTCTCTCGACGTATTTGAAGCGCTGGCTGCTCTGGTGGCGCAGCAGCACCCGCAGTGGAAGGGCTTCGGCCTGGCGCTGCAGGCCTACCAGACGCGCTCGCTGGAGCTGATTGAACACGTCATAGTCATCGCGCGAAAATACGGTCTGCGCCTGATGTGCCGCCTGGTCAAGGGCGCGTACTGGGATTCGGAGATCAAGCGCGCGCAAGAGATGGGCCTGCCGCACTACCCCGTGTTCACCCACAAGCACCACACCGATGTTTCTTATCTCGCCTGTGCCCAAGCCCTGCTGGCCGCGCCCGACGCGATATACCCGCAGTTCGCCGGGCACAACGCGGGCACGATTGCGGCGATTATTCAGATGGCTGCCTCGCAAGGCGGGGCGCCCTCACCCCAGCCCTCTCCCGGAGGGAGAGGGGGCCATTCAGGGGCGGTCTTACCCCCTCTCCCCTCGGGAGAGGGCGGGGGTGAGGGCTGTGCGCACCCGGCGACAGCCCAGTTTGAATTGCAGCGGCTGCACGGCATGGGAGAGGGCGTGTTCCGCGAGGTGTTGAAAAACCCGCAGATCAGTTGCCGCGTGTACGCGCCTGTAGGCGCGCACCGCGACCTGCTGGCCTACCTGGTGCGCCGGCTGTTGGAAAACGGCGCCAACTCCTCTTTTGTGCACCAGCTCGCCGACGAGTCGGTGGGCATGGACGTGTTGCTGACTTCGCCGCTGCGCATGGAGCCCGAGGCTTCGCTGCCCTTGCCGCCGGCCCTGTACGGCGCCGGCCGTCCCAACAGCGAGGGGCTGGACCTCACGGTTGAAAGCATGCGTGCGCCACTGCTGGCCGCGCTGGCGACCACCCAGGTGCCGGTGGTCCCGGAGTTTGATGCCAAATTGACCTCTGGCCCTTTGAGTACGGGCGTAAGCAGCTATCAAAAATGGAGCAAAGTAGATGTGGCCGAGCGCTCTGCCACGTTGCGCCGCGCCGCCGATGCCATGCAGCAGCACCTGCCCATGTTCTGCGCCCTGCTGGTCAAGGAAGCTTTCAAGACTTGGGGCGATGCCGTGTCCGAAGTGCGCGAGGCAATTGACTTTCTGCGCTACTACGCGGGCGAGGCCGAACGCATCATGCAGCCTTTAGCGCTGCCTGGGCCGACCGGCGAGACCAATACATTGCGCCTCACCGCGCGCGGGGTCTGGGTTTGCATCAGCCCCTGGAATTTTCCGCTGGCTATTTTCACCGGCCAGGTGGCCGCGGCGCTGGCCACCGGCAATGCCGTCATCGCCAAACCCGCGGAGCAAACACCCGGCGTGGCGCTAGCGGCCGTGCGCCTGCTGCATGCCGCAGGGGTGCCCGAAGGCGCGCTGCAACTGCTGCACGGCCCCGGTGAAACCGTGGGGGCCGCGCTGGTAGCGGCACCGGGTATCGCTGGCGTGGTCTTCACCGGTTCTACCCAGGTGGCCAAAATCATCAACCGCACGCTGGCCGCCAAAGACGGCCCGATTGTTCCGCTGATCGCCGAAACCGGTGGCATCAACGCCATGCTGGTCGACAGCAGTGCGCTGCCAGAGCAGGTGGTGGACGCCGTGGTGCAAAGCGCCTTTCGATCGGCCGGCCAGCGCTGCTCGGCGCTGCGCTTGCTGTGCGTGCACGAAGGCATCGCCGACACGGTGATTGAAATGATCCAGGGCGCCGTGCAAGAGCTCACCGTGGGCAACACCGCCGAACTCGCCACCGATGTGGGCCCGGTGATAGACCGCGAGGCCTTTGACAACATCCAGAAGCACCTGCAGCGTCTTGGATCAACATCAAAAGTTCTTGAAGCCCCGGAGGGCCGTGCGCAAGCAGCTCCTGATTTCATAGCAAATCTGGTTCCGCCAGCCGCCTTTGAAGTGGGCAGCATCAGTGAAGTGAAAGCCGAAATTTTCGGTCCGGTGCTGCAGATCGTGCGCTGGCGCGGCGACCCTGCCGCCGTCATCGCCGAGATCAATGCCCTAGGCTACGGCCTGACGCTGGGCATCCAGACCCGCATCGATTCGCGCGCCCAGGCGCTCGCTGCCGCCGCGCACGTCGGCAATGTCTATATCAACCGCAACATGATAGGCGCCGTGGTGGGCGTGCAGCCCTTTGGTGGTGAAGGCCTGAGCGGTACCGGCCCCAAAGCTGGCGGTCCCAACTACCTGGTCCGCTTTTGCGCCGAGCAAACGGTGACGGTCAACACCACGGCGGCGGGGGGTAATGCGTCGCTGTTGTCGGGTGCGGCTTGAACGGCCAGCTTCGGCCCTTTCGATAGAGGCAAGTTAGCCGCGTTGCGCGACTTTTGTGCGGGCCTGCTCGAACACTTGCGCGGGCGGCGCTGTGCCGGACAGCAGCATATTGAAAGACATCAGCCTCGGGAATGCGCCGGATGCGACGCAGAGCTGTTGTGCACGTGCCGCCTGAGGGGCTGTGGGCCATTCCAAGCGCAACTTTTCAATGAAAAGTGCCTTCTGCCCTTGTCTCATGGACGCAAGCAGCTATTAAATAAGTAGCAAAAACCGCTGCCTCCATCACGCAGCCTGGCCCGCCGGCGCCTTGTGCAGCGTGGCGATAAACACTTCCAGCTGGTCGATCGGCAGCGGCTTGCAGAACAGGTAGCCCTGAAAGCAATGGCAGCCGTGGCGCGCCAGGAAGTCGCGCTGGGCTTCGGTCTCCACACCCTCGGCCATCACGCCCAAGCCCAGGCTTTGCGCCAGGCCGATGATGGTGCGGGCAATGGCGGCATCGTTCGGGTCGGTCAGCACGTCCTTGACAAACGCGCGGTCGATCTTGAGCTGGTCCAGCGGCAGGTGTTTCAGGTAAGACAGCGCCGAGTAGCCGATGCCGAAGTCATCAATCGACAGCGTGACCCCGGCTTCCTTGAGCAGGCCCATCTTGGCGATGGTGACTTCCATGTCGTAGGCCAGCAGGCTCTCTGTCAGTTCCAGCTTGATCCGATGGGCGCTGATGCCGTACTGCGTGATTGCGCTCATGACCTGATCCACAAACTCGGGATGGCGGAACTGGCGTGCGCTGACATTGATGGCGATGCTGAACTTTTCAGTGTCGGGCCGCGAGCCCCAGAGGGCCAGTTGGGCGCTGGCGGTTTCCAGCACCCATTGGCCCAGCGGCAGGATCAGGCCGCTCTCTTCGGCTTGTGCAATGAAGTTGTCGGGAAACACGACACCGCGCTCGGGGTGGTGCCAGCGTACCAGGGCTTCCACACCCACCATCTGCCCCTTGGGGCCGACCTGTGGCTGGTAGTGCAGCACAAACTGCTGGTTGCGCAGGCCCAGCCGCAGTTCGGAAGTCAGCGCCGCGTTGGCCGTGGCCACCGCCTGCATGCCGGGGTCGAAAAAGCAGAGGGTGTTGCGGCCCGCGGCCTTGGCCTGGTACATCGCCAGGTCGGCCTGCTTGAGCAGTTCGCCCACATGCTGCTGGTGCTGGGTGATCAGCGTAATGCCGATGCTGCAGGTGCCGTCGTAAGGATGGCCGGCCAGGTCGCAGGGCTCACCCAGGGAAGTCAGTATTTTCCGGGCAACCACCTCGGCCCCGGCGCGGGCCAGTGCCGGGTCGTCGCCCAGGTCTTTCAGCAGGACCACAAACTCGTCGCCGCCCAGCCGGGCCACGGTGTCACGCAGCCGCACGCAGGTATTCAGGCGAGCGGCCACTTTTTGCAGCAGCAGGTCGCCTGTGGCATGGCCGCGCGTGTCGTTGAGCACCTTGAAATTGTCCAGGTCGATGAACATCAGCGCGCCGGTCCTGTCGGGGTTGTCATGGTCCCCCAGGGCCAGCCGCAGGTTGTCCGTGAGCAACTGGCGGTTGGGCAACTGCGTCAATACATCGTAAAAAGCCAGGTGCGCGATTTCCTCTTCGGCCGCCTTGCGTGCGGTGATGTCGCGTGCCACGGCCACCCAATGTGTGAGCCCGCGGTTGAAGTAATCCACCGGGACGATATCCAGCTCCAGCCAGAACTCCTCGCCGTTCTTCTTGTAGTTGATGAGCTCCGCGCGCACGGGGCTGGCCTGCTCCAGCGCCAGCCGGATGCGGTCCAGTTCGGTACGTTGCGTGCGCGGGCCCTGCAGCAGGCGCGGGCTTTGGCCCAGCGCTTCAGCCGGGCTGTAGCCGGTCCGCCGCTCAAAGGCGTCGTTGACAAACACAATACGCGGACCCGGTGCATCCACGGAGCCCGCCTCGGTGATCAGCACGATGTCGTTCAGGCGGGAAATGCTGGTTTGCAGCAACAGCTGCTGTTCCTGCGACTGGCGCCGCCCGGTGACGTCGCGAAGATAAACCGCCAATCCTTCTTCAAAGGGATAGGCGCGCAGTTCCAGCCATTTTCCCAAGGCTGGATGAAACTCTTCAAATTCGGCGCTTTGTCCGTTTGTCAGTGCGCCGCGGAGTTCTTTCTCCAGACGGCCCGCGTCATTGCAGGCCAGCTTTTCCCAGATCAGCTGGCCCAGGAGCTCACTGCTTTCGCGGCCAATGACTTGCCCGCTTTCCGCATTTGCGAACGTGATGCGCCCATCGCGGTTCAGGGTGACGAAGGCGTCCTGGATGCTGGCCAGCGTGGTGCCAAGGCGCATGGTCAGGCTGTGCGCCACCTGCTCGGCGTGTTTTTTCTCCGTCAGATCCTGTAGCACGCCGAAAATTTTCACCACGGCGCCTGTCGCACCGCGCGAGCCCGACCCCAGAGATCGGACCCACCGGGTCTGTCCCTCTGTGGTGAGAATTTGCACCTCCTCGTCAAACGGCTGGGCATGTTGCAGGCACGCTTGCAATGCCGCAGTCATACGGTCCCGTGAAGGAGGTGCAAAAAAGTCCAGCACTTCCTCAAACGCCGGCAACGCGCCGGCTTTCGTGCCGAACAGCAGCGCCAGGCCTGGCGTGCAGGTGAGCCGGCGCTGCGGCAGCTCCAGTGTCCAGGCGCCCGCGTCAGCGGCTTTTTCCAGCAGGGTCAGAAGAGGGTTGTCGGGTTCCGAAGCAGGAGCGGCATGCATGTCCGACGCTAACACGCGCCTGCTCTGCGCTGCCTGCGCCAAGAGCGCGTCAGCCTGTGGGACGTTGGCTGCGTTCCTGCTTGAGTGCCGCATGGAGCTGGTCCATGGCGCCGACGCAGTCGAGCACGACGGCCTGTACCAGGGTTGCGGCCAGTTCGATCGAGCGTGTGGGTGTGTGGGGCAGGACACCCAGCTGTTCGCCCACGGCGTGTTTCAACTGTGTTTGAACCGCGCAGAACAGGGCGTCCCAGTCTTCGGTGCCGATGTATGAGTTCTGCAGCGGGGTATTGGCCGTGTGCACAGGGCTCGGCATGGTCCCGATGGACTCGTACCCCCCGAGCTTGAGCGCAGCGACAGGCGTCCGCCAGGGACCGTTGCTGGAAGGCACCACGGAAGCACCCGGCAGCTGCGGGTTTGGGGAGATCGGTTGGATCATGTCGGAGCCTCGCTGTCATGGTGAGTTTCCGGACTTTTGGCGGCCCGGGAGACCCTGCTTGAATTGCGTGCGGGATGCAGAGTTTCTGTGTATCCATTTATAGGCAGCCCGGCATGTCTTGTCGGTACGGGAACGCACATAGACGGCGCTTTCGCCGAAAGACACTGCACTAGCCCAGCAATTGCGCGTAGGTCCGGCGGTCTGAGGCGTAGCAGCTGCAGGCGGCGGCTTCCAGTCCTGGGCGGTCCAGCACCTTGAGTTCGCCGCGGTGGTATTCGATCAGGCCCTTGCGCTGCAGCGTGCTGGCAGCAGCCGTGATGCCGACGCGCCGCATTCCCAGCATGTAGGCCAGGAACTCGTGGGTGATGTGAAAGCTGTCCGAGTGGGCGCGGTCCTGGCTCATCAGCAGCCAGCGCGCCAGGCGCTGGCCGGTCAGGTGAAAGCGCAGGCAGCCGGCAGAGGCGGCGTGCTGCGCCATCAGCACGTACAGATAGCGGTTCAGGCCGCGCTGCAGCGCCGGGCTGCGCGCCAGCTCACGCTTGAAGGCGACCGTGCCGATGCGCCAGGCGCCACCAGCGCCTTGCACCACCGCGCGCCATGGCCCGGTGGCGACACCCAGCGCCAGCTGCGCACCCAGCATACCTTCGCGCCCGATCATGCCCACCTCCACGCCCGGACTGCCGTCAACCGGCGTGACGAGCGAGATAAATCCCTGGGTGGGAAAGTACACGTGGCGGACCGGCTGGCCGGGCTCGCACAGGACTTCGGACAGCACCAGTTCGACGCGCTCGCAAGCGGCCAGCAGGCGCACGCGGTCGTGACGGGGAAGACATTCAAGAAGGTGGTTTTCGACGGCGGACAAGCAGCACTCCGGTGGGTTGCGGCCCCGTCACGGGGGCAATTTCAAGGCCGCGCCACTGTCAGATGCAGTTCCAGTCGGTGTCCCAGTATGCGCTAGATAATCTATCCACGCCAACTATCGGGCAACGCGCAGACGGGACAGTGGTCAGATGGCCAGCTTGTCGGGGAGCAGGCGGTCGTATTCTTTCTTGACCACGGCATAACATTCGCAAGTGCGTTTTTCCAGCCCGGGCCGGTCCAGCACCGTGATGCGGCCGCGCGAGTAGCGGATCAGCCCGAGGTTTTGCAGCTTGGTGGCACCCTCGGTCACGCCTTCGCGCCGCACGCCGAGCATGTTGGCAATCAGCTCCTGCGTCATTACCAGTTCGTTGCCTTGCAAGCGGTCCAGGCTCAGCAGCAGCCAGCGGCACAACTGCTGGTCCAGCGAGTGGTGGCGGTTGCAGACGGCGGTTTGTGCCATCTGCGTGATCAGGGCCTGGGTGTAACGCAGCAGCAGGTGCAACACCGGTGCACGCTTGAATTCTTCCTTGATGACCTGCGCCGGGAGCCGGAAGCCCTGGCCGGCACTTTGCACCACGCCCCGGCTGGGCGTCGATTCGCCGCCCATGAAAAGGGAGATGCCGACCACGCCTTCGTGGCCGACCACGGCGATTTCGGCCGAGGCGCCGTTTTCCATCACGTACAGCAGGGAGACGATGGCGGTGGTCGGGAAATACACATGGCTCAGGGTGCTGCCCGATTCATAGACCACCTGTCCCAGCGGCATATCGACCCATTCGAGCTGCGGCAACCAGCGCTGGAACTCGGCATCCGGCAAGGCCGCGAGCAACTGGTTTTTTCGTGGATCGGGGGAAACAGCCATCAACAAAGCTCCGAAGCGGTATCTGGCTTCGATTGGCGCCTCTGGCAGAGGTCCCTGGCCAGCTTGCCATATTAGGCTGTTCCGAATGCTTTGTATGTACGCTAGCGAACAAACCGATGAACGGCCTGCCCCGCTGAGCAAATGCCGGTGTTCAGGTGGAGGTGGCTTGATCGTGTTGCGCGACGGCTTCACGCTGCGCGTCCTGCACGTCTTCCTGGAGGATGTTGGCCGTCTGTTCGGTGCAGTAGGCCAGCAGTTCGTCGAGTTCGGTGGTCTTGTCAAACACCGCGTCGGCGCCGAGTTCGGCTGCACGCCGCCGGATTTCAGGGGTGGCGTAGTTGGTCAGCACCACCACCTTCTGGTAGGGCTCACGGTTGCGGCAGCCGGCCAGTATGCCCAGCCCGTTGCCCTCCTTGAGAAAGAGATCCACGATGGCCAGATGCCATGTGCCGTCATGCAGCATCAACCAGCGGCTGGCTTCGGCCTGGGTAACCGCGTGCGCCACGACCTTGACATGGGCAATCTCCTCCAGTGTCTCAATCAGGTTCTCCAAAATTATCTGGTTGTCTTCGGCGAGGTAGGTGATGAGTGCCATGGCTGTTGTCCGGTGAGGGGTTGGACCGCTTGCCGAGCGGTGAATGAAGCGGCTTCCTCCATGAAGCGCCGGGGAATTGAGAAAAATGCCGTCCACCGGCGTGCGGAGTTGTAGGACGGCCCAGCCAGCTTGCGCTGGTCTCTTCGCCGTCCCGGTGCCGTTGGCAAAAGCGGGGATGTTTGGCGGCGCCTATGTTCGGGAGCGAACAGAGGGGCGGGCGCTGTGTCCTACAGCAAAGGTAGTCGTTCCCTCAGGTGCGCGGCTCCTCCCGCTTTCTATATTGGGGCAGAACTTACACCAGTTACAGAAGGCGCTCTGCTTTTTCACTATGCAACAAGAACTTCAACAACTTAACGATTTCACGGACATCAGCGCGTTGCGACCCGCGCTTCATTCCCTGTGCTCGCGCTTTGGCTCGGTGGCGAGGCTGGACATCCTGGCGGCCAGCCAGGCAGGCAGGCGGCAGGCCCTTTGCTTTTTACGCATGAACTCCCCCGCCGAGGAGCGCGAACTCATGACTGAACTGGGCGTGGGGCGCTTTGGCGGTGACCTGGTCGTGATTGTTGATTTGCAAGCGGCTAACGCAGCGCACAGCCCTCACGCCGCTCTTGCCGCGTGATTGTCAAAGTCCGGGCATCCGGTTTTTTACCTCCTCGCCGGTGCCGCGGGGCTCAGCGCTGAATTTTGTTTAAAGAAACACCCCCATGAAAAACATACTTATCGTCTCCGGAACGCGGCCTGAAATCATCAAGCTGGCGCCCCTGTACCATGCACTGCGAGCGTCGGACTGGGCGCGCGTTCAGTGGCTGCATACGGGCCAGCACGGCGACATGGCCGACCAGATCTTCGAGTGTTTCGATGTGACGCCCGACATCCGGCTGGAGCGCGGGGGCAGCAGCCTGATCGAGTTCAGCATGGGGTGCCGGCAGCAGCTGGAAGCCGTGATGACCTCGGAGGACTGGGCGCTCGTCATCGTGCAGGGCGACACGGAAAGCGCCTTCCAGGGCGCGCTTGCGGGGTTCTATAACCGTGTGCCGGTGGCGCACGTGGAGGCCGGTTTGCGCACCTACAACCTCGGCCGCCCTTTCCCCGAAGAAGGCTTGCGCCAGATGATCAGCCGGCTCT
The DNA here is from genome assembly GCF_039930745.1 of Polaromonas sp. Lineage (GTDB taxonomy): Bacteria > Pseudomonadota > Gammaproteobacteria > Burkholderiales > Burkholderiaceae_C > Polaromonas. The sequence goes on along the minus strand of NZ_JBDTTH010000015.1, from coordinate 10,244 downwards.
CTCGCTTCCACTTTGCTCCCACCCAGCGATCAATGGCAGCGTTGCAGGCCGAAGGTATCGCAGACGAATTCATTCACCTGACCGGCAACACAGTCATTGACGCCCAGCAGTGGACCTGCGCGCACCGCGGCGTCAAACGCAGAGCGCAGGGCCGCGGCCATTTACTGGTGACGGTGCACCGCAGGGAGAACTGGGGCGACGATGTCGCGCAAATATGCCTGGCCATCGCCGATATTGCGCGCCAGCAGCCGGATCTGCAGGTGCTGTTTCCGGTGCACCTGAATCCGGTGATCCAGGGTCCGGTGCATGAGATCCTTGGCGATATTCCCAACGTCACGCTGACTGCGCCGCTGGACTACACGGGCATGCAGCAGGCCCTGGCCGACGCCTGGATGGTGCTCACCGATTCGGGTGGCCTGCAGGAAGAGGCGCCGACGTTTGGTGTGCCGGTGCTGGTGCTGCGCGACGAAACGGAACGCCCGGAAGCGGTCGATGCGGGTTGTGCCCTGCTCATCGGCGCCTCGCGCAGCGCGATTGTTAACGAAGTCACGCGGCTTTCCAGCGACAAGCAGGCCTACCTGCGAATGTCGCAGGCAGGCAACCCCTTCGGCGATGGCACCGCATCGGCGCAAATTGTCGAAGTGCTGGCGACCACCCTCGTTACCGGCTTCGCCCCTCTGGCGGTGGCAGCGTGATGGCCCCGACGATGACCGGTTCGCAGGCTGCAAGGGGCCACCGCCCGTGTGGCTTTCTGCTTCTGCTGGGCGTCTGTCTCATGGGTGCACTGCCGGCCTTTGCACAGACGGATGGCGCAGGTGGCCTGGTGCCATCGTTCAAGGATTACCCCGTGGCCGCCGTCATGGCCTCGGCGCTGTTCCTGATAGTCATCACCATGATGGCCTATGGTGTGCGGCACTTCATGTTCACCATGAACCGGCTGACCGGCGCGCAGCGCCATCCCTATATCGACATTGCGGTGGCGCGCTGGCCCATGATCACCGTGTACATTGCCGCGCACAACGAAGAAAAAGTCATCGCAGGTTGCATCGAAGCGCTGCTCAACACCGACTACCCCGCAGACCGCATCAAGATCATTCCGGTCAATGACCGTTCTGCAGATGCCACCGGCGAAATCATCGACAGCTATGTGGCGCGTTTTCCTTCGCGCATTTCGCCATTTCACCGCACCATAGGCAAGGCTGGAAAGTCCGCTGCGCTCAAGGACGCCCTGCATTTCGCAGAAGGTGACATCGCCATTATTTTTGATGCCGACTATGTGCCGGGCCGCGGCCTGCTCAAGCAGCTGGTGGCGCCATTTTTCGACCCTGAAGTGGGGGCGGTGATGGGCCGGGTGGTGCCCGTCAACAGTGGTGCCAATCTGCTGACGCGCATGCTCGATCTGGAGCGTTCAGCCGGCTACCAGGTAGACCAGCAGGCCCGCATGAACATGAACCTGATGCCGCAGTACGGCGGCACGGTCGGTGGCGTGCGCCTGTCTGCGGTTGAAGCCGTGGGCGGCTGGCATGACGACACACTGGCGGAAGACACCGACATCACCTTCCGCTTGATGCTCAACGGCTGGAAGACCGTCTATACCAATCGCTCCGAATGTTATGAGGAAGTCCCCGAGGACTGGGGCGTGCGCATCAAGCAGGTGACACGTTGGGCCAAGGGCCACAACCAGGTGATGGTCCGCTATTGGTGGCAGTTTGCCACCAGTTCCTACCTGACGCTGGGCCAGCGCCTGGACGGCCTGCTGCTGCTGTTTGTGTTTGTCATTCCGCTGGTCATGCTGGTGGGCTGGCTGCTGGCGCTGGGCCTGTATTTTCTCAACGCAGGCTCTCTGCTGTCGACACTGATTCCGATCTTTGCGTTGATGATTTACGGCACGCTGGGCAACTTTGCCGCTTTCTTTGAGATCGTGGTGGCCGTGCTGATCGACGGCAACCGCCGCCGGCTGAGGTTGCTGCCTTTCAACATGCTTGGCTTTCTGGTCAGCCTGTTTGCCATATCGGGCGCTGTCTGGAGTCTGCTCGCCGACAGGATTTTCAAACGGGACATGGTCTGGGACAAGACCGTTCGCTATCGCGCGAAAGCCGCTGAATAATGACTGAAAGCTACACCACCTACGCAGCGTTTGCCTTTGTCTGCCTGCTGCTGCTGACCTTGCCTTTTGTAGCGGCCTTCCGGGAATGGCTGCGGCCCACCGACATGGCCGCATTGCCTATTTCGGCCAATTACACCAGCGACATTGACCACTTTGCCAGACGCCTGCGCGCTGATGCCCAGGCCAAGCTGGGTCAGGGGGCGCCTACGGGTTACGAAGACTTCGACCTCCTGCCTGCACCGTCGGCACCGGCGGCCACGGCGGACTGGCGCGCGGCGAAAAAGCGGCTCATCGCGCGCGGTGACCTTGAGCTGAGGGAGCCGCTGTGCAGTGTCCAGCAGCTTTATGTCGAGGGCAACGTGCGTGCCGGGGCAGGCTCGGCCGTTCCGGCACTGTATGCCACAGGCGACATTCATCTGGGCGCGCAGAGCGAAATACAGGACTGGGCGCATGCCGAGGGCGTACTGCGCCTGGGGCACAGCAGTGTGGCCCTCAGGCGGGTGTCGGCGGGCGTTGCCATCGAGCTGGGCAACGAAGCCTGGTTTGAACGCATGTATGCGCCTACCTTGCGCTTTGGTTCTACCCGCAACAGCGAGTCTTTTGCGAAAAAAACCGGGCAAACTGCTGCCGCTTATTCAGATCTGCCGAATGCCATCGAGCAGACGCCCATGCTGTTCCTGATTCGCGGGGATTGCGCGCTGCCTCCGGCCAGCATTTTCAGGGGCTCGCTGGTGGTCACGGGATTTCTGACCGTTGGCGCGGGCACCACCGTGGTGGGTGACATCAAGGCACGCGAGGGCGTGAGCGTCGGGCCCGGAGCGAAGGTCGAAGGCGCGCTCACTTGTGAAAAACGGGTGTATGTGTTTCCGCGGGCGCATGTCCACGGCCCGGTCATCTCGGAAAGCGACATACTCGTCGGCGCCGGAGCGCTGATCGGGTTGCCAGAAGCCGAGACCACGGTCAGCGCGTGCAACATCATTGTCGAGGACGGCGTTGTGATGCACGGCATGATCTGGGCGCGCGAGATCGGTATGGTGAAGCAGGCATGAGCCCGTGGACATTTTTCAAAGCGCTGGCTTTGAGCGCCATGTTTGCCCAGGGGGCCGGGGCAGCGCCGCGTCTTGATCTTGCGGGCTATGTGGACAACGTGGGCGCGATCACGGTCCTGCATGGAGGGGATTCGACGGACCCCTATTTTGCGATGCAGGCCTTGTTGCTTGCACATGACAACGGCATGGATACCTCTTCACCGGCCGAGAAATTTGTCAACTGGCTGGTGCCCCGGCAAAAGCCGGACGGCACATTTGACCGCTTTTGCCGCGGGCCCGACAGAGCTTGGGTAGCCTGCAAAGCGGCAGACGCTGACGACTCCCTGCTGGCGCTGTGGATGAGGCTGCTGGAAACCATGCCGACTCAACTTGCCGCCAATCCTGTGTGGAAGAAAAGTCATGAGACCAGCAAGGCGTCACTCGAACACCTGTTCCAGCCGTCGCGCGGCGTTTATATGGTGTCTCCGCTGGTGCTGCACGGCCTGTTCATGGACAACCTTGAGGTCTGGTCGCTCAAGGCACACCGCAACGCTCCTGCCAGCAAGGCGGAGGCTGAAAAGCTCGCGCGGGGGATTCGTGCGACCTTCTGGAATCCCGTGGACAAGCGATTTTTGATTTCCACCCAACTGGAGCAGCGCGCGCATTCGGCGGCGTTCTATCCGGACCAGGTGGCGCAGCTCTTTCCGCTGCTGGTCGACTTCCCCCAGGTGCCAGTTGACCCAAAGACCTATTACCGCAACTGGATGGGCGAACACAGGGCCGAATGGCTGCGCCAGGGTGAAAAAGACTATCCCTGGGGGCTGATTGCCGTTCTCGCGATGCGGCAAGGTGACCGGGCCAGCGCTGGCTGCTGGATGCTGCAGGCCGTGCCGCTGCGGCATTCCTCTCGCTGGGCCGTCACGGACGAAGCCTCCTATCAGATCCTGCTTGCCAAGGCCGTGGCGCCCGCGGGGAGCGCGGCAAGCTGTTCATGAGTCGGGGCTGTTGCCAGATAACCCACTCACCTTCAAAAAACCAAGTTTTCAAATATCAACCTCATGCTTAAACATCATTTTGTGACCCTGTCTTTTCTTGCGGCTGGCATTGGACCGGTCTTGGCCCAGGCACAAGCGGGTTCAGAGTTGCCCGCCATGTCCGCGCCAGCGGCGCAGGCGGCGGCCGACGAACGCAGCAGCCTGGAGCTCAGCACGGGCGCGCAAAGCCTGACGAGCGGCTTTGGCAACTGGCACGACCTGAGCTTGAGAGGCACTCACAAGGTGGACAGACACGTGCTGCTGGGCGAGGTATCCGCACACCAGCGCTTCAATGAAAACGGCGCGTTTCTCAGCCTGGGCGATACCTACACCTTCAATGACGACTGGTTCGGGTCGGTTGCGCTGGGGATGGGCGACGGGGCTTTTTACCTGCCGCGCTACAGGGTGGATGCCACACTGAACCGCAAATTTCTGCCGGCCCGCAATCTGGTGGGCTCGGTGGGCGCCGGCTACTACAACGCGCCTGATGGACACACCGATCGCAGTCTGTCGCTCGGCCTGGCCTATTACTTCGAAGCGCCCTGGATTGTGGAAGGGGGCGTGCGCTTCAATCGCAGCAACCCGGGTTCGGTGGACACGCAGCAGCAGTTCGTCGCGCTGACCTGGGGCCGCCACAAGCAGGATCTCGTGACTGCACGTTACGGCTGGGGCAGCGAAGGTTACCTCGCGCTGGCGGCCAACCGGCAACTGGTCAACTTTGACAGCCGCGAGGCCAGCCTCAGCTGGCGGCACTGGCTGACGCCGCAGACGGGCGTGCTGGTGGGCGCCAACCGTTATACCAATCCGCTGTATCGCCGCACGGGCCTGAACGTCGGCATTTTTCACGCTTTCTGATCGCCCGCCATGAGTCCCAAAAAAAATTCCCTGTCTGAACAAGCCCTGGCGCATGACCGTCTGTTTCATGCGTCCTTTGCTGCGGCGCGGGAGGCGCGGGCGCGGCAGGTCAAGGTGCGCCCCCACCGGGCCATCACTCCGCTCAAGGTGACGCCGTGGTTGCTCTTGCAGGCGGTGGTCCTGCCGCTGGTGTTGTGCGCCCTGCTTTTCTGGTTCAAGCCCCTGCTGATGGATTTCTGGCGCAACTGCATTCTGTTCTGGTCCAGCGGGCTGAATCTGCCGTTTACCCTGTCGACCCGGCTCAATGAAGCGGGCCAATATGCGTTGCTGCTGTCCGGCGTGGGAGACGACAAACCCCTGCCGGGCAGGACCACGATGTGGGTGACTGCTGTCGTCACCCTGCTGACATTCGCCCTGTCTTTCGGAATAAAAGGACGGCAACTGCCGCTCAAGTACCCCTTGCGCATTGTGGCCGGGGTGCAGCTTATCGCCCTGGCTTATTTCTGGTGGTCGCCTGGCGAATTTCCTTACAGCATCGCGCGCCACAGCGAGGAACTCATGACCATTGGTTATGTGGTGATGCTGGCCACACCGGTCATGCTGGCCATGGGCTACTACATCCTCAACCAGAGCTTGTTGGTCAAGTTGTTCCATACCGCATTGATTCTGCTGTTTTTGGCCATCCTGGTGCCTCATCAGGTGCTGGCGCAGGCGTTCATCATGCAGCACCTGTCGGTATTGTTCATGCCGGTGCTGTACATCTGCTTTGGCGCGGTATTTGATGCGCTGGTGTTTGTGGCGCTGTATTCCTGGGCCGTCAGCAATGCACCGGAAGACGCGACAGTGTGACTGCTTCCCCTTCGCCCGGGGCCGGTTGCAGGGTCAATACCGGACGCTGCAGACCTCCAGCGCGTTGAGGCCCAGGTCGGTAATGACAAAACCGCCTTCGGGGTCTTTGGCCAGGAAGCCGTGTTTTTCCAGCGAGGCGACGGTTTTCAGGCCGTGGGCCCGTGTCTTGTAGGGTTGCGGCTGTTTGCGCTCAGTGGGCGGCAGGCCGACGATCTTGAAGCCGTAGCGGGCGTCTTCCAGGCACTCATACTGCTTGTAGGTCAGTATTTTGACCGGCAGGGCGCCGGTGACGGTGCCGCTCCACTCGAACTCTGGCGGCGCGTAGCTGACCCGGTAAGCGCTGTCGTCCAGGGTGCTGTGCGCGGTAGGGCGATAGGGGTCTACACCCGCCTCAGGCGCCGCGGATCCGGAGGCGCGGCGCCGTTTGACGCGATACACCCCCCAGCCGAGCAGGCCCAGCAGCGCCAGCAGCACGAACAAGACAACAAACTCCACAAACTCCCCTTTACTTCCGAACTCTGGCTCGAATGCCCTGCCCCAATTATCCGCATAAAGTCATCCGGGCCGGCGGGGGGCGCGTGCGGGCGCGTTTCAGGGCGGCGGGATCTCCAGTTCGAAGTGCGCGTCGCCCATGTAGCGCTCCGCGCCGAAGGTCGCCTGCGTGGCTGCCAGTTCGGCGGCTTCCCACTGATCGGCCAGCAGTTGCTCGGACGGATCCAGGTCCCACGGCCGCAGCTGGTCGCCATGGATTTGCAGTAGCCGCAGGTAGGCACGGTAAACGGGTGCTACGAGGCTGGCATCGCCGAGCGAGGTGTCGAGCGCTGTCCGAAACCGCTGAGCCGCCTGGTCACGCTCCGCCTCGGAGACATCTTCGCTGTGAAAAATCCTGACCGTGTAGTGGTGCATGCAGCAAGTCTACAAGCTCGCTGCGCTACGAAAAAAGGAGCGCGACAGCGTTCTGCAAATTGAAGGTTTTCCACCAGCGGCTGCGCATGTATCAGGTTATTTCGTTACTCATCTTGCATTAGCAGTGGAGACTTTTCAAAACAGCCTTCGTACCATCAACTCCTTTTGAAGGAAACCCAGATGGCACTGCAATCACCGTTCTTTGGCAAGCGCGACAACGAACCCACAGGCCTGCGTCATGGCAGTCCCAACCCCAACCCGTACGCGAACACACCTGCGGCAACGAATACCCCGAGCGTGGCGCCCGTTGCCGCTGCGCCGCAGCCTGCTTCCTCTGCCAGCGCGGCACCGCGTGAATCCGGCGGCAGCAAGCTGACGGTCGGCCCTAACATCAAGCTCAAGGGCGTCGAAATCACCGACTGCGACACCTTGGTGGTTGAAGGTCTGGTGGAAGCCACGATGGACTCCCGCGTGATGCAGATTGCCGAGCGCGGCGCCTTCAAGGGCTCGGCCGAAATCGACATCGCGGAGATTCACGGCGAGTTCGACGGCAACCTCACCGTGCGCCAGAAGCTGGTGATTTTCGCCACCGGCAAGGTCACCGGCAAGATCCGTTACGGCAAGCTCGTGATTGAAGAAGGCGGCCAGCTGGCGGGCGAGATTTTGTTCGGCGCCGTGGCCAATTCAAAATCCGCGCTGCTGGCGAAATCCGGTCTGCAAGTGGCCTGAGCCTCTGCCAACCTGGCCTTGTCGCTTAGTTGACGACGGTGGGCTGATGGGCGGGCGCAAAATGCGCCGATGCCCGCGGTCCACTCACCCCTTCAAGCCCAGGTCGTTCACTGGCAGGTTCAGCCCGGCGCGGCCCTCCTGCCGGGCGATCTGCTGGTCATTCTCGAAGCCATGAAAATGGAGCACGAGGTTCGGGCCGCATTCGAGGGACGTCTGGGCGAAGTATTTTTCGCTGTGGGCGAAACGGTAGAGGCGGGCGCATTGCTCGCCACCATCGAACCGGCACCCGGGATGGCCGTACCTGTAACCGCTGCCATCGGGCGGGCGGATTCTTCAACAAGCCCGGATGGCCAGCGCCCTGACCTGCAACGTGTGCTGGAGCGCCACGCACCCACGCTCGACAGCCAGCGGCCCGAAGCCGTGGCAAAACGCCACGCCCTGGGCTTGCGCACTACGCGCGAGAACATCGCCGATTTGTGCGACGAAGGCTCCTTCCTCGAGTACGGCGCGCTGGCCGTCGCAGCGCAGCGCAGTCGGCGCAGCGAAGAAGACCTGATCGCCAACACGCCGGCCGATGGGATGGTGACTGGCATTGGCAGCATCAACGGCGCATTGTTCGATCCTGAGGCCAGCCGGGCGGTGGTGATGGCCTACGACGCCACCGTGCTGGCCGGCACGCAGGGCATGCGCAACCACCAGAAAACCGATCGCCTGCTCGGCATCGCCTTGCAAAACAGATTGCCCGTGGTCCTGTTTGCCGAAGGCGGCGGCGGGCGCCCCGGAGACACCGACATGCCCATCGTGGCCGGCCTGCATGTCAACACTTTTGCCAGCTTCGCGCGGCTCAACGGCCAGGTGCCGGTGATCGGCGTGGCGGCGGGACGCTGTTTTGCGGGCAATGCGGCGCTGCTGGGTTGCTGCGACCTGATCATTGCCACCCAGGGCAGCAACATCGGCATGGGCGGGCCGGCCATGGTTGAAGGTGGGGGCTTGGGCGTGTTCAAGCCGGAGCAGATTGGTCCCACCGCCGTGCAGCATGGCAACGGCGTGATTGATGTGCTGGTGGATGACGAGGCCCAGGCTGTTGCGGTGGCACAGCATTACCTGTCATTTTTTCAGGGGACGGTCCAGGCGTTCACGGCGCCGGACACCCTGGCCCTGCGCCAGGTGGTGCCCGAAAACCGGCTGCGCGTCTACGACACGCTTGCGGCGATCAATGGCATTGCCGACAACGGCAGTGTGCTGGCGCTGCGTACTGGTTTTGGCAAAGGCATTCACACCGCGCTGGCACGCATCGAAGGGCGGCCGGTTGGCTTGCTGGCCAGCAACCCGCAGCACCTGGGCGGCGCCATCGATGCGGATGCCGCCGACAAGGCTGCGCGTTTCATGCAACTGTGCAACGCCCATGGCTTGCCGCTCATCAGCCTGGTAGATACGCCGGGCTTCATGGTCGGCCCGGAGATGGAGGCGCAGGCGCAAGTGCGTCATGTGAGCCGCATGTTCATTGCCGCTGCCCATTTGCGCGTACCGTTTTTCAGCGTGGTGCTGCGCAAGGGTTATGGCCTGGGCGCCATGGCCATGACGGCTGGCGGTTTTCATTCGCCGATGTTTACCATTGCGTGGCCCACCGGGGAATTCGGTGCCATGGGGCTGGAAGGCTCTGTGAAGCTGGGCTACCGCAAGGAGCTGGAGGCGCAGCCGGAAGGCGCGCCACGCGAGGCGCTGTACGAACAGCTGGTGGCCCGCCAGTATGACAACGGCAGCGCCCTCAACATGGCGGCCACATTGGAAATCGACGCCGTGATCGACCCGGCGCAGACACGCGACTGGCTGCTGCGCGGTTTGCAGTCGGCACGCCCGCGAGCGGCGGCCGACGATGCCCGCTTCATTGACAGCTGGTAGCGCGCCGGACAAGCTGGACAGCGGCTAGAACCTCGGCAGATCGGGGTGCGACATCTTGCCGCCGCGCACCAGCATTTTTCCGTACTCGGCGCAGCGCTGCAGCGTCGGGATCACCTTGCCGGGGTTGAGCAAACCCAGCGGGTCAAACGCGCGTTTGACGCCGAACATCTGCTCGTTCTCCGTCGCCGAAAACTGTACACACATGGAGTTGAGTTTTTCCATACCCACGCCATGCTCCCCGGTGACGGTACCGCCCATGGCCACGCTGGTTTCCAGGATGTCGGCGCCAAACAGCTCGCAGCGGTGCAACTGGTCGGCGTCGTTGGCGTCAAACAGAATCAGGGGGTGCAGGTTTCCGTCGCCGGCATGAAACACGTTGGCGCAGCGCAGGCCGTACTTGATCTCCATCTGCTGGATGGCCAGCAGGATGTCGGCCAGGCGCTTGCGCGGAATCGTCGAGTCCATGCACATGTAGTCGGGGCTGATGCGGCCCGAGGCCGGGAAGGCGTTCTTGCGGCCGCTCCAGAAACGCAGGCGTTCGGCTTCGTCCTGGCTCACCGCAATCGCGGTGGCGCCGCAGCTGCGCAGCACGGCGCTCATGCGGCCGATTTCTTCCTCGACTTCCTCCGGCGTGCCGTCGCTTTCGCAGAGCAAAATCGCCTCCGCTGTCAGGTCGTAACCGGCGTGTACAAAGTCTTCGACCGCGGCCGTCATGGGTTTGTCCATCATCTCCAGCCCGGCCGGAATGATGCCGGCGGCAATCACCGCCGCCACCGCATCGCCGGCCTTGCGCAGGTCGTCGAAGCTGGCCATGATGCAGCGCGCCAGCACCGG
>NZ_JBDTTH010000014.1:0-67659 GCF_039930745.1 Polaromonas sp. | reverse complement strand
CGACCGGAATGGCCTGCTCCTGGATGGGTGTCATGGTTTCGTAGCCCATTTCGGCGACGGCGCGGGCCAGCGGTTCGGCCAGCGAAAGATTCGAGAAGGAGGATGTCATAAAAAGCTCGGCGTGACTCTTGCGGTTGTGTGTGTAGCGGGTTGGCGCGCGGGCCGGAATCAGTGACCGGGGCGCGTTGGGTGCCAACAGCACAGCCATCGGCAAAAAGGTAACGCCGCAGACCGCCGGAACGCGATCATTGATCGCAGGGCTTGTGCAGAGCTTCCTCAGCCCTCTATTGTCGCACTTTGGGCGAAATCGCCTGCCGGCGGACCTCCAAGCCCCCGGAGGGCTGCCGATGCGGGCGGGCTTTTCGCCGCAGCACACGCCGGATTGCTACATATTTAATAGCTGCTTGCGCCCACCCACAAAGGGCTGTAGCCATTTTTTCTATAAATTTCGGGTGCTGAAGGTATCGCAGGCCTTGACGCTGCCCTGTTGCAGGCCGGTGTTGAACCAGCGGGCACGCTGGGCGCTGGTGCCGTGGGTGAAGCTTTCAGGCACCACCGCGCCGCCGCGAGAGCCCTGGAGCGCATCGTCGCCAATTTTTGCGGCGGCATTCATGGCTTCCTCGACATCACCCTGCTCCAGGATGCTGCGGGCGCGCTGCGCATGGTGCGCCCACAGGCCGGCAAAGCAGTCGGCCTGCAGCTCCAGCCGCACGCTCATGGCGTTGTATTCCACCTTGCTGGCGCGGCCGCGCATCTGCTCCATTTTGCCGGTGATGCCGAGCTGGTTCTGCACATGGTGACCCACCTCGTGGGCAATGACATAGGCCTGGGCAAAGTCGCCGGGCGCACCCAGCTTTTTCTGCAGGGTTTCGTAAAAGCCCAGGTCAATGTAGACCCGCTGGTCGGCCGGGCAATAAAAAGGACCCATGGCCGCCTGGCCCTGGCCGCAGGCCGTGGCTGTTGCACCGCGAAACAGCACCAGCCGGGGCTCCTGGTAAGCGCCGCCCCCTTTGGAAAACACGTCCTTCCAGACATCTTCGGTATCGGCCAGAACCGTCGATACAAAGCTGGCCATCCGGTCGTCCGCCGGTGGACGTTGGGCCGGCCCCTGCTGAACCTGCGCAGTGGGTGTGCCGCCGCTGAGCATGCTCAAAATGGTCAGCGGGTTGATGCCGAAAATCCAGCCGCCCACCAGCGCGACGACAATCGTGCCGATGCCGATGCTCCGGCCACCCAGCAGACCGCCGCCTCCACCGCCGCTGCGGCGGTCTTCGACGTTATCGGATTCGCGGTTGCCTTCCCATTTCATGACTGGCTTTCGTTGGTGTGCAGACTACTTTACTTGAGCTTTCAAGGCAGAAACGGAACATTTCTAACGCTGCCGCATCCCATTGAACATGAACAGCCTTTTTTCCCGTGCGCGTGTTTTCCTCGTTCTGCTGTCAGCCGTCCTGCTGAGTGCCTGTGCAACCCCGCTGGTCACGCAGGTGACCAACTTCAACCAGTGGCCGGCCGACGCTGCCGGCAGCACTTTCAGCTTTATCAAGCCACCCGCCAGCCCCCAAGGCGGGACCAGCGAGCTGGAACAGGCCACCTACGAACGCCATGCGCAGCTGGAGCTGGAAAAACACGGCCTCCGGCTGGCCGCTCCGGGCCAGCGAGCCCGCCTGCTGGCTGAATTGAGCACGGTCAGCCAGACGCAGCAAAGAAGTTACCTGGAGCCTGTTTATCACGACCCACTGATTTTTCACCCGCCGCGCCGTAACGCCGCCGGCCAGTATTTTCCGGGCTTCTGGGGACCGAGCTATTTCGGCCCGACCTATGTAGGCAACCGGGTGGTGCCTTACACCGTGCAGTACAGCCAGCTGACGCTGCGCCTGCTGGACACCCAAAACAGCCCGCCAGGGCGGCCGCGGCCCGTGTTCGAGGCACGCGTCGACTACGAAGGCGATGCGACGCTGCCCGCCGTCGCCCCCTACCTGGCACGCGCCGCGCTGGACGGTTTCCCGGGCCAGAACGGCCAGGTGAAAAACGTCCGGTTCGACCGCGAAACCGGTGCGGTGATCAAAAAATAAGCAGACGGTTGCGGCCTGCTGACTTGCGGCATGACCTGCTTCACAATGGCGGCATGCCAGGCTCCATCACCCCTCTCCTGCGCCTCCCGCGCGTCCTGCTGACAGGCTTTGACGCGTTTGGCGGCGACAGCCTGAATCCGAGCTGGCTGGCCGTCCGCCCGCTGCACGGCAAACGCATCGCCAGCCACCAGGTGGTAGTGGCCCAACTGCCGACGGTGTTTGAATCCTCGCTGGCCGAGCTGGAACACCAGTTGCGCCTGCACAAGCCGGCGCTGGTGATTTGCGTGGGCCAAGCCGGCGGGCGCAGCGCCATGTCGCTGGAGCGCGTTGCCATCAATGTGAATGACGCCCGGATTGCCGACAATGCCGCCGCACAACCGGTGGACACGCCGGTCATCCCCGGAGGACCGACAGCGTATTTCAGCACGCTGCCGATCAAGGCCATGCTGCAGGCGCTGCAAAGCGAAGGTCTGGCCGCCGAGGTTTCGCAGACGGCCGGCACCTTTGTCTGCAACCACGTGTTTTATGGGCTCATGCATCAACTGGCCACCCGGCGCGGCTTCAAGCGCACGCGCGGCGGTTTCATGCATGTGCCTTATCTGCCCGAACAAGGCAGCCCCAGCATGACGCTGGAAGAGCTGGTGCGCGGGCTGCGGGTGGCCATTCGCACGGCCTTGACGACGCAACGCGACATCATCCGCGGCGCGGGAGCGATCAGCTGATCTGTTTTGGCGCGGGCTCGTCCCGCAACAGCCGCCAGATCAGCCAGCTTCCAATCAGGGCATTGCTGATGGCAAAGCCGCCCACGATCAAGGTGGCCCAGGTGTCCAGCACACGGTTATGAACAATCCAGGCCAAGGCGGCCGACAAGGCATTGAGCGCCATGGCCATCCAGAACAGGGGGTTGAGGGGTTGGAACAGGCGGCTCAGTTTCATGGGAGAAATGCTACCCGCTTCCTGTCTTTTCCCGCGTTTATTCAAAACTGCGCGGACACCCGGCTCTGCTACTTGGCGAAGCTGGAGCAGGTTTAACGGACAGCGTTGAAAGTGACGGGCATCAGGCCCGTGGCACCAACGGGCACCATGGCAGGACCGCCAGCAACCAGGGCATTGCCGCTTCCGTTTCCGGTCACCGCAGATCCGCTGCCATCGTTGTACCGGTCGGCCCGGGCTTGCTGCATGCACGCGTTGAGGGCGGTACCCCGCAAGTTTTCCACGCAATACGCGATGGCACTGTTCCGTGATGCCAGCAGCGAATCACGTGCCTTGGCTTTTTTGACTTCGCCGCTGGCCACTGCGGCGATGGAAACGAGCAGGCTGACTACCAGCACGAGCCCTACCCCGAAATAAAGATATTCGCGCGGGGCGTCGTCGTAGCTAGGGAAATGGTTGGGCAAGTGGGCGGAAAACATGAACAGACTCCTCGTTACGTCTGTTTCGATGCTAGGTAGCCACCTGGCCTGTTCCCCGCTGTGCTTTACCTGTCAACTTGTAGGATAAAACCGCTTTGCCCGACTACGGGTTATTCCGGATCGGGGCACGCAGTGCTTGTACCGGCTGGCTTACCATCTGGTATGCCCGTTACATCTTCCTTGCTGGACGGCGCGCAGACCGCGAACCGCTTGCCCTATACCGCCCTGACCCAAAACATCGCGCGGCTGCTGCACGATCCCTCGGTGCAGGTGCCGCCGCGGCTGGTCCTGCCCCTGGCTGGCGGCGGCAGCCTGTTTGCCATGCCCGCTGCGGACCACCAGGTGGCGGTGACCAAGCTGATCACTTTTACACCGGCCAATGCAGGCACCCCGCGCGCGACCATCCAGGGTGATGTTGTGGTGTTTGATGTTGCCACCGGCGAACGCCGGCTGGTGCTCGATGGTCCCACCGTCACGGCGCGGCGCACCGCGGCGGTCTCCCTGCTGGCGGCGCAGCGGCTGGCCCCTTGTACGCAGGGCCCGCTGTTGATCGTCGGTGCGGGCGTGCAGGGCAAGGCCCATCTTGAAGCGTTTGCCGAAGGCCTGAATATTCGCGAGGTCCTGATCGCCTCGCGCAGCGCAGCCAGCGCACACGCGCTCGCGCAGCATGCCCGGTCGCTGGGCCTGAAGGCCAGCGTGGTGCAGGACGCCGACGCCGCGCTGGCCGATTGCCCGTTGGCGGTGACCTGCACACCGGCGAGTGGCGCAGTGCTCAGCAGCCTGCCACGCCAGGATGGATTCATCAGCGCCGTCGGGGCCTTCACGCCGCACATGACGGAACTGGGCCCCGAGCTTTGCCGCCACTGCGCGGAACACGGCGCCGTGTTCCTGGACACGGCTGACGCTCGCCACGAAGCCGGCGATCTGCTGCAGGCCAGCCTCGATGTGAGCCGCTTCGCGACTCTCGCCGATGTGATCACCCGGAATATTGAAAGACCGGCCGGGCCCGTGCTTTTCAAGAGCTGCGGCTGGGCCGGCTGGGACTTGGCGGCGGCCCGAGCGGCCCTGAGCTGCTGAAACCGGCCCTTCCCGCACCTCCGGCGCGTTTGATCCAGCGCAAGCGCGATCACCCAGCCTGTTTCTAGACTGAGCGCATGAAACTTCAATTCCTCGGCGCCACCGACACCGTGACCGGTTCCAAATACCTGGTCGAGCATGACAAGGCCAGGGTGCTGGTCGATTGCGGGTTGTTCCAAGGCTACAAGCTGCTGCGCCTGCGCAACTGGGAGCCGCCACCCGTGAAGCCGGCCTCGATCGACGCGGTGATACTGACGCACGCCCACATTGACCACAGCGGCTACCTGCCCCTGCTGGCGCGCCAGGGCTTTCGCGGCAAGGTGTTCTGCACACCTGCCACGTACGACCTGTGCCGCATCCTGCTGCCCGACTCAGGGCATTTGCAGGAAGAAGAGGCCGAGTACGCCAACCGCCACAAGCTGTCCAAACACAAGGAGGCCCTGCCGCTGTACACGCGCGAAGACGCGCTGCAGTGCCTCAAGCTGTTTCATCCCATTCCCCATGACCATGACTGGCAGCCCGCACCTGGCCTGCATGCCCGCATGACGCCCTCGGGCCACATGGTCGGCTCCTCCTTTGTCCGGCTGGACGACGGGTCACGCTCCATCCTGTTTTCCGGCGACATCGGCCGGCCCAACGACCTGGTACTCAAATCCCCCGTGCAAATGGATGGCGCTGACTACCTGGTGGTGGAGTCCACCTACGGCGACCGGCTGCACCGGAACTCGGACCCGCTGCTGGAACTCGGAAAAGTGATCAACCGCACCGCCGCGCGCGGCGGCGTGGTGGTGATCCCGGCCTTTGCCGTAGGCCGGGCCCAAAGCCTGCTGCATTGCGTCCAGTTGCTCAAGGCTCAGGGCGTGATCCAGAACGTCCCGGTCTACCTCAACAGCCCCATGGCGGCCAGCGCCATGCAGGTCTATATGAAACACAAGTCGGAGTTGCGGCTGACGGCCGCTGAATGTGAGGCGCTGGCGCACACCGCGCATATTGTGCAGACACCGGAGGAATCGCGGCTACTCAATGCCCGCCATGGCCCGATGGTGATCGTCGCCGCCAGCGGCATGGCCACGGGTGGGCGCGTGGTGCACCACCTCAAGGCCTTTGCACCCGACAAACGCAACACCATTCTGTTTGCAGGCTACCAGGCCGGCGGCACGCGGGGAGCGTCAATCGTCGGTGGGGCACCAACTGTGCGCATCTTCGGCGAAGACGTGCCCATCCGGGCCGAGGTCGCCATGCTGGACGATCTGTCGGCCCATGCAGATGCCGCCGAAATTGTGAGCTGGCTCAAAGGGTTCAAGGCGCCGCCCAAACAAACCTTCATCACGCACGGTGAACCCGCCGCTGCCGACGCGATGCGCCAGCGCATCGAGCGCGAGCTGCACTGGAGCGTTCACATGCCGTTCTACCTTGAGACGGTCACCCTCCGTTAGAGTCAACTTCGCGCCGCCGGGCCGCCCCAAGGCGCGAAAGCCCCCCTCGGGGGGCAGTGCATTACACGAAGTGAAAAGCGTGGGGGCGACATGTCGCGCCGCCGGGCCGCCCCAAGGCGCGAAAGCCCCCTCGGGGGGCAGCGCAACACACGAAGTGGCAAGCGTGGGGGTCTGTTACCCCAGGCCGCACCACTCGGCAAAGCGGTGAAAGGCGTCGGCCCAGAGCGCCCAGGCGGCCGCAAGAATCAGCAAGCCACCGGCCGCACGTGTACCCCAGTCCTGCTTGAGCTTGTTGCCGCGCCCCTGCAGCTTGTCATAAAGCAGCGGCACCAGCATCAGCGACACGCTGCTACCCAGGGCGAACAAGGCCATGGACAACGCGCCCTCTAGCGGCCCGCCGCTGAGTGACGCCACCAGCAGCGCCGAATACAGCAGGCCGCAAGGCATGAAGGCCCACAGCGCACCGGTAGCGAATAGGCCGCCGCGCGCCGTGGCCAGCGGCCGGATGCGCGACCAGACCGAGCGGCCGGCCTCGCTGACCCAGGCCGGCTGGCGGGCCTGCGCCAGCAGCATCAAGCCCCAGAGCAGAACCACCAGGTGAAACAGCGTCCAGACTGGACGCAGCGCCGCAGTGTTGGTGGTCAACCAGGCCAGGCTTTGCACCGCGGCGGCCGCTGCAGCGCCGGCCAGCGAATAACCCGCCAGGCGCCCAGCCTGGAAGCTCCAAAGCGAACGCGATGACGAGCCTGCGCCCTGGCGCGGACCCAGGCGCGAAATGCCCGCACAGGCTGCGCCGCACATGGCTGCGCAATGCGGGCCGCCGGCCAGCCCCATCATCAGGGCTGTCATGGCCAGTGTGGTGGACATGGCAGAAACCTGTTCAGAGGCTGAGAGTTTTTTGGTCGTGCCCGAGTAGCGCGTCAAACCGTGCCCAATCGAGGCGCAAAGCACCGCCATAGCTCGGGCTATGACGCGCATTTGCAACGACGAGTGGGTGCGTTTTGGCGTGATAAGCGGGTATGAACAAAAGACTCTCAGCCTCTTAGATGATGCGCGAGAACCTTGCGCGGTTGCGGTCGGCCTGCAGGTAGCGGTCAAACACCATGGCCACGGCGCGCACGAAGAACCAGCCCTGCGCCGTCACCTGAATGCCGGATTCGTCCAGCAGAACCAACCCGGCGTCGGCCAGGTCGCGCAGTTGCTCCAGCTCGCCCGCGAAATAGCTGCGGAAGTCCAGCAGCCAGGCCAACTCGATCGACTCGAAAAGCACCTGGCCCTGGCACATGAGCGCCATGATCACGGCCCGACGCGCCAGGTCATCGCGGTTGAGCGCCAGGCCGCGCACCACCGGCAGGTGGCCCTGGTCCAGATGGTCGCAGTACTCTTCCATCGTCTTGGCGTTCTGGCTGTAGGTTGCGCCTATGCGGCCGATGGCCGAAACGCCCAGGCCAATCAGGTCGCAGTCTGGCTGGGTGCTGTAACCCTGGAAGTTGCGGTGCAGCCGGCCCTGTCGCTTGGCCACTGCCAGCGCATCGTTGGGCAACGCGAAGTGGTCCATGCCGATGTAGACGTAGCCCGCGGCCATGAAAGCCGCTAGCGACTGCGACAGCATGGCCACCTTGGCCGCAGCGCCAGGCAAGTCGGCCGTGACTATGCGCCGCTGCGGCTTGAAGCGCTCGGGCAGGTGGGCATAGGCATAAAGCGCAATGCGGTCGGGTTTGAGCTGCACCACCTGGGCCAGCGTGCGCGCAAAGGATTCGGGCGTCTGGCGTGGCAGGCCGTAAATCAGGTCAGCATTGATGGAGTCGAAACCGATCTCGCGCGCCTGGGTCATCAGCTCGCTGACCTGCTCGAAGGGCTGGACACGGTGCACGGCTTTCTGGACATCGAGGTCAAAGTCCTGCACGCCAAAACTCAGGCGATTGAATCCGAGGTCGGCCAGATTGCGCAGGCGCGTGGCGTCCACGGTGCGGGGATCGATCTCGATGGAATATTCGCCACCGGGCGCCAGCGTGAAGCTGCGCCGCAGCATGGCCATGAGCTCCTTGAGCTCCTCGTCCGACAGGAAAGTAGGGGTGCCGCCGCCCAGGTGCAACTGCGTGACCGTCTGGCCGCGGCCGAGCTGGTCTGTGTGCAGGTCTATCTCGCGACTCAGGTAGCGCAGGTAGCTGGCTGCACGGTTGTGGTGTTTGGTGATGATCTTGTTGCAGGCGCAGTAATAACACAGCGATTCGCAGAACGGAATATGCACATACAGCGACAGCGGCAAGGCCAGCACCGACGGGCCGGCACGCCGCTGCGCGAGGGCCTGGCCGTAGTCGGCAGCAGTGAACGCTTCGACAAAACGGTCAGCCGTTGGATAGGAGGTGTAGCGCGGCCCCGGAATATCAAATCGTTGCAGCAGCTCGGGCAATACAGTGGTCATTGCAGATTTCTCGTGGTAATAGCCAAACTGTGCCGCGTCCAGCCCTGTCAGCTTTTGATCTGGATCAAATGCGCCGGAGCGGTGAACCGGACAATTTGACAAAGATCATCAAAGGCATTGTCATGAAGGAAATCCCTGTGCACACAACGGCCGCGGACCTGCTGCCCGCTTCGGCGCCACAGCCCATGGACGGAAAAACAATCAAGGTCGCCTGCTCCAACTGCAACCTGCGCGAGCTGTGCATGCCCGTTGGCCTGAGTCCACAGGAACTCGCCCGCATTGACGACGTGGTGGCCGTCCGCCGGAAGGTCAAACGCGGTGCCTCGCTGTTTCGCAACGGTGAAGTCTTTGAGTCCCTGTTTGCCATCCGCACCGGCTTCTTCAAGACCTGCATCACATCCGGTGATGGCCGGGACCAGGTCACCGGCTTCCAGATGGCGGGCGAAATCATCGGGTTGGACGGCATCGTCAGCGACCGCCACACCTGCGATGCCATTGCACTGGAAGACGCCGAGGTCTGCGTCATGCCTTTCAACCGCATCGGCGAGCTGGCACGCGAAATCAATGCGCTGCAACACCATGTGCACCGCATCATGAGCCGCGAGATTGTGCGCGAACACGGCGTGATGCTGCTGCTGGGCAGCATGCGGGCCGAGGAGCGTGTGGCCGCCTTCCTGCTGAACCTGGCGCAGCGACTGCACGCACGCGGTTTTTCCGGGTCGGAGCTGGTGCTGCGCATGACACGCGAGGAAATCGGCAGCTACCTCGGCATGAAGCTCGAAACGGTAAGCCGCACCTTCTCGAAATTTGCAGACGATGGCGTCATTGAGGTCCGGCAGCGCCATGTGCGGATACTCAACATCTCTGCACTGCAGAACATTGTCAACCAGCAGGGCTGCAACTAGACACTTTCAGCGCTCCCTCGCCACATGCAGCAGCCGCAGCCGGGCACCGGTCAGTTGGGCCAGGCGGATGGCTTCACCAAGCGCCTTGTCCGAGGTCGGACTGCCATCAATGGGCATGAGGATCCGATGATAAGTAGACATTTTTTCCAATCCAAAAAGTTCAGCGCAGCGCAAGGCGCATGGCCACGCTGTCCTGCGCGGTCGCGGTGGTGACGTCGAACCCGAGCTGGCGTGCCAGGGCGGCCATGCCCGCGTTCTCGGGCAGGCACTGCCCCACGACTTCGGATGTGCCGCGCTCGCGCAGGTAGCGGAGCAGTTTTTCCATCAGCAAGCGTCCCAGGCCGCGGCCTTGCCAGTCCGTGGCCACCTGGATAGCGAATTCCGCCGTCAGGTTGTCAGGGTCACACACGGCCCGAACTTCGGCCACCATGACCGGCTCGCCGCCCGCCTGCGATGCGATGGCGACAAAGGTCATCTCGCGGTCGTAGTCAATCTGGCTGTAGCGCGCAAGTTCTGAGTGCGGCACCTCCCGGCGCGCCATGAAAAACCGCAGCCGCATGTCGGCGGGTGAGGCCCCGGCATAAAAGGCCATCAGGCGCTGGCCATCCTCGGGGCGAATCGGACGCAGCAGCACGTCCTGGCCCTTGACCTGCACATGCTCTTCCAGCGCGAGCGGATAGGGTCGGATGGCCAGCCGGCTGGCCTCGCCCGCCGCCACCGGGCGCAACCTGACCCGCGCATCCAGCGCCAGCACGCCATGCTCATCAACCAGCAAGGGGTTGATGTCGAGTTCGGCCAGCCAGGCCAGGTCACAGGCCATCTGCGAAACTTTCAGCAGCGTGGCCAGCAGCGCCTGTTCATCGGCGGGCGGACGCCCTCTGTAACCGGCCAACAGGGGCTCCAGCCGGCTGCCGGCCACCATGTCGCGCGCCAGCCGGGCATTGAGCGGAGGCAGCGCCACGGCGTGGTTTTTGTGCAGCTCGACGGCAACACCGCCTTCACCCAGCAGCATGACCGGCCCGAACACCGGGTCGGAGGCGATGCCGACAATCAGTTCATGGGCGCCCGGACGGCGCGCCATGGCCTGCACGGTAAAACCGAGTACCTGAGCCTGCGGTAACAGCTGCAACACCTGCTGCTGCATTTTTCCGGCAGCCAGCCTCAAGGCCTGCTCCGACGCCAGGTCAAGTGCCACACCACCGACATCGGACTTGTGGATGACTTCGGGTGAAATGATTTTCAGGGCCACGGGATAACCGATGCGGGCCGCCGCAGCCACGGCCTCTTCCACATCGCCGGTCTTGACGGTTTCAACCGTGGGAATACCGTAGGCCCGCAGCAGCGCCTGCGCCTGCGCATCACCCAGCCATTCGCGGCCATCCCGCAGCGCCTCGTCCAGCAAGGACCGGGCAAGCTCGCGGTCCGGCGTGAAGTCCTCCAGCGCGGCGGCGGGCAGTTGTTGCAGGGCCTGCTGGTTGCGTGCATAGGTGGCCAGCTGCAACCACGCGGCGGCGGCCCGCTCCGGCGTGCTGTAGCTGGCGACACCAGCCGCTGCCGTGGTTTTCCGCGCAGCTGCCACCACCACCCCGCCGAGCCAGCAGGTGAGTACCGGCTTGGCCGATGCCTGGATCAGCGGCAGGCAGGCTGCCGCAATTTCGGCGGCAGGAACAATCGCCGTGGGCGCATGGATGAACAGCACGCCGTCGATCTCCGGCGCCGCCAGCAGGACCTTCAGCGCATCCGCATATCGGCTCACAGGCGCGTCGCCGATGATGTCAACCGGGTTGCCGCGGGACCAAGTTGGCGGCAGGCACTGGTTAAGCGCCTGCAAGGTGTCCTCGCCAAGTGGCGCGAGCGTCCCGCCGCCCAGGGCCAGCGCATCGGCAGCCAGCACGCCGGCACCGCCGCCATTGGTCAGAACCACCAAACGCTCGCCGTGCCAGCGCCTGACATGGGTCAGGGTCTCGGCCGCATCGAACAGGGACTCCAGCGTATCCACGCGCAGCATGCCGGCCCGTCGAACCGCGGCGTCGAACACCGCGTCCGAACCGGCCAGCGCACCGGTGTGCGAGGCGGCGGCCCGGGCTCCGTCAGGCGCCCGGCCGACTTTGACAACAATCACCGGCTTGTTGCGCGCAGCGGCCCGGGCCGCCGACATGAACTTGCGCGCCGACTTCACCGATTCCATGTACATGAGGATGGCCCGGGTGCCGGGATCGCTGGCCAGGTAGTCAATGACATCGCCGAAATCCACATCTGCGCTGTCGCCCAGCGAGATGAAATGCGAAAACCCGATGCCGCGGCTGTTGGCCCAGTCCAGCATGGCCGTCGCCAGCGCACCCGATTGCGTCACAAAGGCCAGCTTGCCAGGCAAGGCGTTGCCGGGCGCAAAACTGGCATTGAGCCCAATGCCCGGCACCAGAGCGCCAATGCAGTTGGGGCCGAGGATGCGCAACAGGTGCGGTCGAGCGGCGTCCAGCATGGCTTGCTCCAGCGAGAGGCCATCCGCGCCGGTGGCCTGTTTGAGCCCGGCCGACAGCACAATGGCGGCGCGTGTGCCCTTGCGGCCCAGCGCAGCGATGAGTTCCGGCACAGTCTCTGCCGGCGTGCAGATGACGGCCAGGTCCGGCACCTGCGGCAACGACTCGACGTCGCGCCAGGCCGGCGCACCGCCGACGCTGCCGTGCCGCCGGTTGACCGGCCAGACCGGCCCCAAGAACCCGTCGGCGCGGAGGTTGCGCAGCACCACGGAACCCAGGCTTCCTTCCCGGTCGGAGGCGCCAATCAGGGCCACCGAGGCAGGCTGGAACAGGGCTTCGAGGTTGCGTACGCTCATGGAGATCCTTCAACAAAGTAGGCGGGCATGCCCATGCCGGCAGATTAACGCCCGCGCCATCCCTTCACTTGCTCCAGATCAAAGACCCCGGTCGGTGCTGGCTCACAAAATGAACAGTCAGCAACAAGGTCTCCCATGGAAACATATGACAGCACCCTGATGCCGCGCTTCAGCCAGCTCCTGGTGCAGCGCGAGGCTGACCTGCGGTCCATGCTGCAAACCAGCGGCGATCTGCCGGACCAGATGGGCGACGCCGGATCACATGGCGTCATGGATTTCAAGGATGTCGCCATGGAACAGGCACTCGCCACCGTCGATGAAGCCAAGGCCGGGCACGCGGTTCTGGAACTGGAGGAGGTGCTGGCAGCACGCCGTCGGCTGGCTGACCAGAGCTTCGGCTATTGCCTGGATTGCGGCGAAGCCATTGATCTGCGGCGGCTCACGGCCCTGCCTGCGGCGGCGCTGTGCACCGCATGCCAGGCCATTCACGAGCATGAACGGGCTACCGCCATGCGGCGCTGAATCCGGACTTTATCCACCAGCCCCACCTGCCTATGCGCAGTTGCCGGGGGGGCGCCTCGCACTGCGGGCCGGCAATCCGGTGATCCTCGATGCGGCCTTCCCGCCCGAGCGGAACTAGGCGCATGCCTTGGCTCGACCACCGAAGCACTGGCTGACGACGAACAGCGGATTCTGCGAACCGCGCCTGGCCCACCGTCCTGAGAGCCCACGGGCATGCCAGTCCCGCAAGCGTCCCGCGCCGGGCTTGCGCTTTGTCAAGACCGGGCGCGTCTGTCCTGCCTACAGTGACGCGAAGGACCCTTCATGCCAACATCACCTCCGCACACTGTCAACCGCCTGCGGCTGCGCCGTCTGGGCATCGACACCTACCAGGAGCCGGTGCTGTACATGCACCGCGATTGCCCGGTCTGCCACTCGGAAGGTTTCGAGGCGCGGTCTCGCGTGGAAATGCGGCTCAACGGCCACACCATCGTGGCCACGCTCAATGTGGTGAGCGGAGACTTTCTCTCGCCCGAAGAGGCCGGCCTGTCCGAAGCAGCCTGGCGCCTGCTGCACGCGCTCCCGGGCGAAGAGGTTTCGCTGCACCACCCCGCGCCGCTTGAATCGCTGAGCCATGTACGTGCCAAGGTATATGGACGCCGTCTGGGCCAGGCCGCCATTGATGCAGTGATCGGGGACGTGGCCGCCGGGCGTTACTCGGACCTGCAGCTTGCGGCCTTCGTCACCGCCTGTGCAGGCGACCATCTGGACATGAACGAAACCATCGCGCTGACCCGCGCCATGGTCAATGTGGGCGAACGCATGAACTGGGGCGAAGGCCTGGTTATGGACAAACACTGCGTGGGGGGCTTGCCCGGCAACCGCACCACCATGATCATTGTCCCCATCATTGCGGCCTGCGGCCTGCGCATGCCCAAGACCTCGTCGCGTGCCATCACCTCACCGGCCGGCACCGCCGACACCATGGAGACGCTGGCGCCAGTAGACCTGGACGTGGCACAGATACGCCGCGTGGTGGAGCGCACCGGTGGCTGCATTGTGTGGGGCGGCGCCGTTCGGCTCAGCCCGGCGGACGACATCCTGATCCGCGTCGAACGCCCGCTGGACCTGGACAGCCAGGGGCAGCTCGTGGCCTCGGTCCTGTCAAAGAAAGCCGCGGCCGGCGCCACCCACGTGCTGATCGACATGCCGGTCGGGCTGACCGCCAAGGTTCGCAGCGCACATGCCGCCCATCAGTTGGGGCGGCAACTCGAGCAGGTCGGGCAGGCGCTGGGCCTGCAGGTGCGCGTGGTGCAAACCGATGGCGTGGCTCCGGTGGGCCGCGGCATAGGCCCCGCGCTGGAGGCGCGCGATGTGCTGGCCGTGTTACGCCGCGAAACGCAGGCCCCGGCGGACCTTGCGCTACGTTCGCTGCAGCTGGCCGGACAGATTCTCGAGTTCGGCGGTGCCGCACAAACCGGCGCAGGCCTGGCCCAGGCCAGGTCGGTACTGGAGGACGGCCGCGCCTGGCAGAAATTCCAGGAAATCTGCGAAGCTCAGGGCGGCCTGCGCGAGCCGCCGGTGGCTGCCTACCAGCAGCCGGTGACAGCCCTGCACGGCGGCAGCGTGATCGCCATCGACAACCGGCGCTTGGCGCGTATCGCCAAACTCGCCGGTGCGCCCACCGCAGCGTGTGCGGGTATCGACATGAATGTGCAGCTCGGGACGGTGGTCGAACGCGGTGACCCGCTTTTCACACTGCATGCAGCCACATCGGGAGAGTTGGCCTATGCCCTGGAATATGCCACCACGCAGCCCGGCGCCGTCCATGTGATGGAGGAAGCCTGATGCTGGTTCTGGCTCTGCCCGGCGCTGCAGCTCTCTCGGCCGGCCTGGCCAGCCGCCTGCGTTGCGATCATGCCGAACTGCAGTTGCACCACTTCCCCGACGGTGAAACCGGTGTACGTATTGACACGCCGGTCCAGGGTCGCTGCGTCGTGCTGGCCGGAAGCCTGGACCAGCCCAACGGCAAGACCCTGCCGCTGATTTTTGCTGCCGATGCAGCGCGTGAGTTGGGTGCGCGGCAGGTCGGGCTGGTTGCACCCTACCTGGCCTATATGCGGCAGGACAAGCGCTTCCAGCCGGGAGAGGCGGTGACCTCACGCAGCTATGCCCGCCTGCTGTCCGCTTCACTGGACTTTCTGGTGACCGTGGACCCGCACCTGCACCGCATCCACAGCCTGGACGATATCTACACCCTGCGCACACAGGTGGTGCCGGCAGCACCGGTGATCGCGCGCTGGCTGCGCAGCCACGTGCAGGCGCCCTGGCTGATCGGGCCGGACCAGGAAAGCGAACAGTGGGTCGCCGAAGTGGCACGGCTGGCCGGTGCCCCCTGGACGGTGCTGGCCAAAACGCGCCGTGGCGACCGCGACGTGGGTGTCCGGCTGGCCAGCCGCGAGCGCTGGCCCGGGCGAACGCCGGTGCTGCTCGACGACATCATTTCCACGGGCCACACCATGCTGGCAGCAACACAGCTTCTGATCAAAAAGGACCTGGGTGCCCCCCTGTGCATTGCCGTGCATGCGCTTCTTGAAGGCGATGCCGAGCGCCAGCTGCTCGAAGCCGGCGCCACACGCGTGGTGAGCTGCGACACGGTTGTTCATTCCACCAACACCATACGCATGGTTTCGCTGCTCGCCCGTGCCGTGCGCCAGCTACGGACCGACAGGAAGCCTGCTCCATGAGCCCTGAACGCATTGGCTTGGTACAGGGCCATCCAGACGCGACATGGCCGCGCCATGCGCCGGCCGCCTCCTGCATTGCGAGCGGGGAAGAAAAAGGACCTCTCGTGCGCTGCGTCAAGATTGCCAAACCGGATTTGCCCTTGCTGCGCGGCCAACAGGCCGAGCTTTGCTTTCGGACACGGCCTGCAGGGGCACAGGTCACTTCTGAATCAGGTGGCGCTGGCGTCCTCTCCGATCAGCAGCGTGCCCTCCGCGATGTACCGGTGCGGCGGCACCTCCAGATTCGTCGGTGCAGGCTTGTTCTTGAACACCCGCCCCGCCAGGTCAAAGGTGGAGCCATGGCAGGGGCAGAAAAATCCACCCGACCAGTCCGCGCCCAGGCTGGGATTGCCGCTACCGGCAGGCACCTGGTTGGGCGAACAACCCAGGTGGGTGCAAATACCGACGCCCACAAACACCTCAGGCTTGATGGAACGCTGCGGGTTGCGCGCGTAGTCAGGCTGCTGATCTTTTCTGGAATCCGGGTCGGCCAGGCCTGCATCCTGCGAAGCCAGGGCCACCAGCATGGCGTGCGTGCGGCGCATGATCCACACGGGTTTGCCGCGCCACTCGACGGTCTTGATGCCGCCGGGCGGCAGGTCGGAAATATCGACCTCCACGCTGGCACCCATGGCGCGGGCGCGCTCGCTGGGGGCAAAGCTCGACACAAAGGGAACGGCGACAGCCGCCATGCCCACACCCGCCACTGCAGCGGCAAGCAGAACCACCTGGCGGCGCTCCGCATCGTGGGCAGGCCCATCGCCGGCGGGGACGAGGCTGGCTGGAAGTTCGGGAAGAGTGGAGATGGGGGTCATGATGTTCCTCTGTGGTGTCGCGGTGAAGCACTGCGCTTTCGCCGCGGTTGGCCATCACCCTGTTCTCAAGAAACGTGCCGCGGCTGTTTTGAAAAAAAGCCAATCCAATCAAGGGTCGCCCTTTGTTCACCAGATTCACGGCCCTGCCACAGCTGCCATTTTTGGCAGCTCCTGGCAGTTGGCAGTACACCACCGTGAGCATGAAATACCTCGCCGCACAAGTTTTGCCGGAACTGGTGTCTTACCTCGAAGGCCTGCCTGAACCGCACATCCTGCTCAGCGCGCAGTACCGCATCCTCGCGGCTAATGCCGCCTACTGCCGCCAGTTCAGCCCCGGGGCCGAGGTGGTGGGCCGGCTCTGCCATGAGGTCTCGCACCACTTCAGCGTACCTTGCGACCAGGCCGGCGAGTCCTGTCCGCTGGCCCAGTCGCGCGAATCCGGACAGCCTGAGCGGGTGCTGCACCTGCACCACACGCCAAGGGGCGAGGAGTACGTCAACATCGAGCTCGCGCCGCTGCGGAATGATAAGGGCCGGCAAACCTTTTTTGTCGAGAAGATGGCAACGCTGCGCGCGGCGCAGGGCCAGCCTGCAGCGCAGGGCCTGATCGGGCGCGCGCCGGCCTTTCAGCACATGCTGGCGCTTGTCGCCCGCGTCGCGCCGTCGCAGGCCGCGGTGCTGCTGCTCGGGGAATCGGGCACGGGCAAGGAACTGGTGGCCCGGGCAGTGCATGAAACCAGTTCGCGCGCCCAGCGGGTCCTGGTGGCGGTGGACTGTGCCAGCCTGCCCGACAACCTGTTCGAGTCCGAGCTGTTCGGCCATGAACGCGGCGCCTTCACCGGCGCAAACACTGCCAAGGCCGGCCTGGTGGAGGCCGCCAGCGGCGGCACGCTGTTTCTCGACGAGGTCGGCGACATTCCACTGACCATGCAGGTCAAGCTGCTGCGCCTGCTGGAGACCGGCACCTATCGCCGCGTCGGCAACACCGAGTTGCGTCATGCCGACATCCGCGTTGTTGCCGCCACCCATCGCGACCTGGAACGCATGGTGGCCGAGGGGCGTTTCCGTGAAGACCTCTACTACCGGCTGAGCATTTTTCCCATCTATCTGCCGGCCCTGCGCGAGCGGTGCGGCGACATCCCCTTGCTGGCAACCGCGCTGCTGCAACGCGTCGCGTCTGGCAGGCAGCTTTCACTGGCGCCCCCGGCCCTGAAACTGCTGCAGGCCCAGGATTACCCGGGCAATGTGCGCGAGCTGCGCAACCTGCTCGAGCGCGCCTCGCTGCTGTGCGACGGCCAGACCCTGCAAGCCACGCACATTCAGCAGGCACTGCTGTCGGGCCGGCGTCCGCCGGATGCGCGGCGCCGCTCGCCAGAGGCGGGCAACGCGCCCAGACCGGGCGCACTGCGGGTGATGGCGCGGTCGGCCCTGCAACAACTGGTGGCCACGCACCATGGCAGCCGCGCTGAACTCGCAGCCCAGCTGGGCATCAGCGAGCGCTCGCTGTACCGCAAGCTCAAGGCCTTGGGACAGGGCTGAGCCGGCCCAACATCAGGCAGATCTGCTCCTGGATTGATAGCTAATTGTCCAACACCAGTAAGGGCTAGGTGCACTTTTCACTGATGTTTTGGCGTCTTGCAGCCCCGCCGCGAGGGTCAACTACGTCGCCACCTGGCCACGCGGACGGGCTCGAACGCCATCACTCAAAGGACGGCTCTTCCGGTTTGACCACCGGCTTGCCGGCCGCCACCCAACCATCGATGCCGCCGGCTATCGACCGCACGTTCAGGTAACCCATCTCGTGCAGCGCGGCGCCGCACAGCGCGGCGCGGCCGCTGGTCTTGCAGTAAAGCACGATCTTCAGGTCCCTCGGCTGCAGCGCCGGGGTGCTGCTGAACTTGAATTCGAGCAGGCCGCGCGGAACAAGAACCGCGCCGGCAATGTGGCCGGCGGCGTATTCGTCGGCTTCGCGCACGTCCACCAGCACCTCGGCATCGCATAGGACGGCTTCAGCGTCTGACATGGCGATTTCCTGTACGCGGTTTTTGGCAGCGGCGACAAGATCATGGGCGGTTTTCATGGGTAATTCCTGATGACAGAGTGAAGAGTCGGATCCGGCGTATATAACGGATCCAGAAAGTTCAGGGCGCGCGGATTTTTTCGCGGATGCAGCGCGTGGTGCGCCACACGCTCCACAACCCAGGCGGGATCAGAGTTCCCATATGGCGGGTAACGGACAGTGTGTAGACCCGATGCGATTTACTTCAGGCGCCGACCAGCACTGTCAGAAATCTCGATGGTGATCGGAATGCCCTGCCCCACACTCTGGGTGACCGTGCAGAAGGCCTCGAACTGCTCGAGCACGCGGTCCAGGTGCTGCAGCGAGGCCGCTGGCACGCCCAGCGTCAGCTGCGCTGTCATGCCCAGCACACGCAGACGACCTTCCGGGTTGCGGCCCACCTGCGAGGTGATGTCGCAGCGCATCGGCTCCGGGGCCTGCTTGAACTTGCGCAAGGCAAACAACAGCGAATCGCTCAGGCAGTTGCCGACAGCGGCGCTGAGCAGCTGTACCGGCGAGGGCCCGAGGCCGGTTCCCAGCGGCATCGGTTCATCACTGGTCAGCACCGGAATGACCCCGCCAAACTGGATATCAAAGCGGTAGTCCTGCTGCTGGACCAGGCTGACCTGGACAAGGTTGTCGCTCATGCTCAGGCACCACAGGAAAATTTGGACTCGGGCACGCCCAGCTTCTTGAGGATGAAACCGAGCGGGCACATGTTGGTGAACCCGAACTGGAACAGGTTAAAGCCAACAAAGGCGGTGAAGGCCAGGGCCCACTTGCTCACAAACAACGGGCTGCCTTCAACGCCGAGTGCGAGCGAGGCCAGGATGAAGAGGCCGGCAATGATGCGGATGTAACGTTCGACAGTCATGAAAATTCTCCAGGGAGTTAAAAAAAGAAAAAAAGGGCTTCATTTCAGGCGCACGATGCCCAGGAGCTTG
The DNA here is from genome assembly GCF_039930745.1 of Polaromonas sp. Classification (GTDB taxonomy): domain Bacteria; phylum Pseudomonadota; class Gammaproteobacteria; order Burkholderiales; family Burkholderiaceae_C; genus Polaromonas. Next base: position 48,389 of record NZ_JBDTTH010000014.1, on the reverse strand, counting down.
AGCACGTACTTCTCATACACCGGCTCCGAGTTGCCGGTTTTCATCTTGCGAATGAAATACTTCTCGAACGCGATCTTGGCCAGGTGCACCCATTTGCCCTTCTTGAACCAGTTCACGTTGCGCGGCGGTATCTGCGGCAGGGCCACAAAGGCCGCCCCCGTGTCGCCCATGTCGGCCAGGCAGATCGCGTTCCAGGTGGCTTTGGCCTGCACCGGCCGGCCGGCAATTTCGTCGGCGATGTTGTGGGTGATCGCGGTCACCATGGTCTCTATCATGTAACCGGTCTTGGGTGCGCCCGTCGGCACCGGCGTGGTCTCCACCGGCGGGATGGCCACGCAGACGCCGGCCGCAAAGATGTTGGGCCAGGCCTTGCTGCGCTGGTGTTCGTCAATCAGCACAAAGCCGCGCGGGTTACACAGTCCCGGCACCGCCGCTACCGCGTCCACGCCCTTGAAGGCCGGCAGCATCATGGACAGCTTGAACGGGACTTCATGCTCCTTGTACAGATTGCCGAGGTCATCGACCTGGGTGACAAACATTTTTCCGTCCTCGACACGCGTGGTCTTGGCGTTGGTGATCCACTTCATGTCGTGGCCGCGCATCTCCGACTCCATCATGGACTTGCTGTCGCCGACACCGCCGAGGCCCAGGTGGCCGATGTAGGGCTCGCTGGTCACGAAGGTGATGGGCACCAGGTGGCGCAGCTTGCGCTTGCGCAGGTCGGCGTCGAGGATGAAGGCGAATTCATAAGCCGGCCCGAAACAGCTGGCCATCGGCATGGCACCGATGACGACCGGGCCGGGGTTCTTGAGGAAGTCCTGGTACGCCGCCCAGAACGCTTCAGCGTGCGCCACAGTACACACGGAATGGGTGTGCCCGCCATGGGGGCCGGCACCGGGCACCTCGTCAAAGCTGAGCTTGGGCCCGGTGGTGATCACCAGGTAGTCGTAGTCCAGGTTGTCACCGCCTTCGAGTGTCAGGCGCCTGGCCTCGGGGTCGATGGTGGTGACGGCCTTGGGCACAAAGTCGATGCCCTTGCGCTCCAGCAGGGGGGCGATCTTCAACACGATGTCGTCCCGCTTGCGCCAGCCCACCGCCACCCAGGGGTTGGAGGGCACGAATTGGAAATAGTCCACCGCGCTGACCACCGTGATCTTGTGCTCGGGCGGCAGCAGTTCGCGCATTTCGTAGGCAGCGGGCATGCCGCCTATGCCGGCGCCCATGATGATGATGTTGGCCATGTCATGTCTCCTTGGTTCAGGTTGAAAAGTCAGTCCGTCGCTCAGGCTTCAATGCGCGCAGCCGGCGGGGCCGCCCGGTGCTGGTACAGCGCGAAATAGAGAACCGGAATGACCACCAGTGTCAGCAGCGTGGACACCAGAATGCCGAAGATCAGTGCAATGGCCAGGCCGTTGAAGATGGGATCGTCCAGGATGAAAAAGGCGCCGATCATGGCGGCCAGACCGGTCAGCGCAATCGGCTGGGCGCGCACGGCGGCCGAGCTCACCACAGCCTCCTTGAAGTCCATGCCCTGCGCCACCTGCAGCTCGATGAAGTCCACCAGCAAGATGGAGTTGCGCACGATGATGCCCGCCAGCGCGATCATGCCGATCATGCTGGTGGCCGTGAACTGGGCATGGAGCAGCGCGTGCCCCGGCATCACGCCGATCATGGTCAGCGGAATAGGGGCCATGATCACCAGCGGCGCGAGGTAACTCCTGAACTGCGCCACCACCAGCAGGTAGATCAGGATCAGGCCCACGCCGTAGGCGGTGCCCATGTCACGGAAAGTCTCATAGGTGATCTGCGATTCGCCGTCCCACTTGATGGCGTACTCGCGATAAGGGTCAGCCGGCTGGTTGATCCAGTATTCGCCCAGTTCACCGGTCTCGGGCAGGGCCGCCTCCGCCAGCCTGGGACGGATTCCGAACAGGCCGTACAGCGGCGAATCAAGCTTGCCGGCCATGTCGCCGAACACATAACTGACTGGCTGCAGATCCTTGGTGAACAGCGGCTTGTTGATGACACCCTGCTCCACCTGCACCAGCTCGGACAAGGGCACCATGCGGCCGTTAGCAGCTTTCATGGGCAGAGCCAGCAGGGCATCGAGCCCGACCTGGCTGTCCAGCGGCAGCTGCAGGCGAACCGGCACCGGGTATTTGGACTGGCCGTCGTGCATGTAGGCGGCATCCGCGCCCGAGAGCGCGCTGTGCACCGTCTGCGCAATCGCCGCCACCGGAATGCCCAGCGACTCGGCACGCTGACGCTGCACCGTGAGGTGGGCGCGCGGGGCGTCTTCCTTGAGCGAGGTGTCGATGCCCACGATGTCGGGCGTGGCCGCAAAGGCGGCGGCGATGCGCCTGGCCAGCGCCTGGCGGCCGGCTTCGTCCGGGCCGTAGACCTCGGCCACCAGCGGGCTCATGACAGGCGGGCCGGGCGGCACTTCCACCACCTTGACCCGGGCCTGATGGCGCGCGCCGATTTTTTCCAGCTCCGGGCGCAGGCGCTGGGCAATCGCGTGGCTCTTGTCGCTGCGGTGATGCTTGTCGACCAGGTTGACCTGCAGGTCGCCCTGCTCGGCCTCGGCACGCAGGTAATACTGGCGCACCAGGCCGTTGAAGGTGATCGGGCTGGCCGTGCCGGCATAACCCTGCAGGTCACGCACCTCGGGCTGCTGCGCCAGAAAAGCGCCCATCTCGTGGAGGGCGGCTGCGGTGTTTTCCAGCGGCGTGCCGGCCGGCATGTCCACCACCACCTGGAACTCGCTCTTGTTGTCAAAGGGCAGCATCTTGAGCACCACCCACTGCACCAGGGTCAGGCCGACCGACAGCAGCAAGGCGGCCAGGATGCCGGCCAGCAGCAACCAGCGCTTGCGCGCGCTGTCGAGCAGGGGCGTGAGGATGCGCGTGAAGAAACGCTGCAGCCTGGGGCCCAACCCGCCCGGTTTCGCGGCGCCTTCATGACCGCGCCCCGGACCGTGCGCCTTCATGAGCTTGAGCGCCAGCCAGGGCGTGACCGTGAAAGCAATGGCCAGAGAAATCGCCATGCCAAGGCTGGAGTTGATCGGGATCGGGCTCATGTAAGGGCCCATCAGTCCGCTCACAAAAGCCATGGGCAACAGCGCGGCAATCACGGTGAGCGTTGCGAGGATGGTCGGACCGCCCACCTCATTGACCGCACCGGGAATGATGTCGGCCAGCGATTTCTCCGGGTAGAGCTGCTGGTGGCGGTGGATGTTCTCCACCACCACAATCGCGTCGTCCACCAGGATGCCGATGGAAAAAATCAGTGCAAAAAGCGACACGCGGTTCAGCGTGAAGCCCCAGGCCCAGCTGGCAAACAGCGTGGCCATCAGCGTCAGAATCACGGCCGCGCCGACAATCACGGCCTCCCGGCGGCCCAGGGCGAAACCGACCAGCAAAATCACCGAGCCCGTGGCAAAAGCCAGCTTCTGGATCAGCTTGTTGGCTTTTTCCGCGGCGGTTTCGCCGTAGTCACGCGTGACGGTGGTCTGGATGTTGGCGGGGATCACCGTGTTGCGCAGCGCTTCCAGCCGGGCATTGGCAGCACGCGCCACATTCACGGCGTTTTCACCGGGCTTCTTGGTCACCGTCAGCGTCACCGCCGGATAGACTTGGCCCGCAGCTGGTGGCGCTGCGGCACCTGGGGTGGCATCCGTCACGGCAGCGCCCGGTGTGAACCACACATAACGCTGCGGCAACTGGGCACCGGCCTCGATGCGGGCCACTTCGCTGAGATAAACCGGCTTGCCCTTGCTGACACCCACGACCAGGGAGCCGATGTCTTCGGCCGATGAAAGAAACTCGCCGGTTTCCACGCTGAGCATCTGGGCCGGCTGGCGCGAAGGGTCCAGCACCGAGCCCGAGGGCATGCCGAAATTGGCGGCGGCCAGCGTCTGCTTGAGCCCCAGGACATCGACCCCGCGTTCGCGCAGGCGCACCGGGTCCAGCCATACATGCACGGCGCGGCCCGGGCCGCCTATGGTCTGCACCTCGCGCGCACCCGGCACGCGCTTGAGCTCCATCTCCAGCGTGCTGGCCACCCGCTCGAGATCGTTGGCGGCCAGCGCGTCCGCACTCCAGAGCGTGACGGCCAGCACCGGTACGTCGTCGATGCCCTTGGGCTTGACGATGGGCGCGAGGGTACCCAGGTCCCGCGGCAGCCAGTCCTGATTGGCGTTGAGCACGTCGTACAGGCGCACCAGCGCCTCGGTGCGCGGCACGCCCACCTTGAACTGCACCGTCAGAACGGCCAGGCCGGGCCTGGCCACCGAATACGTGTGCTCAATGTCTGCAATCTTGCTGAGCACCTGCTCGGCGGGCCGGGCCACCATGTTCTGCACGTTTTCGCTGCTGGCGCCCGGGAAGGGGATCAGCACGTTGGCCATGGTCACATTGATCTGCGGCTCTTCCTCGCGCGGCGTGACCAGCACGGCAAACAGCCCCAGCAACAAGGCCACCAGTGCGAGCAGCGGCGTGATCGCATTGGACTGGAAGGCAGCCGCCATGCGCCCTGAGGCACCGAGGCGGGCGCGACCGGAAGACGTGGAATCGTTCATGGCCACCTCAGCGCGCAGCGGTCTGCGGACGGGCACCGGACAGGCCGGCGCGCACCGGGTCCAGCGCCACACTGTCACCGGCGGACAGGCCGGCCAGCACCTCTACGCCTGCTGCGCCATGGTCGGCGCCGAGACGGACTGCCCGGAGGGCAAAGCCCTGGCCTGCCGCCACGTACACGGCCGTCAGCTCTCCGCGCCGCATCACTGCGGCGACCGGAACAACCATGCGGTTCGAAGCGCCGCCGACAAAACGCACGCGCACCTGCTGCCCGGGCACCAGGCCGCCCGCACCAACAGCAGGGAGCTCCAGACGCCACTCGATAGTCTGGGACACCGGATCTGCCGAGGGCAGCACGCTGCGCGCCACCGGCACCAGCCATTGCGGCGATGCGGACTTTCCGGCCGGCACCTGGATGTCTACCCGGCTGGCCGAGCGTGCGATCTCGCCCAGCGAGGCCGGCACCTGCACCACCGCACGCAAAGGCAGGGGTGCATACAGCGTCAACAGGGGTGTACCCGGCAACGCGAGGTCGCCCGCTTCGCTCAGGGTCTGCAACACCCAGCCGTCGTAAGGCGCAGTCACCCGCGTGAAGCCCTGCGCCAGCGCCGATTGCCGGCCTCCGGCGACGGCCGAGTCGCGTCCGGCCTGTGCGGCGCTGAGCTGGGTATTGGCGGTGTCAAGCGCGGCCTTGCTGACAAAACCCATGGTCTGCAGCTCCCGCGAGCGCTCCGCGTTCGCCCGGGCATTGCGCAGTTCAGCCTCGGCCTGCGCCACCTGCGCCTGGCTGCGCTGGACACCGGTCTGGGTCTCGCGGTCATCAATGGTGGCCAGCAACTGCCCGGCACGAACGCGGTCACCCGCCTTCACCAGCAGCGACGCCACCCGCCCCGATGCCTGCGCCGACAAGGTGCTTTGCTGCACTGGCTGGACCACACCGTCGAGCTCGAAGCCGGTAGGCACCGCCTGCGCGCGGATCTGCACCACGGGCACCTCGACGGCTGCGGCGGCCAGCGCCGGAGCCGCGCCGAGCGCCAGGCTCAACACTGCGGCCAGCGCCTTGAAAACCGTGAGGTGAAGAATTTTCATCATGTTTCCTTTGCCATGCGTACAGCGGCCGCCCGTCGCCCTGCGAACCGAAAGCCTGTTTTTCATACTGGGTTCTGGGGCTGCTTCTGCACTTGCTTCATATCAATCTCCCGCTGCTTTTCCGGCAGGTCGCCTCCCGCCCCGGATGAAAGACCGGCACGCATTCACAGCGCATTGAGTGGAATCTTGAGATAGGACACGCCGTTGTCTTCGGCCGGCGGCATTTCGCCGGCGCGGATGTTGACCTGCACCGAAGGCAGGATCAAGGTGGGCATGTCGAGCGTGGCGTCCCGGGCGGCGCGCATCTTTACAAACTCGACCTCACTCACGCCGTCATGAACATGGATGTTTTTGGCGCGCTGTTCGGCCACCGTGGTTTCCCAGATGGGGGACCGGCCCTCGGGCGGATAGTCATGGCACATGAACAGCCGGGTTTCGGGTGGCAAGCTCAGCAGCCTGCGTACCGAACGGTACAAAGCAGGTGCATGCCCACCGGGGAAGTCGCAGCGGGCCGTGCCCACGTCGGGCATGAACAGGGTGTCGCCGACGAACACCGTATCGCCGATGCGATAGGCCATGCAGGCCGGTGTATGCCCGGGAACCGACAAAGCCTGGGCTTGCAATGCGCCAACGGCAAAGGTTTCGCCGTCCTGCAGCAGGTGGTCGAACTGGCGGCCGTCGGCCCGGAATCCAGGCTCCAGGTTGAAAACGCGCTTGAAGACATCCTGCACCTGGGTGATGGCCGCACCGATGGCGATTTTCCCGCCCAGCTTCCCGCGCAGATAGTGCGCTGCCGACAGGTGGTCCGCGTGGGCATGGGTTTCCAGGATCCACGCCACCTGCAGGTTTTGCGCATGTACAAACGCCACCAGCTTGTTGGCCGAGGCAGTGCGGGTGCGTCCGGACTTCGGGTCGTAGTCAAGGACGGAATCAATAATGGCGCAGGCCGTCCCCGCCTTCTCGCAGACCACATGGCTCACAGTCCAGGTATCAGGATCAAAAAAACTTGTGACGATGGGTGTCATGTTCTACTCTCCTGCTTGTTCAATTTCAGTTTTAACATTATATTTACAGACATTATATTTACAGACATTATATTTGTCAATATAATGTCATTGTCGAAAATCAAAAGGAGTGCCTCCCCATGCCCGCAGACACTGTGATGGATCTCGGCAGCCTGCGCAGTTCCGCCGATGCGGCCTGCCGCCTGATGAAAGTGCTTTCCAACCCGGATCGCCTGCTCTTGCTGTGCCAGCTGGCGCAGGGCGAGATGCGCGTGGGTGAACTGGAGGAACTTGTGGGTGTCATGCAGCCCACGCTGTCGCAGCAACTGGGTGTGCTGCGCGACGAAGGCCTGGTCAGTACCCGCCGTGACGGCAAGTCGATTTATTACCGAATCGACAGCCCGCAGGCGCTGAGTGTGCTGGGGGTTCTGTACGACCAGTTTTGCAGCGTCCCCACAAAAAAGAAACGCTGAGAATCACCCGCCGGCGACGGCAGGGCGGCGGTCAGTCCGGCAGATGTACCTTCAATGTCCGCACCTGGCGCTCCAGCGCCTCGATGCGGTTCAGGTAGCCAAGCAGGAGACCGACCGTAAAAAGGTCCAGGTCGAAATCCTGGCGCAGCTTGCCGGCCGTGCGCAGGGGCATCACACAGTCGGCGCTGAACAAACGCTCCTGCATGGCTCGCTCCAGCGGAACCAGGGCACCATCGTCCACCAGCTCGTCCAGCTCCGCCGGGCTCAGGGCACAAATCCGCGCCAGCTCGGCCAGAGTGACTACCTCGCGCGCATCGAGCCAGGCAACGTCAAGCAGTTGCTGTTCCATGAGATTTCTCCTTGCCCGCACCTGCGCGCGGGTTGAAATGCGAGGTATTTGCCAGTTCCGTGAACAGTTCCCGCTCGCGTTCGGACAATGTGGCAGGCACGTCGATATGCACGGTGGCGTAGAGGTCACCCCGGCCACCGCGGCCGTTGGCCATACCCCGTCCGCGCAGGCGCAGCTTGCGGCCTGAACGTGATCCCGCCGGCACGGTGAGCATCACCGGCCCATCCAGTGTCGGCGCCTCTACCTCCGCACCCAGCGCAGCCTCCCAAGGAGCGAGTGCCAGGTTGAAATGCAGGTCGTGATGGTCGGCGCGAAACACGGGGTGCGGTGCCAGCGTGATGTGAAGGTAAATATCTCCATCGGCCCCACCGTTGAGCCCTTTCCCGCCCTTGCCGCGCAATCTCAGCTTCTGGCCATCCGCGATGCCCGGTGGAATGGTCACTTCCAGCGTACGCCCACCCTCCCCGTCAGCCAGCTCCAGGCTGACGCTTGTACCGCGGTGGGCATCTTCCAGCGGAATGCGGACACTGGTTTCATAGTCGCGCCCGTGCAGGGGAATGGGACCACCAGAGGAAGCGCGACCCCGCCCCATCGCAGCCAGCAGGTCCGCCAGATCGACGCCTTCGAACGCCTGGTCGTTCGCAAAGTCGTGGCGCCACTGCGGCGGCGGCGCGAACTCCTCGCCCGCAGGGCGGCGACCCAGCTGGTCATAGGCCGCGCGCTTTTCGGGATCTTTCAACGTCGCGTAGGCCTCGCCGGCTTCCTTGAAAGAGGCTTCGGCCTCAGGCGCCTTGGACACATCCGGATGATGCTGGCGCGCGAGTTTGCGGTAGGCCTTCTTGATCTGCTCGCTGTCCGCATCGCGCGGCACGCCCAGCGTTGCGTAGTAGTCCTTGTATTTCATGGCGCCATGCGCCGCGTCAATGCACGCGCGTCTCGAAAGCCCGGGTCAGGCCGTCCAGGTCCGTGATGCGGATGTGCCGCTTGTCCACTTCCAGCAGACGCTGCTGTTGAAAGGCCGAGAAAGTCCTGCTGACGGTCTCCAGCGTCATGCCGAGGTAGCTGCCGATCTCGGCACGCGACATCCGCAGGTGGAACTCGCTGGCGGAATAACCGCGCGCCTTCAGGCGCTGCGACAGGTTCAGCAGAAAGGCCGCCAGCCTCTCCTCAGCATTCATGCTGCCGAGCAACACCATGAGACTGTGTTCCCGCACGATCTCGCGACTCATCAGCCGGGTCACCACATGCTGCATGCCGGGATTTACGGCCGCGACTTCGGCGAAATGGGCAAAGGGAATGGCGCAAACTTCGGTGTCTTCCAGCGCCGTGGTGCTGCTGGCATGCGAACCATTGGCCACGCCGTCCAGCCCCATCAGTTCACCGGCCATGTAAAACCCGCCGACCTGCTCGCGGCCATCGGCCAGGGTCAGGCTGGACTTGAAGGTGCCGCTGCGCACCGCGTAAACAAACTGGAAGCGGTCTCCTTCCCGGTACAGCGTCTGGCCGGCTTTCACCTTGCGGCGGCTGAACATCAGGTCATCCAGGCGCTCCACGTCGCTGCCCGCCAGGCCGCAGGGCAGACACAGGTCGCGCAGGTGGCATGTGGAGCAATGCGTCACGAGTGGCGTCACACCCACGGATGCAAGGGTCGCCTGGCGGGGCAGAATACGTACAGGCGTGCTGCTGGCTATCGCCGTGGCTGTGGACATGGTGTTCTCCTTGAGGCTGGGGTATTAAATGCATGGGGCGTAAGGACGCCCAAGTGATGACTGACGTGCAAGGACAGTGCACACGTTGGATCCCCCCTCCTGAGGACAGGGTGCGCCCTTGGAGCAGCAGCGGTCTGTGCGCTGGCACACTCACCCTTCGCGATGGCTTTCACAAAGTCGGACACGGGTCGTCTGATGGTGACGAGGGGGGCACTGGGCATGGCGTTGTCTTTCAGTGAGTCGGAATCAGTGCAGCTCCATGCCGCGACGCTTTTATGACGACGTCCACGAGCTGGTCAAATTCGGTGTTCTTATCGAGAAATGCCATGGCGCCTTCGGCGGCATACCGTTTCCGGTAAGCCGGGCCGGAGTTGCTGCTGAACACCACAAAAGCGACGACCGGCGCTGCCTGGCGAATGGCGCGCAGAACCTCCAGGCCCTGGCCGCCTTCGAGCTGGACGTCCAGCACCACCACATCGGGTGAAGTGGCCAGGATGCCGTCTATGGATGCCTGTGGTGTCCCGGCCTGGCCCACCAATGCGATGGCGCTGGTTTCAAGCATCGCGGCGACGCGATCCCGGATCGGGGCCGAGTCGTCGGCGAGAAAAACTTTGACGGGGACCTGGCTTTGAGACATGGCTCTACTGTCGCCGGAGCCAGTGCCGCAAACCATAGGCTGCGGCTGAATGAAGCCCTCGGAGAAGTCCGGATAAGAGGCGCCGCGCCTCCGAGTGCCACTAGGAATATTCCTAGTGCGAGGTGGGCTTTAGCACCAGCCGCGGGGCCGTGGGCCGGCGCTGCCGCTGCAACTTCAATGCGCCATCAGCACCGGCAAGGTCATGGAGCGCAGCACCGTACGGGACGTACCGCCCAGCACCCATTCGCGCGCGCGACTGTGGCCATAACACCCCATCACCAGCAGATCGGCCTCCAGGTCAAAGGCACGCGAAAGGAGCAGCTCGCCGAGCAGATCGGGCACCTGTGTTTCCCGATGCCAGATGGCCTTCACGCCGTGCAGCGCAAGGTAGCCACCCAGGCTCAGGCCTTCACCGCCGACCGCCTCATCTCCGTCCGACCAGGACAGGATATGCACCTGCGCGGCCCGCTGCAGCAAGGGCAAGGCAGCGCTGACGGCGCGGGCCGCCTCTCGCGTCGGTTTCCAGGCCACCACCACCGTCTCGCCGATGATGGACGGGGCGCCGATGTAGGGCAGAACCAGGGCCGGCTTGCCACTGGATACCAGCACCGACTCGACAAAATCGGCGGGCACGCCGTCTGCCCGTTCTCCCGCCGGGGTTGCTTGCCCCAGCACCAGCAGGTCTGCGTACAGCGCCTGCTGGGCAAATACACCCATGACGGGATCGTTGTCCACTTCGGCCCATGCCGCCTTCATGCCGGGTGCCGCCAGCGCCTTGTCAAATGCAGCCCGGGCCCGGGTATGCAATTCTTCGTCCAGCTCATGCAGGGACGCCGCCACGCCCGACCCAATCTCCGGTGCAAAGGGCAACGCCACAAAACTGGGCGTCACCGCATAAAGCGCCGTGACGGCGGCGCCGTGCACCTGCCCGATGCGGCACGCCGCCTCCAGGCGTTGCGCTGCCTGAGGCGTAGCGTCCAGGTGAACCAGCAGTTGCTTCAGGGAAGTCGTCATGGGTCGCCTCCTTGGTCATTGCGATCCCTTCACCTTAGGGGACATGCAGCACCGCCGGCTTGACAGAAGTCAAGCCCCCCTCGGAAACAGGGTCAAGGCAGGGTCAAGGCTCCAGCGGGTCCGACACGCCGTGTTTGATGGCGTAACGGATCAGGTCACTCTGGTTTTGCAGCCCCATCTTCTGCATCAGGTTGGCCTTGTGGGTGCTGATGGTCTTGACGGAAAGCTTCAGGCGGGTGGCAATGTCCGTCACGGATACGCCGGCCGCGATCAGGCGAAACACTTCGAACTCGCGATTCGACAGCGACTCGTGCGGCGCGGAAGTCCCGCCCGGCATGGCGCTCAGCGCCAGCTGCTCCGCCACCTCAGCGCTGATGAAGGCACCGCCTGCGGCGATCTTACGTATGGCCTGCTTCAGTTGCGCCGGCGCACTCTCCTTGGTCAGGTAGCCGCTGGCACCGGACTTGATGGCGCGCACGGCGTACTGCAGTTCCTGGTGCATGCTGAGCACGAGAATGCGCAGCTTGGGCTTCTCGGCATGCACCAGCTTGATCAGTTCCATGCCGCTGCGGCCAGGCATGGACAGGTCCAGCACCAGCACGTCGAAGTCGGATTCGCGCACGCGCTGCATGACCTCCGTTCCGTCTGCCGCCTCACCCGCCACACGCAGGTCATCCGCCGACGAGACGATGCGTTTGAGACCCTCGCGAACGATCGCATGGTCATCGGCAATCACGATACTGATCATGGGGCGTGCTCTCCTTCAGGCCATGGAATACTCACCTCGACACGGGTGCCCTGCCCCGGCGCGCTGTGAATGCCGACAGATCCCTTGAGCAGCAGCGCACGCTCCTGCAAACCCATCAACCCCAGCGACTGCGGTTTGCGCGGCGCTTCGGTGACAAAGCCACGGCCGTTGTCGCGCACCGTCAGCGAGATCGCGCCGGGGAGCGTGTCAATCAGCACAGTGGCTTCGGTTGCGCCGGCGTGTTTGGCCACATTGGCCAGGGCCTCCTGCACGATCCGGAAGACCGCCGTGGCGTAGGGCTCCTGAAGCTCCAGGTCTTCGTCCGCCGAAAGCGTACAGGCTACGCCGGTGCGCTGGATGAAATTGTGAACCAGCCACTCAATCGCCGCCAGCAGGCCCAGGTCGTCAAGCAGCAAGGGGCGCAGGTCTGCAGCAATGCGCCGCGTTGAAGCCACCATGCCGTCCACCATGGCCAGCATGTCCGAGAGCTTGGCTGTAGCGCCGGACGCGGAAAGCGTGTTGTCGCGCAGCCAGATCGTGTCCATCTTCAGCGCAGTCATGGATTGCGCCAGTTCGTCGTGCAACTCCCGCGCAACGCGGGTTTTCTCCTCCTCACGCGCCACATTGACGGCTGCGGCGAAGGCAGTGCGTTCCTCCTGAGAACGCACGCGTTCGGTGACGTCGCGCAGGATCACCGTGTAAAGCTTTCCGTCGCCCGTGTCGAGCTGGGAGATCGAGGCATCCATGGGAAACTCTTCGCCGCTGGCGCGCAAGCCGTAAATCACGGTGCCATCACCCATGCGTCTGGACGTCACGCCGGTTGCCGAGAAGCGCCGTATATGCGCCCCGTGGCCGGCACGGAAGCGTTCGGGTATCAGCTTGTTCAAGGACTGCCCCAAGGCCTGCTCGCCGGGCCAGCCAAAGATTTTTTCGGCCGCGCGGTTGTACAGCACGATGGACAGCGCCTCGTTCACGGTGATGATCCCGTCCATGGCCGAGTCCAGAAGGGCTGCGAGCCGCAAGTGCTCTTCCTGGGCACGCAGCCGTTCCGTGATGTCACGCAAAATCACGGTGAAAAGTTTCCCGTCGGGCGTGTCCAGATGGGAGATGGACGCATCCAGGGGAAACTCTTCGCCGTTGGCGCGCAGGCCATAAATGACATTGAGCGTACCCATGCGCCTGGATGTCGCCCCGGTGGTTCCAAAACGCGCCACATGCCGGGCATGGTCTTGCCGGAAGCGGTCGGGAATCAGCCGCTCAAGGGACTGCTGCAAAACATCCTGGCGGGGCCAGCCGAAAATCTTTTCGGCTGCGCGGTTGTACAGAATGATCTTTTGCTGTTCGTCCACCGTGATGATGGCGTCCATGGCCGAGTCGAGCACACCCGCCAGCAACGCGGCCGCACTGCCCGGCTTATAGGCCCGGGAATTCGCATCAAGGCTGTCTATCAGGGGGGAAAACATGGCCCAGTGTAGCAATCAGCAAAAGTAGTCATTGCCCCTCAGGCCGTGAAGGAATAGCCGGAGACGGTTGACTCACATCAACCCCCTGCCCAGCGCTCCGTTCAAACTGGAGTTTTTATATGGAACCCCAAGGAGCGGTCATGTACAAGCGAATACTCGTACCCGTGGACGGAAGCGAAACCTCTAACAAGGCCCTGGTAACCGCGCTGCAGCTCGCCAGAGAAGGCAGTGGCAGCGTACGGCTGGCACACGTGATAGAGGATCTGACCTATCTTGCCGGCTACGAGCAGTTCGGGGGATATTCGGGCGATCTGCTCGGGATCATGCAGGAGGCCGGAAACCGCATCCTGCATGATGGCCTGGACATCGCCAAAGCGGCCGGTGTGCAAGCCGATTCGGTGCTGTTCGACAAGCTTGGTGAACGGCTTCCCGAGGTAATTGCAGAGGCAGCCCGGGCGTGGAACGCCGACTTGATCGTCCTGGGCACGCATGGGCGGCGTGGCGTTGGCCGCGCCTTGCTGGGCAGCGGCGCCGAACAGATCCTCCGGCAGGCACCCGTGCCTGTTCTCGTCGTTCGCTCGGCTGAGAGCAGCAAACCCAAACCAGGCTGAAGCGCACGCGGTGGGGAATGCGGCAGCTGGCCGCCTCAGCCGCCGGCCAGCAAGGCGCGCACTTCCTCGTCGCCGGGAAGTTCGAAGTTCCGGTAGTACTGCCCGATGCGGCTGAAATCCGGAGGACTCAGGGCGCAGACAAATTCATCGGCAGCCGTCCCGATACGCTCCTGGGCGCCAGGAGGCGCAACCGGTACCGCCACCACGATCCACGCCGGCTTGGAAGCTCGCAGGGCCATCAAGGCAGCGCACATCGAAGCTCCGGTTACCAAGCCGTCATCGACCACGATTACCGTGCGGCCTTCGATGGGCACAGGCAGCCGCGAACCCCGATAACTCGCATCGCGCCGTGTCAGTTCGGCGCTTTCGGCCGTAATGAGTTGCTCCAGCTGCTGCTGCGTCAGGCCGCTGCCGGCCACGGCCTGGGGATCGATGTAACACGCACCGCCGCTGGCAATGGCTCCCAGGGTCAGCCCGGGGTGATACGGCACGCCGAGTTTGCACACCAACAGAAAGTCCAGCCCGGCGCGCAGGGCGGTGGCCACTTCCCCTCCCACCAGCACTCCCCCGGGCGACAAGGCCAGCACAAGCACATCGCTGCGTCCCGCATAAGCAGGAAGTCTCAGGGACAAGGCATACCCGGCAGCCAACCGATCAGCAAACATGGCGTTTCTGGACTCTCATGATGTTTGGCTAGAGCCTAGGGCAAACGCTGTCTGGAAGGGTTGACCGAAGTCAACGCCCCAGTCATCGCCGCATCTGGGGCTCGGCCAGGCGCCGCCAGCATTCGAGCCACAGGGCTGCGAACAGCAACATGACTGCCGAAGCGCCCAGAGCAGCCGCAGATGGGACAACAAAACCCATGACCTGCCGCAGCCAGGGTACACCCAGCGCGAGCACCAGCATCGCGACAACAGCCACAAACATTCGGGCCACCCAGGGATTTGACCAGAGCAGGCTGTCAGCAATGGGTTTTCGCAAATCACGGTTGGCCAGCACCAGCAGGAACACCCCCAATACGAGGGACACGAAGACGGTCGCACGAACGGCAGTCTCCCCCCACCCCCAAAGACCCAAGACCCATGCGCCGCCCAGCAGAGGAACCGCTACACCCAGTCCCTGCCCGAGCGCATAAACAATGTTGTCTGCGGAAAACGGCGACGCATCACGGGCTCGCGGCGGTCGGGTCATGAGGTCAGTTGCCTCGGGTTCGGCTTCAAACACGATGGAGCAGGCCGGGTCGATCAGCAATTCCAGCAGCACGATCTGCACAGGAAGAAGCAGCAAGGGCCAGTGAAAAAGGACGGGGGCCAATGCAAGCGCAACCACAGGCACATGCACCGCGAAGATAAAACGCGTCGCGGTACCGATGTTGTCGAAGATGCGCCGCCCCTGGCGAATGGCCGCAGTGATGCTGGCGAAGCTGTCGTCCAACAGTACGATGGCTGCCGCTTCCCGCGCCACATCGGTACCGCGCTCACCCATGGCGATGCCCACGTCCGCCGCTTTCAGGGACGGGGCGTCATTGACGCCATCACCGGTCATGCCCACCGTCTCTCCGGCCTTTTGAAGCAACTGCACCAGCCGGAGTTTGTGTTCCGGCACCAGCCGCGCACAGAGATGGACCCGTCCGAGTCGTTGAGACAAGCTGTCATCGTCCATGGAAGCCATCTCGGGACCCGTCAATACATCTCCCTCGCCTGGCAGCCCGACCTGGCGTGCAATGGCACGCGCCGTCGCGGGATGGTCGCCTGTCATCATGATGATGCGTATGCCGGCGGCTTGACAGGCTGCCACCGCGGCGGGAACCTCGGGCCGCGGGGGATCAGCCAACCCCACCAGCCCCAGAAATGTGAAAGTGAAATCATGCTGGCTCGCTGGCCAGCTTCCACCGACCCACTGCCCTTTCGCCACGCCCAGCAAGCGCATGCCTTGGCCCGCCATGCCCTGCGCCTGCCGTTCAATGGCTTGCTGCTCCAGAGAAGAAAGATGACACAGGTCTGCTATGGCTTCGGGCGCTCCCTTGGTGGCGAGTAAATGGCACCCCGGGTCGCTGGCGGGGAACACATGCGTCATCGCCAGAATATCGGGCGACAGCGGGTAGGCATGCTCCGGTCTCCAGTCTGCGTGCACATGCTGGGTGCCGGCCAGATACCTCTGCCCGAAGCCGCGTATAGCCTTCTCCATCGGGTCGAAAGGATCAACTGGCGTGGCCAGCAGAGCAAATTCCACCAGTTCATGAAATGCTCCAGGAAGCACGTCATCTGCATCACCCGGGAAATGCGCACCCGCCACCCAGAGCTGCGCCACGTCCATGCGGTTGAGAGTGAGGGTCCCGGTCTTGTCCACCGCCAGCACCGTGATGGCTCCTAGCGTTTCTACAGCGGTTGTCCGTCTGGTCAGGACCTGCTGACGCGACAGCCGCCACGCACCGAGGGCCAGAAATACCGTGAGAACCACCGGAATTTCCTCCGGCAATACAGCCATTGCCAGCGCCACACCCAGCAGCACGCTCTCCAGCAGCGAACGCCCGTCCCACAGCCAACCCAGCAGAACCAACGCCACAGCCAGCCCCAGTCCCAGCATGGCCAGCCGCCGCACTATCCTTCGTGAAGCCTGCTGCAGCTGCGAAGGAACCAGCGCAGTGGATGCCAGCGCCGCACCAATGCGCCCGACTGCCGTGTGTGCACCCGTAGCACGCACGCAGGCGACACCCACACCGCGCGTAACAACGGTACTTGCGAACAGGAAGGAATGGGCATCGCTTCCGGGCATTTCCATCGCCAGATCAGCAGCCCCCGGCAATTTTTCCTGAGGTACGGCTTCACCGGTCAGCAGGGATTCGTCGGTGCCCAGCTGACCTTGCAGCAGCACCGCGTCCGCTGCAATCCGGTCGCCCTCGTGTAACACGAGCAAGTCACCACGGACCACCTCGCCGCTCGAGATGCGCAACTCGCGCCCCGCGCGGATCACCATGGCACGCGGAGCCGACAGATCACGCAAGGCCTCCAGGGAGCGCTGTGTCTTGCGTTCCTGGGTCAGCGCGAGGCCGATGATGACAAACACCGAACCCAGTAAAAAAATTGCTTCGGCCGTATCGCCGATCAACAGGTAGACCGTCCCTGCAGCGAGCAACATCAGAAACATCGGCTCCAGTACCACACCAGCGGCAATGCGCAGCAGCGGCTTGGGTACACTGCCCGGCAATGTGTTGGGGCCATCAGCAAGAAGTCTTGCGTACGCCTCTTCCTGGGTCAGCCCCTCCAAAGATCTTTGGGTCGCTTGGGTCGCCTGAGGCAGTCCCCTGGAGGTTGGCGGATGCCGGTCTTGTACCATGACGCCAGCCTAAGCCCAGGCGTCCAGCCCGGCTTGATCTGTCGCAAAGGCTATTGCGGCCGGCAGTTGTCCGGTCGTTCACCCGGAAGCATGGGGCAGCGATTGACCTCAGCCGATGACATGCCAAGCAGGTTGGTCAGCGCACTGGAGACCGTGCAGATCGCCCAGAACACAAAAAATGCAGCGGTATACACGCCCTGGCGCGAGAGGCGCAGCGGCTCACCCGACCAATGGAGGTCACCCGGGTCAAGCATGGCAAAAACCAGCAGTTCCAGCGCGCACGCACCCAGGAAGGCGGGCCACGCAATCCACATCAATTTCTGGCTCCACATGGCGGTCTCCTTGGAATACGTATGAATCAGCGAGCACCAATGGCAGGAGGCGTGGCCGCATGGTTGCGGCCCTGCACGGCTGGCATCAAGGCCTTGTCCTGCGCCGCCAGCGTCTTGTTGATCTCGACGCCGCGGCGGTAATAGTCTTCAGCCACCACCGGATCCGGGTAGCTGACAGCTATCCACGCAGTGGCGAAACCAGCCACAACCACGGCGGCTGGCCCGGCAATAAGCAGCCAGACGTGGCCGTGTTTCCACCAGGGAGGAGTGACCACCGGTGGCGTTTGAAGCATGGGGTTCATGACGGTTCCTTGAATCTGTTGATGCCTGTTCCGTCAGCGCGAAACGAGAAATACCGACTTCTCAGCCAGATGGGACTGACCTGCTGCATCACCTATGCTGAACACGATCGGATGCGAGCCGGGGGTGGCCGACCCATAGGGAATCTGCAAGCGCACCGCAACCCAGCGCGACTCCGCCGGACCGACATCGACCTCGGCATCCGATGCCAGCGCCAGGCCCTCCAGCCCGGCGGCGGCGATACGGTAGCGCTGCGGCTGCTCGGTGGCATTCATGATCTGCAGGCGGTAGACGTTTTCGAGCTTGCCCCCGGCAACAATGCGGGACAGCGCGGCGCGGTCGCGCACCACGTCTACCTTGAGGGGCGTACGCGCTACCAGGCTCCAGAGCAGGCCCACGCACAAGGCGAGCAGCACGGCACCATATACCAGCACACGCGGGCGCAGCACACGTTTGACGATTTCCGGACCGCTCCACTTGTTCGCCATCGCCGCCTGGGTACTGAAGCGGACGAGGCCCCGCGGGTAGTTCATCTTGTCCATGACTGTGTCACAGACGTCAACACAGGCCGCGCATCCTATGCATTCGTACTGCAAGCCTTCGCGAATGTCGATGCCGGTCGGGCACACCTGCACACACAGGGTGCAATCCACGCAGGCGCCCAATGACAGGGCCGACGCATCCGCCTTGCGCGAGCGGGCGCCGCGCGGCTCGCCTCGCGCTGTGTCGTAGCTCACGATCAGCGTGTCGCGGTCGAACATGGCGCTCTGGAAGCGCGCGTAGGGACACATGTATTTGCACACCTGCTCGCGCATGAAACCGGCATTGCCATAAGTTGCAAAGCCGTAGAAGAATACCCAGAACGCTTCCCATGGCCCGATGTCCATCTGCAGGAAATCCATGCCCAGTTCGCGGATCGGCGAAAAGAAGCCCACAAAGGTCAAGCCGGTCCACATGGCCAGGCTGATCCAGAGCAGGTGCTTGAGCCACTTCTTGGCGAGTTTTTGTGCCGACAGCGGTGCACTGTCCAGCCGCATGCGCGCGCTACGGTCGCCCTCCACCTTGCGTTCAATCCAGAGAAAGATTTCGGTGTACACCGTCTGCGGGCAGGCAAAGCCGCACCACAGGCGTCCCGCCACGGCCGTGAAAAGAAACAGCGACAGCGCGCTGACAACCAGCAGGCCGGTCAGGTAAATGAAATCCTGCGGGTAAAGGACGAGGCCGAAGATGTAAAACCTGCGCGCGCCCAGATCGAAGAGCACAGCCTGCCGCTGGCCCCATTCCAGCCAAGGAAGGCCGTAGAACACCAGTTGGGTCAGGAAGACAAAGCCCCAGCGCCAGCGCGAGAACAGGCCACTGACCGATCTTGGATAGATCTTCTTCTGCGATTCGTACAAGGACTCAGACGTGTCGTCGCCTCCCACGGGAACGATGGGAATGATCTTGCGGACGGACGATGGTTGCAAGCGACCCTCCGGTTCAGAGTTTTGCCGCAGGGACAGGCTTGTTCGAAAGGCCCCAGACGTAAGCGGTCAGTACCTGGATCTGTGCCTCGGTCAACTTGCCGGTCTGCGCCGGCATCTCGTTGATCTTGCCCTTGTTGATCATGGCGACAATGGCCTGTTCACCCCAGCCGTGCAGCCAGATGTCGTCGGTCAGGTTAGGCGCACCCAGCGCCTGGTTGCCCTTGCCGTCCATGCCGTGGCAGGCGGCGCAGGCGGTGAATTTCGCCTTGCCAAGTTGCGCACGCACGGAGTCGTGCGGGCTGCCGGACAGGCTGAGCACGTAGTTCGCCACATTCTTGACGTCATCGGGCGTCCCAACAGCCGCTGCCATGGGCGGCATATTGCCCTGCCGACCGGCCTTCAGCGTCTCTGCAATTTTCTCCGGCTGGCCGCCGTGCAGCCAGTCGGTGTCTGCCAGGTTGGGAAAGCCCTTGCTGCCGCGCGCATCCGAGCCATGGCATTGCGCGCAGTTGTTCATGAACAGGCGCTCACCCACGGCCATTGCCACCGGGTCTGCGGCCAGTTCGGGAGGCTGCTTGGCTGTGAACTGGGCATACAGCGGCTCCAGATCCTTGTTGGCGCGCTCCATCTCGGCGGTGTACTCGCCGCGGGTGCTCCAGCCCAACTGGCCGCCATAACTGCCCAAGCCGGGATAAATCACCAGGTAAGCCAGGCCGAAGACGATGCTCAACACGAACATCCACATCCACCATCGGGGCATGGGGTTGTTCATCTCGCGCAGGTCGCCGTCCCAGACGTGGCCCGTGGTGTTGTCGCTGCGAGCCACCATCTTCTTGCGGGCGGTGATCCAGAGCAGCAGCAGACAGGCCACAATGCTGACCAGGGTCAGGACGGCGACATACACCGACCAGAAGTTTGCATTGAAATCGCTCATGAGGTCTCCTGCGCTGTCGCCTCGGCACCGGTGGTAGCCGGCCCGGAGGTCAACGAAAAAATGTAAATGTGAATGGGGTTGTCCATGGGCCTGTTCCGTTCAATCCTGCTCGAACGGGAGGCGGGCAGCCTCGTCGAAGCGTGCCTTGTTGCGGCTCGAAAAAGCCCAGTACCAGATACCGATGAAAGTGGCAAAGCTCACCAGGGTGGCGATGATTCGCAGGGTGGTCACGTCCATGATGTTTCCTTATTTGAGCGTCCGGCCCAGCACCTGCAGATAGGCAACCAGGGCATCCATTTCGGTTTTGCTGGCAACGTCCTGGGCCGACTGCGTGACCTCCGCATCGGTGTAGGGAACGCCGACCATGCGCAAGGCCTTCATGCGAGGCGCCATGCCAGCGGGATTGACCGTGTTCTTCTCGAGCCAGGGGTAGGCCGGCATGTTGGACTCGGGCACCAGATCACGCGGATTGGTCAGGTGAATGCGGTGCCACTCGTCGCTGTATTTGCCGCCCACGCGATGCAGGTCGGGCCCGGTTCGCTTGCTGCCCCACTGGAAGGGGTGGTCATAGACAAACTCGCCGGCCACCGAGTAATGGCCGTAGCGCAGTGTTTCTGCGCGGAAGGGCCGGATCATCTGCGAATGGCAGTTGTAGCAGCCTTCGCGAACATAGATGTCGCGCCCGGCCAGTTGCAGCGCCGAATAGGGCTTGATGCCCTGGATCGGCTCGGTGGTGGACTTCTGGAAGAACAGCGGCACGATTTCGACCAGGCCGCCCACGGCAATCACCAGGAGGATCAGCACGATCATCAGGAAATTATTGGTCTCGACCTTCTCGTGTGTGAAGCCGGCGGTGGAGGTGTTTTTTTCAGTCATGGAATAGGGCTTTCTTCAGGCGTGGACAGGTGCGGGCACCATGACGTTGACCGAGCGTCCTCCGGCCACGGTCATCCAGGTATTCCAGGCCATGATCAGCATGCCGCTCAGGTAGAGCACGCCGCCGATCACGCGGACCACATAGAAGGGATACGTCGCCTTGACCGACTCGACAAAGGTGTAGGTCAGCGTGCCGTCCGCGTTGATGGCGCGCCACATCAGGCCCTGCATCACCCCGGCGATCCACATCGCGGCGATGTAGAACACGATGCCGATGGTGGCTATCCAGAAATGCGCCTCGATGGCCTTGACCGAATACATCTGCTTCTGGCCAAAGAGACGCGGGATCATGTAATAGAGCGTGCCCATCGAAATGAGCCCCACCCAGCCCAGCGCACCCGAATGCACATGGCCCACGGTCCAGTCGGTGTAATGCGACAGCGCATTGACGGTCTTGATGGACATCATCGGGCCTTCGAATGTGCTCATGCCGTAGAAGGACAGCGACACGATCATGAAGCGCAGCACCGGGTCATCACGCAGCTTGTGCCAGGCACCGGACAGCGTCATGATGCCGTTGATCATGCCGCCCCAGCTGGGTGCCAGCAGGATCAGCGAGAACACCATGCCGACCGACTGTGTCCAGTCTGGCAAGGCGGTGTAGTGAAGGTGGTGTGGACCCGCCCACATGTAGGTGAAGATCAGTGCCCAGAAGTGAACGATGGACAGCCGGTAGCTATAGACCGGACGCTCGGCCTGCTTGGGAACGAAGTAATACATCATCCCGAGGAAGCCGGCGGTCAGAAAGAAGCCAACGGCGTTATGCCCGTACCACCACTGGATCATCGCGTCCTGCACACCGGCATAAGCCGAGTAGGATTTCATCCAGTCCGCCGGCACCGCTGCGCTGTTGACGATATGCAGGATTGCCACGGCAAGGATGAAGGAACCGTAAAACCAGTTCGCGACATAGATATGCCTGACTTTGCGCATGCCGATGGTGCCGAAGAAAACAATGGCATAGGCCACCCACACCAGCGTGATCAGGATGTCAATCGGCCATTCGAGTTCCGCGTATTCCTTGCCCTGGGTATAACCCAGCGGCAGGCTGACCGCCGCGGCGACAATCACCGCCTGCCAGCCCCAGAACGTGAACGAAGCCAGCTTGCGGGCAAACAGCGGCACATGGCAGGTGCGCTGGACCACGTAATAGCTGCTGCCGATCAATGCGCAACCGCCGAAGGCGAAGATCACGGCGTTGGTGTGCAAAGGCCTCAGGCGTCCGTAGCTGAGCCAGGGAATGCCGAAGTTGAGTTCGGGCCAGGCCAGCTGGGCGGCAATGAACAGCCCCACCAGCATGCCCACCACGCCCCAGACCACGGCCATCAGGGAAAACTGCCGAACGACGGTGTCGTCGTAGATCGCGGCGGATGTTTGTTTGTCGTTCATGAAGCACCTGTTTACGTGATGCTTCAAGTGTCCCTGCCGTGAGGAGGGTCTGAGTTGATGAAAGTCAATCTGAACGCAGAATTCGCTCGCCTTCCTGTTCCAGTGCATCGAACTGCCCACGCCAGACAGCCCAGCCCAGTCCGGCGATGATCAGCAGCGCAAGCATGACGGACAGGGGAATCAGAAGATAAAGAATGTCCATTCAGAAAGCCTCCTGCATGCGGGCCAGCCGCGCTGAATTGAGCACCACCAGCAGCGAGCTGGCCGCCATGCCCAGACCGGCCAGCCAGGGCGGCATGAAGCCGAGAATGGCCAGCGGCACGCACACGGCGTTGTACAAGGCTGCCCACCACAGGTTCTGGCGCACGATGGCATGGGTGCGGTGCGCGTGCCGCAGCAACGCAGGCACGGCTGCCAGCTGGCCGCCCACCACAATGAAGTCAGATCTGGCCTGTGCCAGCGGCACAGCCTGGCCCATGGCAACAGACACGTCGGCGCAGGCCAGCACCGGCCCGTCGTTCATGCCGTCGCCAACCATGGCCACACGCCGGCCGCGCTGCTGCAGCCCACGCACATGAGCCAGTTTGGCTTCCGGCGTGTGCTGCCCGTGGGCTTCGTCGATGCCTGCGCGTGAAGCCAGCCGCGCCACAGCGGCTATCAGGTCACCCGAGAGCAGTTGCACTTGCAGACCCAGAGCCCGCAGTGCATCCACGGATGTCTTGGCTTCCGGCCGCAAGGCCTCGTCCATGTCGAAACTGGCGAGCCAGCCGGCTTCATCCGACAAATGCACCTGCGGGCCGTTGGCAGCCTGGACAAACGGCGGTATGTCGCAAAAGACAGCCGACCCTAGCCGCATGGCGCGTGGCTGTGCGCCCACCCCGGAAGAAGAAACGCGACCCTGCAGCCCTTGGCCGGGAACCTCGGTGACCTCAGTCGCGGTCCCGGACGCAGCGCCGGCAGCCTGAACAATCGCCCGAGACAGGGGATGCAGGGAATGCTGCGCCAACGCAGCCGCCATCCGCAAGGCCTGCGCCGGGTCAAGGCCCTCACGGGTCCGGCCGACGCGCACGGTCATGCGGTCCTCGGTGAGTGTGCCTGTTTTGTCGAACACCACCGTGTCCACCGCCGCACAGCTGTCAAGCGCCTCCAGCCGGCGCACCAGCACACCGCGCCGTGCGAGCGCACCCGCAGCGGCCAGCGTTGCGGCCGGTGTGGCAAGTGACAGCGCGCAGGGGCAGGTGACGATCAGCACCGCCACGGCCACGCTGATCGCATGCGCCGGATCGCTGGGCCACCACCAGAACGCCGCAGCTGCGCTGGCCAGCAACACCAGCAAAACAAAAGGTCCGGCCATACGGTCGGCAATGCGCGCCAGCCGCGGCTTCTGCACCGAGGCCTGCTCCATGAGCGCCACCATCGCGGCATAACGCGTGTCCCCACCGGCGCGCTCCACCCGCACCATGAGCATGCCGCTCAGGTTGTGACTGCCGGCAATCACCGCACTGCCGGTGCGCCGCTGCAGTGGCGTGGATTCGCCGGTGAGCAGCGCTTCGTCAACCTGGCTTTCACCCGCCGTCACTGTGCCGTCGGCCGGAACCACATCACCGGGCAAGAGGCGGATCAGGTCACCGGAAGCGAGGCGGCGCACCGGAACGCGCTCAAACACACCATCGGCGCCCTGCCGCTCCACGCTGTCGGGCAGGTTGCGCATCAGTGCTTCCAGCGCGCCGGCAGTGCGGTCACGCAAACGCTGCTCAAGAAGACGCCCGGACAGCAGGAAAAACACAAACATGGTGACCGAGTCGTACCAGACCTCGCCACCCCAGGGCGAGGCCGGATCGAAGGTGGCGGCCGAACTGGCACCGAACGCGATGAGGATGCCAAGAGCCACCGGCACGTCCATGCCTATGCGCCGGTTGCGCAGGTCGCGCATTGCCGCGGAAAAAAATGGCCAGCAGGAAAACAGCACCACCGGCAAGGTCAGCACCCAGGAGGCCCAGCGCAGCAGGCCCTGCGCTTCGGCCGAGATATCACCTGGCTCGGCAATGTAAGCCGGGAAGGCATACATCATCACCTGCATCATGCAAAAGCCCGCGACCAGCCAGCGCCAGAGCATCATGCGCTGGGCCTGGATACGTGGCGCCGCAGTCAGCATGTCGCCCGCGGGCAAGGCGCCATAACCGGCGCGCTGCAATGCGGCAAGCCAGGCCGAGGGCCGGCCTTGGCCGGGTGCCCAGGCCACACGGGCCACGGCGCTAGCACCGTTGACCTGCACGCTTTCGACGCCGGGGAGTTTTTGCAGCACCTCTTCGACGGTGAGCGAACAGGCCGCACAATGCATGCCCTCGATCGCGAGGTAGGACTCCCAGAGGCCCGGCCGCCCGGGCAGCGGACGGCTGAAACCTTCCCACTCGGCACGGTCGTCCAGCGCGGACCAGCGCGAGGCCTGCCGAGCGGCGCCGCTATCGACCAAAAGGGTGGCAGTTTGCATGGAGCAAGCCTACCGTCGGACAGGAGCGCCCGCTTGACATGGATCAAGCGTGCGGGACAATGCCAGCCCTAAGCTGCAAACGTCGCATCAACCCAGGAGAACACGCCATGTACAAACGCATCCTCGTCGCTACCGACGGTTCCACGCTTTCGAAGAAGGCCGTGCGCAGCGCCATTGATCTGGCCAGCGCTGTTGGCGCGGAGCTGGTCGCGCTCTACGTGGTACCCCGGTACCCGGTCAGCTATTTCGAAGGAGGTGTCACCATTTCGTCGCAGGACGTGGCCCGCACCGAGAAACAATGGGCGGACAAAGGCAAGGCCGTGGTGGAAGCCGTCAAACTCGCGGCACAGGGCGAAGGCATCAAGGCCAGGGCGGTCATCGCGTCTTCCGACCTGGTGGCCGAATCGATCATCAGCGCCGTGAAAAAGCAGAAATGTGACCTGGTCGTCATGGCCTCCCATGGACGCAAAGGCATCAAACGCATTTTGCTGGGCAGCGAAACCCAGCATGTGCTGACGCACAGCAGCGTTCCGGTGCTGGTGCTGCGCTAAACTGGTTCCATCAAGTACAAGGAGAAAAGAAAAATGAGAATCCTCTTCGCCGCCGACGGCAGCAAATACACCAAAAAGGCCCTGGCTTTTCTTGTCACGCATGAAAGCCTGGCCGGCCCCGACGATGAGGTGGTGGTACTCAATGTGCAGCCGCCGGTTCCGCCGCGCGTCAGGGGTATGGTGGGTGCCAGCACCGTCAACTCCTACTACGAAGACGAAGCCAGAAAGGTGCTGGACCCCATCGAGCGATTCCTCAAACGCCACAAGCTGCACTACCGCACCACCTGGGTTTCAGGCTCTCCTGCAGCGGAAGTCGCGCGCGCTTCAAAGCGCGAGAAGGCCCACATGATTGTCATGGGCACCCACGGTCACGGCATTCTCGGCCGCGCCGTCATGGGCAGCGTGGCGCAGCGCGTGATCACTGATTCGGAAATTCCCGTTCTGCTGGTCAAGTAGAAATAGCAAACACGGTTAATCACCGTTGCGTTCAGCCGGATAAACCGTACGCTGCATCAAAAAAAGCCGACTGTGTCGGCTTTTTTCATGGCGATTGCGAACGCTTCGAGACCCGCTGACAGCTCAGGCCTTGGGCAACGTTACCCCGACCTGCCCCTGGTACTTCCCGCCGCGGTCCTTGTAGCTGACTTCGCAGACGTCGTCGGGGTCGCTCTCGAAGAACAGCACCTGCGCGCAGCCTTCCCCGGCGTAAATTCTGGCCGGCAGCGGCGTGGTGTTGGAAAACTCCAGCGTCACATACCCTTCCCATTCGGGCTCGAAAGGCGTGACGTTGACGATGATGCCGCAGCGGGCATAGGTGCTTTTTCCCAGGCAGATGGTCAGCACATTGCGCGGGATGCGGAAGTATTCCAGCGTGCGGGCCAGCGCAAAGCTGTTGGGCGGAATGATGCAGCTGTCGCCATGGAAGTCGACAAAACTTTTTTCATCGAAATTCTTCGGGTCAACCACCGTGCTGTGGATGTTGGTGAACACCTTGAACTCGGGTGCGCAACGGATGTCGTAGCCATAGCTGCTGGTGCCGTAGCTGATGATTTTCCTGCCCTCACTCTCGCGGATCTGGCCCGGCTCGAAGGGCTCGATCATGCCGGTGGTCTCGGCCATGCGGCGTATCCATTTGTCGCTTTTGATGCTCATGCCAAAGTTTCCTCAGTTGGACTCGATTGTAGGCAAGCCGCTGGACGATCTGGCTGGCCACATATCACTATGCATTTGATAGCTGACTGCGCCCGTCCATCGAGTGCTGGAGGCCGATTCAGCATTAAATCCAATGCTCGCACGCCTTCCGGGGCATGGTTGCGCCAGGCGAAAAAAAACCGGCAGGGATGCCGGTTTTTTCAACTGAGGTGAAGACTTCAGTAGTTGTTGCGTCCGCCACCGCCGTAGCCGCCGCCACCACCGCCGCCGCCGCCATAACCACCGCCGCCGCCTTCGCGACGACCGCCGCCACCGCCACCACCACCGAAGCCGCCAGTGCGCGGCTCCATGGGACGGGCTTCATTGACCACCATGTCACGGCCATCAACGGACTTGCCGTTCATGCCGCTAATGGCTGCCTGGGCTTCCGCGTCGCTGGACATCTCCACAAAGCCGAAGCCCTTGGAGCGGCCGCTGTCGCGGTCCATCATGACTTTGGCCGACGAGATCGTGCCAAATTCGGAGAAATGTTGTTGCAGGGAATCGTCGTTCACCGAGTAGGAGAGGTTGCCGACGTAAAGTTTTTTGCCCATTTTGGGACCTTTCAAAAAAAGCTTGCGCACTTGAATCAAACGCACGAAGCGGGTATGACGGCTTTGGTTAAAAAACCGGTCAAGGAAACTGACGCCTGGCCGGAGCCAGCGTGCAGGTGGACGGAGAGTCCCTGTACCGGAGGTCAATCCGGAACCTGGCTCAGGTCATAAATTCGGTCGGGAGGGGAAAAAGAGACCGGGGGTGAAGCTCGCCGCTGGGGGAGTTTGACGACCGGGAGGGCCGGAACTATCGGCCAAAAGGTGCGGAGCGGCAATGAGGTGCCACGGACCGTGTCAGACTACAGCTGCTGCAAGGTAAGCAAATTGCAACAGCGCATGTATTTTACTCCCGATTGGGGATTGGCGCTTGGCTATCTGTGCACCTGCCAAGTCTGTCGTGGCACAGTCGCACAGACGAAGCGCCCATGAATGGCATCTCGAGTCAGAGAAATCTCTCGATCTGCGCCCTCAGGGCGCTCTAATTTTGATAGCTGCTTGCGCCCGCCCCATAAAGGCTGGAGGCTTATTTCTCTTGAAAACAGCGGTTCTCAGGCCCTCAGGCCTCGGGCCGTCTGTACCTGCGAAATCACAGTGCGTTCAATCACCCGGTCGTCGCCCAGCACGATCAAGGCAAACAACAGCTCGTCCAGGCTGCCGGCCTGCGCGGTCTTGCGCGCCAGCAATGGTGTGGCCTGAGGGTTGAGCACCACAAAATCGGCCTCACAGCCGGGCAGCAGGTTGCCCACCACACCCTCCAGGCCCAGTGCACGCGCAGCGCCTGCGGTGTGCTGCCACCACAGCTGCTGCGGCTTGAGCGACACGCCGGGCTTGGTCTGCCCTTCCCGGCCCACGTAATACGCGGCGAGCATGGTGTGAAACGGGCTGAAACTGGTGCCACCGCCCACATCGCTGGCCAGTCCGTACAGAAAGCCCGCACGCTCGGCGGCGGCGTAATCAAAAAACCCGCTGCCCAGAAACAGGTTGCTGGTCGGGCTGACGGCCGCGGCCGTGCCGGTGGCCCGCATCAGCGTGCGATCCTCGTCGTCGATGTGGATGCAGTGAGCATACACGGCGCGCGGCCGCAGCAGGCCGAACTGCTCATACACGCTGAGGTAGCTGCGTGCCTGCGGATACAGCGCGCGCACCCAGGCGATCTCGTCCCTGTTCTCGGCCACATGCGACTGGATCCACACGTCGGCGTATCTGGCGGCCAGCTCACCCGCACCACGCAACTGCGCTTCGCTGCAGCTGGGTACAAACCGCGGCGTGATGGCATAACCGAGCCGGTCCACCCCGTGCCAGCGCGTGATCAGCGCCTCGGTGTCGAGCAGGCTTTGCTCGGTTTCATCGCGCACGCCATCCGGCGAGTGCTGGTCCTGCAGCACCTTGCCGGCAATCATGCGCAGGCTGCGGCGCTGGGCCTCGCCGAGCAGCGCGTTCACCGATGCCGGGTGCGAGGTGGCAAAGGCCAGCGCCGTCGTCACGCCGTGGCGCAGCAATTCATCCACGAAGAACGTCGCCGACTCGTTGCTGTGCGCCGCATCCGAAAAACGGCTTTCATGCGGAAAGGTGTAATTCTCCAGCCACGGGAGCAAACCGTCAGCGGGCGAGCCGATGACGTCGAGCTGCGGGTAGTGGATGTGCATGTCCACAAAACCCGGCGCGATGATGCGCCCAGGCAGGTGGGTAATGTCCAGACCGGGAAAGCGCGGCGCCAGCGCGCTGTAGCTGCCCACGGCCTGCACGACCTGGCGGCCAGCGGCGTCCGGGCCGACCACCAGCAGGCCGTCGGTTTCCAGGTGAGCTTGCCCCGGATGGGGAAAGGAAAGAACGGAGGCGCGCCAAGCTTTCATGCTCAGGGCCTGCTCACACTATTTATACAAGTGCGAACGTGATGAAAACAGCGCCAATCAAGGCGCGCGACGACACCCAGACCGGGTGTCTGGGTTAGGAGCGCAACGCCGAGTGGCGTTGTTTTCACCCCGTTCCCTCCGGGTTGCGGCCAAAAAGGCCATGCGCAGCGTTGCAAAGCCTTGCCGGGCTCCAGCCCGGCTGCATTTTTCGCCTCGCGCATGACCTTTTTGACTCGCAACGCATCTTGCATAAATAGTGTGAGCAGGCCCTAGGTTACCGCAGCTGCGGCGTCCGGCGATATGCCGGCCCGCATAAGGTTTATTTGGCCAGCTTGCCCTGCACGCCCTGCACCAGGAAGTTCATTCCCAGGATCTGCTCGTCGCTCAACACCTTGCCGGCGACCAGCACCTGCTGACCTTCGTTGTCGGTGATCGGGCCGGCAAAGGGCCGCAGCTTGCCTGCGGCGATGTCCTTCTGCCGCGCCAGTACCTCGTCAGCCACTTTTTTAGGCACCTTGGGGCCAAAGCCGTCGACGCGGATCATGCCCTCCTTCACACCGCCCCAGACGGCGCCGCTTTTCCAGCTGCCGTCCAGCACCGCCTGCGCGCGCCGAGTGTAGTAGTCGCCCCAGCGGTGGGTCACGGCCAGCAGCTGAGCGTCGGGCGCCACCTTGCGCATGTCCGAATGGTAGGCAATCGCCAGCTTGCCGCGCTCCTGCGCCGCGCTCATCACCGCCGTCGAGCCGGTGTGAAAGGCGATCACTTCCACGCCCTGGTTAAAGAGCGTCATTGCGGCATCGCGCTCGCGCGGCGGGTCAAACCAGGCGCCCAGCCAGACCACCTTTACTTCAGCCTTTGGATTGACCGACCGCATACCCAGCGTAAAGGCATTGATGCCCTGGATCACCTCGGGGATGGGAAAGCCCGCGACATAACCGGCGCTGGACGCGAGACGGCCGGCGGCGATGCCGGCCAGGTAACGGCCCTCGTAATAACGCGCATTGGCGACCGCCACATTGGCTGCGGTCTTGTAGCCAGTGATGGACTCGAATTTCACGTCCGGGAAGTCTTTCGCCACCTTCAGTGTCGGCTCCATGTAGCCGAAGCTGGGTGTGAAGATCAGGCGGTGGCCCTGGCTGGCCAGGTCGCGGATCACGCGCTCGGCGTCAGCGCCTTCCGGAACGTTTTCAACATAGGTGGTTTTCACCCGGTCGCCCAGCGTCGACTCGACGGCCTTGCGGCCTTCCTCATGCTGGCGCACCCAGCCGGCTTCGGTCAGCGGCGCAACATAAACGAAGCCGATCTTCAAAGGCTCTTTGGCGGGCAGAGGCGTTTGGGGAAAAACGGGAGAAATAAAACAGGCGGCCGCGAGCGCGGCAGCGAGGTTTTTATACATGGTGGTCCTCTACATGGCCCCGGAAAACAAAAAACACCAGCGCGCCGGGACAGCACGCGGGTGAAAAGCTATTTTAGCCGGGAGTCATCCCCTTCTCTTTACAAGCAGGGGCCGCGGGACTGGCTTTGCCAGACCGCAGGCGCAGCGCCCCCTCGGGGGGCAGCGACCCACACGCAGCGAGGGAGCGTGGGGGCTAAATCCACCGCGGGTCCGGCTTTGCCGGCCCGCAGGCGCAGCGGCCACCGAGGGGCTGGAGCCTGCGGCTCCAAAGCTGCTTGAGCAGCTTTGGACAGGCGACAGAGGCGAAGCGTCTCGCGAGCCGCGGCCTGCAAGGCCTCGGGAGTTACGCGAAGCGAACGACCGTGGGGGCCAACATCACCGGCTAGTAACTGATACAGGCGATGTCCAACAAAGCCTGCTGAAAAGGCTGCCCGGCCACCGGCTCCCAGCGGCGCGGCGCCGGGTCTTCAAACACCGTCTCACCCAGGCCCATCTGCTGCGACAGCAAGGCCACGGACAGCAGGCGCGAGCGCTGGTGCCTGCAGTCGAATTCGCTGTGATGCAAGCGGGAGAAGTATCCTTTTTCGTCGATGATCTGCACCAGCTGGTAGTCCATCAGCCACCACATCTTGACCAGACCGCCCTTGCCGCCCGTTCCGCGCAGGGTGGTCCGGTCGATGTAGGTAATGACCGCCGGGTCCACCATCACCGGGGTCCACTGTGCCGCCGCCCCCGTGCACAGACACAGCAACCCGAAGAGAACGGCACACGCCTTCATCGCTACGGGATGCGCAGCCTCTCCATACACGCGTATGCTTGAGTGGTCAGCAAATGTGACAGGCCGTGGCGTAAGCGGTAGATAATCGCGGAAAATGGAAACCTCATCCAAGGAAGCCAGCGAATATGCATGACAACGACGTTTATACGCTTACTCCCCGCGGGCAGGAAGAGCTTCGCAGCGGTGCGACCACCTTGGGGCCGGCAGAAATCGAGCTGCTGGTCCGCATCGATGGATCACTGACGCTCAAACAGCTGCGGGCCGGCATGGCCGCCGAGAGCGAGGCGGCGTTCCATGGCCTGGCCCTGACGCTGCGCGACAGAGGCTTGATCACGCTGGCAGAGGTGGACCCTTTTACCGAACAGTTCAACGCCCGGATGAACCAATTTGTAGTGAACGAGGCAGAAGCCGACACCGGGGCAGCCTCCCTGAAAAAAACTGGCTATTTTGTGCGAATCGCCAGGCCGCGCAGCCCGGCCCCCCCGAAGCAGCCGGGCGAGCGTTTGTCTGCGATCGTGGTGGACGACGAGCCCATGTTGGCCAAGTTCATCCAGAGTTACCTGTCTTTTGAGGGCTTTCAGGTCCGGTTGGCGAGCAATCGGGCAGAAGTCGTTGCTGAATTCCGTAAGCTCCCCGTGCCCGACCTGATTCTTCTCGACGTGGTGCTGCCCGATGCCGACGGTTTCGACATCCTGCTCCGGCTGCGCCAGCACCCCTCGCTCAAGAATGTGCCGGTGATCATGCTGACAGGCAAGGCCACGCGTGAGGCGGTGCTCAAGGGCCTGGCTGGCGGTGCAGACGGCTATGTCACCAAACCCTTCGAGGCTGACGCGCTCATGCACGTGGTGCGTACCGTGCTCGGGCTGCCAGACGAGCCCAAGGGGCCCGGTCTCTCGCTGGTTTGAGCCTGCCAGTCCGGTGACTGGCCGGGTGAGCACAAGCAGGGGCTAGCGAAAAGACTCAAAACAGGCGTCCAGCCCTTCGATCTGGCTGCGCTTTTCGGCCTCGCTGGTAAAGCCTGCTTCAAAACTGTTGCGCGCCAGGGTGTAGGCGTGCTGCGCATCCATGCCGGTGGCAGCAAAAGTCTGCGTGAAGTTGTCGTTCATGTAGCCGCCGAAATAGGCCGGATCGTCCGAGTTCACGGTGGCAGCCAGCCCCGCATCCAGCAACTGGCGCAGGTTGTGCTGCGCCAGGTCCGGAAACACACACAGTTTGAGGTTGGACAGCGGGCACACCGTGAGCGCAACGCGGTCTTTCGCCAGTCGCTGCATCAGCGCCGAGTCTTTGGCGGCCTGCACGCCGTGGTCGATACGCTCGACCTTGAGCAGGTCTAGCGCTGTCCAGATGTATTCCGGCGGGCCCTCTTCGCCCGCATGCGCCACCAGGTGCAGGCCGAGTTCGCGGCAGCGTGCAAACACACGCGCAAACTTCTCGGGCGGGTTGCCGACCTCGCCGGAGTCCAGCCCCACACCGATGATGAGGTCTCGGTAAGGCAGGGCCTGCTCCAGCGTCTCGAAAGCTTCTTCCTCGCTGAGATGGCGCAGGAAGCACATGATCAGTGCTGCGCTGATGCCCAGCTCTTGCGCATCGACGCAGGCGCGGTGCAGCCCCTTGACCACCGTCTCCATGCCGACCCCGCGCGCCGTGTGGGTCTGCGGATCAAAAAACAGTTCGGCATGAACCACATGGTCAGCCGCAGCCTTCAGAAAATACGCGCGGGCCATGTCGTAGAAATCCTGCTCGGTCAGCAACACGCTGGCGCCGGCGTAATAGATGTCCAGAAAACTCTGCAGATTGGTGAATGCATAGGCACTGCGCAACGCCTCAACATTGGCATAAGGGAGTGCCACGCCGTTGCGCTTTGCCAGCGCAAAAATCAGCTCCGGCTCGAGCGAACCTTCGATGTGGATGTGCAGCTCGGCCTTGGGCATCAGGCGCAACAGCTCGGGCAAGCGGTCCGAGGCAACAGGTTTGAGGTTCATCGCAAATTCCAAAACAAAAAAGCTGCACTAAAGCAGCTTGAAGCACAACGCCTTGCTCCTTCTCCCTCTGGGAGAAGGTTGGGATGAGGGTAGCTCGCGGTTCATGAAGCAACTGCAGTAGTCACGCGACAAACCCTCACCCCTACCCTCTCCCCTACCCTCTCCCCTACCCTCTCCCGAAGGAGAGGGAGTAAAGACTCAGTTACCCGGGACTTTGCCTTCCACGCCCTTGACGTAAGACTTCAGGCCACCGAGGAACTTGTCGTCAGCCACCGCATCCTTGGCCACCAGCTCTTTGCCGGTGTTGTCCATGATGGGGCCTTTCCAGATCGCGAAGCTGCCGTCTTTCAGGCCGGCCTTGATCTCGTCGATGCGTTTCTTGGTGTCGTCAGGCACGTCGGCAGCAATTGACACCATGTCGATGGCGCCTTCCTTCACGCCCCACCAGGCCTGGCCGGTGGTCCATTTGCCATCCAATGCATCCTTGACGGCCTTGACGTAGTAAGGGCCCCAGTTGATGACGGCAGAACCCAGGTGGGCCTTGGGACCGTAGGCGGTCATGTCGGAGTCCCATCCGAAGGCACGCTTGTTCATTTTCTCGGCGGTCTGCAGCACGGCCGACGAATCGGTGTTCTGGAACAGCACGTCGGCGCCGCCGTTGATCAGCGCGGTGGCGGCTTCGGTTTCCTTCGGCGGGTTGAACCACTCGTTGACCCAGACCACCTTGGTCTTGACCTTGGGATTGACTGACTGCGCACCCAGCGTGAAGCTGTTGATGTTGCGCACCACTTCAGGAATCGGCACCGAGCCGACCACACCGAGGTTGCCGCTCTTGCTCATCTTGCCGGCAATCACACCGGCCATGTAAGCGCCTTCGTAGGTGCGGCTGTCATAGGTGCGCATGTTGTCGGCGGTCTTGTAGCCGGTGGCGTGCTCGAACTTCACGTCCTTGAAGTCGGCGGCGACTTTCAGCATGGGCTCCATGTAGCCGAAGGTCGTGCCGAAGATCAGCTTGTTGCCCTGGCTGGCCATGTCGCGGATCACGCGCTCGGCATCTGCCGACTCGGGCACTTTTTCGACGAAGCTGGTGACCACCTTGTCGCCGAATTCCTTGTCGATCGCCTTGCGGCCGTTGTCGTGCGCAAAAGTCCAGCCGCCGTCGCCGACGGGCCCGATGTAGGCAAACGCGATTTTCAGCGGCTCGGCCTTGGCCGGCGCCGGTGCGGCAACAGGTGCGGCGGCCGGTGGCGGTGCTGGCTCTTCCTTTTTGCCGCAGCCCATCAGCGCGGCTGAAGCGACTGCGGAAAGTGCAGCCAGCTTGAGCAATGAACGTTTTTGCAAGTCAGTCATGTCGTCTCCTGTAGCGACGGTAAAGCCAGAGTTTGGCGAAAAAACCCGATTATGAACCGGGGTAGAAAGGTTTTCCAATCGATGTCGGCATGTTCAGCCTGATCCAGCGCGGGTTGCGCGAGATCAGCACCAGCACCACGATGGTGGCCAGATAAGGCAGCATCGTCAGGAACTGGGGCGGCACATCCACCCCCAGCCCCTGCAGGTGAAACTGCAGCATAGTCACGCCACCGAACAGGTAAGCCCCAAGCAACACCCGTGCCGGGCGCCAGGTGGCAAAGGTGGTCAGGGCCAGCGCAATCCAGCCCTTGCCGGCAATCATGCCCTCCACCCACAGCGGCGTGTAGACCACCGAGACGTAGGCCCCCGCCAGGCCGCACAGCGCGCCGCCCGCCACCACGGCGGCCAGCCGGATACGCCGTACCGGGTAACCCAAAGCGTGCGCCGACTCCGGGCTTTCGCCCACCGAGCGCAGCACCAGGCCGGCGCGCGTGCGGTACAAAAACCAGATCAGGCCGGCGGTCAGCGCCATGGCGATGTAAACCATGGGGTGCTGGCGAAACAGCGCCGGCCCGACAAAAGGCAGCTCACCCAGCCAGGGCAAGGGGTAATGGCTTTGCTCGGGCAGTTTTTCCTGCACATATTTGATGCCGGCAAATGCGGAGAAGCCCGCACCAAACAGGCTTAGCGCCAGCCCCGTCGCGTACTGGTTGGTGTTGAGCCAGATCACCAGCACGCCAAAGACCGCGGCCAGCACGGCCCCGGCCGCCATGCCGGCCAGAAAACCGAGCCAGATGTTGCCGCTGTGCACCACGGCGGCAAAGCCGGCTATGGCGGCGCACAACATCATGCCCTCGGCGCCCAGGTTGACGATGCCGGCTTTTTCATTGATCAGCAGGCCCAGCGAAGCAATCGCCAGCACGGTGCCTGCGCTCAGGGTGGCCGCCACCAGCAGCGCGGTGGAATCCATCAGCGGGCTCCCTTCATGGAAACAGCTGTGCTGCGTGTCCAGCGCACCCTGTAGGCGATCAGTGTGTCGCAGGCCAGCAGGCTGAACAGCAGCAGGCCCTGGAACACGCCGGTGAGCGACTTGGGCAGGCCCAAGCGAGATTGAGCAAGTTCCCCGCCTATATAGAACATGCTCATCAGGATGGCCGAAAACACCATGCCCGCCGGGTGCAGGCGCCCGACAAAAGCCACGATGATGGCGGCAAAACCATAACCGGCCGGCACATAGGGTGTGAGCTGGCCAATCGGTCCGGCCACCTCCAGCGCACCGGCCAGGCCGGCCGCACCGCCGGAAGTCAGCAGCGCCACCCACAGCGCTTTGCGCGAAGAAAAACCGGCATACCGTGCAGCCGCCGGGGCCAGGCCGCCCACCTGCTGGGCAAAACCGGCACGGGTGCGAAACAGGTAAAGCCACAAGGCCACCGCGCCCGCCAGCGCCAGCAAAATGCCGATGCTCACGCGCGAGCCCTGCATCAGGCGCGGAATTTGGGTCACCGCCTCAAAGGTTTTGGTCTGCGGAAAGTTGTAGCCCTGCGGGTCTTTCCAGGGGCCGAACACCAGGTAGCTGAGCACCATGTCGGCCACATACACCAGCATCAGGCTGACCAGAATTTCATTGGCGTTGAAGCGGTCGCGCAGCAGCGCCGTGATGCCGGCCCAGACCATGCCGCCCAGCATGCCGGCCGCGATGATGGCCGGCACAATCCACGGCCCGGTGCTCTTGTCGGCCAGCAAGGCCACGCCGCCGGCTGCCACCGCGCCAATGACAAACTGCCCCTCGGCGCCGATGTTCCACACGTTCGAACGAAAACACACAGCCAGTCCCAGCGCGATGATCAGCAGCGGCGTCGCCTTGACCATCAGCTCGCTCAACGCATAGGGCGACTTGATCGGTTCCCAGAAAAAGACCTGCAGACCGCGCATCGGGTCCTTGCCAAGTGCCATGAACAAGATCACGCCGATCACCACCGTGACCAGCAGCGCCAGCAGCGGCGAACCGAAGCTCCAGTACTTCGATGGCTGCGGCCGGGCTTCAAGCTTGAGCATGGTTGTCCCCTTCAGCGTCGCCCCTCACCCCAGCCCTCTCCCCGGACGGGAGAGGGAGCGAAGGCCCTCCTCTTTCTCTTCCTCCCACTCCCTCGCCCCTTTGGGGAGAGGGCTGGGGTGAGGGGTCGCTCCACAGCCCGCTCATCCATTGCCCCACCAGCTCCACCGACGCATTGGCGCGCGGCAAGGCCGGCGAGATCTGGCCCTTGGCCATCACGTAAAGCCTGTCGCTGATATCGAACAATTCTTCCAACTCCTCGCTGACCACCAGCACCGCACAGCCGCTGTCGCGCAGCTTGAGCAGTTCGCCGCGAATTTGTGCCGAGGCCCCCACATCCACGCCCCAGGTCGGCTGCGACACGACGAGGAGCGTGGGTTTGGCCTCGACCTCCCGGCCCACCAGGAATTTTTGCAGGTTGCCGCCCGACAGCGACTGCGCCGCCGCCTGCGGGCCACCGGCCTTGACTTGGTAGCGCGCAATGATGCCGGCCGCCTGCGCCTGCAGGGCGCCCAGGTGCAGCCAGCCGCCGCGGCCCACGGCATCGCTGCGCGTGAGCAGCAGGTTGTGCGCCAGGCTCAGCGTCGGCACCGCGCCGCGTCCCAGCCGTTCTTCCGGCAGGAAATGCAAACCCAACGCGCGGCGCGACGCCGGGCCCAGCCGGCCCACATCCTGCCCGGCGATCTGGATGCTGCCGGCCGCGGCCCGGGTGTCTTCACCCGACAGCGCATACAGCAACTCCTTTTGCCCATTGCCCGAAACGCCGGCAATGCCGACCACCTCGCCGGCGCGCACGGTCAGCGCCACCTGCTGCAGGTCCACGCCAAACTGGTCTTCCCGCGCCAGGCTCAACTCGCGCACCTCCAGCACGGCGGCGCCGGCGGCCCTCTCGTGATGCTCCAGCGCCGGCGGTTCGGCGCCAATCATCAGGCGGCTCAGCGAAGCGTTGCTCTCCTCGCGCGGATCACACACGCCGGTGACCTTGCCGCCGCGCAGCACCGTGCAGGCCGTGCACAAGGCGCGTATCTCGTGCAGCTTGTGGCTGATGTAGAGGATGCTGCAGCCGCGCGCGGCCAGCTGGCGCAGGGTGACAAACAGGTTTTCCACGGCCTGCGGCATCAGCACCGAGGTCGGCTCGTCCAGAATCAGCAGCTTGGGGTCGGTCAGCAGCGAGCGAACAATTTCCACGCGCTGGCGCTCGCCCACACCCAGCGTGTGCACCGGCCGCGTGGGCTCCAGCTGCAAGCCGTACTCCTGTGTGGTGGCCATGATGCGGCGCGACACCTCCGCAAGGCTCAGGCTTTTGTCCAGGCCCAGCCAGACGTTTTCAGCCACCGTCAGTGTGTCAAACAGGCTGAAGTGCTGGAACACCATGGCGATGCCCAGCGCACGTGCTTCCTGCGGGTTGCGAATCACCACGCTGCGGCCGTCCACCTCGACCTGGCCGGCGTCGGGCTTGACCGCGCCGTAGATGATTTTCATCAGCGTCGATTTGCCGGCGCCGTTTTCGCCGAGCACGGCATGGATCTCGCCGGGCTGGACCGTCAGCGAGACATCGCTGTTGGCCACCACCGCGGGGTAGGCCTTGGTGATGCCGGTAAGCCGCAGGCGCGCCGCGACAACGGAAGGCGAGTCGGAAGCCGGGTCGGAAAGAACTGAGGAAGCAGGCATTGTCTCTTGGTTTTTATATGTGTTTTAAGGCTCTAGCCCTTATGCATCAAGCGCGAACAGCTATTCTTTTCGTAGCGCAGCGGCCACCGCCTTGACGCGGTCACGCAGCCATTTGGCCGAAGCCGAGGCGTGGGTGCGTTCATGCCAGAGCTGGTAATACATCATGCGCGGGAAGTCGACCGGGCACGGCAGGATTTTCACCGGCAGCGTTGCCGTGTAGCGCTCGCAGTACTGGCGCCCGGTGGTCAGCACCAGCAGGCTGCCGGCCACCATGGCCGGAATCAGGCCGAAATGCGGACAGCGCACGGTGATGTTGCGCTGCAGGCCCAGCTTGTCCAGGTGCACATCAATCACGCCCTTGGCACCCGGGTGCGTGGGCGTGGGGGCCACATGCTCGGCGGCCAGCCAGCTCTCGCTGTCCCAGCCGCGGCGTGCAGCCGGGTGATCTTTGGCCACCAGGCACACCACCTCGTCGCCAAACAGGCGCGCCATGTGCAGGTCGTCGGGCGGTGCCGGCCAGTTGCCGACCACGATGTCCACCTCGCCCTGCGCCAGACGCGTGCGGTAGTCGGACTCGCCCGACAGCGGTTGAATGTCCACATGGCACAGCGGCGCCAGGTTCTTGATCTGCGCCACCAGCTGCGGCAGGAACAGCGGGTCCATGTAGTCGCTGCAGGCCAGGCTGAAGGTGGTGGTGGCGGTGGCCGGGTCAAAGCCGCGTGCGTCGCTGAACAGCACCTCGGCCGCGCGCAGGATGCGCGCCGAAGGCTCCACCATGCGCAGGCCCGCATCGGTGGGTACCATGCCGGCTCCTGAGCGCACCAGCAGCGGGTCGCCCGCCAGCTCGCGCAGGCGCTTGAGCGCCGCGCTGACGGCGGGTTGGTACATTCCAAGGCGAATGGCGGCGCGCGAAACGCTGCGTTCAGTCAGCACGGTGTTCAAGACCCTTATGAGATGGAGGTCTATCTTGTCGAATAAGGCCTGGTCCTTCATACCTTTTTATACATTGCCTTGATATGGGGGCCGGTATACCGACCCGAGCCAAATAGTCTTACCCTGTTGCCATGCCCATTCAGCCATCCCTTAAAACCATCCAGTTCGTCCGCGGGGGCCAGGTGGTCGCGCTCGCCAATGTACCACCCAGCCGCACGCTGCTGGAGGTGCTGCGCGAGGACCTGGCCTGCACCGGCACCAAGGAAGGTTGCGGCGAAGGCGACTGCGGCGCCTGCACCGTGGTGCTGGGAGAAGCGGTCGACGGCCGCATCCGCTACAAGGCCGTCAACAGCTGCATCAAACTGGCGCATTCCATCGACGGGCAGGCGCTGTGGACAGTGGAAGACATTGCCGGTGCAGATGGCGGCCTACATCCGGCTCAGCAGAGCATGGTGGACAGTCACGGATCGCAATGCGGCTTCTGCACCCCCGGCTTTGTCATGAGCATGTTCGGCATGTACCAAAACCATGTGTGCGAAGGCCGCACCATCACGCGTGAGTTGGCGCAGCAGGAGCTGTCGGGAAATTTGTGCCGCTGCACCGGCTACCGGCCAATTTTTGACGCCGCGCAGCAAATGGCGTCGCTGCCAGTTGCCACGGTGGACGAAACCGATTTGCTATCAAAACTGGAGCTGCTCGCGCCCGCCCACAAAGGGCTGAAGGTCAATTTTGCTTATAACTCCCCACGTACGCTGGCAGAGCTGTTGGCGGCCCGCGCCGCGCATCCGGGCGCGCAAATCGTCGCCGGCTGCACCGACGTCGGCCTGTGGGTGACCAAGATGCACAAGGAGTTCAGCGACGTGCTGGACGTGACCCGCGTGGAAGAGCTGCGGCGCATCGAGCGCTACGAGCACCACATCGCCATCGGCGCCGCCGTCACCCTGAGCGACGCGTTTGCCGCACTGGTGGCCGACCGGCCGCAACTGCAGACCTTTGCCAACCGCTTCGCCGGCCTGCCGGTGCGCAACGCCGGCACCCTGGGCGGCAACGTCGCCAACGGCTCGCCGATTGGCGACTCGATGCCGCTGTTGATTGCACTCGGCGCCAACATCGTGCTGATGAGCGTGCGTGGCCACCGAGAGATGCCGCTGGAAGCGCTGTACACCGGCTACCGAAAAAACGTGATGGCGCCCGATGAGGTGCTGGCTTGGATCAAGGTACCGCTGCCTGGCGCCCCTCACCCCAGCCCTCTCCCGCAAGCGGGAGAGGGAGCCAGACTTGCTCCCTCGCCCTCCCGGGGAGAGGGCGGGGGTGAGGGGCCGGCACCGGGGCAGGAGTTCCTGCGCGCCTACAAGATCAGCAAACGCTACGACGATGACATCTCCGCCGTCTGCCTGGTCATCAATATGCAACTCGCCGGCGGCAAGGTGGCGAAGGTCAGCATGGGCGCAGGTGGCGTTGCCGCCACCCCAGCCCGCGCCATCAAAACCGAAGCCTTCCTTCGCGGCAAGCCGTGGACACAAGCCATTGTCCGCGAAGCCATGCAGATATTGCGCGGCGAGTTCCAGCCCCTGAGCGACATGCGCGCCTCTGCCGGCTACCGCAGCGAGGTGCTGGGCAACCTGCTGCAGCGCTTCTGGCTCGAAAGCCAGGGTTTGCAGCAGATCAACCTGGAATCAGTTGTCATCCCGGACTTGATCCGGGATCCACGGCCCGCGGCCTCGCCCACATGGATTGCGGATCAAGCCCGCAATGACAAGCCAGGGGTACAGGCATGAACAAACGCGACGCCAAGTTCACAGCCGCAGCAAAAGACAGCGGCGACTTCACAGCTGCCACGGGCGGCGGCCCCGGCGGTGCGGCCGATGCCGGAGAGCGCAACATCGCGCCCGCCACCGAATCACCGCACGCCCCCGCCACGCCCGGCCCGGCCATGGGCGCATCGCGACCGCACGAAAGCGCCCGCGCCCAGGTGGCCGGCAGCGCCACGTATGTCGATGACATCCCCGAGGTCAAGGGCACACTGCATGCCGCGCCCATCCTGTCCACCGTCGCACACGGGCGCCTGCGCGGCGTCGACGCCAGCGCGGCGCTGGCCATGCCCGGCGTGCGCGGCGTGGTGCTTGCGGCCGACATTCCCGGCGACAAGCTGCTTGCCACCTTTGTGCACGACGAGCCCATCTTTGCCATCGACAGCGTGCAGCACATCGGCCAGGTGATTGGCCTGGTGGTGGCCGATACGGTGATGCAGGCGCGCCGCGCCGCGCGCCTGGTGAAGCAAAACATCGAGGCGCTGCCGGCCCTGCTCGGCCCGCGCGCCGCCCACGCCGCGCAAAGTTATGTGCTGCCCAAGGTGGTGGTGCGCCGCGGTGAGCCGGAAGCTGCGCTCAAAAAGTCAGTACACACACTCACAGGCCAGCTCGAGGTCGGCGGGCAGGAACACTTCTACCTCGAAGGCCAGGTCGCCTACGCGCTGCCACTGGAGCAGGACCAGTGGTGGATTTATTCCAGCACCCAGCATCCCGGCGAGATTCAGCACTGGGTGGCGCATGCGCTGGGCATCGAGAACAACGCCGTCACCGTCGAGTGCCGGCGCATGGGCGGCGGCTTTGGCGGCAAGGAAACGCAGGCCGGCCACCTGGCCGTGTGGGCCACGCTGGCGGCGCGCAAGTTCAAATGCCCGGTCAAGCTGCGGCTGGATCGCGACGACGACTTCATGGTCACTGGCAAGCGCCACCCCTTTGCCTACGACTACACCGCCGGGTATGACAACACCGGGCTGCTGACCGCGCTGCAGCTCACCATGCTGGCCGACTGCGGCTTCTCTGCCGACCTGTCCGGCCCGGTCGCCGACCGCGCTATCTTCCACGCCGACAACGCCTACTTTTTGAGCGACGTCGAGATTGTTTCGCACCGCTGCAAGACCAACACACAAAGCCACACCGCCTTTCGCGGCTTCGGCGGTCCGCAGGGTGTGATCGTGATCGAGTCCATCCTGGGCGACATTGCGCGCAAGCTTGGGCTGGACCCTTTCGATGTGCGTATGCGCAACCTCTACGGCATCAGCGAGCGCAACGTGACGCACTACCAGATGAAGGTCGAGGACAACATCCTCGCCCCCATGCTATCGAAACTGGAGCAAACTTCTGGCTATCGGCGCCGGCGGGAGGCTATTTCGGCATGGAATGCGGCCAGCCCCGTCATCAAGCGCGGGATTGCCATCACGCCGGTCAAGTTCGGCATCAGCTTCACCGCCACCTTTTTCAACCAGGCCGGCGCGCTGGTGCATGTGTACACCGACGGCAGCGTGCAGGTAAACCACGGCGGCACCGAGATGGGCCAGGGCCTGAACACCAAGGTCGCGCAGATCGTCGCCGACGAGCTGGGTGTGCCCTTCGAGCGCGTGCGCTGCACAGCTGCCGACACCAGCAAGGTGCCCAATGCCTCCGCCACCGCCGCCAGCAGCGGCACCGACCTGAACGGCCGCGCCGCCCAGTACGCCGCCCGCAACGTGCGCGACAACTTGGCCTCCTTCGCAGCGGGCCTGGATGGTTGCGGCGCGGGCGCAATCCGCTTCCAGGGCGGCAAGGTGATCTCGCCCAAGGCGACGCGCAGCTTTGACGAGGTGGTGAAAGCCGCCTACGCCAACCGCATCCAGCTCTGGAGCGACGGCTTTTACCGCACGCCCAAGATTCACTACGACAAGACCACCCTCACCGGCCGGCCCTTCTATTACTTCAGCTACGGCGCTGCCTGCAGCGAAGTCGCCATCGACACCCTGACCGGCGAAAGCCGCGTGCTCAAGGTCGACATCCTCCACGACGTCGGCACCAGCATCAACCCGGCCCTGGACATCGGACAGATCGAAGGCGGCTTTGTGCAGGGCATGGGCTGGCTCACGACAGAACAGCTGGTGTGGAACGACAAGGGTTACCTCGCCACCCACGCGCCCAGCACCTACAAGATCCCCGCCACCGGCGACATCCCCGAACACTTCAAGGTCGATCTATGGCCCGAAGCGAACCGCGAAGACAACGTAGGCGGCAGCAAGGCCGTCGGCGAGCCGCCCTTCATGCTGGCGATCAGTGTGTATGAGGCGATGCGGGAAGCGGTCGGGGCGGTAAAGGCGGGGGATGAGCCTGCGATGATGGTTGCGCCGGCTACGGCTGAGAATGTATTAAAGGCCGTCAAGTATCGGTAACGTTTGATTGCCGCCAGTCAACCGATGACCGTCTCTTCGACGAGATGCGACCGTCATGGCCCGGTGTTTTCGGCCAACAGTGGACGTCGCCGCATACGAGCAGACGTCCGATCCAATTGCTCCCGCAGTTACCGATACGCGAGGCCGGACAGCTGCCAGGCCAGCTTGCGCCGGAAGTTCGGAATGCGGGCCACCAGTGAAAGCAGGACGTTGCGCAGCCCGCGAAGGGCGCGCGGCGCGGTGGCCATGCGGGTCAGCCGGTCCGCCAGTGTGACCACTTGTTGCGCAATGGGCCTGCGCCGGGCTTCGTAGGCGTCCAGCGCCCCATCGTCTCCCGCCAAGGCAGAAACCAGCGCGTCACCCAGCGCCACCGCGTCCTGAATGCCGATGTTCATGCCCTGGCCTCCGGCCGGGCTGTGCACATGGGCCGCGTCGCCTGCGAGCAGCACCCGTCCCCGGCGGTAGGCGGCAGCGATTCGGTGATGGACCCGAAAGCGGGAGCCCCAAAGGACCTCCTGAACCACGGCACGCGTGGCCTGCGGTCCGCGAGCGTCCAGCAGGGCTTGCACATAGGCCGTATCCGGTTGCTCGGGGGCGTCGTCCACGGTCGCGACGATACGATGCGTCCCGCCCGGCAAAGGCGCCACCACAACCATCCCCTCCGGCGAGAAGAAGAGGATCACTTCATTCTGGGGAACGGCCTCGTTCGCATCCAGCCTGACGTCGGCCAGCACGAAGGTCTCGCCGTACGTGCCACCCTCGAATGCGATCTCGGCCTGCTGGCGCACAACACTGTGCATGCCGTCGGCGCCCACCATGAAGCGGGCCTGAACCTGGCTGCCGTCGCTCAGGGTGGCCTGGACGCTGGTGTCGTCCTGCGAAAACGACTGCAGCGAACACGGGCGCCGAACTGTCGCGCCCAATTCGCTTGCACGCTCCAGCAGCACGGATTCGGTCACGGCCTGAGACACCATGAGCGTGTACGGGTACACAGACGGCAGGCCATCGAATTCGATCGGCACCAGGATGCGGTCGCGGTCGCGGACCGTGAAGCGCTGGGCCTGCAGCCCAAGTGCCACCAGCCGGTCCGACACGCCGAGGGGCTCGAGCAGCTCAAGGGTGCGCGCATGGACAACCGCGGCGCGCGAGGTGTTCGCGCCTTCCGCCTGGGCGTCGATGATGAG
Organism: Polaromonas sp.; assembly: GCF_039930745.1. GTDB lineage: Bacteria > Pseudomonadota > Gammaproteobacteria > Burkholderiales > Burkholderiaceae_C > Polaromonas. The sequence continues at coordinate 3,834 of NZ_JBDTTH010000014.1, read as the reverse complement.
CGTTTTCACGCCTTGTGCGGCAAGCGCTGCGGAGAGCGCAAGGCCGGTGGGGCCCGCTCCGACGATCAGAACGTCGGTCTGCGCGGTAGGGATTTGGGATTGGATCTGGGACATGGCGTCTTCCTTTCGGTTTGGGTTAATATGTCAACGAGCGTTGATTATTTCGCCTCACCCCATGAAAGTCAACAAGTGTTGAAAAATAAACCTTCCAGCAAGCCAAACCTCCCGGCAGAGCCGCCGCTGAAGAAGTCGGACCGCACACGGGCCGCCATCCTTGAGGCGGCCCGGTCGCTCTTTTCCGAACGCGGCTACGACGGCACCACGGTGAGGGAGGTCGCAGCGGCTGCCGCCGCCGACCCAGCCCTTGTCATTCGCTATTTCGGGAGCAAAGAGGAGCTGTTCGTGCGCGCCACCGAGTTCGAGCTGCACTTGCCGGACGTCGCGGCCATGAAAGGCGGCAATGAAGGCGAGGCGCTGGTCCGCCACTTCTTCGAGATCTGGGAGCTGGGCCCCTCTGCCACGGCGATGACCATCCTGCTTCGCTCGGCCGTCACGAATGACGCGGCGGCAGACAAGATGCGGGAGCTGTTCAGGCAGCAGGTGTTGCCTGTGGTTGCGCGCAGCGGCTCTCGGACCACGGCCCCCCTGCGGGCCGGGCTGATCGCCACCCAGTTGCTCGGACTTGCCCTCTGCCGCTATGTGCTGAAGCTTCCGGGTATTGCCACGGCGACGCCAGAGGAGCTCACGGCCAACTTGGCGCCGACGGTTCAGGGCTATCTGTCGGGCAAGAAATGACGGAATAGGCGAGAGCAACGCCCGGGTCAGCTTCCGGCTGAATCTGGCATGTTTCGATGACGTGCCCCCAAACAGAGCAATTGGTGGAACGACAAGGGTTACTTGAGCTTGTGGGGATGGTTGCGCCGGCTACGGCTGAGAACGTGCTGCACGCCCTGTTCAATCTGTCATTGCCGGCTTAACCCGCAATCTTGCCGCGCACTTTCGACGTCCTACCTTACTATTAAATTCATAGCTGCTTGCGACCGCACAGCAAGGGCTAGAGGCAGATTTTTCTTGTAACTCACTCTCAAAGCGTCCGGCGCAGCACCCCGCTGTCACTTTCCACCCGCGACGAGTGCGCAACGTCCGGACGTGGCAGAATCGCCCGCCCAGCCAAAACACAAAAAAGGGACAGTCATGAGTCTTGCCATTGCGCAGTCAACACCCACAGGGGCGGCCATTGGAGGCGTTGTATCGAAAGCCTATGCCTTCGGAGAAGTTGTCGAATGCGAGCTCTTGCGGCGCAGCTTCAATCAGGTCTACGGTCTCAAATTTGCCGATGGGCGCCGGGTTGTGGCGCGCCTGAGCGCCGAGCGGCCACGCGGCGCGCCAAAGGTCGAGTACGAAGCCGCTCTGCTTGGGCACCTGCGCGCGCGCAATGTGCCGGTGGCCAACTGCCTTCCCACGCGCGACGGAACAGTGGCCACGATGGTGACGCTGCCCGAAGGCGAACGCCCCCTGATGCTTTTCGAGCATCTTGATGGGGAAATGACTGGCGAGGCACTCCCGGACGTTGAAGCCTTCGGCCGCGGGCTCGCCAGGCTTCACGATGCCGCGCAAGATTTTGTTGCCACCGAGAGCCACTACACACTCGATTTGAACTACCTGCTTGAGTCGCCGCTGCGGCTGCTGCTAACGGCCCCAACGATGACTGAAGAACTGCGAACCCAATTCACCGAGCTTGGAAGCCGTCTCCACCAACGCATTTCCTCCATGGATGGCTTGACGCAGGTCGTATGTCACGGAGACTCGCACGGCCAGAACAATTTCGTGACCTCAGGCCAAGGCGAAGATCGCGTCGCGTCTTTCTTCGACTTTGACGACGCCGGACCGGGCTACCTCGCCTTTGAGCTGGCCGTTTATGCGTGGAGCACGCACCCTCATTCGGTCAGCGGGAAACTTGACGAGAAAGCGCTAGCCCGATGGCAGCACTTCATCGCTGCCTATCGAAAGGAGCGCCCCATCCCCGCTGCCGACCTGCAGGCGGTTCCCGCCTTCATGGCAGTGCGCCATTTCTGGCTCCTGGGCGAGTACGCCGGCCGCATTCCTATTTGGGGTTCCCAGGCCATGCCGACGGCCTACCTTCGCAAGCAGTTTGAATTGCTGACGAACTGGGAAACGTTGACCATTCCCGAGTCAAATCTACCGTAGTAGAGATCGACGAGGTATTTCACTACAAAATTCATAGCTACCAGCCCTTATACGGCATGGGCTTGAGGCCAACTTCTTGTTTCTAAAACCCTCGAAAACGGCTATGCAGCTGGGTTGAAGAGGGCAAACGGAGCGCCTGCACGACGTCACCATCGATGCGCGCCTTCATCTGACATGGCAGCTTTGCCGACTTCGACCTGTGGTTAAGCACACCGCGTCACACGCAACCATTTCCTGGACGTGAAAATGTGATTTACCTTGGGCGGAAGAGCCGCAGCGCTCTCAAGCCCTACCTACTTGTCTAGAGTTGATTTCGAGGGTGCGATTGGGATGCGATCGGGACACGATCGCATCCCCGGATATTGAGAAGTGCGGCTCACCAGGAAATGAGAGGTGAACGCCCCAGCCAGGTGTTGGTTTGCACCTGTTCAAGGACGAAGCCCGCCACGTCTGCCCTCGCGATGGTTCCGCCATGGAAACCAGAGAGGTCTGTCAACGCGCGAATCTCTTTCTGCGGCGGCTTGTCGTTCAGCACGGATGGCCGCACCAGTACCCAGTCCAACCCGCTGCTCCTGACGATCGCTTCCTGTCTATCCTTGTCGGCGTACACCTTGCGCAGTAGGGCTGGGAGAATCAATCGGTCGAAAACGAACCCTCCATGACCGGCGCTGTCGCCTGCGCCCATGCCGGTGATGCACACGAGGCGCGAGACCCCGGCATCCTTCATGGCGCTGACAAGTGCTTTCGTTGCCGAGGACAGGAGGGTCACCTCACGAAACGGGCTAACCGGTGTGCCCAGGGCACTGACGACGGCATCCCTGCCCTCCAGCGCCTTGCGCAACGCCGCTTCGTCGCGGGCGTCGCCGATAAAGATTTCCGCGCCCTCCAGGCCGCTCGCCTTTTCGGGGGAGCGCACCATCGCGCGAACCTGGTACCCGCGCGAGAGGGCCTCCTTCACGATCAGTCGGCCTGTGCCGCCTGTCGCGCCGAGCACCAAAAGCTTTGGGCGTGCCAGATCGGCTTGCCCAGACTGGACCGGGTTCATTGCACACCTCCTGGCAACTTGCCTTGAGAGAGCAGTTCGCGCGTGCGTTTCAGCGTTGACAGCAGGGCTGCCTTGTAACCCTTGTCGCTGTCGAATTGCGCCTGTTCGGCCTGCTCCTCGGGACCATTCGGCTCTTTGCCGCGCAGGCCGATGTAGCAATAGAAGCGAAGCTGAAGTTGGCCCGATTCGTCTTCAAAGAGTTCGTTGATGATGGTGCCTTCGCGCGGACCGGTGGCCTGGAAGAAGGTCACCTTGCTTTGCGGCTCGAAAGTAATAATTTCACGAAGATCACTGCCGGCGATGGTCGCTTCGCGCACGATGTGGGTTTTGCTCTCTTCCACAACCTCGCAGTAGGTGCACAGATTCGGTGGAAGAAAAAGCCGCGCATCGCGCGCCTTGAGGACCAGCCCGGCCCACGCCTGGGCACGCGTGAGTGGCGTCTCGCCTTCTGGATTCACCTGAACGGTGGCGGTCGAATAGATCATGATGGTTTCCTTTGTTTGTTGGAGCTGCTCTACGCTGGCGATCAGGCCGATGCCGAGGTCTCGGCGGCAAACTCGCGGTACGAGCGTAGCGGGCGG
>NZ_JBDTTH010000013.1:0-72244 GCF_039930745.1 Polaromonas sp. | reverse complement strand
GGCGGCGAGATGAACAACAACCCCTCGCCCGGCAACAAGGCCGGCGGCCTGACAACGATTCTCGAAAAATCGCTGGGTGCGGTGGCCAAGGGCGGCACCAGCAACCTCGAAGCCGTCTACGAATACGCCGAGCCGGTGGGCGCGCACGGTTTTGTCTACATGGACACGCCGGGCTACGACCCGGTCAGCGCCACCGGCCAGGTGGCCGGCGGCGCCAACCTGATTTGTTTTACCACCGGGCGCGGTTCGGCCTACGGCTGCGCGCCCTCGCCGTCGCTCAAGCTGGCGACCAACTCGGCGCTGTGGCGCAAGCAGGAAGAAGACATGGACATCAACTGCGGCGAGATCATCGACGGCGCCAGCACGGTGGCCGAGATGGGCCAGCGCATCTTCGAGCTGGTGCTGGCCACGGCATCCGGCGAGAAAAGCAAAAGCGAGGCGCACGGCTACGGGCAAAACGAGTTTGTGCCCTGGCAGGTCGGCGCGGTGATGTAGTTTCCCTATATGCAAAAAACACTCCCAGCCCATGCCCTGCAAGCGCAAGTAGCTACTGTTTTGATAGCGGTCGGCAGCTCTGCTGAAGAAGCCACCACCGTCGCGGCCAACCTGGTCATGGCCAACCTGAGTGGCCACGACTCGCACGGCGTCGGCATGTTGCCGCGGTATGTGGATGCGGTGCTCGAAGGCGGCCTCACCCCCAACAACAGCCTGCGCGTGCTGCTGGACACCGGTTCGCTCCTGAGCCTGGACGGCCAGCGCGGTTACGGCCAAGTGGTCGGCCAGCAGGCCATGTCGCTGGGCATGGCGCGCGCCAAAATCCACGGCAGTTGCATCATGACGCTGGCCAATTCGCACCACCTGGGCCGCATCGGCCACTTTGCCGAGATGGCGGTGGCGCAAGGCCTGGTCTCCATGCATTTCGTCAACGTGTTGTCACGGCCGGTGGTCGCGCCTTTCGGTGGCGCCGATGGGCGTTACGGCACCAACCCCTGCTGCATCGGCATTCCGCTGGCGGGACGTGAGCCTTTCGTGCTCGACTTTGCAACGAGCCGCGTCGCGCAGGGCAAGATGCGCGTTGCCCACAACGAAGGCAAACAGGTCGAGCCCGGCATGTTGATCGACGAGTTTGGCCGCGCCACCACCAACCCCGGCGTGGTGGTGGTGCCGCAAAGCAATGGCCTGTTCGGCGCGCTGATGGCTTTTGGCGAACACAAGGGTTACGGCATGGCGGTGGCTTGCGAGCTGCTGGGTGGCGCGCTGACCGGCAGCGGCACCGCGCACAAGCCCGCCGACCCGGCGATACGCGCGGTGATTAACGGCATGCTGACCATCCTGATCGATCCCGCCAAACTGGGCACCCAGGCCAGTTTTGAGCAGGAGGCACTGGCCTTTGCCGACTGGATAAAAGCCGCGCCGGCCGCGCCCGGCACCGACGCCGTGCTGATCGCTGGTGATCCGGAACGCGCCAAACGCCTGCAACGCCAGGACAGCGGCATCGTGGTTGACAACGCCACCTGGCAGGAGATCGTTGCCGCCGGTCGCAAGGTCGGGGTGTCGCTGCCGGACTGATCCCGCGAAACGCTAGGTACTATGAAATTGATAGCTACTTGCGCCTGCCGGCTATGGGCTGGAGGCCAAAATTAGCATGAATTCCAGTGAGACAGGCGCCCGGCTGAACACCGCCCGGCTGCCCACGCTCGCGGCCTGCGGCATCAGCGTCCCGACTTATGCCCGCAAGGGCGCCCGGCGTCGTGCACTTGGGTCTGGGGGCCTTTCACCGTGCCCACCAGGCCTTGGTTTTTGATGCGCTGCTGCAGCGCGGCGATGCACGCTGGGGAGTCTTTGGCATCGCCATGCGCAGCACCGCGCTGTCGGACAGCCTGCAGGCGCAGGACGGCCTGTACGCGGTGCAGGCGGCCAGCAGCGCCGGCAGTCAGTGGCAGGTCGGCGGCGCGATCTGGCAAACCGCCGTGGCTGCGCGCGAGTCGGCGCGCGTGATGCCTTTTTCGGTCACCGTCAGGGTGAGCCAGCGGGTGGAAGGCGCGGCGATGGCTTGCCGCAGGCCTGCCAGGGCTGACCATCGCGTCCTGCGACAACCTTGTGGGCAACGGCCGCCAGTTGCAGGCGCTGTGTCAGGTAGCCGCGCAGCAGCACAGCCCGTCGCTGGCTGAGTGGGTGGCCAGCCATTGCGCCTTTCCTAACAGCATGGTGGACCGCATCGTGCCCGCCGCCACGCCGCAGCGCCTGGCCGCCACACGCGCGGCCCTCGGTGTGGCCGACGAAGCCACGCTCGCCACTGAAACCTTCCAGGAATGGGTGATTGAGCGGCGTTTTGCCAATCCGGGCGATGCTGATGCACTGAGCGCCGCCGGCGTGACGGTGGTGGACGATGTGGCCCCCTTCGAGGACGTCAAGCTGCGCCTGCTCAACGGCAGCCACACCGCCATGGCCTGCATGGGCGCAGTGGCCGGCTGGCCGTGATCGGCGAGTGCATCACGTAGCCCGCCGTGCGCAGCTTCATCCACGGCCTGATGACGCAGGAAGTCGGCCCGCAACTGGACCGCCCGGACTGGCCGGCTTACCGCGACGCCCTGCTGGCGCGTTTTACCAACCCGGCGCTGCAGCACAGCGTGCACCAGATCGCCACCGATTCCTCGCAGAAAATCCCGCAGCGCTGGCCGCCCTCGGTGCTGGGCGCGCTGCGCGCCGGCCTGCCGGTGGACTGCCTGGCTTTTGCCGCCGCTGCCTGGATGCGTTATCTGCGCGGCAGCGACGAACAGGGCCAAGCCTATGCGATGAACGATCCGATGGTCGGCGAATGCAGGCCCTGGCACGCGCGCATGACGGCGATGCCGCAGCCAGTGTGCAGGCCTTGGGCACGCTGCCGGCGATCTGGGGCGAGGTCTTACCGCAGGATGTGCGCTGGCTGTCGCTCGTCACCCGCAGCTTGGACAGATCGAATGTCTGGGAGTGCTGGGTGCGCTGGTGAAGTTGCAGACCGGGCTGGACGGCGAATAAAGCCGTTTTCCGGGATTTATGAAAAAAATCGGCCCCCAGCCCTTGTCGGGCGGTCGCAATCAGCTCCTGTTTTGATAGCGCAGTAGCGCCGGGCCGATCAACCCAGCAGCATGGCCAGGCTGGCGTCCAGGTGTTCGGACGGAAGGCGCTTGAAGCCGGAACGCGAGAAGCGCTGCAGGCGGCCCATCATGAAAGCCACGATGACCGAAGCCTGAACTTGCGCCTGCACTGTGGGTGTGGCGGCGCCATCGGAATTCGCGCCTTCGCGCAGGTTCTGCTTGAGGCTGGACTCCAGCTTGTCGAAAAACTGGTTCATGCGCTCCTGCAGGCGTTCGTTTTCGAACACCAGTGCGTCGCCGGCCATCACCCGGGTCATGCCCGGGTTTTTCTCGGCAAACTGTAGCAGCATGACAACCAGCTTGCGGGTCCGCTGCGCCGGGTCGGTCTCGCGTTCGGCAATCTGGTTGACCAGGGTGAACACGGTCTGCTCGATGAATTCGATCAGACCTTCGAACATTTGCGCCTTGCTGGCGAAGTGACGGTACAGCGCCGCCTCGCTGACGTCGAGCCGGGCCGCCAGGGCCGAAGTGGTGATGCGCTCCGAACCGGGCTGCTCCAGCATGGTCGCCAAGGCCTGCAGGATCTGCACGCGGCGCTCGCCCGGTTTGGGGCGCTTGCGCGGGGCGGCTGGCGTGGAGAGCTCGGGGCTCACATCAGACTCAAACTCGGACATAAGGCGTGCAGTGCGTTGTTGTAAGAGATGTTTCAAAAACCAGGGCGTCGCTTTGATTCTCGCACAGCCACCACGCCCTCCATGCAGGCACCAGCCGGGGCAAACCCGGGTAGCGCAAGCGCCAGCGAAACGGTTTTTCGCCCCCCGGATCAGGCCTAAGGGAGCAACACCAGCCGGACCCGCAAGCCCCATGCCACACCGTCCAGGCTGCCGGCAGGCTCCAGCGTCAGTGCAGCACGATGGGCACGTGCAATTTCGTCGGCAATCGCCAGGCCCAGGCCATTACCCTCCCCCACAGTGCCGGGCACCCGGTAGAAGCGCTCCAGCGCCAGCGCCCGCTCCAGCGCCGGGATACCCGGGCCGTCATCTTCCACCTCGAGAAACACCTGCGCCTGCCCTGGCGGCCCGCCCGGCTGGGCCTGAAGTTGCCCACAACGTATCGTGACCGTGCCACTTGGTGCCGTGTATTTGACGGCGTTGTCCACCAGGTTGCCCAGCAGTTCGCGCAGTAGCCATTCATGGCCGGGGGCCTGGGCAAAACGCACCTCCAGCCCCAGGTCAATGCCTTTGGCCGAAGCCGCATCCAGGTGCAAGGCCAGCACCGACTCGCACAGGTCCTTCAGGTCCACACGCTGCATGGCCTGGCCCGACATGTTGGACGCATCGGCTCGCGACAGGGCCAGCAGCTGGTTGGCCAGTTGCGAGGTGCGCCGCGTTGCGCTGCGCAGCCGCATGATCTTGTCAGACGACAAGGTCAGCTGCCCGCCAGCCGCAGGCGCATTGGCCGCCTGCGCCCAAGCCTCGACCTGCGCCTGCAGGCCGGCCAGCGGCGTACGCAGCTGGTGCGCGGCATCGGCCACAAAACGACGCTGGCCTTCGGCCTGGTCGTTGACCAGCGCAAACAGCCGGTTCAGCGAAGCCACCAGGGGCTGAACTTCGGTCGGTGTGCTCTGGGGGTCAATGGCGCCGAGATCACGCGGGGAGCGCCGCTCGACCGCCTCTTTGAGCGCCAGCAGCGGTCGGAGAGCCCGCGTGACGGCCCAATTGACGGCAAATGCGGCCGCCAGCATCAGGATCAGGTTGGGCAGCAGCACTTTGAAAAATACCGAACGCACCCACTGCTGGCGCGCATCGGAGCCGTCGGCCAGCTGCAGGATGAGCTCGCCGGCGACCGTTGTCACGCGCTGTGCCACCACCCGGTAGGTCACGCCGTCCTCCTCCATGCTGTGAAACTCAGGTTCGCGCGTGGTGGGCACCATTGGGCTGATCCAGACATCGCCGGCCAGGTAGGCGCCGGCGGCATCCGACACCCGGTAGCCGGCAAACCCGGCGCGCCCCTTGATGAACTCGGCGACCGATGGCGCCAGCAGCATCACCGGTCCGTCTGAAGGTGTGTTTCCAGGCGCGATCACCGAATCGGCCAACAAGGGAGCGAGGCGGCGCAACTGCTGGTCTTGCTGCAAGGCGGCATCGCCGGCCGCCTGGTAGTCGAAGTAAACGCTGACCGCCGCAAACAGGCTCAAAGGCGCAAGCAGCAACAGGAGCAGGCGGCGCTGCAGGCCGAATTTCATGGCTGCAGGCCTCCTGTCGGCGGCTGTTGCCGGAACAGCGGCGTCGGCTCGGGAGTCCTGGGCCATGAAAAACAGGGTTATTCGGGCGCTGCGCCCGCCGGCCCGGCAATCAGCTCCAGCCGGTAGCCAAAACCTCGGATGGAACGCAGCGCGATGCCATGCGGCTCCAGCTTGCCGCGCAGGCGCGAAATGTAGACCTCGATGGCGTTGGGTGTGATTTCCTTGTCCCAGCCGGTCAGCGCTGCGAGCAGCTTTTCCTTGTTGGCGGGTTTGGGGGCGTTGATCAGCAGATACTCCATCACCGTCCACTCGCGCGGCCCCAGCTCGATGAGCTGGCCATGGGCCCGCGCCTGGCGGTTGGCGGAGTCGAGCTCCAGCGCACCGAAACTCAAAATCGCACTGGTGGCCGCCTGCGAACGGCGCAGCAGCGCGCGCAGGCGCGCCAGCAGTTCCGGCAGCTCAAATGGCTTGACCATGTAGTCGTCGGCGCCCAGGTCCAGGCCCTGGACCCGGTCCTGCAGCGCATCCCGCGCGGTGAGGATCAGCACCGGCATGGCGACCCCGCGCGTGCGCATCCGCCTCGTCAGCTCCAGGCCGTCGATCTTCGGCAGGCCGATGTCAATGATGGCGGCGTCAAAACTCTCGCCTTGCAGCACCTCTTCGGCACGCTCGGCGCTACCGACCCAGTCCACCGCGTAACCAGCGTCACTGAGCCCCAGCTTGATGCCGCTGGCCAGCATCACGTCGTCTTCAACTAAAAGGAGTCGCATTTACCTGGCTCCCCCCCGAAGCGCCATCGGCGCCTCCCCCTGAAGGGGGCGCCACCTGTGGCCCGGCAAAGCCGGTTCCACGGTGGCCGCTTGAATGGGGACCAGGCGCGCCATCTCAGTAGCTAGTGTGATCTGATCATGGTGCCGTAGGCTTGATCGGTCAGGATTTCCAGCAGCATCGCATGCGGCACGCGCCCGTCAATGATATGGACCGAGTTCACTCCGCTTTTCGCAGCGTCCAGCGCACCCTCGATCTTGGGCAGCATGCCGCCGGAAATCGTGCCGTCGGCAAACAGATCGTCGATCTCACGGGCGCTCAGATCGGTCAGCAACTCACCGGCCTTGTTGAGCACACCCGGCGTGTTGGTCAGCAGCACCAGCTTTTCGGCCTTGAGCACAATGGCCAGCTTGCCGGCCACCACGTCGGCGTTGATGTTGTAGCTTTCATTGTGCTCGCCAAAGCCAATGGGACTGATGACGGGAATGAAGGCGTCGTCCTGCAACGCCTTGACGACGCTCGGGTCGATGCTCAGGATGTCGCCGACAAAACCGATGTCGTGCTCCCGTGCCGGGTCGTCCTTGTCCAGCATCTTGAGTTTTTGCGCCCGGATCAGGCCGCCATCGCGGCCCGTCAGGCCGACCGCTTTGCCGCCTGCCTGGTTAATCAGGCCCACGATGTCCTGCTGCACCTGCCCGGCCAGCACCCACTCCACCACTTCCATGGTTTCCTCGTCGGTGACCCGCATGCCCTGGATAAATTCGCCCTTTTTTCCCAGCCGGTTAAGCGCCGTTTCGATCTGCGGCCCGCCACCATGCACCACAACGGGGTTCATGCCCACCAGCTTGAGCAGCACCACGTCCTCGGCAAAATCCGCCTGCAGCGCCGGGTCTGTCATGGCATTGCCGCCATATTTGATGACCAGCGTCTTGCCGTGGAACTTGCGGATGTAGGGCAGCGCCTGAGCCAGAATCTCGGCCTTGTCGCGCGGGCCTACGTGGGAGAGGTCGGGGTCGGTGGTGGAAGGATGGGTCATTGGGCGGTAATTAAGTGGATATCAAATTGTGCCGTATCCCCGCGAAAACCGGCAAATCACGTCGCCTGGGGGGTCTGAGCCCCATACCCATGCACACACGTTTGAAGCACCGCCTTGATGGCGACCACGTCACTGCCGTCCGCAGCACGGCGCAATGTCTGCAGGTGCACGTCGAGTTCAGGCCAGGCCAGATAGTCTTCATGGGCCTTCATGATCCGCGGGTGTGCGGTTGGCGTGGGGTTGTCCCCGATGAGCAATTCTTCGTACAGCTTTTCGCCGGGACGCAAGCCCGTGACGGCAATCTCGATATCCCCCCCCGAATTGTCGTCATCGCGCACCGTCAGGCCAGACAATTCCACCATGCGGCGGGCCAGATCCATGATTCTGACCGGCTCACCCATGTCCAGAACGAACACTTCCCCTCCCACGGCCATGGCCCCGGCCTGCAATACCAGTTGCGCTGCCTCCGGAATGGTCATGAAATAGCGGGTGACTTCCGGATGCGTCACTGTCAGCGGGCCACCACTGGCAAGCTGGGCGCGAAACAAGGGTACAACGCTGCCACTGGATCCCAGTACATTGCCGAAACGCACCATGCCAAAACACGTAGCCGCATTCATGGCCTGACCAGCCAGCGCTTGCAGTACCAGTTCTGCCATGCGCTTGCTTGCCCCCATGATGTTGGTTGGTCGCACAGCCTTGTCGGTGGACACCAGCACAAACTGGGCAACACCATTAGCGATAGCCGCCCGTGCCATATTGAGCGTGCCGAACACATTGTTCAAAATGCCTTCTGCCGGATTGGACTCCACCATCGGCACATGTTTGTAGGCCGCCGCATGGAAAACCGTTGCAGGCTGGTAGGCCTGGCAGATTTCCTGCAAGCGCTGGGGATTGGCCACACTGCCCAGCAGGGGAACGAGTTCGGAAAGGAGTCCTTCGGCACTGCACAAGCCCTGCAGTTCCTGGTGGATGCTATACAGGCCAAACTCGTTGTGGTCCAGCAGCAATAGCTGGCGAGGACGTTCCAGCAGTATCTGACGGCATAGCTCGCTTCCAATGCTGCCGCCGGCTCCGGTCACAAGCACCACCTTGTGGGCCAAGTTGCGAGCCAGAAGATCCGTGTTGGGTGGCACGGGGTCTCGCCCCAGCAGATCCTCAATATCGAGTTCTTTGAAGTCCTGAACAGTCACGCGCCCCGTCGCCAGATCGGCCAGGCCCGGTAAAGTGCGAATATGTACAGGCACCGAGCGCAGGCTTGCAATGATCTTGTTACGCCGCTCCCGCGAAGAGCTGGGCAAGGCCAACAGAATGTCTGTAACACCCCGCCGGGCCACCAGATCCGGGACGTCCGATGGCGCAAACACGGGTACACCGTTGATACTGCGGCCGACCTTGGTCGCATCGTCATCGACAAACCCCAACAAGACAAATTGCCGGGATATGGCAATTGCCGAAGCAGTCTGCGCGCCCGCGGTTCCCGCACCGTAAATCAGCAGGCGGCCATCGCTCTGTCCCCGCGAACCATCGAGGTTCGCCAGCCAGAATCGCGCGAGAGCCCGACTGGAACCCACAAGCAGCAGGAACAACAGGGGCTGCAGGATACCCACGCTTCGAGGCACGCCGGGCCACTGTTGCCACAGCAACACGCCCAGCAGGGCCATGCAATGCACCGCCACGGCCTGCCCTGTGGCTTTCAACGCCGCCTGGCCCGTGTATCTGAAGATCGCCCTGTACAAACCAAACTTGACAAATACAGGAATGGCCAGAACCGGTGCAAGCAGGTACACCCACCATTGCGCGCCCATGGGATAGTGCAATTCATCCAGGCGCAGCGTAAAGGCTATCCAGGTGGCAAGCAAGGCCAGGACCACGTCGACCAAAATAACCACCGCTATCTTGGCTGGACGCGGCCAGCCCAAAATTCTGCTTTGCATTTACATCCCCGTTCCCTGAGTCACATCAGTTCTTAATGGCAAATTCTTCTTTGGATTTACCTTGAGCAACCAAAGCAGCCAACCACCGCGGCGTCAAGCCACGCCCGCTCCAGGTCTCGCCAGCAGGCCCCCGGTATTTAGCCGGCACCGCAGAAGTATTTTTCTTTTTGGCTGTCCCACCTGCGCGGATTTGCTTCACCTTGGGTTTTGCACCGCGCGATTTTTCGGAGGTCAGGTCTTTGACGGTAATGCCGAAAGCTTCCATCATGACCCGTATTTCACGCACGGTTTTATCAAATTCCCTGGATTTAATTTCTCTTGCCTGCTTTTGCAGTTTTTCAATTTGACTTTGAATTTCGACCAAATTACTCATATGAGGTGCCTTTCATTGATTCGAGGCATTTCAACAGACTTTTCTATAAATTGTGTCTAATGCATGACGTCATCCCGCCGCAGCACCTTCAGAAATGTCATGCAAATGATTTTTATATCCAGCCAGGGAGATTGTTTCTCCAGATATTCAATCTCCAGTGCCACCTTTTGTGGAATCGGCAATTCATCACGTCCATTGACTTGTGCCCACCCCGTGAGGCCAGGCAGCAGTTTGTCGATTCCGCTGCGGGTGCGCAATTCAATCAGGTCATACTGGTTAAACAGGGCTGGGCGCGGCCCGACAAAACTCATATCCCCTTTAACAATGCTCCACAACTGAGGAAGCTCATCCAGGCTGCTTTTTCGCAGAAAGCTGCCGATGGGCGTGAGATAGCTGTCTGCGTCGGCCAACAAATGGGTGGCAAGGGCAGGAGTTCCTGTTTTCATTGTCCGAAATTTTGGCATCTTGAAAGTCTTATTGTGTTGGCCTATCCGGTCCGACCAATACAGTATGGGACCTTTGGAAGTCAGGCCTACCAACAGCGCGACCAGCAATAGAGGTAACAGCAAAAAAATAATAGCCCCGAAGCTCAAGGCCAGATCGAATGCTCTCTTCATTTTTTTTAAATGGCGATAAGACGTTAGGTATTGCTCAGGGAGTTTCAACTGTGCCGCACGGCATCGTTGGGCTGATATTAGTCCAGCGCAGTCAGGTAAGTCGGGTCAAAGCGACCAGGGCAATATCCAAAGTCGCGCGTCGCATCACTGTGGTCAAAAACCAGGTCGGCCTGCATGCGGAGCGCCATGTCGGGGGTCAAGTGCGCAAACCGCGGGTGCAGACGGGCCAGCGCCACCGCGACCCGAAAGGCCGGCATTGGAATGCAGACAAGCCGAGGGCGACGCCTCAGCGTTTCGAAAATACGCCGCACCATGTCAGCATAGGCTAGGGTTTCACCCCCGCTCAGGTTGTAGGCCTTGTTGAAGCTAGCGGGAACAGCCAGACTTTGCACACAGGCACGGGCCAAATCGACGGCGTTAACCGGCTGCCGGCGACCGCCGGCCGAACCAAAAACGGGGAAAAAACCGAACTTGCGAATCAGCCGCGCAATGTCAGCCACATTGCGGTCGCCGCCGGCACCACCGTAAATCAGGGTAGGCCGGAAAATTGTCCAGGCCATGCCCAGGCGCTCACACTCCGCCGCCACATGATCTTCTGCAGCAATGAGTTTGTTGACGACTTCCAATTCGTATGGACTGGCTGAGTCGCGCTTGGTGAACCGGCTTGTGGAGCTGAATGCAATCACGCGCCGCACACCGCGGGCATGAAATTTTTCAAGCCAGCCTGGCAACAGCCACAGGCTGGCAGTGTGGATAAGAGTTCCAGCTTCACCTTGCGGGAGCTCCGCTTCCTTGTCCGCAAGATCCAGCGTTGCCAACTTGAGGCCCTGGACGAACTCTACAGGGCGCCGACCCAGAGCCTGCACCGCCGCACCTTGTTCCGTCAACATCGGCACGAGCAGTGACCCGATGGTGCTGCTTGCACCTGTAACGAAGACTTTTCCCTCCAGCATGCTACTTTTCCAGCAATTGTTGCGCGGTTTTTCTTAGCGCGATGTCCACGGGAACTGGGGGCTCCCAGTCCAGCATGCGCCGGGTTTTGGAGATATCGACCTGCAGGGTATCGCAAAGGCGCTGGATAACTGTTTCGCGCCCCAGCAAACGCCCAGCCATTCGCAAACCGAACATGGGTATCGGGAGTAGTCGCGCGGGCTTGTCAAAAGCTGCCGCCGTGCGCTGCAGAAGACCCGTCACTGTCATATCCTCCCCGTCGCTAACAAGAAATATCTGGTTGGCAGCAGCCGGGTGAGAAAGACACCTGGCGATCAGGTCAACCAGATTGTCGAGCGCCACCAGACTGCGCTGGTTGTCCAGTGCCCCGAGCGGCAGCGGAACGCCCCTCCGCAGCCAGCGCATCATTTCGTGAAAGTTCGCTTTGACGCCTGGTCCATAGACAAGGACCGGCCGAATGATAACGACCTCCATACCCGTTTGCTGCGCAAGCTCCTGCAAGGCCTGCTCCGCCTCCAGTTTGGAGACCCCATATGCATCGAGCGGACGTGGCGCATCCTCGGCAGTGAAGGGCTGCCCGATGGGAGTGGTTTCTCCGTTAACCTTGATGGAGCTGATAAACACAAAACGCCGCACCCCAGCAGCGGCCGCCTGGCGGGCCAGGTTCAATGTAAGCGCCACATTGACCCGCCGAAATTCCGCAAGAGGATCTGCCGCTGTCTCTTGCATAAAGTGAACACGCGCAGCCAGGTGAACCACGCTGTCCATGCCCGCCAGAACGGCAGCCCAGTCCGTGAGCTCGTCAATACGGTCCATCTCCAGATACTGCAACGATAGCGTAGGCGCCGCAGGCGACTTTCCACGCACCGCGCCAACAACACGATAGCCTTGGGACGGCAGGATCCCACACACCGCCTGGCCAATAAAGCCGTTAGCACCCGTCACCAATACACGTGGAGTGGAACTTCCCGAGACATCGAGGCCCACCGGCCGAGGCAGCCCAACCCGAACAGCTTTTGGTTCGGCCATGGGCTTGCAGGAAAAGACGCCGCCCCATTTTCTCCAATAGAGCCATCCTGATCTTGCCGTGATCAGCTTTGCGCTCAGTGAGCGGTGGGTATCTCGTGCCCACTGGTGAACCACACGTACGCGGGGGACATACACGGCGCGAGCGACCTTCAGCAGGCGCCTCCCGATATCCGCGTCTTCATAGTGAAGGAAAAATTCCGGATCAAAGCCGCCGATGGCCTGAAGCGGTCTCGTCCGAAAAAACATGAAACATCCGGTGGGATACTCCACCGGATGAATCGGCTTTTCATGGTCGCAATCACGCATTTCGAAACCGCTTAGCGTCCGGGCAAACCGCGACTGAAGCCACTCCGGTGCGAAGCTGCGCAGAAACATCACAAGCAGGGTGGGATTTCGCTTGCAAAGATATTGACGCTCGCCGCTCTCTCCAAAAACAGCTGGTGAAAGCAAACCGACCTCAGGATTGGCTTCCATAAAGCGCAATGCTTCTACCAGGGCCTCGGGCTCCACAAAAAGATCAGGATTGATGACGATGTGGTAGTCCGACCTGGCTGTCGCGATTACCAGGTTGTTGCCCCGGCCGTACCCCACATTGCCAGACGCGCGCACCAACTGCAGCGTCCAGTCGGGTACCTCAGACCGAATTCCCTCCAGCCAGTTGGCTACCTTGCCGTAAACAAGGGCGTCGTCCGAATTGTCCACCAGCGTCAAGCTGAGCTGGAGCGTGTATTCCTGGCGGGCCAGCCGAACGGATTTCTGCAATGCCAGAAGCGTGCGCTCGACCGTCGGCAAATCTGGCTTGTAGAGGACCAGTGAGGCGCTGATCGCCAGGTGCGTCATGGTGATGCTCCCTCTGAGTCTTGCGCGTCCTTCCGGAAAACGATCCTGGCGGGCACGCCGACCGCCACCGCATATGCCGGCACATCACACAACACCACTGCATTGGCGCCGATTTTGGCGTGGTCGCCAATTTTGATGCGCCCAATGACCTTGGCGCCAGCACCGATCAGCACATTGTTGCCAATGACAGGCCGCTCTGACACGGTGAACCCCATGTCGGGCTCGCTGGTTCCCAAAGTGACACCCTGCATGATGGTGCAGTTGTCGCCGATACACTCGGCCCCCAGTACCGTACCCACAGTGTGCGGAAGAAAAAGCCCCCCACCTATTTGCACCTGGGGAGAAACTTCAATGCCGAAGATAAGGACATTGAGCATGGAGAACAATTTCGTCAACGGCCCCAGGCGACGCGCGTGAAAAAACTCAGCGGATCGCAACAGCGCCACGGGCGCCATGCGCGGACTAAAACAGGCGAGCACCAGGGCGGCAGTGGACACAGCCCCGGAGTGCCCCCGCATGCGGTGGTAACGCTCGATGTCAAGCCGCAATTTTTTCACAGGGCAACTTTCTTGTAGGCAATGAGCGCCGCAACGCTGACTGCCAAGCCAATCGCCATGCACAGCCCCACGGTAAACCCCGAGTATGCCAATTGCGGCGCACTGGACGCCAGCGCAAGGTAGAACAGAGGTAAAGTACCCGCCACCAACAAGGGCCATATCAGGCGGCGGCGCATAAGCGAGTTTTTATTGTGCGCATATTCGATCACGAATACAAGATAGAGAAAATTGGGCAGCACAAAAGCCCAACTCAATGCCTCCAGCGATGTATACCTCTCAAGCGAATAACGCGCCGTCGCCAGCAGGCACAGGTTGAGGGCCAGATCCGACAACAGCAACACACGGGAATTACGTGTTGCGAGAATCATGGTGCCGTAAACCCAGGACGTCCCACGAAAGATCACTGCAATCACAAGCACCATCAGCACCTCGCCCGACGCCTGGAACTGGGGACTGTAAAGCAGGTTGATCAAAGGTTCCCGCAGAAGCACCATTGCATAACAGATCAGGACACCGGCGCCAAATACCAGGTAAGCTGTTCTGAGCATGCACGCCTTCTGCTCTTCAGGGCTGGTCGCGGCCGTAAGCAAAGGCAGATAGATCGCGCTGCAAGCCGTCAGAAACAAGGTGGTGTAATTGAAGGTCAGGGTCCAGCCCGCGTCGAACAGACCAGCAAAAGCCAGCCCCCTCGACTCGATCACCCAGGAACGGATCAGCAGCAAGGCGACGGTCGTGGACAGCGCGGCTACAAGATTCGACAGGGCAAACCGCAAGAAAATGCGGCTTTGCGATTTCGTGAGTCCCCGCAAGCCTGAAGCCACCACGAAAATGGGCAAGCGCGACACTCCCCACGCGCCGAACAAGCAGGTCACGCCAAAACACAATACAAAAGACCCGACCAGAAGTTGCGGGGTTGTAGGTATGGCCCACCACCAGGCACCTGCCAGCAACATCAACAGGGCTGCGGGCCCGGAAACCTGGGAAAGCGCCAAATACGGATAGGAGCGATAGCCGTTCAGCACGCCGAGGGCGTAAGTGGCGCCCACATTGAGTAACACGGCTAACGCCAGCCAACGCACCGCCGACACCAAACCGGAATCTTCCGAAGAAAGGAAAAACTGTGTCAGTTGGGGAGCAGCGACAGTCATCACTATGGCCACCAAGCTGCCGGATATCGCGATAAGGCCGGCAGCCGTAGTCCGGAACTGCATGCGCTCAGCATCATCGCGCCGTTCGGCTATCCCTTGCACCAACGCGTTGGTACCACCAAATGTAGCGCCAATAGTCGCGGCTTGAGCCATCTGCCTAAGCTGCGAAAACAGCCCCACGCCCTCTGGGCCAGCCCAATGGGCGACGACTTTGAATCCAACCAGCCAAACAAATGCCGCCCCAAAGACCCCAAAAGCTCCGACCTGAGCCCCACCTCTACCACGTGCTGAAAATAAGCGCATCAATTGACAATGGCTAGGCGGAGGGTTTACGCACGGCAGCAGGAAGCAAAGCTGAAAGCAGTAGACCCCACATAAAGTAGGAAAAAATCCCAGGATAAGGTTGTCGCAGGGTCACTTTGAAATTGCTGTCAATAACGACAAGATAAAAAACTATCCCGGCCAACCACCAAATTTGTACCGGTAGCGTCTTCCGCTGAGTCCAGCACAAATAAGTTGTAAACGCGATCAACAACAAGGTCGGCAGTAGTCCAACTAAACCGAAGGTATAGGCGACATCGACATACCAGTTGTGGGGACTTGATTTTATCTCCCGGGGCATGGGCTGGGGATGTCCTACCAGCAAAGTCTTTTTACTTTCGAGAATTGCACTGCCGAAGAATTTCCAGTCATTCAGACGCTCTTGAACGTTGGATGGAATTTTCCCCTCCGCAAGCGTTTTAAATTTCCCATTAAAGAGCCCTTCTTGCCCTTCCACCGACGGACGCTGGCCGGCCATTCCATCATAGTAGGCAACGCCACCTACACCCATTGCCCCAACCACGGCCAGTACACCCAATACCAGTTTTATATTTCCACGATGCGCCCAAAGCCTGGAGAAAACAAAAAGCACCAAGAAAGAGAGATAGGCAAATATCGTCAGGAAAGACAGGCTTGCAGTAACGTACGCAACCATCATCACGGCCAAAATGCAAAGCCAGATCTTGAACTCTTCCCAAAGTGAAATCACCGAGTACGCAAAAGCACATACAAAAATCAGCGTCACGTACTGAAAATGGGAGTAGATACTGAATGCATACAAATAGTGCGTGAGGATCAAGGTTCCCTGAAACCAGGTAGCCAGCAATTGCAGTGGAACCAGTATGGAAAGTACTATTAAAAATGCCCGTGCAATAATTTTTTCCCTATCCCCAACCAATTGACCTACGACCAATCCAATCAATGGAAGGATGACCTGGGCGGCCATGAGCATCTTTCGCTGGGGGGCCGTTATACCGTCACCACCGAGCCATAAAGAGAGAAAGCTGGCGAGAAATGCCCCGGCTACAAAAGTTAATGAAAGCCGGGCATTTTTCAGCTTACTCATCCAGAACACTAACGCAAAAAAGCACGTCAAAATCGAAATGGGCAGCGGGAGCGTCAGTAGCACACCCTGTGAGTCAATGATCGGCTGGCTATCCCTGTATATCCCTTTGCTAAGCCGAAAAAAAAGTGGAAAAAAAACTCCCACCCCAATCAGCCACGATAAATTTTTCTCGCTCAGTAGTTTCATTTTTGGAAAATCGATAGATAGCATTTATGCTAATTACTGTTACGGCTAGAAATCATGGGGAAACCGATTTCCCGTCCTTAGCCTTTTCCCCGTTATTTGAGCAATTTCCATACAGATGCATCATTTCTCCGGTGATCTTTTGAACGGAAAATAACTCCAACGCGCGTACGCGAGCTGTATCGCCCAAATATTGGCGTAATCCTTCGTCCGCCAGGAGTTTGGATAAAGCCATGCATAGGGAACTTACGTTACCCGCTTCAAATAACAAACCGCTCCTCCCGTCTTCGACCGCATCAACAATTCCGTAAATACGTGAAGCTACAGAAGGCACGCCACAGGCAGCTGCCTCAATCAATGTCATGCCAAAACCTTCGCGATAACTTGGTTGGCAGAAAATATCCGCAGCAGCCATATAGCGCTCAGGTGTTGGGGTAAAAGGCACATAGTGCAAACACTCAGACTCGACGTTGGAAGTCGCCTGAATTTTGCCAAACGCTATGTCCTCCTCCGCACCCACAAACAGAAGCACTATGTCAGGGAACTCCTTGACGAGCAAGGGAAATGCAGCTGCCAAGTCCAGGATTCCCTTGTCGCGAGTAAGCCGCCCCACGAACAAAATCACTCTGGAGCCCTGCGGAATTCCCAGCTCATCACGCACGTCCTGCCTCATCTGTCTGTCAGGGCGAAAGCGGGATGGGTCAACGCCGCAAATCGACCCAGCGCCGATCACTCTGACCTTACTCCGCGGCAGCAGACCCTGATTTACCAAAAAATCCCGCTGCGAAGCACTATCTGCGAGAACGTCGGTAGCAAAACCCCCGATCAGCTTGTCAACCCATTTCAGCAACACACGCTTTGCGCCATGCTGTGTTATCCACACTTGGCCCGTGAAAGTATGAATACGGCAAGGTACGAAAGCCAGCCACCCAACCAACATCGCCATAAAGCCGGTTTTAGGCATGATGGAATGCACGATATCAAACCGCTCATCTCGGAATAACTTATAAAGTTTCCGGGCAGCCAGCACGTCCTGAAGAAGTGAAGGTTTCCGTTCGATTGGCAGGAATATTAAACGTGCAGGGAGACCATCCAGTAAATGCCTGTCGACAGAATTACATACAACGGTCACCTCGTATAACTCTGTCGCAGCCGCTGCCTGAATATGCGCACGCAAAAAACTATGGACGACAGCGGGAATGGTAGCTACGTAGCAGAGCTTTTTCATATCATTCGGAACGCTCGATCAATTCATCCAGAATCTGCTGCCATTTCGTCTCTTCCACGTTGCCAGCAGTGAACCGCGAGTGGAAAGGTCGCTCATTGCGAATCCTTTTAAATAGATCGTTGCCGGACTTCGCGAAGAAACCCACCGCCGCAAGTAATACGAAAAAGAACTTCTTCTGCCTCAGAAAATATCGGAACTGGATGCCGAAAAAAGTTTGCCGCGTTTTCTTCAGCTTCTTCCAGTTTGTTTTTGATCTGGTGCGATAAGCAAACAGGATCTCGTCTGCCGTATGAAATCGACTGAGTTGGTAGGTTCGCAACAGCAGTTCCTGATCTTCACAGAAATAGGGGCCGGGCACTGCATACCGATGTTTACGAAACCATTCCACACGCCCCATCCACGTTGGGTGGGGAAGAAAAAAGCCTCGCCACGGTCTGCTACATATTTCTTCATGTGATATTGCATCGGGAAAAAAGCCTGTTAGCCGATTGCCTTCATCGATAGTCACAGCGCGGGTAGCTACCAGATCGAGCGACGGGTTTTCCTGCAGCAGTGCAAGCTGGCGAGCAAATCGCTCCGGATACGATACATCGTCCTGATCCATGCGCGCCAGATACATTCCTTCAGCCAGATCAATCGCTTCATTAAGCCGCGCGGCCAGGCCCCGGTTTCTTCCATCGCAGTGAATTTTGATACGTGGGTCCTGAATATCTGCAATGTCCCGCAAGGCGTTATCTGTAGACCCATCATCGATGATCAGCAACTCCCAGTTGGTAGTAGTCTGCTGAACAATTGAGCGAACTGCCAGGCGCAAGTATTCACCGGCGTTATATATAGGCATTGCCACCGTTACCATGGGTGACTTGTCAGACTCGGTCGCCCCCCCAATCAGGCTATGCATGCAAATCTCTTAGCCAGCTTGCGGTTAACCGCAGGCCTTCGGGAAAATCAACCCGCGCGTTCCACCCTGTATGGCTATGTAGCTTCGTCGAATCAAGAACATTTGCCTTGACATCAAATGCCCGCTCGGGAAGATGCTCTACCTGAGTTTCAAAGCCCATTTCGCGCAGCAGAGGCGAAATCGCTTCAACCACATCCTGATTCGATAGTCCAGTTCCAGAACCCAGATTGTATGTTTCTGATAAATGGCCGGATTCAAGTGCACTTGCAATTCCAGATGCCACATCGGTAATGTACAAATAATCGCGAATAGCACCTGCCCTCCCAAAGATTTTGATTGGGAGCCTCTTGATTGCGGATGCAATCGCCGTAGAAATAAAACCTTGTCCAACAAATGGACGCTGCCCAACCCCAAAGGCATTTGAGGGCCGAACGCAGATAAACTTCAGGCCGTGTGTGCTTGCATAAAGGTGCGCGTAGTTCTCGAGCGTCAGTTTCGTGACCCCATACGGGGAAATAGGCCTGGCCGGCTGCCCCTCACTAATCGGCAGGGCCAGTGCCTCGCCATATACAGTCCCCCCCGATGAAACCAATATCAGTTTTGCGCCACGCTTTGCAATTTCAGAGAATAATTGCACCGTCGGCGGGAGATTTTGAAGCAAGTCGGCCAGAGGATCAATAAATGAAGTATTCGGAACTGTGGCGTAAGCGAGGTGGACTACTTCTTCATACTCGTCCAAAAGACTATCAATAAGTTCTTTATTTGAAAAATCTCCTGCGTGGTAGATGACGCCACGAGGTAATACGTATTCGGGTACCTGCTTTCTGCCCAGAACGGCGACGCCATGCCCTCTTCGAAGGAGTTCAGCCGCGAGCTGAGTGCCAATATAGCCCCCTCCCCCAATTAGCAATATTTTTTTAATGTTCAAAATAATACCCAGCTAAGTAAGGCCGATTCCGCATGGCCGATGTCCTGAATCATTTCAAGAAACGCGTTCCGGCTCGCCACTCCATTTTCTATTCCACCTGCAAATCTCGATCAGTGCCGCCAACCCGATACATATTGTCAACATCCACCAGGGAAATCGGTATCTATAAAGTGCTCCCAAGAAAGGAGTCGCCATTCCATACACCGTCATAACACTGGCGGCCAGAGCAAGCGGTATAAAAATATCGCGGCGCCTGCTACGAAAACTCCATACAGCCAGCGCAGCGAGACCCGCGTACATCATCCCTGCCTCTATCGAGGTGATTGTATAAAAGACCGATCGAGGGGTAGAAAAAATTGAACTCCAATCGGTTGGCCACGGGGCAAAAATACCCAGGAGCGCCGCGCGCGGTATGTAGCTAAGCGTCTTCAAAGATCCATCAAGAAGCCGATCCCTATCAACCACGGCTTTCAATGCAGCTGCATTGGTTTGGGATTCAAGTAGGATGAATATTCTGCACCGGTGCCCCGCGATAGCTTTCAACTTCCGGTTAACGAAGTCGGGCATTAACGGCTCATCGAGCCACTGTTCCTTTTCAATCATCGCGTCGCACCTTGCTGCCACCGTTTGAGCATTTACCCGAAGGATCGGCTTGAAGTTATCGAAACTATCAAGCGTATCGTTTGACGCGGCGCCTTGTCCCAATATCGCAAGAGATGCGCACAAAAGCAAGGCGCACATCACAAAGCTTATGAGCTCTTGCCATCGAACGCGTAGCTGAATTTTCTGCAAGAACGCTACAAACAAAATCACCGCCGTAACAGGCAGAAGCATCTGGTTTAGATAAGGCCGAACCAGCCATATCAAAGCGATGCCAGACACCGCAACTAGGAGGAAGAACAATTTCCTGGTCAAGAAAAGATTTTTGTGGATTGTCAGTCGCAATAAACCCAAGGTAAAAAGTAGCGCACCAATTAAAGCGAAAGTATCTTTGTTGATTTGGGAGAACCAAAACATTAGGTAAGGCGATAGCGCGAGGGGTAACGCACCAAGAATTGATGTTTTAAGCGGAAACCACTCTCGCAGAATCAGCACCATAACGACAAACGACGAAGCGTGTAAAGCCGCGTTAAGGAGAACAACTGCATACGGGTTATTCCACATCAGATATAAAATGCTGGCGACTCCAGCAGGTCCTTGTCCTTCCGGGTGGACCTCAAATTCAGTCATTCCATTTCGCTTAATATCTTGGACTTTTTGGAACGCCAGGAAGTTGTAGTACTGTGGATCACCTTCAAGATGCCCGTTCGATGACGTTGCCATGTTCGGTATTACAAACTCTCGCGCGACCGTCATGGAGAGAAGAGCGTAGAAAAAAACCAATACGAACAATCTCAGAACAAGTGGGCGCCCCCCGCCCTGCGTCACAGCGTCACCCACTCGGTTGGAAACAAATCCCGCACTTCTGTGCCACCAGCAAACCATTGCCGGGGTGCAATCACTATCTTTTCGGCAGACGGGTTCAGCCACGCCCCCCACCAGCTGAACGAACTATTCGCGATGATGTGATGTCTGCACATGCTCATGAGGCGCATATCGTTGTAGCTGTCGCTTCCGAAATTGTTGGTAATGTACTCGCAGGGGAATTCCAGCTTAAGGTTTTGTTCAACCCATTTAATGTCGTCCGAGAAAATGAAAATAGTGGGTTTACCAACACGCTCAGCTATATACCGAACGGCGCGAGAATAGTATTCAGTCGAACATGCGTGATAGGTTGCACTGTTTTTAGGATTGCTCACATAGTCACCTCGCCGCACATGGAGACTAATGGCGTTAAGCGCCTGGATCTTCGCAGCGTGTTCGAGGTTCTGCCCGTCCAATGGGGCCTTGAAGGTGAAGTCTTTACGAATTTGGGGAATACTGTCAGCAAAATACTTCTCTGACTGCCAATAACCCGATAGGTAACAGGATGCGTTCAATCCATCAAAGCCGGACCAGTACTGAAAATGCGGCTCAAGGATAAGTTGTTTGGCGCGTAGCGAAGCGAATAGCTTGCGAGCCAGCAGGGTTCTGAAGATGGGTACGCCCTGCCAGCCCAACACTTCTCGCACATCGCCATGAGAGGCAATCGGCAGGGACGGGCTGAAAACTCGAGATAGCTCGAACCCCTGATGCAAAGCGTAGCCCTGGAACCCCGTGATGTCGAGGGCCAATGCGGTATTGCGCTTTAAGGAAAGTGATCGGCCAGCGGCATATTGGAACATCTGGTTGCCAAGGCCGCCAATAATTCTTGAGATGACCATAAGAAGGCAAAAATCCGAAATTATCTTGGGGGGGTTTGCAAAGCCGGGGAACGCGATAGGTCACCCCAACGCTCGGGGTTGAACCTTTCCCGCACATAGTCTTCGATGCAAATAAATTCCCCCGTCCAGAACTCGCGCAGTCTGGCGATGTTGGCACGGGAGTATTCCGCCTCCTGGGTGACGCCGTGGTGAATCGCAAGCTGCGGAAATTGCGTCAGAACCAAACCGATCAATGTTGAGATTTTTGTTGCCTCACCCGTCCCGATGTTGAGATGCGAATAGCGGGCCGGAGCAGCCAGCAAATTTAGCACTATGGCGGCAACGTCGGACACATGGATAAAATCGCGCAGCATCCGCCCCTCATTATTGAGGGTGAACTCGGTGCCTTCAAGCAACGCCCGCTCAAGCTTGCTCAAGATGGAAAACCTGTCGTGCCCGCCGTAGGTATTGAACACTCGCAGAATCTGGTATTCCATGCAATTTGCCTCGCAAAACTCTGCAATCAGTTTTTCATTAAGGAGTTTGGAGACACCGTTAATACTAATCGGGCAGCAAGGGCCGTCCTCCGAAGTGCGCATGTCTTCGCCATAGACCGCGCAACTGCTCATAAAAACAAAACGGCGAATGCTGTGCCGTTTAGCCGCCTCCAGCAACAGAGCGGTAGCCATTACGTTCGAGCCCATTAGCCCCACGGGCGACACCGCAGCGCGCGTACGTAAATCACTCGCTGCGTGCACGATGGTGTCTGCCCCGTCCAGAGCAGTGTCCAGATCCTCCCAACCATCCCGCCCAAGCTGCGTGACAGGGGTTTTTGCCTGTCTGCGTATCTCGGTACCAAGATTGCCGTCAGCTCCGGTTAGCAAGATGTTCATTGGGTGCATGCTTCAAGTTTGAAATCAAAGCAATCACTCAAATTTTTTAATATGTCTCGAATCATTTCGCATCTACCTTTTCTTGCACAAGTCGGTAAAACAGCTCCTCATATCGAATGGCTATTGTCTTCCAAGTGAATTGTTGTTTCCAGGTTTCGCGCCCGGTTTGGCCCAGATGAGCCAACCGCGCAGGTTCGACCATCAGCGTCGCCATGGACGTTGCCAGAATCCGGTCGTCCACCCTCGTGTAGCCCCTCGAATCAACCGTTGACGGACAGACGACGCCCGCGCCAGTCCATTCAGCGATCTCCGCCGAATTGCCAGCCGATACCGTAAGGAAAGGGGTTCCTGCCGCAGCGGACTCAAAAAGCACCAGTGGCGAGTATTCAATATTTGAGGCCAATACGAACAGGTCAGCAGCAAAGAACGCCTGAGTCAGTTCGAGTCTCTCAAAGTCGGTCACCAGCACCCGCCTGTCTGTCTGGTTAGTACGTTGTGCACCCGCATATTCTGCAATTTTCTTGCGAATAATTTTGTCCCATACTTGGCGTATTGAATACGCAAACCCGCGCGACCTAACCAGCCCCACAAACTTGCGAGCAAGAGCTATCCCGCCGTTTTCAAGCCGCTGTATAACATTGCCATTAAGCAGCAGCGTTGCATGCCTTCCAGGAGGAATTTCCAACTGCGCAAACGCTCTGACCAGCTCGGCATGGCCTTTGAGGCCGGTGAGGCTACCCACTGTGAGAAACAGGAACGAGTCGTCCGGAATCCCGTGACGCACCCGAAACAACGGGTCAGCCGTAACATTGAACATGTCCTCGCTCGCACCGTTCGGCAGGATGGTGAAGTTTGTCAAACCATGCCGGTGTGCAAGGTCAATGTCGCGGTAATGGGTTGCGTTGAATACTAATTGCTCAAACTTGGCCAGTATCGCAGGCATCACTTCAAAATATCGCGCGTAAGCCGGTTCATAGAAATTGGAGAACCCGCAGGGTACCAATATCTTTGCGTAGGGAATTCGGTCCAGAACTGGCCAAAGGGCGTCAAATGTCCATTGCTGCGCCGCATAGACCAGCATTACATCGAAATCACTACTGACTACAAAGTCTTGGTAGGTAACAACATCACCGGACATACCCTCAACAAAATTGCCGCTTACGGCAAAGCTAACCACATGAACGCCGTTGAGCACCTCAAAGTCACGATTAGGCAAGGCACTTGTAGCCACGGTGACGGAATGACCACGTCTCACAAGACGCTCGGCGATCTGACGAATGACTTCCTGTACACCACCTACACTCGGCGCGTAGAGCTGGCAACAAAACAGTATTCGCATTGGGGCAATTTCGTTCACGCAGCTCCTTCAGCCTTTTTTCAGGCTACCCGCAGAGGCCCCAGCCCGTACAGCAAACCGCAGCCTTGGCGCTTGAAAAAGCGATAGCGCAGATCGCGGCGTGTTTGCTGAACGACGCGAATAGTCGGAGAGTACACGCAAAAAATCAACTACTAACATTTAGGGGATCTATGCATCTTAAGACGAGACCACAAGTTTTTTTATAAAACGATATGTTCCGGCAAGTGCATTAGCGAACGGATAACCCATACCAAGACGTTCTATCCTCACTTTGCGCACTTCTTCTATTGAGCGCTGATTATTTCCTGACGCGCCTCCACGCTGATGCAATGCTGTGATTGCATGGACTATTAAAAATCGCCGACGTGATAAAAAAGCTCGAAGGAAAAAATCATAATCCGATGCGATTTTCAAGTCCTCGCGAAATGGATTCACCATGAGAAGGGGTCTAGAAACAAAAGAGGAAGGGTGAGGAATCGAATTAAAAAATGGCAGCAGCCAGGGCTTTGCCACTAGCACTTCGTCCGGCTGACTCACCGAACCCACTAGGGTGGTGGCACAAAGCACCTCGGGCGATCGGTCTCGTAAAGTCTTTAATATCAGGGGGAAACCATCGGCAACCAGTTCGTCATCTCCGTTGATGAACAACACATAACGCCCCTGCGCCAACGCAACGCCCTTATTCATCGCGTTATAGATTCCGGTATCGGGCTCTGTAACCATACGATCTACCAGCCCACTGTAACCGGCTATTACTTCAAGCGACCCGTCAGTCGACCCACCGTCTACTACGATGTATTCGACATCAAAGCTTTTGATCGCTTTAACTGAATACAACGTCTTCCCTAACGTGGCTGCACAGTTTTTCGTAACTGTGACTATCGTCAACAAAATTGGGGAGAAAGAAATCGAATGGGGATCAGATAGTTTTGGACTCATGCGACATTTCGCCGAGCACCAGCAGCTCGATCATCTGATGGAAATCGGTTTTGGCCCTCCAGCCCAATACCTGCGCCGCTTTGACCGGATCACCAGCGCTATAAACGATGTCGGAAGGCCGATACAAGGTGGGATCGGCGTCCACATGATCTTGCCAATTCATGTCAAGGCGAACAAACACCTGCGCCAAAAAGTCCTGCAAAGTGTGGGTTATGCCAGTCGCAATCACATAGTCATCAGGTTTGTCTAATTGCAACATCCGCCACATTGCATCTACAAAATCAGGCGCCCATCCCCAATCGCGTGCAACGTCCAACCGACCAAGCTTGAGCCGCTCTTTTGACCCTGCTTTAATACGACAAGCCGTAGAAACAATCTTGCGGGTAACAAATCGATTCGGCCGCATTGGTGACTCGTGATTAAAGAGTATCCCGTTGCAGCAGAATAGCTCATAGGCTTCACGATAGTTGGTGACCAGCCAGTGCGCGGACGCCTTGGCAACCCCATAAGGACTACGCGGCCGGAAGGGAGTCAATTCGTTCGCCTTTTCACCCGGCGTCAAATCGCCGAAACACTCGCTGGAGCTGGCGTGGTAGATCCTCACAGGTCTGCCGAGAAAACGTACGGCTTCGAGCAAATTCAGCATGCCCAAAGTGCTACTTTCTATGCTTTCGGCGGGCTGGTCGAAGGACAAACCGACGGAGCTCTGCCCCGACAGAAAATATATTTCATCCGGCTCGGCGCGCGACAGAGTGTTCAATACGCTGCGAAAATCGCTCTGCGCCATCGACACCATGTCGATATCGTCGCGTATACCCAAGCGTTCGAGATTCGAAAGATTGGCAATCTGCGCGTCGCGCGAACTTCCCCAGACGCGATAGCCTTTGCCCAGCAACAATTGCGCTAGATAGGCGCCGTCCTGGCCAGACACCCCGCAAACTAAGGCCCTTTTCACAGCAAGCTCCGATAAACCATCATAGTTTCCTGCGCGCACTTTTCCCAGCTGAATTTTCGGTATTGCTGCCTGCCTAGCTTCACCAGCTCGAAGCTACGCGAGGGAGACTGGGTGACACGCTCCATCGCTGCCGTCATCGACTCCACCCTCATCGGATCGAAATACTCGCCCGCATCGCCAACGACCTCGGGCAGCGAACTGGTATCGCTCGAAATGACTGGACATCCCATCGCCATGGCCTCCAGCGGGGGGATACCGAAACCTTCGTATAGTGACGGATATACAAACGCCGCCGCGCCGCGGTACAAATTCGCCAAAATTTGATCGCTCCCCGCACGATGAACCAGTCGATCGTCGTCCAAACCCAGCGATGCGGCCATTTTTTTCTCTTCGACCTGAAAGGGCCCGCCGCCGAAGCAAACAATATCGAATTCTGCCTTCAACCGGCTCGAATTGGCGAAAGCCTTCAAAAAACCTGAAAAATTCTTGTAGCCGTCGCGATTGCCTACATAAAGCAAGAAAGGCCGCGCGAGCGTCGGAATCTCCTCCTGTAGGGGTTCGTGACCCAGAAAGGCGACATCTGTGCCTAGATAAATGACAGACGTCTTTTCCTTCGCTACACCGCAGAAATCGATCAGGTCGCGGCGCGTGCTCTCCGAAATACAGATAACGTGATCGGCGCGCAAGGCAGCAGCCTTCTTCGGGCCTGTCGTTCCTTCACTGTTTTCGAACATGTTGCCGTAGCGCTCGTGGATCAAATCGTACACCGTCAGCACACGCTTTGCACCGCGCGGTCGATAGTCGTCCGAGGAGTAATAAGTTTCGTGCAGTATGTCCGGCCTGTATTGATTGATGCCGAAACGCGCCAGTCGCTTGCTCATCGCCATGGCCACACGTAGCAGTTTAGTGTTTACCTTGGGCAGCAACAGACCGCCGCCAGCAAGGCCATGCATCGCGTCAAGGTTTTTGTTGAAATGCAGCGGCGCGATAATGCGCGCCTCCACCCCTTCCATCTGCACAAAGAATTTGGCGAGATTGCAGAGATAACGCGAGATGCCGCCATATTCCTGCAGCAGGAAGACCTGCTGATCGAAAGCAACTTTCAAAACCCGACTTTCTTCGACCGGCGCCATTCAACGGAATAGATATCTCGGCACTCGGCCAGCGTAGTGACGTCGTTGGTCTCCAGATTAACCAACGGAAGGCTTGCGATAATGTCACCGCGCGCCACTCCACTCGTAAACAACAGCGAGCCATCCGCGCCGCGCGCCTCTCGGACATTCGAGGGATAGGCCCAGATGTTCTCGATCGCGCTACTGATCACGGGGGCGTGGTCGTTACGCACGAAGAAGGCGTTGCAACCCGTCGACGCGGTGCCGAAGAAAGTGTAGCCCTTCTTCTTGGCCAACGAAATCATCGCCCGCAGCGATGCCCCAAAGTAGAGATTCGAATGGTGGACCCGCGTGCGCTGGAAATCAGCCTTGTAAGGCACGGTCAGCGAGAGCAGATCGCCGAACACGGCGTTATATTCGCAAACGACGATGACTGGGCTGGTAGCCTTGATGGCTTCCCATACCCAGTAGTCGTTTCCATCGATATCTACGCTGAGCAGACCGATCTCGCCGCCAAAGCCCGCCTCAGTGAGCAGGCTGTCGACGTTGTCGCGGTCAATGAAAGCGCATTTTGCGCTGAGCTCGTGCCGCCATGACACATTCTGGCGGCGGATGTCATCGATATGGCTGATGGAGCCGTCCATGACCAAACCGCGCCAGTTGCGCAACTGCAACAACAGACGGGTGTTCGATTCGAAGTAGTTTTCGACGCCGAATTCGACAAAGGTAGGTGGAATCCCAGGCAGGCGCTCGACTAGCCAGTCGATGATGCCGTCCTCGCCCCATTGCGAAAAAGCGCAGAACTCGACAACGCTGAGCGCCTCGATGTGCCCCATTCCACGATTAGTCCGGGCATGCGAGAGCGCCTGCAACACCAACTGCCGCTCGGCAAGATTCCGCAGCGGCAGGTTGGCATTACTGAGCAGGTTCTGCACACGCCGTTTGAAGCCCGAAAAAAAGCTCATGATCACCCTGCGGTAACTTGCTTGCGCTTGAAATGCGCACAATAAAACTGGTACAGACCAGAGTGCAACTGGTCAACTCCGGCTTTGAAATTGAGTTTCAATAGAGTGCCGAGCAACGCAGCCTTTTGCCCGATGGAAAAATCCTCCGCGAACTGCAGCGCAAAAAGGCTCATGCGGTAGAAAGGCAACAGCCACTCGATCCTACTGTTGCGGAAGGCGCTGTAAGAGCCGGCCCGGCTACTCACGCCATTGACCCCGAAGACAGTCAGTCCCTTTTCCGTGCGATGAACATTGCCGCGACTAGCAAGAAACAAATCGATGGCCCAGTCGGCAGCGAGAAAGTGCTGACCTACGACCGGACACTGCCTGATCACGTCGGTACGCATCACCGAATAGAAGATTCCGTGCGAAGACCAGCAATTGTCAAAGAAGGCGCGGAATCTTTGCTCCATGCTGCCAGTCATCGAAAACGTGACATGCTTGTCTTCGCCTTCAAGGCAATTGGGGCTGGTCGAAGCGACATAATCAGGATGGTTTTCAAGGAAAGCCACGTTCTCGGAGAGAAAGTCCGGGGTTCTGAAATCATCGCTGGCCGCCCACATGAAATAGCGGCCGCTGGCCTGATCGAGGACATATTTGAAATTGCCGACCGCGCCAAGGTTTCGCGCCTGGCGGAAGTAGCGGACGCGCGAATCGCCGCTCGCATAGGACTCGCAAATAGCCTGCGTGCCATCAGTGGAGCAGTTGTCCGAGATAAGCAGCTCGAAATCACTTAAGGACTGGGCGAGAAGGGAGTCGAGAACCGCCGCCACCGTCTGCTCCCCGTTGTAGACAGGAAACCCGATCGAAACGAGAGGCCGCGGCTGCCTCGCGCTGAATTTCGCTTCGTTATCCGGAGGCTCGAGGCTCACACGCTACGCCGTTTGAGATAACCGTGAGGCGCCACCGTCACCAGTAATTTGTCTTGGACGGCCCGGTCGATTTCAAATTCCTTGTGCGTTTCAAGATACTTCCAGACCGCCGTTTTAGGGTTATTCCCCGGGCCCCAGGGGCGGTCAAAGCTCAATTCCTGTGGCATGTCCTCGACCACCGTGTCGAAGACCACGCAATAACTGCCCACGCTGGTGAGCGGTGCGTAGGCTTCCAGCTCACCGAGCACATGATCGTGCGTGTGGTTGCTGTCGAGGCAGATCAAAATCTTGGAATACCCGGCAGCAATTGCCCTCACCTGCGCAACGACGTCGGGGGCGATGCTCGAGCCCTGGATCATCTGGATGCGCGACGCCATTGGGTGGGCTTCTATCGCTACACGGTTGTGTTCCCGGATGTCGATGTCGATGCCCAGTACCTTGCGCTTCGAAACCGCGGGATCGAGTTTTTCGCCGCGTTCGATCGCCTCGTTAACGTCAAGCATCGCCAGCATGGAGGCGCTGAAAATCAGCGAGCCACCGTGGGCGATACCGGTTTCGATGATCAGGTCGGGTTTCACGCTCCATACCAACTCCTGCATGGCTACCATGTCTTGCGGATACTGGATGATGGGCCGACCCTGCCATGCGAAGTTGTATGAATAACCGGCCTTAATCGTGGACAGCAGGAAACCGCGGGCCGCGTCCTGCAGTTCCTTGTTACCCGGCGCAGCGGCAATGCGCTCTGCGACTTCCCTTGAAAAATCAGTCATGATCCACCTCAATGTAGGTGTAGGCATTGTTAGACATTTTCTTAATTTCCTCGAGGTAATTCGAATTCATCACATAGATCGGCGCGCCCGCAGGAAGCTGCGCAAGCGCCTGCTGCGGTGACTGTACCAGCAGCCCGGTTGCCGCCAGGTACTTGGTCTGCTTCGCAGGATTGATATCGATCACGGTCCCAACCGCGTGCCCGGAGCGCGCGGCCAACAGGGCGAAGATCACACCCTTCGATGCGCCGCCCCAGATGGCGGAGCATCCGTCTGCGGCCGTCCGTAGTTCGTTCAGTCCGCGCAAAAAATTCACCGGAAAGTGCACGCGGTCCGCCATATCGATGGTGGGCGGTCGTATTGACCCCAGCTCCACGACGACATAGAGATACTGCCCGCCGAACAGATGACCGCTTTCGATGACGCTGCCGAACATCCGCGCAAAGTCGGAAACGCGGAAGTAATTAACGTGCTCGTAAAAAACGTCGAACCAGGCCCGGTGCTCGCAGATCCAGTCGAAGCAAGGCACTTCAATGTAGATTCTCCCATGCCCGCCGTTGGCTTCTCGTAAATGGTCCAGAAATTCGTACGGATTCTGGATGTGTTCGAGCACATGGCGCAGCACCAGACCGCGCGCGCGAATGCCGAGGCCGGGCTCGAAATAGTGCTTGCGCACGCGCGGATTGTCACCCTCGTAGGTAGGGTCAAAACCGGTGACGTCGAAATTTCTGGCCAGCAAGGTCTCCAGGAAAAAGCCTTTGCCGCAGCCAACCTCCACCAGTTCCTCGCGGCCCAGGCAGCGCTCGACGATGCCGGCAACCGCGCCCAGGTGTTGCATGAACACGCCGCTGACCCCCTGCTCGTTCTGGTAATGGGCGTCGTAAGCCATCAGTTCGGAACTGAAGGCAGCGTTGTAGACGAGGCCGGTTTTCAGATCTTCAACCAGGCGGATATCTCCCCTGGGACAATTCACGGCCTCGGCTTCGCTGTCGTACATGCGGTTCTGGAATATGGGCAGTTGCAACTGCTCGTACAGCACTTGGGTGGCTTGGTTCTGTGTCATCGCGGCTCCTGCGCAATTCCAACCACGCAGGGCGGGT
Source organism: Polaromonas sp. (assembly GCF_039930745.1). Taxonomy (GTDB): domain Bacteria; phylum Pseudomonadota; class Gammaproteobacteria; order Burkholderiales; family Burkholderiaceae_C; genus Polaromonas. The sequence goes on along the minus strand of NZ_JBDTTH010000013.1, from coordinate 41,758 downwards.
CGGTGATGTTGTCGGGTCGCACACCAAACTGCAGTAAATCGGGCCGGCCATATTCCCGGGCGATGCCTTCCGCCATTTCCCTGACTGTGACCGGTTTGCCAGAGCAAATATTGATGGCTCCGCTACGGGTTCCGAGGGCGGCTTCGGCTATCAAGAAGCCCGCCTGCGCCACATCAAGGAAATCGCGGATCTGGTTGCCGCTGGTCAGCTCCGCCGGTTGGCCGGCGGCCAGGCGTGCGCGCAGGTAGGGCACGAGACGGCGCGCATCCTCGCCTTCGCCGTACAGATAAAAAAGCCGGCACCAGGCGAACCCGACGTTCTGCGTCGGCAGCCAGCTGGCCAAAGACAGCCAGGCTGCGGCCTTCGCGCCTGCATAGGGCGTCGTCGGCAACAAAGGCGTGTCGACGGAAAGGTGTCCGCCGCGCATGTCGTATTCGAAGCAGGTGCCGAGACCGACGAAGCGCCGTACGCCCGCCTGCGCAGCCCCCCGGGCGAGCTGCAGCGTGCCCTGCAGGCAGTCCATGTTCGCGGGTGACTGCAGATACTCGCCGGGCTCGGCACACCAGGCGGCGTGGACCACCGTGTCAATCCCGCAGCAAGTCTCTTGCCACCATGCCGCACTTTCGGCGAAAAGATCAGGCGTGCTGAGGCGATCTTTTGGCGCACCGACGCCAAGCCTGTCTTCGGTGCCCGTCCGGATCACCAGACGGACATCGGCGCCGGCGCGCTGCAACGCCGCCAGTATCTGGCGGCCGACGAAGCCGGTAGCTCCAGTGAGCAGGACGCGTTGAGTCATGAAACTTTAAGTTCGGGCACGGCGGTGACGAAACGCGTGCCTTGCCGGGCCAGCGCGGCGTTCTGAAATCGAACTTCGGCGGCGATATTCCACGGCAGGATCAACAAATAGTCGGGGCGGCGCCGTGCCAGTTCGACCGGCGCCAGAATCGGAATATGGCTGCCTGGCATAAATTTGTTCTGCTTGGCCACAGCGGCATCGCAAACGAAGGGCAGCAAATCCGGTTTCACGCCAGCATAGTTGAGCAAGGTATTGCCCTTGGCAGCGGCGCCGTATGCGGCCACAGTTTTTCCTTCGCGCTTGGCCTCAATCAAAAAGGCGAGCAGCCCATCCTTGACGCGGTCGGCACGCGCCTGGAAAGCGCGGTAAGTAGCCAGATCGCGCAGGCCGCCGTCGTTTTCCTGCTCGCGCACCGCAGCCACTGAAGGGTGCTCTGCCCGCCCGTCTTCGGCATGGCAGCCGTAGATGCGCAGGCTGCCGCCGTGCGTGGACAGCGTCTCGACCTGCCAGACGCGCAAGCCCGCCGCGGCGAAAATGCGCTCGACCGTGTACAGCGAAAGATAGGAAAAATGCTCGTGGTAGACGGTGTCGAATTGCGTCTGCCCGATCAGTTGCAGCAGATGCGGGAATTCGAGCGTGATGCAGCCGGCCGGCTTCAACAAGGCCTTGAGCCCGCGCGTGAAGTCGTTGATGTCCGGTACGTGGGCGTAGACGTTGTTGCCGGCGATCAGGTCGGCCTGCTGGTCGGCAGCGGCAAGACGCTGCGCCAGGACCTCGCCGAAAAATTCCCGCAGCACAGGAATACCGAGCTTTTCGGCGGCGGCGGCGGTACTCGCCGTCGGTTCTATGCCCAGGCAGGGAATGCCCGCGGCGACATAGTTCTTGAGCAGGTAACCATCGTTGGAGGCGACCTCGACCACCCGGCTTTGCGGTGTAAGCCCCAGCGCGGCAATGGTCTGCTCGGCGTAGCGGCGCGCGTGTTCGAGCCAACCGCTGGAGGTGCTGGAGAAATAAGCGTAGTCGGCGCTGAACAGCTCGTCCGCCTGTGCGTAATCCTCGGTCTGCACCAGCCAGCACGCGTCGCAAACCAGCAGGCGCAGCGGGTAGTACTTTTCCGGCCGGGCCAGGTCTGCCGCCTTGAGATACGCATTCGAAGGCGGCGCGAAGCCGAGGTCGAGAAAACCGTGTTGCAGCGGTGTCTCGCAGTGACGGCACTTCATGGAGTCAATCCTGTATATGCCTGCGTGAGCAGAGCGTGTTGCGCGTCGCGCAGGGAAACTTCAGAGACGGCCAACGGCCAGGCGATGGCGAGCGCAGGGTCCTGCGGCTGCAGGCCGTCTTCGGCGTCGGGCGCATAGGCGGCTGAGTGAAGATACAGCAGCTCGCAATCTTCGGTCAGCGTCTGGAAACCATGGGCAAAGCCTTCGGGGATCAGGAAAGCGCGGTGATTACCGGCGGACAGTTCCACCGCGTGCCACTTCAGGAAAGTCGGAGAGCCGGCGCGTAGATCCACCGCCACATCCCAGACCGCGCCGCGCAGGCAGGACACCAGCTTCATCTCCGCATGCGGCGCGCGCTGGAAGTGCAGGCCGCGCACGGCCCCCTGTTTTCTTGTCTGCGTGTGGTTGATCTGCGCGATGCCTCCGATCCAGCCGGCCGTGGCAAGATCGCTCGCGCAGAACAGGCGCGAAAGGAAACCGCGCGCATCGCCGACCGGCTTGCGCTCGATCAGCTTGAGGCCGGCCAGCGGCGTGTCGTGGACGAGAAACCGGCTCATGCGGCAGTCGTCCCCTGGGTCGCCTCGTAAGCGGCGATGTCGGCAGCGCACAGGGCTGTGGCCTCGCTGCCTTGTGCCTGCAGGCGGTACCAGTCCATGGTGCGGCCCACGGTCTGCGCCAGATTCCAGCGCGGCGACACGCCCAAATGTTGCTTCGATTTGGTGATCTCCAGCGACAGCCAGCCGGCTTCGTGCGGTCCATCGCTGCCGTCACCCCAGTTGACTTCACCCCGGCCATAGACCGAGCGCGCCAGTTCGATGACTTCGCGTGCCGGTGCGGCCTCCCGCGTTTCGGGACCGAAGTTGTAGGCACCGGCCAGCCCCGGCTGCTGCCACAAGGCTTCGGCCAGGCGCAGGTAGCCGGACAGCGGCTCGAGCACATGTTGCCAGGGACGAACACCCTGCGGACGACGCACCTCGAGCGGTATGCCCTTGTTCCATGCGCGGATGGCGTCCGGAATCAGCCTGTCGTCAGACCAGTCGCCGCCGCCTATGACATTGCCGGCACGGGCCGAAGCCAGGGCAACGCCGCGCTCGGCCAAGTAGGCGTCGCGGTAGCTGGCGATGATGATTTCCGATGCCGCCTTGCTGGCGCTGTAAGGGTCATGCCCGCCCAGCGGATCAGCTTCCGTAAAGGGGCGTTGCTGCTCGAGGTTTTGGTAGACCTTGTCCGTGGTCACGACGACGGTGACCTTGACCGATTTGCTTCCGCGCAGGGCGTCGAGCAGATTAGCGGTGCCCTGGATATTGGTCGCAAAGGTGCGCAGCGGCTCGCGGTAGCTTGTGCGCACCAGCGACTGGGCCGCCAGATGCAACACGATGTTCGGCGCACTTTGCCTCACTAATGCAGCCAGGGCCTCGCTTTGGCGAATATCGCAAAAATGGCTCTGACAGCGCGTGTCTATGCCTGCCAGCTCGAACAGATTGGGTCTGGCTTCCGGCGGCATGGACACGCCAACCACGTCGGCGCCCAAGCGGCGCAGCCAGAGCACCAGCCAGCTGCCCTTGAAGCCGGTGTGACCGGTTAGCAGGACACGCTTGCCGCGCCAAAAGTCCGGCGAGGGATTGGCTTGCGTTATTGCCATATTTTCCACGGGGCCCTGCCTGAAGACCAAAGCTCCTCCAGCATGTTCTTTTCGCGCAGCGTATCCATTGGCTGCCAGAAGCCGGTGTGCTCGAAAGCCATCATCTGCCGGGCCTCGGCCAGCTTGCCCATGGGCTCGGACTCCCAGGGCGTCTGGTCGTTCGCGATGAGGTCTATACATTTGGGCGACAGGACGAAAAATCCGCCGTTGATCAGGCCCCCGTCGCCGCGCGGCTTCTCGGTGAAGGCCGTTACGGTATCGCCGTCGCGCTGAAGCGCGCCATAGCGGCCGGGCGGCTGCACCGCGGTCACGGTAGCGAGCTTGCCGTGCTGTCGATGGAATTCGATAGAGGCCCGGATATCCACGTCGCTCAGCCCGTCGCCATAGGTGAAGCAGAAGCTTTCCTCGTTCTTCACGTAGTCGGTCACGCGCTTGAGGCGGCCGCCCGTCAGAGTGTCTTCGCCAGTATCCACGAGAGTGACACGCCAGGGCTCGGCCTTCTGCTGATGCACCTTCATCTCATTGTTGGCCATGTCAAAGGTAACGTCGGACATGTGCAGGAAGTAGTTGGCGAAGTATTCCTTGATCAGATAGCCCTTGTAGCCGCAGCAGATAACGAAGTCGTTCACGCCGTGGGCAGAATAAGTCTTCATGATGTGCCAAAGTATTGGCTTGCCGCCGATCTCAATCATTGGCTTGGGTTTGAGATGGGTTTCTTCGGAGATGCGCGTGCCCAAGCCCCCAGCAAGGATGACCGCTTTCATGGCTTTTCGCCCAGGAATTCGGCCACGGTTGCACGCCCGAAATGAGAGTAATCCATTCTGAAGTCTCCAGATGCGATGAAGCGTTTGAGTGCGTTATTGATCGACGCATGCAGGGCGGGCGACCAGTCTTCCTGCCAACGATCGAACACCTTGGGCTCGAACTGTCCGTAGTAACCACCAAGGTCGTCGACGGCCTTGTCGTAGTTGGGAAGGAAAATATTCTCAGTGTTGAAAATATGCCGCATGAAATAGTATTCATACACCTGCTGCTTGTCGATTTCAAAGCTCTGGTACGGGACGTTCTTCAGAAGCCGCTGATACTCGTCCCGACTTTTAGCATGCAGGCTGAAGTCATAGGCGATATGCGGATTAGATTGCGATGCGCTGATGACCGGAATCCCCAGCGCGGCATATTCGAACGCGATCGTGCCGTATACCGTCAAAGTCAGACCGATGCCTTCGGCGACAAGCTGCATGTGCGAAGCATCCGAAGGCAGCAAGGTAAGGCGCGGATACTTTGCAATAAACCCATCGATGACTTCCTTGGTTCCCGGCAGATAGTCCGGATGGGTCTTGATGTACCAGTCATAGTCGGTGACTTCCGTCATTTTTCCGAGGAAATCGAGCCACTCGTAAAAGTCGGGGAAGACATTGTCGCCATAACTGTGTGGGCTGTCGAAAAAACAGTGGGTGGCGATCAGGACTTTCGGGCGGTCCGTCTCGCGCAGCAATCGCGCATGGCGCGCCTCGCCATAAGCAGACTTGGTGGAGTAAGACATGTCCACCCCGACCTCGCCTGAAAAACGGCGGTCGATCCGGCTTTCTGCCTGCGCAACACCAGCCTGCCGAACGGCGAGCGGGAGGGCCGCAAACTGTTCCCTGAAATAGAAAAAATCGTTGTAGGCGAACAGGTTTTTTTCCGTCAACCGGTACACATGCGTCACCGTCGCCTGGTAGACCGGTATCTTGTTTCTGACCGCCAGGCGCAAGGGCATCGCCAGGTTGTAAACGCAATGGCTGACGTTGATCGCGCGCACGTCATGAGTTTTGATGTACTCGTCCCAAAACACAAACAGCCCGAGGGATTCGAGCAAAAACTTCTGGAACTCGAGCGAGCTCAACTCGACCGTGGGCCTCTTGTATTCCATCAAATAATGGTCATAGATCAGGTCGCCCACACGCACGCCGTCTATGGTGAGCGCTTCAATATCCCATTTGTTTTTCAAGGTAGGGAAGACGGATGCGTAGATCGACGCGGCTTTCTTCTGATGTTTTTTTGCCAGCGTTATCGCAAAAAAACCGACCGTTCCGAACGAGCGGTAAGTTCCGAACGGTTCTTTGCCGGCCAGCCTGTTGATGTAGAAATCCAGCTTTTGCTTGAGGCTCTTGAGCGGCACGGGACTGTAGGCTACGATTCTGGCATCACTGAGGTCGGCCAGCACCGTTGCCAGATAACTGTAGGCAATGTGCGCAGAACGGGTCAGGTTCAGTTCGATCAGCACTTCCGGTACACGCGAATTCCCCTTGTCCGCCCGCGAAAAAACACGCCTGTTGTGCTGCATGAAACGTTCGACGGCCGCAGGCGGTTTCAGGCCTTTGATACGGCGGGAAAGTCTCGTGAAGAAATTTAGTAGGCCCATGGCGCAATCTGGTTTTATCGATTTAACGGTTCTTGGCAAACAAGAGGGAAGCGACACGCACGCCATCGGAAACAACATCGTTCGGAATGGTCGCGACCTGCAGGAATCCCGCCTTGAGGAGTGCTTTCATCGATCCCACGTTGGTCTCATAACAACCCGCGCCGATTTTCACCAGCTTCAGGTGATCCAGCCCGAACTGGGCAACCGCCTGTATCGCCTCGCTAGCGTAGCCTGCGCCCCATGACGAGCGATCCCCTATCAAAAATCCGATTTCCGCACGTGCGTGTTCGAATTTGAGGGGGCCCAGTTTGATATTGCCGATGTGCCGGCCCGTGTCTTTGCGGAAGATGCCGAACATCAGCGTGTCCGTGCTGTCGTTAACGTTTTTGACAAAGGCGCCTAGCTCCTCCAGGCTGCCGGGTTTGGAAAAGCGTACTTCCAGATAGCGCAACACCTCGGGATCACTCAGCCACGACAAATAGCATTCCGTGACGTCCGCCGATGTCAGGTTGCGCAACTGAAGGCGTGCGGTCTCGATAGGGCCGTCAGTCATCATTTTTATTGTCTCTCATTGAACGAATCAAACCACCTTGAATGGCAGGTCGTAATTGCTCAAAAATGCTTTCGCCCGCAGAGGGTTGCTGTCAGAAAAGTTAAACAGGCTGCCACAAGCCAGCGCGCTGACGTCTGTCGAGAGGAAGGCCTCTTTCAGGTGGTTGTAGTTTCCCGAACCGCCGCAACCGATGATAGGCAAATTTGAAACCTTGCAGGCCAACCGCAGCAAGTCGATATCGAAGCCTTCCATGGTCCCGTCCTGGTTGATCGACTGGATCAGAAACTCCCCGGCACCGGCAAGCTGGCAATTATGCATATGCGCCTGCAGCTCCACAGGCTCCAGTTGTTGCCCGGAATTCGACCACGCCGTGTAGTTACCGTCGGCAGACCGCTTGACGTCGATCGCCACCACCACGGCCTGCGAGCCGAACCGGTCTGCCAAGCCGCTCAACATCGGCTTGTCGGCGTAGGCGGCGCTGTTGATGACCACCTTGTCGGCACCGTGCTGGATCAGGTAGGCCGCGTCGTCGAAGCTGTGGATGCCGCCGCCCACGGAAAGCGGCATGAAGCATTCCCTGGAAACCTTTTGCATCAGATCGGCCAGCGGTTGCACCGAAGCGCGGTCGCGCGCGATGTTGAGGAAGATCAGTTCGTCGGCATATTGCGAGTTATAGACCGCAGAACTCTTGACCGGATCGCCGACGTCGCGCCAATCGGCAAAACGTTTGCTTTTGACGAGACGGCCGTCCATCAGCAACTGGACGGGAATGATGCGGCGCTTCAGCACTTTCCATCCCAGTTGCAGAAATTCTCGATCAGGCGCAAACCGTTCACCTGACTCTTCTCCGGATGAAACTGCACACCGACCACGTTGGCGCGGCCGACAACAGCCGTCACCGGCCCGCCGTACTCGGTGCTAGCCAGAAGATCTTCTTCCTGCTCGCACACCGCCGCGTAGCTATGAACGAAATAGAAATCCCGGCCTTTTTTGATGCCCTGAAAAATTGGGTGCGGCCGGGTCATGTTGAGGATGTTCCATCCGACATGCGGCACGCGCAGGCCCTCGCCTTGCAGGCGAGCCACCTTGCCGGCGATCAGGCCAAGGCCGTTATGAACGCCGCCTTCGTCGCTAATTCCCATCAAGAGTTGCATGCCCAGGCAGGTGCCCAGCAAGGGCCGGCCGCTGGCGACAAAGTCCAGAATGGGCCGCTTCAATTCGCGGGCCCCTATTTCGGGCATGGCCGCGCTGAAGTTGCCGACCCCGGGAAGGATCAAGTGGGTGAGGTCGTCAAAACCGTCCTGGTGCTCCACGACAAGCGGATCGAAGCCGAGCTGGTACACCGCGTTTTCTACCGAACGCAAATTGCCCATGCCTATATTCAGAACACCGATCATGTCTTGGATGGCCGCAGGTTTTCAGCGCCCGCCGCTCTTCAGGATCGGAACCACTTTGCGGCGAGGCCCGATATTTCCATCGGGTTCGCGATACCAATTTTCGAAATCGGAGGTCTGCGGGGAGTACTCCGCATTGAAGTCGGGCTCGTAGGGCGGGACCACGGTCTTGGCGACGATCTGGTTGAACTCTTCTTCGGTCAGCCCGACATAATCCAGGAATATCGGCAGCGAATGCGGCTTGCGGCCTTCGTGTTCGTCGATAAGCCGGCGTGCTTTTTCCGGGCTGATACGCCCATTTCGCAGGTCGAGTGCCGTCATTTGCGTCACCCGCCCGTAGCCCCGTTTGAGGTACTTGATGTAATCGCGCACGCCTTGCAGGTGGCATTCTATTTTTTCGTACGGGTATTCAGTCCAGGGGATACCCTCCACCTGGTCGCCTTGCCAACCGAGCTCGTCCTGAATCAGCTTCACCTGCTTCTTGACGTCCCAGGGAATGTAGGACCCCAGGCAGACGGAGCGGTATTTCAGCTTTTTCAGCTCCCGCAAGGGCGGGTAGCTGAACGGCCTGAAGTCCCGCGGATCGAAGTCGAAATCTCCTGAAATCATTCCGGCCATGTCTTCGGCTGTGATGCCCAGGTTGGTAGATCGGTTGAACTTCTCTTCATCGACCTCTTCGATTTCATCGTCCCGGTAGTCGTAGTAAGCGGTGTATTCAGATGACGGCTCGCCCCAGAAAAGCAGGGGGACCTTGTGCTGAAGGGCCACATGCATCGGGTAGGAATAGATGCCGGTATGGCAATGCCAGCAAAAGTCGCCTTTGCGCACCAGGGCCTCGAGCATCAGCCGTTTCACCAGTTGCCAGTTGGGCGTGAAGCTGACAACGTCCACACCCAGTTTGCGAAAAGTGCGCTCGTTGTTTTTCAGAAGGCCCTGGCGCATAAAACCGTGGTTGAACTGCACCACCAGCGGCTTTATCTTGAATTCCTTCATCAGGTAATGCAATGTGAAGGTGCTGTCCTTGCCCCCCGAGAACGGCACGATGCAGTCATAGTCGTATTTGCCGCGGTACTCCTCGATCAACAGGCCCAACTGTTCCCGTCGTCCTGTCCAGTCGACGGCCTGATCCTTGAATTCTTTCTGGCGACAGATATTGCAGACGCCACTTTCATCAAATTCAATGGTTTCGTATGTTTCTGGCAGATTGCATGCCGTGCAGTGTTTGAGCATTACGCCTCCAATACCTTCAATTCATGCCCCTGATGCGGGTCCGATTTCTGATGTCAATGACTTGCGACGGTGCCCGCCAGTCTGTTGCCTGCGGTTCCGGATACCTAAATTCGTTCAATTGTCGCGTGAGGCAAAGGCTGCGTCTTTGCGCCGGGCGGAATGCAACTGACGACACGTTTGCCGGCCAGCAAGCCCACCACCATGGCCATAGTGGCACAACCCACCACCACATCGCTTTCTACCACCTGTGCCAACAGCGTCTTATTCTCGCCGGTGACGATCGGCAGGTCATATTCGTCTGCCGCCCACAGGTACTTGTCACGCGACTCCTGGGGATGGGGCCGTACGATGATGCGTTCCACCTGCGAACTGATGCGTCCCACATTGGAAAGGAAATAACGCAAGGCGTCTTCCTCCGTGTAGCCCCAATACAGGGGATCGTTGTATAAAGCCAGCCCGTCCTCACGTAGCGGTTCGCACACATACAGCAGCACCTCGCCGGCACCGGCAGGACGCTGGGGGACCGGGACCGCTGCCAGCTCTTTCTGGATGTCCTGAAAGTACGCATTGGGCACCAGGACAGCCTTCGCCTCGGGCACCTCTTGACCGGCGCGGGCCAGACCGAGCTCGTCGCCTACCCAGACCTCGTCCGGAAAGGCCCATTGACCATGCCGGAAGAAGCGCTGGCGGTAATTTATCCAATGGTCGAGAACCGCGACCACCCGTTTTCCAGCGCCGCGGGCCAGCACAATTGCGCGCCATTCAAGGTCGGATAAAAAACTGGTTCCGCAAAGTATCCAGTCGGAGCCCTCTATCAGTTCTTCCAGAGGCATCGCTTTGAAAAACCCGAACTTGCGCTCAAACACGTGACGCGCCGCGCCCTCGAGCGTGCAACCGAACGCCGCCCCTTGCTGCCTGAGGTGGCTGGAAATTATTTCCGCAGCACCTGCATCATGAGCAACGACTCCTAACATCGCGCTACGGCATCCGGCGTTGAAACTCTTCTCGCAGAACGCCGTATTCCAGCATGTCGACCCACTCACCATCCAAAAACAGGTGGCGGCGGCGGGCGCCCTCCCGCACCATGCCCAACTGGGTAGCCAGTTTTTGCATGCCGGCATTGGTCGCCGCGGTTCCGCAATAAATACGTTCGAGGTTCAGTTTGAAAAAGCCGTGCCGCAGCAAAGCGTCACCGGCTCTCAGGCCGACAGCTTTACCCCAATGGTTTCGGTTGCCTATCAGGATGGCGAATTCGGCGTTGCGATTGACAAACGAGATGCCCTGCAAACTGATGTTACCGATGTGCCCGTCCTTGTCGTGGCAAATGGCCCAAACCAGTTGGTCCTCGCGGTTCAGGTTCTGATAGAAAGATCGAAACCAATCGGCATTTTTGGCGAACTTGCCGTGTGAGTTGTACCTGCACACTTCCTGATCTTCGAACCACCCCGGATACGGTCCGTCGAGATCGCACTCCTGCAACGGCCGCACCATGTAGCCATCACTCAATGTGTAGATCATCGCAAGGCCTCCATGTTGCGCCACACCTTTTGAAATGCGGCGATGATCATGTCCACCTCGGCCTCATTGAAGTTGAAGGAGCAGATTCCAAAGCCAAGAAAGCTGCGGTCGTGCAAATCCTCCGCTACCGGGCAAATGCCTTTGCTGTAGTCAACATCGCGTCTGCAAATATCAGATGTCCACGGAAAACCTTTTGTACCGTAAGCCTGTTTCCTCTGATACATAGGTAGCAGATGAATGTTTTGATAGCTGGCTGCCAACGCTGGCACGCCCTCTGCGGTCAACGCCTGATGAATTTTGGCGCGGTCAACGCCAAGCAGAGCAACATCAAGCTTCATCGAATAGACGTAGTAAACATGCGTGCAATCCGCTTTCACTACCGGAAGCGTGAGGCCCTTGAGCCCGGCCAAACCGCGATCAAGTCGATGGGCAATTTTTTGGCGAGATTCGACCTTTGCATTGAGCTTCTTGAGTTGTTCAATGCCAATCGCACATTCAATTTCACCCAACCGCAAGTTGTGCCCGATCATGTTGCTCAGGTTGGTAACACCCTTGTCTTCAACCACCACTTCAGCGTGATTGCGAATCAGACGAAGGCGATCTGCGAGGTCATCGTCGTTGGTTACAGCAATGCCGCCCTCACCGGTATGAATATGCTTGTGGTAATTCAGGCTATAGCCACCTATGTCGGCCAGCGTTCCCGCATAGCTACCCTTGTATTTCGCTGAAGGCGCCTGCGCGGTATCGGAAATGATTTTTAGTTTGTACTTATCAGCAATCTTCCGCAATGCATCCATGTCAGCGGAATGCCCGGCAATGTCGACCGACATGATGGCGCGGGTGTACGGGCTTATGTTGCGCTCCACCGATTCCGGATCAAGGCAAAAAGTAGTGGCTTCGATGTCGGCAAATACTGGTATCGCATTCCAGTGCAGAATCGCTGTCGCACTGGCGGACATTGTCCACGGGCTAACAATGACTTCATCTCCGGGCTCTATGCCAACTGCGCCAACGGCGGCAACCAAACCAGATGTCCACGAATTAAATGTAACGGCGTTCTTGACGTTGAAATAGCTCTCGCACTGGCGTTCGAACTCCTGCACCTTGGGGCCCCCGAAGAAATCCGGATCCCAACAGCCAATGAACTGGGACAGCACGCCGCTTTCCACCACCTTCTTCGCCGCCTCGACCTCTTCGGGACCGAGTGGGTTGTAGCGGCTGAAGGTCTGAGTGATCAGCTTGGGTCCACCAAGCAGGGCGAGCGTGTCGTTCGCGCTCTGATTGTTCATAATGCTGCCTTCATTTTCAAAAGCGATTCCAGGGTTTGCAGAGCGTCTTCGCCACTGCACAAATTCGTGGGTTTGCCGCGTAAGCGAAGGCTCACATTATCCGTCACCTGCCATTGCAGTGCGCGGCTTTCAGTGACGACTCTTTCTCCGGGCAGGGACAATACCGTGTACTCCGGAAAAGCCGGGTCCGGGCCTGCAGCTTGCCAGAGGATTTTTGCCCCCCCCTGCTCATAACGCAAACAGCCATTGGGAGCGACCAGTTGAATTTCGTGGTGGGAGAAATGCTCCTCACTTGCCGCCAGGAAGGTTACTTCACCGCCGGCGAATGTCACCTGGACGTCCGGTTCGATGTCCCGATCGCCCCAAGCGCGTCCGGGATTGATGACCATGAATTTTTCGATGGGCCCAAGCCAGAATTCCAGCAAATTCGAGAAATGCGAGCCGTTGTGCAGCAAGCCTTTGGTGTACCAGAGCACGCCTTTTAGCGGCATGGCGATACGCCCATCCTGCAGGCGGCGCCTGATTTCGAGCACGCCCGGCTCGACCCGGCGTAGGTAGTTCACATACAGCAGGCAGTCGGCTTCGCGGCAGGCCGCTACCATGGCGGTGGCCTCATCCAGCGCATAGGCTAGCGGCTTTTCGCAGAGGATAAGCCTGGGTCTGGCGTACTGCAGCGCCATACGCACGGCTTCGGCGTGGTATGCCGTCGGTGCGGCGATCACCACAACTTCGGGACGGACCGTGGTCAGACCCTCGGCGAGGTCGCCGCCGGCCCAGCCGCCGTAACGCTCCCTGAATCGGGCGCAGGCAGTGGCGTCGGGATCGACGCCGCCGGCCAGTTCAAAGTCGGGGTGGCTGGCAAAAGCCCTGGCATGCGAAGAAACGACCCCGGGATCGGCCGCATCGAAGTCGTAACCCATGCCCACCTGGCCCAAACCGATGAGGAGGACTTTGTGCTTCACGTCGGTCGCAGGTCTTTGCGCTTGACCATGTCGTTGACCCCAAGCAACTCGGGGTTCACACGCAGGAAACGGATCACGTCGCCGCAGCCGAATAGCGGGTTCTCCTTACCGAGATTCTCGATCAGGGTACGTATCAGTTCGTAGTCTGCGGGCTCGTCCAGCGTGAGCCCCAGGCCCGGCCAATGCAGCGACGGCGGCGCCACCAGATAGGCGTGCGGGAACAGCTGCGGGTTGTTCACTATATGGCGCGAGACGTGTTCGCGATCAAGAGGATCGTCGGTCATGGAAAACGATTTTTTCAGAGCATCCAGCGTGATCACCTGGGTGTCCATGCCGTCCGGATAGCTGCTGAAAAATGAGTTGGCGCAGTACGCCACCTGGTGGTGCTTGAACACGCGTATGGTCTGCTCGACCAGGTCGGGGTCGATGATGGGGCAGTCACCGGTGATCTCGACCACCACGTCGGCCTGGGCCGACTCGGCGGCGCCAATGACGCGCGCCATGACGTCTTCCTCGCTGCCGCGAAACACCCTGATGCCGTCTTTTTTGGCAAAATCGACGAGTATGTCATCGGCGGCGTTCACAGTGGTGGCCAGCACGATCTCGTCGATCGAGGGAGCCGCCTTCAGGCGGCTGGTCAGGTGAGCAAGCATGGGGCGGCCCAGCGCCGGCAGCATCACCTTGCCAGGCAGTCGCGAGGAGGTCATGCGCGCTTCGATGGTTGCAACGATTTTCATGCTTTGTCTCTATTTTGCGGAGCGTGCAGCACGCACGCGGTAGATCGCCTCGGCCAATTGCCAGTCCTGCTCGTCGTCGATATCGATGGCTGTCCCCTTGGGCAGCGCATAGCCGATGAATCCGCTGTCGGAGCCGGCGCCCTGCGATTCGAGTACACGCGCTGCCGGGAAAGCGGCGAAGCTGCCGGCGTCGAAATAGTGTTTCTCGAGGTCCTGGGAACGCACCGCGAACATGCCGGCTTGCACCGGCGTCAGCGCGCCGCTCTCGCCACGGCTGAAGGCCCATTCGATCGGGGCCGGGTATTCAGAGACGGCCAGCAGCGGCTGCTGTCCGCCCGACGCCTCGAACAAGCCGGCAGCCTTGCGCAGATCATCGGCGTCGACAAGTGGAGCGCAGGCCATCAGCAGCCAGATTTCGTCGAAGGCCTGGCCGCGCCGAAGATACTCCTGGGCCGCATGGCGCAACACCGGCATGACGGGCGTGTGGTCGTCGGCCAGCTCGTCCGGGCGCGGAAATTCAGGCGGAAAACCGAAACCAGCCGCCACATTGCAGATACTTTCGCTTTCGGTAGACACGTGGATTGTGGAGAACAGGCCGCTGTCGCGTGCCGCGCCGAGCACGTGCGTGATCATGGGCCGGCCGCAGAAATCGCGAATATTCTTGTTGAGGATGCGCTTGGACCCACCGCGAGCAGGAATGATGGCAAGACGCCTCATGGCTTCACCTCGATCCCGCTCTCAATCAGCGAAAGGCTGCGTTCACCGCAGTTAAACAACATATCGATGGTGGACATATAGGGCATGAAATCGCCAAAAGGTTGCGGGTAAACCGGGTGCTTGAATTCGTAGTATTTCACCGGCACACCGATTTTTTCAAAGGCGTCGGTTTCGTCTAGGTAATCTTTCGATCCTGGCGGGGAAATGTAGCTGCTGGCACCGAGCTCCCGGCACAGAGAAGCCAGCAACTCGCCCTTGGCACCGCTACCGCCCAGCTCGCTGGATCGCAGCACCTGAGTGGTGATGCCGAGCTGACTCTTGAGCCAAAGAATAAGGCTTATGGTCAGGTCGGACAAGCGCGGGCTGGGGTTGTCCAGCAGCGGCAGCAAGTCGTCCGCATAGGCCTTGAAGAAAGGCGTTTTGGCGTAGCTCATTTCGATGGTCTTGCGATGCGCCAACGCGAAATTTCCAGTCCTATCGACCTCGACTTCAGAGATGAGCTGATCCCGTTTACCTTTCGAAAGGACCGGCACCGACAGCCATTGCACACCATTGGCGGCCTTGATCTGGTTGCGCTGTTGCCATGAGCGGCGCGCGAACTGCACCGAATCGAGCAGTACAAAAACATCCACGGCCTGCATCAGGCCGAAATATCCGCACCAAGGCAAATAGGTGGGCTGCATGATCGCAACGCGCATCATTCGGTCACCGCCAGCCCGATGCCCTCGAAGCCATAGTTGTTCCCGTTATAGAACATGAAGCGCATGCCGTCGTGTTTGACGACAGCAGCATATTCAGTCATTTCACTGTCAAACCCCGAGGGGCTAACGTCGATACCGGCGAGGTGATCGAGGCGTTCCCAGTTGAGTCCGTCCTTCGATTCGGCGTAGCCGATCCGATAGTCGGCGCTCTTGTAGGAAAACCACATGCGCCACAAGCCGTCTTCCAGAACCACATAAGGTCGTGCCAGCGCATGTTCATTCTCATCCCTGAAATCGAGGCAGACATGGCCTTCGCGCACCCAGTGCTTGCCGTCCCGGGAATAGCCAGTCTTGATGTTGTAGCGCGGCAGATCCTTGTGCAGCCACTCGTGACCCGACACGTAGAAGATGCGGTAGCCGTCGCCGTCGCGAACCACCCAAGGGGCGGTGTTCAGGTAGGGGTCGGTACGCGTGCGCTCGAGAATAGGCGCGCGCGACCAGCGTTCGAAGGTCTTACCTTGGTCACTGCTGATCGCAAGTCCGCCGAAGATATGCATGCGCACGGTGGAGCCCGGATTCCAGCCGATGTAATACAGGCCCAGTTCGCCGTCCGGCAGGTCGATCACACAGGACGGCGTCACGCCGTTGTCGTCAAAACAACCCAGTGCGCCCGGCTTTAGCACCGCCTCGGACGGGTAGTCGACGACACGGCCGTCGCGATTCAGGTCCACGATCGCATGGCCGATATGCGAGCGGTTCAGGATATCGCGGCCGGAGAAAAACACCTTCACCAGGCCGTTCCCCAAAACATGGGGCGTAGGCACCATGCAGTGGGTCTGCGCCCAGGACAGGCGCGGGTCCGGTTGAATGATCAACCCGAGCTTGCGCCACCGCTGCACGCTCCTGTTCTGCATCACGTTTATTCGATGATGATAAAAGTGCGGTCGGTCATGAATTGCGACTTTTTGACGCGGTATTTCATGTTCTTGAAGGCTTCCTTAAACGCCCGCGTCTCGCCGGGATAGTCCTTGTTATTCAACTCATCGAGCATGACGACGCTGCCCGGCACGAGGCTGGACTTGATCGCCTCGAGAGCGGCCTTGGTCGGTTCGTAGAGCGCCATGTCGAAATAGGCCAGCGCGACGATCACATCGTCGTTCTTGGCGAACCAGGCCGGCGCGCTCTCGCTGACGTCGCCCTCCACCAGCTCATGCTTCTTGATCGCGGCAAGAACGTTGTTCTTCTCGTGGTAGTCGATCAGTCCTTCGAGGTACTCGCGGTAGTTCTCCGCAACCTTGTATCCGCCGATCTTTATAGTCTCGCTGCCCCGGTCCTTGTCCGAAATTTCGGGATACCCCTTGAAGGTATCGAAACCGATGACACGGCGGCTCTGGTTGAAGGGCTCGTATATCGCGCGCAGGTTCTCGAACAGCACGATGTTCTGGCCCCACCAAGTGCCGAACTCTACGATCACGCCGGGCTGGTTGAGGATCAGTTGATAGGCTTCGTTGACGAACAGGATTTTCGTCAGTGCGGAGCTGCGCATGAACAGGCCCAGGCAGATCAGCAATTGATCGTCCGGCATCGGCCGGTCCTTGAACATCTGGTAAAGCAATTCGCGATGCTCGAGGTTCTGCACGCTTGCCTTGGTTTCCATGGTGTAACCGAAATCTTTATTACTGGACATTTCCAGGCCCCGATCTTTCGTTAGATTTTAAAATACATGCGTTTGAGCGCTTTTGCGCGGCGATCATCTGCCGCATAAATCTCGGCCTGCGGCGCCAGTGCAACCGAGCCGTCCGGCATGTCGCGGGCGACAGCCGCTCCCATGGCGATGAAGCAGTCGTTGCCGATAGTGCAGAAGTCGCGAAGCGTGGAGTTTACGCCGAAGAAGTTGCGTTGCCCGATCTTGCAATGCCCGGAGATCACTACATGCGAGGCGATATAAGTGTGGTCGCCGATCGCGCTGCCGTGGCCGAGATGGTTGCCCGACCAGATCATCACGTTGTTGCCGATACGCACGCCCGGCTGGATGGTCTGGTTCTCGAGGATGAAACAGTTGTCGCCCACAGCCAGACCCGGCCAGCTAACCGACTTGCTGGATACATAGGAAGCCAGCGCATAACCTGCCGCTCTGGCCTGTTCGTACTTTTCCTGACGCAGCCGATTCAGGCGCGCATACGACAACGCGACGTGCATGCCATATTCGGCCGGCGGGAACCGTTTGACGACCTCGCTGAACGGCACCAGGGGCAAGCCCTGGAAACTGTCGCCCTCAACAAAACCGTCGTCTGCCGTGAAAGCGACGATACGGTACTCGCTGTCATTTTCGAAATAAAACCGGGCGAGCTCGGCCATTTCCGCGGTGCCGAAGATGACAAGGGGTTTGCTCATTTGCAGTTCAACGGCAAAGCGCGATCAGGAAATCAAGCGGCAGCTTGATCAGTTTTTCGGTCGAGCGTCCGGTTTCCACCGTCTCGAACACCTGCTCGCAGTAATGCTGCAGATAGCGCTCGGAATCGCAAAAGAAAAATTCTTCGCCATTGCGGAAATCGAAATCACGGATGCGATAGCGATGGTCTCCCAGCATCTCGGCGCGCCGGTAGATCTCGTGCTCAGGACCCACGGTGGAGATGTAGACGCCGCCGCCCGGCTTCAGGACACGGCGAAACTCCTTCAGCGCTGCCAGGAAGTTTTCCTCGTTGCCCTCGTAGTGCAGGGTGTTCACCGATAACAGCAGATCAAAGTGACCGTCGGGATAAGGCAGCACGCGATTGCTGCCCGCCTGAATTTTGGTTTTGTAGCCGCGCTCGTCCATGATTTCCTGCACCGTGGCAGCCATTTCCGGATGCAGGTCCACGCCATGGCATTCGCAGCCTATATCGGCGAAGGGCACGAGATTGTTGGCGAAGCCGCAGCCAACATCAAGCACGCGCCATGAAGGCTGCGGCTTGAAGGGGGCCTTCAAATAATCACTTCCACCGAAGAGGATCTTCAGCATTACCTCGTTGGGCCACTTCGGGTACTTGCGCTCCTGCTTCTCGCGCAGAATTTCCTTGTTCCACTCGTCCGTGGCGTGATTCGCAACGCTCATTTGGTGTCTCCAAAAGTCAAAATCTCCCAATCCAGCGGCTGGTCCTTGTCCACCGTCCGGGTCAACCTGGCCCCGATGATCGACGTCGCGTACCGGGCGCGCAAGCCGACAGCCGGACGCTTGCTGACGATGTCGGCGGCGGTGATCGTCTCGCCTTCAGCCATGTTGCGCGCAAGGTACAGACCCTCGCGGCGGCCGAGTTCGCGTTCCTTGGGAAGCATCTGCTTCTCGCCGGAGCCGAGCGCTTCGTGCGCTTCCCGCACACCCGTGACGTAGGCTTTCAGTTCGTGCGGCTCCAGCGCATAGAAGTGATCCGGGCCAGCGCCCTTTTTGTCCAGGGTGTAGTGCTTCTCGAAGACCGTCGCACCAAGGCCTACCGCGGCAATCGCGGCAGTCAGGCCGAGTGTATGGTCGGAGAAACCGACCGGGCAATTGAAGCGCTGTGCCAGCGACTGGATCACGCGCAGGTTGACCAGCTCGTTGGGCAAGGGATACATCGCACCGCACTGCAGCAGGACGATCTGATCGTTACCGGCTCCCAGGCAAGCGTTGACGGCTTCCTCGACATCGACCATGTCGCACATGCCGGTCGAGATGATCACGGGCTTGCCGGTCGAAGCCAGTTTGTGCAGAAAACCGAGGTTGGTGGTCTCCGAGGACGCCACCTTGTGTGCCGGCGTGTTGACGGCTTCCAGCACGTCGACAGATTTCAGGTCGAAGGCGGAGGCCAGGAATTGCAAGCCCTGCTCACGCGCATGTTTTTCGAGAATCGGCACCCACTCGGGGTCCAGTTCGATGGACTTGAATATGTCGTGGAGTTCGCCGCCGTTCGGGTACAGGAAGTCGGCGCGGAACAGCTGGAACTTGACGGCATTGGCGCCGGCCTCGGCGGCCACGTCGATGAGCTTGCGCGCCTTGTCTAGGTTCTTGTCGAAATTCGACCCGATCTCTGCGATCACATACGGGGCTGCTGCGCCGCCAACCGGTGTTCCGGCAATCTTCAACTCGTTCTTTAACAAGGTAACTCCTTCTTTATTTCGTCAAACAGGCGTTGTGCGCCCACCCCATCCACCAATGCACGGCCGCGCGCCGCCATTTCGCTGCGCAAGGCGACATCGCTCAACAATCTTTCGGCTTCCCGGCTCACGGTCTCGGCCCCTATGCCGATGCCGATGCCGAGGTGAACCGCCGTCTTCTTCGCCGCGAACGGGCGATTGACCTCTTCGTGATGCGCGTCGATGGAAAACAACAGCGACGGCGTCGCGGTCGCCGCCAGCTCGTACTTGGTGAGCCCGTTCGCGCCTATCGCCAGGTCGCACCACAGCATTTGATCCCGTAGTGAGGACGCCGCCTTCACCAGGGTGACCGCATGCCGGGACTCGTCTACCAGCACCTGTATTTGCTGCCGCAGCCCGGCGCCGAACATCGGCCCGATCACGACCCGAATCTCGAGCCGTCGCTTCAGGCGCTCCAGCCCCCTCAAAACCTCGGCAGTGTACGCCTTTGGGTCGCTGCCGCCGCAACTGACCAGCACCCGGTTGGCGCTGCTGCGCTGGGTTCGCGGCGCCAGGCCGGCGTAGTCGGGGGAAAGCAGCGCGTAACGCGCGCCTTCGAGGAAGCGCCAGCTTAGCCCGGACGTTTGCACCGGCGGCGCCACATAGGGACTGACCACCACATCGGCGGGCACCTCGGGGAAACGCCGCACCAATGAGGCTTCGCCCAACACATCGATGGCCACCAGCAGGCGGCCCAGGCCACGCAGGCCCCGGAACAGCCCATCGACATCCCGACAAGCGCTGTCGAAGGACGGGAAAAGCAGGTCGGCCATCACCGCATCCGCTCGCAGATGCGCGGTTGGCGGCCAATGGCCGGCGTTCAGGGCCGACTCATCGAGCCGGATGCAGCCAAAACCGGCCGCCTTGATGCGATCTTCTGCGGCAATGCCGCCAAACACCAGAAAACCGATATCGGCATGGCGCTTTTGCGCATGGGCCGCAAGCGCGAGGCAACGGCTCAGGTGTCCGAAACCGACTGCCTGACTGGCGACGGTGACGAAGAGGATGCGCAGAGAGGCCAGATCCGTTTGCATGCCCGACGGTCGCAGTTTCTCAATTCAGCCGCTTGAAGCCGGCATGGCAGATCGGGCCTTTGAGCAGCGACATCACGTCAAGGCCCTGCTCGCACTCCTTGATCAGGCCGAAAACCGGATCCAGCGCGTTGAAATAGCCGTCGACCACGTCGGGCGTATGCGCAAGACTGGAGAAGATCAGATTGCTGGCGAGGTAGCCCTTGCCCAACATTTCCTGCGTAATCAGGGTCTTGTAGGCCAGCGCGTTGGGGCCGTCAAAGCCGAAACTGGCGATCGACGGCAAACCGGCCACATTGACCGTCAAGCCATGCTTCTTCGCGAGCGTCTGCCAGCGCGCCATGATGCCGGTTCCGGTCTCGGTGATGCGTTCCCAAGACTTCTCACGCTCCATGACTTCCAGAGTTTTCAGCGCCGCGGTAGGGCCGATGCGCTCGGTCCAGAAGGTGCTGCTGATAAAGGTGGACTGCGCACTTTCCATGATTTCACGGCGGCCGATGGTGGCGGTCATTGCGTAACCGTTGCCCAGCGCTTTGCCGAACATGGCCATGTCAGGTTCGACGCCATACATTTTGTGAATGCCTCCAAAAGTCTGGCGGAAGCCCGAGGTGCATTCGTCAAAGATCAACACGATTCCGCGCTTGGTTGCCAGGTCACGCACGCGCTGCAGGAAGTTGTCCTCGGGGCCCTTGTTGCGCATGACCTCCATCTTGATGACGCCGATGTCGTTGTTGTCGACGATCTCTTCGAGCTCGGCGTAGTTGTTGTAGTTGAACGGGTAGACCGTGCCGCGCAGGTTCTGCGGCACACCTTTGGGATCGAGGCCAGGCAGCAAATGGCCGGCCAGATGGTTATCGTCGCCGAGGTTAGCGGCCAGATACCAGTCATGCCAGCCGTGGTAACCGCAGATAGCGACCTTGTCCTTGCCCGAGGCGGCACGGGCGATACGAATGGCGATGGCATTGGCTTCACCACCTGAACGGGCAAAGCGGGCCATATCAGCCCACGGATGAATCTCGATTAGCTTCTCGGCCAGGTAGACTTCTTCGGGGCAATTGAACGTGGACATGTTGCCAGCGGCGACGGTCTTTATCACTGCGGCATCCACTTCCTCATGGTTGTAGCCGAGGGTGTTGGTGCCGATGCCCATGATGCACATGTCTGTGTATTCGTTGCCGTCCAGGTCCCAGACCTTGCAGCCCTTGGTTTTGCTGAAGTAGGCAGGCCACAGATCGGGCAGGAACATCTCGGCACGTTTGGACAGCAGCATGTTGCCGCCGGGAATGATCTGTTTCGCACGCTTCCAGAGTTGCTGGCCGGTGCCGTTGGGGTTTGCATTCATGTGAGGCTTTCTACTAAAGGCTCGGCCAAATAGCCGGGTTAATCAAATCTGCCGAATCGCAACTCAGTTCAGGCAAGTCATGGCTCAAAGGCCTGGCCAGCACCTGCAGGATCTGCCGGAACTGTTGTGCGCTGTCCGCCCCGACCACCACCCTGTCGATCTGTTCGAACGACAGCGGAAAGGCCAGGCAGGCCTGTAGTGCCGTGGTGTCGCCGGCCTGCAACCACTGATGCCAGCGCTCCCACAAACCATCCCAGCGTTTGAATTTTGAAGGAATCTCTTCGCGGGACATCAACAGCAAGCCTTGCAGGAATGCCGACCGGGTATGAACTTCAACGTTCTTTTGCTTCAGGCGAGCCAACCATCCACTGCTGCTCAAGCGCTGGTCCAATAAATTGAACGGCGCCTGCACCAGATCGATATTGAAGCTGGCGGTTAAAAAGTCCAATTCGGTCGGTTCGTAAATCGACACTCCGATTTTTTCGACCAGCTGCCGATTTTTCAGTTCGGCCATGGCCGCCCACAGCGCAACTCCATGGGGGCCCGACAAATCGGACGGTCGGTGCAGAAGCAAGCCGTAGACCCGGGTGAGCCGCAAACGAAGCAAGGCTTGAGCGAATTCTTTCTCCACCCAGGCTGGCACATCGACAAGCCCAACCGGCAAACCGGGGAGTTTTGTGACGATCCGAAAGTCGGTCACGCCGATATTGCCAAGGCAAGCTTCGCTGTCACCGTAGCCAATGGCCGTGTCGATGGTGTTGATCCCCGCGGACCTTGCCGTTTCGACGATTTCGCCAGCCTCTGCCGGAGCAACCTGCCCATCACGGTTGGCAACGCCATAGGCAAGACCGAACTGCACGCTGCCAAGTGCCAGGCGCGCGGCTTGGGCACCTGTGCTCGCCGATGAGGTGTTTGCTGCCATCACTCCTGCAAGGCCTGAGTCAATGCAGCGATGACCTTGTCCTGCTGGACTTCAGTCAACTGCGGATACATGGGCAGGCTGATGGCTTCCGCATAATACGACTCCGCTGCGGGAAACTGCCCTGGCCTGAAGCCCATTTTTTGATAATAGGGCTGGGTATGAACAGGGATGTAATGCAGATTGACGCCGATGCCATACCCGCGCAAAGCGTCGAACACCTGGCGATGCGATATACCTGAGCTGACCGAGCCGGCACGTATGACATATAAATGCAGACCCGAATAACCATCTGGATGCTGCCATGGGGTGATAACGGGCAAGCCTTTGAGCCGTTCGTCATATCTTGCGGCCAAGGCGTGCCGCCGGGTGACATAAGCCTCCAGCCGGGTCATCTGGCTGACGCCCAGAGCGGCCTGTATGTCGGTCATCCGGTAATTGAAGCCAAGCGCCACTTGCTGGTAGTACCATGCGCCGTCGGCCTCATGCGTCATTTGCGACTGGTCGCGCGTGATGCCGTGGCTGCGAAACAGGTTCATCGCCTGGGCTAACGCGGGGTCATTGGTCATCGCCATACCGCCCTCACCCGTGGTGACCACTTTGACGGGGTGAAAGCTGAAGACCGTGATGTCGCTGAACAGGCAATTGCCTATGGGTTTGTTTTTGTATCGGCCACCGATGGCATGTGAGGCATCCTCGATCACCTTGAATCCGTATTGCTCGCTCAATTGGCGGATGGCAGCCATGTCGCACGGTTGGCCGCACAGGTGCACCGGCACCACGATCTTAGGCAACCGCCCCGCCTTCTCCGCCTCGGAAAGCTTTGCAGCGAGGGCTTCGACGCTAATGTTGTAAGTCAGCGGGTCGATATCCACGAAGTCAACCAGCGCGCCGCAATACAGCGCGCAATTGGCGGAGGCGACAAAAGTGATGGGGCTGGTCCACAACCAGTCTCCGGGCCCCAGGCCCAGCGCCATGCACGCGATGTGCAATGCCGAAGTGGCGCTGTTCACAGCCACGGCGTATTGGGCCCCGGTATGCGCAACGACAGTCTGCTCGAACCGCGGCACCATCGGGCCCTGCGTCAAAAAATCGGACTGCAACACGCTAATCACCGCGTCGATGTCGGCCTGGGTGATGTCCTGGCGGCCATACGGAATCATGGCTCAGATTTTCCCGATGCCGTCGGCGTTGGCGACCATCCAGGCCTGTAGTTCCGCGTCGCTCATCCACTCGGGATTGTTGTTGCTCGTGTAGCTGAAACCCTCGACCACTTTCACGCCGTCCTTGATACGGGCCGGGCTGTTAGACCAGCCATTGATGGCCGGCAGTATCTTGAAATGATCGGTGTATTCGTAGGTGTAGAAGGCGTCTTCTTCACTAATCATCTGCTCGTGCAGTTTCTCTCCGGGACGGATGCCGATGAACTCCAGCTGCGCCCGTGGCGCGACGGCTTTAGCCAGATCGGTCACCTTCATCGAAGGGATCTTCTTGACGTAAATCTCGCCGCCAACCATGTCATCGAAGGCATGCCAGACCAGATCCACGCCCTGCTCGAGCGTGATCATGAAACGCGTCATTCGCTCATCGGTGATCGGTAAAACACCTTTATCCTTGATGGACATAAAGAACGGAATGACCGACCCGCGCGACCCCATAACATTGCCGTAACGAACGACGGCAAAGCGCGTGTCATGCGCCGCCGCATACGAGTTGCCGGCCACGAACAATTTGTCGGACGCCAGCTTGGTGGCTCCATACAAATTGATCGGGCTGCTGGCTTTGTCGGTCGACAGTGCAACGACGCGCTTGACGCGTTTGTCTATACACGCGTCAATGACGTTCATGGCGCCGTTGATGTTGGTCTTGACGCACTCGAAGGGGTTGTACTCCGCTGTCGGGACGATTTTTGTTGCCGCCGCATGTACGACGTAATCGATACCGTCGAGCGCGCGATAGAGGCGGTCACGGTCACGCACGTCGCCGATGAAGAAACGGACCCGTTCGTCATTGCCGAATTTTTTCTGCATCTCCCACTGTTTCATTTCATCCCGGGAAAAGATGACGATTTTTTTGGGGTTGTATTTGGCCAAGGTCATCGGCACAAAGGTATTGCCGAACGAACCGGTGCCGCCTGTGATTAGTATGGATGCGTCGTTTAACATAGTGCTTTGGGCTCGTTATCCGAAATCGAAATATTATCTTCAACCAGTTCTTTATACGTACCGGTGCGCTTTATCTCGCCGTTTGACAGTTCAACGACCAGCGAGCAATTTTTGAGGGTGGTCAGGCGGTGGGCGATGATGAGGATCGTCAATTCGTTACCGAGGGTTTCAATCGCCTGCATGACGGCCTTTTCAGTTTCGCCGTCAAGCGCGCTCGTGGCCTCGTCGAAAATGATGACATTGGCCTGCTTGTAGAGAGCGCGCGCGATGCCGATGCGCTGCCGCTGCCCTCCCGACAGACGAATGCCGCGCTCACCAACAAAGGTGTCGTACTGCTTGTCCCAGGCTTCGATCGTTTCCGCGATCTGCGCCCTTCGCGCGGCGACCTTGACCCTTTCAAGATCGATTTCCCCGGGGGTCACGCCGAATGCGATGTTCCCGGCGATGCTTGTGTCGGCGAGAAATATGGCTTGCGGCACATGCGCGATATGCGCCTGCCATGCGCGCTGATTTTGAGCGTTGACGATGGTTCCGTCGATGGCCATGGTTCCCTGATCGGGCCGCAGCAATGCCATGACGATGTCGAGGAGAGTGCTTTTTCCACTACCAGTTGCGCCAATAAATCCGATGCGACCACCTTTGGGAATGGTGAGATCCAACCCCTTCAATATCCATGGTGCTTGTGGCGAATAGCGGAAAGCCAGATTGTTCAGCGTGATGGCCTGGGTGAACGGCAACGGGGCAGGCGGCACCTGATCGGCATGGGCGGGAAGCGGCTGGTCCAGCAGGTTGAGCGCATCCCTTAGTGAATCCTGGCCGCCGCGAATCGCGGTCCAACTGGAGTAGCACTGCTGGAGCACCGGCAACAGGCGCTGCGCGCCCATGGCCAGCGCGCCGAGAATGGGAATGGCACCGGCCACGCCTTCCTGGCGGATCGCCAGCGAATACGCCAGCGCGGAGATAAACACCATGCCCAGCGATTCGACCAAAAACCGCGGGCTGGCACTGATGAGTTGAATGTTCGCCTGGGCACGCCGCAGCGGGATATCCGCATCGCGGTAAATGTTGCAGTAAGTGGCCTGGGTGCCGTCGACCAATACGTCGCGTATGCCCCCCAAACCCTCTTGCAGCGCCTTGATGACTTGGTTGGACTCCTGGTTGACTCTCCGGCTGTCTTTCGCCAAACGCTTTCGGGTGGTACCGATGACCATTGCATAGATGGCCGCGAAGCCGGCGAATGCCGTCACAGCCACAACCGGCTCAATCGCGAACAAGGCCAGAAGAATGGCGACCAGCACCATGGTCGAGCCCAGGATGGTGAGGATAGGCAGGATCACGCTGTGCACGACACCGTGTGCTTTTCCGGCAATGCCGGCAATGACTTCGCTGCTGTTTCTTGCGGCATGAACTGCGTAGGGCTGGTATAGGGTTCGCCGGTAAATGCCGATGCTGAAGTCGGAGCCGACAGAGTGGCTGAGCCGGGTTTGCGTCCAGAGCAACAGCAAACGCATGGCGCCTGAGACCAGGGCCGCCAGCCCGAACGCGACGGTTATTGGAAGCAGCAATTGCCTGGCATCCGTAATCTTGAAGGCCTGGATGTAGGGTTGCGCGAGATAGTGTTCAAAAATGCGCTCCGGTGTCGTAAGCGCTACCAGAAAAGGCAGCACGGCGCCGATGCTGACGACTTCGGCAAACGACGTCAGTATCATCAACAAGAACAGGGCGCCGAGCTGGCCCCTGCGCCGGTTGTCGATATGCCGCCAAAGGCGCTTGAGCAACTCGATCAAGACAAGTCCCCCTCATCGCGCGCGACGTTCAATTGCTGCAATACGCGCAATCTGGCACTGACGCTGCTGGTGCTCATTTTTCGCGGGCCGTGTGGCCAAGAAAATCTCGGTAACCACGGGCCAGGCCCTCTTCCAGCGCCACCGTGGCCCTCCATCCCATGGCGTTGAGGCGGCCGGAATCCATCAGCTTGCGCGGCGCACCGTCGGGTTTGTCGGGGTCGAAAACAATGCGGCCGGCGTAACCGGTGGCCCTGGCCACGGCGTCGGCCAGTTCGGCGATCGTCACATCGCTGCAGGAACCCACATTGATATGACTGAGCTGCGGCTGCACCTGCGCCGCGTAGTCTTCTTGTGAAAGGTTCATCACGTAAACGCTGGCGGCCGCCATGTCGTCGACATACAGGAATTCGCGCCTGGGTGTTCCGGTGCCCCAGATCTCAACCTGCGCCGCAGCCGTGACCCTGGCTTCATGAAAGCGTCTTATCAAGGCCGGAATCACGTGGCTGTTTTGTAGGTGATAGTTGTCGCCAGGCCCGTAGAGATTGGTCGGCATGACACTGCGGTAGTCGCGGCCGTACTGGCGGTTGTAACTTTCGCAAAGCTTGATGCCGGCGATTTTCGCGATGGCATAGGGTTCATTGGTAGGCTCTAGCTTGCCGGTGAGCAGTGCATCCTCGGCCATGGGCTGTGGCGCAAATTTTGGGTAGATGCAACTCGAGCCAAGAAACAGTAGCTTCTGCACGCCATGGGCATGCGCGGCCTGTATCACGTTGGCCTGCATCATGAGGTTGTCGTAAATGAACTCGGCCGGATACGTGTTGTTGGCATGGATGCCGCCTACCCTAGCCGCCGCGAGGTAGACTTCGTCCGGCTTTTCGCTCGCGAAGAAATCAGCGACTGCCAGCTGGTTCACCAGATCGAGCTCGGCATGGGTGCGGGTGAGAATGCACTGCGCGTCATGCCCCCGTGCGGTCAGCGTACGCACGATCGCACTGCCGACCATGCCGCGGTGTCCTGCCACGTAGATTTTGGGCTGCGTCCCCATCGATCAATCTTCCTTACTGACAGACACCGCATAACCGTGATGCTTGAGCAATGCATGCCGGCGTGCGCTTTCGAGGTCGTGCGCGACCATCTCCTGGACCATCTCGTCCAGCGTGATTTCGGGAATCCAGCCAAGCTCCTTCTTGGCCTTGGCCGGATCGCCGAGCAGGGTTTCGACTTCAGCGGGCCGGAAGTAGCGAGGGTCGACCTTGACCAGCACGTCATCGACCTTGACAGCCGGGGCCTTGTCGCCCTCAACAGAACGCACGATGGCGCGTTCATCGACACCCTGGCCTTCAAATCTGAGCGTGATGCCGAGTTGCAGCGCGGCCTTCTCGATGAACTGGCGCACTGTGTATTGCACGCCGGTAGCGATCACATAATCCCTGGGCTGGTCTTGCTGCAGCATCATCCACTGCATGCGCACATAGTCCTTGGCATGGCCCCAGTCGCGCAATGCGTCCATGTTGCCTATGAACAGGCAGTTTTCGAGGCCAAGCGCGATGTTGGCCAAACCGCGCGTGATCTTGCGCGTCACGAAGGTCTCACCGCGGCGCGGGCTCTCGTGGTTAAACAGGATGCCGTTGCAGGCATAAAGGCCATAGGCTTCGCGATAGTTGACGGTGATCCAGTATGCGTAGAGCTTGGCCACGCCGTAAGGGCTGCGCGGGTAGAACGGCGTGGTTTCCTTCTGCGGCGTCTCCTGCACCAGGCCGTAGAGCTCGGAAGTCGACGCCTGGTAGAAACGTGTTTTCTTTTCGAGGCCGAGTATTCGAATCGCCTCGAGCAGGCGCAGCGGGCCAATCGCGTCGACATCGGCGGTGTATTCGGGTGATTCAAAACTCACAGCAACATGGCTTTGCGCGCCAAGGTTGTAGACCTCGTCGGGTTGAACCTGCTGCAGGATACGTGTCAGGTTGCTGCTGTCGGTCAGGTCGCCGTAATGCAGCACGAAGTTGCGGTGATCGATGTGCGGGTCCTGGTACAGGTGGTCAACGCGCTCGGTGTTGAAAGAACTCGCGCGGCGTTTGATGCCGTGCACGACGTAGCCTTTTTCGAGCAGAAATTCCGCAAGATAAGACCCATCCTGGCCGGTCACGCCGGTTATCAATGCAACTTTTTGATTCATTTTATTTCTCGAGTCTTCCGTAGGCATCTTCAAAGCGGACGATATCGTCCTCGCCAAGGTAGGCGCCACTTTGCACCTCAATCAATTCGAGCGGAGTCGTGGAGGGATTGGTCAGACGGTGTTTTTGTCCGACCGGGATATAGGTACTCTGGTTTTCCGTCAACCGAAGAACCTGCTCGCCGTTGACGACCTCGGCAGTACCTCTGACGACGATCCAGTGCTCGGCGCGGTGGCGATGCATCTGCAGCGACAGCGAAGCACCGGGCCGCACCGTAATGCGCTTGACCTGGTGCCGTTCACCTATATCGACACAGTCATACCAGCCCCAAGGCCGCGCCACGCGGCGATGCTGAACCGCTTGGGTCGAGTCGAGCGCTTCGAGCCGCGCGACGACTTCCTTGACCGCTTCGGCATCGGAGGTGTGGGCCACAAGTAGCGCGTCCGGCGTGTCGATGATCAGCAGGTCTTCGGTTCCGAGCGCCATGACCGGGCGGCCACCGCTAGCATGGATATAGGTCGTCCGCGAATGTAGATGATGGGCATTCCGGGTTTCGCCGCCGGCGCGGTTCCCGTCAGCATCGAGGAGTGCCAGGTCGGCGACGGCGTTCCAGCTACCGACATCGCTCCAGAGCCCGCCAAAGGGATAGACCACTACGTTGTCGGCTTGCTCCATGACGGCGTAGTCAATCGACTGACTGCGGCAGTTCTTGAAAACGGCGGCGTCGGGACGCGTGAACAAGCCGTCCTGCTGAGGTACGGCCATCGCATGGCGGCAGGTCTCAAGGATATCTGGCGCATGCTTTTGCAACGCCTCAATGATGGCCCGCGTTTGCATCAGGAAAATGCCCGCGTTCCAGAGATATTCGCCACTGCCAAGAAATTCAATAGCTTTCTCGAGCATGGGTTTTTCGACAAAACGCGCCACCTTAAAACCACCCTCGCCCGCTGCACCGCCCTTCTGGATGTAGCCGTAAGCAGTACTGGGCATGCTTGGCTGCACGCCAAAGGTTACTAGCCGCCCCGCGAGCGCCGCGGGAACCGCCGCGCGCACCATGGACGCGAACGCCAAGGCGTCAGGAATGTGGTGATCAGCCGGACAGAACAGTAGCAGCGCATCGAGGGGCGCAGCGAGCGCAGCGAGCGCCATCGCCGCAGCGGTGTTTTTCGGCTCAGGCTCGAGAATCTGTCGGACCTGCAGGCCAATGCACTGCGCGACATCTGCCACTAAAAAGCGGTGATCGTCGGATGCGACACAGGTAATCGATTCGGGCTGGTCGCCGGTCAACGGAATCAGACGCTCCAAGGTCAGCTGCAACAGCGACCGCTCGCCAAACAAGGGGATAAACTGCTTGGGGAAGGCCTTGCGCGAGAGCGGCCACAGCCGCGTGCCGCTACCGCCGCATAGAACGACAGAGCGAATCGTGACAGCGGGTGGCGATTCGATATTCACGGCTCGTGAGCCTCCTGGCGCAGTGTTTCAATTTCCCGCTGCAGGGCTTCGAACTCGACCAGCTTGCGCTTTAAAAACGCCTTGGTCAGCCGGCTCTTTTCCTCGAGCCCCTCAGGCGTCAGCACATAGGCATAAGCCAGCTTGTTATCGCTGCGTTTGAAATTATTGGCCTTGACCAATCCCTTATCGACCAAGGCACGCAAGCAATAATTGATCTTGCCCAGACTCACGTCAAACCGCTCAGCCAAATTACGCTGACTAGCGGTAGGCTCGCGCGTCAGTTGGCACAAAAGGTAATAAGGTAAATCTTGAGGAGGCATGAGCGAAGTTCATTCGTTCAATGATTGAACGCATGCATTGTAAGCGAGGTTGCCTGCACCTCAGACAAACCACTTACTTAAACAACTCAGCGGCTTCAAGCCGCACACCATTCTTGTCTTTCGGTGAAAGTATGGGCTCAATATCTACTGGCCATTTAATGCTTAAAGCGGGGTCGTCCCAAACAATGCAGCGTTCCATATCCGGCGCATAGTAGTCTGTTGCTTTGTACAGAACTTCGGCACAATCGCTGACGACGAGAAACCCGTGTGCAAAACCTGGGGGAACCCACATTTGTCGTCGATTGCTTTCCGTTAACTCTGCTCCAACCCATCGGCCAAATGTGGACGACGTTCCACGGATATCGACCGCCACATCAAAAATCGAGCCGCGCACCACCCGCACCAATTTGCCTTGCGGTTGATTCACCTGGTAATGCAGTCCACGTAGCACACCCTTAGTGGACCGGCTGTGATTGTCCTGCACAAAGCTCAGATCGGTACCGATCGCAGCATTGAAGGCGCGCTGATTAAAGCTTTCAAAAAAGAACCCGCGCTCGTCACCGAATACTTGGGGTTCGATGATCAAGACATCGGGGACGGAAGTGATCGTCACCTTCATGCTTTCCGCTCCTCGAGCAAACGCAGCAAATATTGCCCGTAGCCGCTTTTGGCAAGGGGCTTCGCCAGCTTTGCCAGTTGCGCGCTGTCGATAAACCCGTTGCGCCACGCGATTTCTTCCGGGCAGGCGATCTTCAGCCCCTGGCGACGCTCCAGCGTAGCTATGAACTGGCCGGCGTCAAGAAGGCTATCGTGGGTGCCGGTATCCAGCCAGGCATAGCCGCGTTGCAAAATTTGCACCTTCAGCTGGGCGCGCTCCAGGTACACCTGGTTGACCGCCGTGATTTCTAGTTCACCCCTGTTGCTCGGCTTGATTGACCTGGCGATTTCCACTACCTGGGCATCGTAAAAATAGAGGCCGGTCACGGCATAGTGGCTTTTGGGCGTGGCTGGTTTTTCCTCGATGCTGCTGGCCTTGCCGTTTGCATCGAACGCCACCACCCCATAACGCTCCGGATCCTGAACATGGTAAGCAAACACTGTCGCCCCAGTCACCTGGGCGTCGGCTTCCATCAGCAGTTTCTGCAGGTCATGGCCATAAAAAATGTTGTCGCCCAGTACCAGCGCGCTGGGTGCGCAGTCCAGAAATTTTTCACCAATGATGAAGGCTTGCGCCAATCCGTCCGGACTGGGTTGCACCGCGTATTGAAGCTTCATGCCCCACTGCGAACCGTCGCCAAGAAGTTGTTCGAACCGCGGTGTGTCCTGCGGCGTGCTGATGATCAGCACCTCACGGATGCCGGCAACCATCAGCGTGCTGAGCGGGTAATACACCATGGGTTTGTCATACACCGGCAGCAGTTGTTTGCTGATGGCCAGCGTAGCCGGGTGCAAACGGGTGCCCGAACCGCCGGCGAGGACAATACCTTTGCGTTGTGTCATGAGTGAGGTGTCAGGTAATTTCGGTCAGCATCCGGGCAACGCCCTGCTGCCATGCAGGAGGGTGCAATCCAAAGCTGTCCTGCAGTTTAGCGGTGTTCAGGCGGGAATTATGGGGACGTGCCGCTGGCGTGGGAAACGCGGTTGTCGGCACCGGATCCACTCTGTCGGGCGATGTTTTGAGACCCAGGCCGGCCGTGGACGCCCAGTCGACCACAAAGCGTGCATAACCATGCCAGGAGGTTTCGCCAGCAGCAGCTACATGGTAAATGCCGACCAAGCGGTCAGCCGCGCCGGGCAATATGTTGCGCACCATATGGGCCGTGACGTCGGCAAGAAAATCGGCACCGGTCGGCGCACCGAACTGGTCGTTGATGACCGTCAACCGATCCCGCTCTGTGGCCAGCCGCAGCATGGTTTTGGCAAAGTTGCCACCCCGCGCGCCGTAGACCCAACTGGTGCGCAAAATGAGATGTTTTGCACACAGGGCGGCGATACGCTGCTCCCCCTCGAGTTTGGTTTGTCCATAGACACAAAGCGGGCCAGTCGGGTCGCTTTCTTCCCACGGCCTGCTCCCATGGCCATCAAAAACATAGTCAGTCGAATAGTGAACCAGCCACGCACCGACGGCACTGGCGGCTTGGGCGAGAACGCCCGGTGCCTGTGCGTTCACCGTATGGGCGGTCGCCGCATCGCTCTCGGCTTTGTCAACGGCGGTATAGGCGGCGGCATTGACGATGACATCAGGCCGGACGCTGCGCACCGTGGCGCCGATTCCACCCAGATCCGCGAGGTTGCCGCACAGGTCCGTGCTGTGACGATCCAGCACGATGAGCTCGCCGAGAGGGGCCAGACTGCGTTGCAATTCCCAGCCAACCTGGCCATTTTTTCCAAAGAGAAGAATCTTCATGCCGCGGCCGTATCGGCATACTGCGTCTGCACCCATTCCCGGTAGGCCCCACTTTGCACATGCGCCACCCACTCCGGATTGGCCAGGTACCACTGCACGGTCTTGCGTATGCCGGTCTCAAAAGTCTCGACAGGCTTCCATCCCAGTTCGCGCTGGATCTTGCTGGCGTCAATTGCATAACGCCTGTCGTGGCCCGGACGGTCTTTCACGTAGCTGATTTGCTCGCGATAGTTCTTGCCATCAGCGCGGGGCTGAAGTTCGTCCAGCAGGGCACAAACCGTCTGGACAATCTCGATGTTGGGCTTTTCGTTCCAGCCACCAACGTTGTAAACCTCGCCCGCCTCACCGGCTTCGAGAACGCGGCGGATGGCGCTGCAATGATCCTTGACGTAAAGCCAGTCGCGCACCTGCATGCCGTCGCCGTAAACCGGCAGGGGTTTGCCGGCCAGCGCATTGATGATCATCAGCGGTATCAGTTTTTCGGGGAAGTGATGCGGGCCGTAGTTGTTGCTGCAGTTGGTGGTAAGCACCGGGAGACCGTAGGTGTGGTGATAGGCGCGCACAAGATGGTCGCTGGCGGCCTTGCTTGCGGAGTAAGGGCTGTTGGGCTCGTAGCGGTGCGATTCTGTAAAGGCGGGATCCGCTGACGCGAGCGAACCGTAGACCTCGTCGGTCGATACATGTACAAAGCGAAAGTCTGCCCTGGCGCTTCCGCTCAACCCGCCCCAATATCCTCTCGCGGCCTCCAGCAACCGGAAAGTACCCACGATGTTGGTCTGAATGAAGTCTTCCGGGCTTGAAATAGACCGGTCGACATGTGATTCGGCAGCAAAATTGATCACCGCGCGTGGCTGATGCCGGGTCAGCAGGTCGGCAACAAGCGCGCTGTCGCCAATATCGCCTTTGACAAACAGATGCCGCGGATCCTCCTTCAAGGAGGCCAATGTTTCCATGTTCCCGGCATAGGTGAGTTTGTCCAGGTTGATGACCGGCTCGTTGTGCCTGGCCAGCCAGTCAAGAACAAAATTGGCGCCGATGAAACCCGCGCCTCCGGTAATCAAGATCATGACTCCATCCTTCTCTTCTGCGTGTCAGCGCCGTTTGACGCCTGCTGGCATTATGCCTCTGGCAACTGGACAGAAGCTCCCACAGGCAAGCGGGAGGCGGGCAGTAAAAATCGCCCCGAAGGGCGATTTTTTTTGCGGAAGGTAAACGCCTTAGAAATGGATGCCCCTCATCATCTGCTGCAAAGCCACGGCTTCCGGCGACAAGGTCTGTTTGACCGGTTTGTCGCCCGGCTTCGCGCCCTTGGCCGCCGACGAATCAGGGAACATGCGGAAACTGGTGTTCATCGCAATCTGGGCGACGCGCGGCAACAATGCATGCAGGACCTGCCCGGCAATGCCCAGGCGTGTGGCGATGCGCACCGATTTGAAGATGCATGCCTGGGCCACCAGGTCAGCGGCCTCTTCAGGACTCAGCGTCGGCACATTGTTGTAAAGGTTGGTAGGCGCAATCATCGGCGTACGCACCAAGGGCATGTTGATGGTGGTGAAAGTGATGCCCTGGTCGGCAAACTCGCTGGACGCGCAACGTGTCCAGGCATCCAGTGCCGATTTGGAAGCGACATAGGCCGAGAAGCGCGGAGCATTGGTCAGTACACCGATGGAGCTGATGTTGACCACATGGCCTTTGCGTTTGGCCACCATGCCCGGCAAAAACCCCATGGTGACGCGCAGACAGCCAAAGTAGTTGAGCTGCATGGTGCGCTCGAAATCATGGAAGCGGTCGTAGCTCGCTTCAATGGCGCGGCGGATGGACCGGCCCGCGTTGTTGATAAGGAAATCGACACCGCCATGGTTCGCAATCAGCGCCTGCACGAAGCGGTCGCAATCGACCATGTCGGCGATATCAGCCGGGTAAGCGATGAAGTTGTAACCCTTCGCCTTGGCCTCCTTGCAGGCCTCGTCCAGCTTGTCCTGGTCGCGGCCGCAGATGACGGTGATGGCGCCAGCCTCGGCAAACTTGTGCGCTGCCGCCAGGCCAATGCCCGAAGAACCCCCGGTGATCAGCACCACCTTGCCGTTAACCGTGCCCTTGAGTGAGCGGTCAATATGCAGGTCGGGATCCAAGTGGCGCTCCCAGTAATCCCAGACACGCCAGGCGTAGTCTTTCAGGTTGGGGCACTCGACCCCTGAGCCTTTAAGGGCGCCCAGCGTTTCGCGGCAATCGAAGCGTGTGGGGTAATTGACGAAGGTCAACATGTCCTCGGGCAAACCCAGGTCGGCCATGATGGCGTTGCGCACGCGGCGTACCGGCGCTAGGGCCATCAGGCTCTTCTTGACGCCGCGCGGGATGAAGCCCAGCAATGCTGCATTGACAAACAGATTCATCTTCGGTGCGTGTGCAGCCCGACTGAAAATGTCGAGGACATCGCCCACGCGGTAACCCACCGGGTCTACCAGATGGAAACATTTTTTGGCAATGCTGGCCTTGTGGCTGATGACGTCCAGCGCATCAACGACAAAATCAACCGGCACGATGTTGATGCGGCCGCCTTCCAGGCCTACAGCCGGCATCCAGGGCGGCAGCAACTGGCGCATGCGCTGGATCAGCTTGAAGAAATAGTAAGGTCCGTCGATCTTGTCCATCTCGCCAGTCGTGCTGTCGCCCACCACCATGGCGGGGCGGAACACGGTCCATGGCACCTTGCATTCCTTGCGCACGATTTTTTCGCTTTCGTGCTTGGTCATGAAGTAGGGATGTTCGTAGTTCTCCGCTTCCTCAAACATATCTTCGCGGAACACACCTTCATACAAACCCGCTGCGGCGATGGAGCTCACGTGGTGGAAATGGCCGGCATCTATGGCCTTGGCGAATTCGACGGTGTTTCGCGTCCCGTCAACATTGACGGCGATCTGGCTTTCTTCGTCGGCGCTGAGGTCATAGACCGCTGCAAGGTGGTAGAAATGGTCAATCTGGCCCTTGAGCTTTTTGACATCGTCGGCTGAGACGCCGAGCTTCTTCATCGTCAGGTCGCCATGGACCGGAACCGCCTTGGCGGCGCTGGCACCCCAGTAGGCACGTAAGGCCTCGACCTTGCCGGCGCTTTCCTTGCGGATCAGGAAGTACACCGTCGTACCCTTGCGCTCCAGAAGCTTTTTGACCAGCCGTTTACCGATGAAGCCGGTGGCTCCGGTGACGAAATACTGCATTGTGTTCTCCGCTAGACAATTTTGGACCAAGGAGTCTGCGCGGCGGAAGGCGTCGAAGCGAAAAGCGGGCCCCAGCGAGGACAGTTTTTGCCGGATTTGCCGCGCCATAGCCGTGGCTATGGGGCAATAAGCCGGTGAAAAATAGACCGCTGCGGTCGCTTTGTAGCCGACGTACTTCTGCCGGGCAGACTCCTATGGATTCTTGCCCAAGCTCTGCTGCCTGCTGGTCAGCAGAAACCCGCGCACTCCGGGCTTCTAGGAGCCCACACCTAAACCTGGGCACCCAACTGGGCTTATATTTTGGCCATGTGCCGCATAACCATGTGGCGTCAACCAACACCTTCGTCAGGAGTCCCCATGGTCAAGAAACTGCAAAAAATGAGCGCCGACAAAAAATCAGCCCCCCATCTCTCCGGCGCCGTGAAGGAATCAGCCCAGCAGATCTGGCTGGCCGGCCTCGGGGCCTTCTCCAAGGCACAGGAAGAAGGCGGCAAGGTGTTCGAAACCCTGGTCAAGGAAGGCCTGTCCATCCAGCGCAAGACGCAAGCGGTGGCCGAAGAAAAAATCTCCACCGCCACCAACAGAATGGCCAACATGGCCACAGACATCACGTCCAAAGCCGGCAACCAGTGGGACAAGCTGGAAAACATTTTTGAAGAGCGCGTTGCCAAAGCGCTCAACAAACTGGGCGTGCCTTCCGCCAAGGACGTCGACGTCCTGATCGCCCGCATTGATGAACTCAACAAAAATGTGCAGAAGATGGGCGCCAAGCCAGCAACAGTCTCGAAAGCTGCCCCGCGTGCCGCCAACAAGACTGCAGCACGCAAGCCTGCCGCCAAGCGCGCACCGGCTCGAAAATCTGCCTGAAGCGGACTACTGTGGCCATGAAAGGGACGTTGACGCGTCCTTTTTTTATGCCTGCTTTCTGCCCAGGGATTGCTGCAAAGCAGCAAATTTCCCGGAGGCCGCCGCCTACACTTCCGATTCATGACTTCAGCCAAGCATTCAAGACATCCACAACGAGCCGCGAGGGCCACCATGCCAAAGCAAGGTGCCACAGGGCCGCGTATTGCCCTGGCGCTCGCGGGCGGTGGTCCCCTGGGGGCCATTTATGAAATCGGCGCACTCTGCGCGCTCGACGAATCGCTGCAGGGCCTGTCACTGACCCAGCTTCACCATTATGTGGGTGTGTCAGCCGGTGGTTTTATCGCCGCCGGCCTGGCCAACGGCATGACACCGCGCGAGCTGTGCGCTGCTTTTATTGAAAACGACCACCAGGCGTCCGAAGTGTTTGACCCAGCCTGGTTGATGGTGCCGGCCTATGGCGAGTTTTTACGGCGCAGCATCATGCTGCCTGGACTGGCAGCCAGCGCGCTGTGGCGCGCGACGGTAGGGCGCAAACCCTTGCTGAATGCGCTTGAAAAGCTCGGCCCCGCCCTGCCGACGGGCATTTTCTCCAATGAGGAAGTCGATCGGCGCTTGAGCCTGTTGTTTTCCAAAGCCGGGCGGACCAACGACTTCCGCAAACTCAAGACACGCCTCACCTTGGTGGCTACCAACCTCGACAGCGGCGAGGCAGCGCCATTTGGTCAGCCCGGCTGGGACCATGTGCCTATTTCCAAAGCCGTGCAAGCCAGCTCTGCCTTGCCGGGGCTGTTTCCCCCTGTAGAGATCGACAACAGCTACTACGTGGATGGCGCGCTGAAGAAAACGTTGCACGCCGGCGTGGCCATGGACGGCGGCATCGACCTGATGCTGTGCCTGAACCCGTTGGTCCCGTTTGATGCCACCCAGGCCCCGGAGCTGTCGATGGCACAGCGGGTCATGCGCCGCGGCCTGCCCAGGGAAAGGCAAGCCATCCCGCGCATCGTTGACGGCGGCCTGCCGGCCGTGCTGAGCCAGACCTTCCGCTCCATGATCCATTCACGGCTAGAACTGGGCATGAAGCATTACGAACACGCCTATCCCGACACCGACATTGTCCTGATCGAGCCGGACCACCGCGACGCCGACCTGTTCCTGGCCAATACCTTCAGTTACGCCCAGCGACGCCAGCTGGCCGAGCACGCCTACCAGAAGACCCGCGAGATGCTGCGCTCGCGGAAAACCATGCTGTCTGCCAAGTTTGCGCGACACGGCATCACGCTCAACCTGGACATACTCGAGGACACGCGGCGCCACCTGGTCAGCGAGCGGCCCGCCGCCACCCGGCTGGGGCGTGCGATCAATTCACTCGAGGAAATGATGGAAGACCTGAGCCACGCCCTGCAGGCCCCTGCCGCCCGTTCCAGCCAGAGCTCGACTTCCCTACTTCCAACAACCGGATGAGTGGGTTAGAGTCAGGACCAAAATACGAGGTAGACACCATGGCGAAAAAAGCGCCGCGCCGAACCGCTGAACGCATCCTGGAGGTGACGCTTGATCTGTTCAACCGTTTCGGCGAACCAAATGTCTCGACCACGCTGATCTCGGCCGAGCTGGGCATCAGCCCCGGCAATCTCTACTACCACTATCCCGCCAAAGACGAGCTGATCAACTCCCT
The DNA here is from genome assembly GCF_039930745.1 of Polaromonas sp. GTDB lineage: Bacteria > Pseudomonadota > Gammaproteobacteria > Burkholderiales > Burkholderiaceae_C > Polaromonas. Next base: position 3,095 of record NZ_JBDTTH010000013.1, on the reverse strand, counting down.
GTTCGACCGCTACGAGCGCTCGCTGAGCGAGCTGCTCAATGCCAGCGACGGCGTGCGCGATGTCGAAGACGCCTGGTTTTTCATGCACACGCTGTTCGAGCTGATCTGGCAGTACCGCTTCCTGTACCGCGACCTCAACGACCTGCTCAGCAAGAACCGGCGCCTCGAAACCCACTTCCAGTGGGTGCTGAAAAACAAGACCCGTTCGGTCAAAACCATGCTCGACGGCATGAGCCGGGCCAACACCGTCAGCATCGACTCGCGCGAGGTCGAAGCCACGGCCACCAGCATGGTGGTGGTGCTCACCTACTGGCTGAGTTTCGAATACGTGCGCGACCCGCGCAACGCGCTGGAGCCCGAAAACGCGCAGACTGCCCTGCTGCGCGGCGCGCACCATGTCCTCAATTTATTGATCCCCTACCTCGAGCAGGGTCAGCGCATGCACCTGCAGGCACTGGTGGGTGCCTATACCCATCCCGTCGCCTGAACCCACTTTCAAACCGCCAACAACAATCGCAAGGAGACCACCGATGGCCAAATGGACAGCTTTCCCCCACGCCGGCGACTACACATTCGATGCGGCCAGCCTGAAGAAAAACTGGGCACGCCTGCACCAGGGCGATTGCGAGCCCCTGCCCAAGGAAGCCGCCGTATTGCAGGCCTGGGTACTTTTTCACAATGGCGAATTCCAGAAGGCCGCCGAGGCCGGGCTCAAGGCAGGCGGCGCCGGCATCACGGTGGCCCACAAGGCCACCAGCATTTACGCCAACTACCTCGAGACCAAGGAAAAAACCAAGCTGGATCTGTTCATGGAAGTGGCCCAGCGCGCTGAGGCCCAGCAGGCGGCGGACCCCAAAAACGCCAATGCCTGGTACTGGCAGGCCTATGCCCTGGGCCGTTATGGCCAGGGCATCAGCGTGGCCAAGGCCCTGGCTCAGGGTTTGGGCACCAAAGTCAAAAATGCGCTGGAACAGGCCATCCGGCTTTGCCCCAAACACGCCGATGCGCACATTGCGCTGGCGGCTTTCCATGCCGAGGTGATCGACAAGGTCGGCTCCCTGATCGGCGGCATGACGTATGGCGCCAAGAAGGACGTGGGCCTCTCGCTGTTCAGGGAATCGCTCAAGCTCAACCCGGGCTCGGCCATCGCCATGATCGAATACGCCAACGGCATGGTCATGCTCGAAGGCGACAAGAAAATGAAAGAGGCCACCAAGCTCTATGAGCAAGCGGCCGCCAGCACGCCCATGGACGCCATGGAGCGGCTGGATGTGGAGATGGCCAAGGCCGAACTGGAAGACTGAGTTTTCCGGAAACGCGCAGATTGCTATCTTATTAATAGCAGCCTGCGCCCGTCCATAAAGGGCCAGGGCCTTGAATGACTATGAATTCAGCCCATCCACCGCCTGGAACAGTGATTGCCTTGCCTGGCTGATGATCTGCTCCTTCCACGCGTCGGTGTTCACGTAGAACGCGTCCAACATCTGCTGTTTGATCTGCGCCGCCAGCACCGGCGGCGCATCGCGTTGGATGTTGAGCCAGTGCTCGGCGCGCAAAGCCTGCATCATCTCGAAGGGCGGCAAGGTGCCGTACTCCATGGCAATGCCGGTGTATTCCGCGTCGGGGCATTCGTCGTAAATCGAGGTCCACATCAAGCCGGTCAGGAAGGCCGAAGAGGACGAACCGTCGTAAATCGAGGTGACCGGTGTCGTCCCGTCCCCGCCCCACCAGGCTCGCGCACGCGCCAGAGCCGCCGCGTCGTCCCGGCAGGCACAAATGCGTTCCCCCACACCGCTCGGCCCCAGGCCGGTGTGGATGTCTATCCACGCCACTCGCTGGGCCTGGCGCGCGTGGGTCTGCAGCACCCGGCGCAGGGTGCGGTTGCTCCAGGTCGGCGCGGTGCCGCCAAAAAACAGGCCCTCGGGAAATTCATGCTGGCCGCGAGTGATGGCCGCCTGGTAGGCATCCATGCCCCGCTCCTGGATGTAGCGGCCGGTGGCCGCGGTATTGGCCTCGGTCGGCGGCCAGGCCTCGGGCAGCAACAAGGGCTGCAGCTCGCGGTAGGCTTCGTTGACAGGCAGCGGCTGGGTGAAGTCGTGGAAATTACGGTTCAGGTCCACGTTCTCATGCGTGGTGCGCCGGATATGCGAAAAGCCGTAGGGGTTGAGCGCATGCACATACAGCACCGCCACGCCTTCGGCTTTGGCCCTGGCGCGCCATTCGGCGTCCCGCAGCGCAAAAACCTGCACACCCGAGCCGCAGTAACCTTCCACGCCGTGGCAGGCACTGGTGAGAATCAGCAATGAGCTGGCGTCCCGCGAGCCATCGAACACCACATCCATCGCCAGCTCTTCGCCGTCGCGGCCCAACTCGGGATGCACATGCGAATCAGGTTTCAGGCCGGCTGCAGCGGCGGCCTGCAGGAATTTGCCACGCGCCTCGGCATAGCTGCCGGAAAAAGCCTCTGTGACGCCGGTCATGCTGCGTCCTGGGCGAGCCAGCTTTCAGCCAACCGCACCCAAAAAGTGGCACCCAGCGGAATCAGATCGTCATTGAAGTCATAACTCGGGTTGTGCAGCATGCACGGTCCGCCGCCGTGGCCCATCTCGCGGTGTGCGCCGTCGCCGTTGGCAATGAAGGCATAACAGCCGGGCTTGGCCTGCAGCATGTAGGAGAAGTCTTCTCCGCCCATGGTGGGCTCCTGGTCGATCACGTTGCCGGCGCCAACGATGTCGGCCATCACCTTGCGTGCAAACTCTGTTTCCTTCGCATGGTTGATGGTCGGCGGGTAGTTGCGCACGAACTCGAACTCGCATTCGGCGTCATGCGCCGCGCAGAGGTGCTCGGCCACCTGCTTCATGCGTTTTTCGATCATGTCCAGCACTTCCAGCGTGAAGGTGCGCACCGTGCCCTGCAGTTCGCAACTGTCCGGAATCACATTGGTGGCCTCGCCGGCATGGATCATGGTGACCGAAATCACGCCGGCGTCCACCGGCTTCTTGTTGCGGCTGATGATGGTCTGGAAAGCCTGCACCATCTCGCAGGCCACCGGCACCGGGTCGATGCCGTTGTGCGGCAGCGCGGCATGGCCGCCT
>NZ_JBDTTH010000012.1:0-74977 GCF_039930745.1 Polaromonas sp. | reverse complement strand
GCAAGCTGTTGCCGCGTGAAGGCAATTTTTTCGAGCTGTTCAACCAGCATGCCGATCGCATTGTGGAGGCTGCCCGCGCGTTCTCCAACCTGGTCGCCAACTACAGCGATGTGCAAAAACGCGAAGCCTACAACCGGGAGGTCGATAACGCCGAGCGCGCCGCTGACCGCATCACCCACGAGGTGAACCGGATGCTGCACAAGACATTCATCACGCCGATTGACCGCGAGCAGATCCATTCGCTGATCAATACCATGGACGATGTGTGTGACCTGATCCAGGATTCCGCAGAAACCATGGCGCTGTATGACGTGCGCCACATGACGGAAGAGATCGTGCGGTTGACGGACCTGAGCGTCCGGTGCTGCGAGCGCCTGAAAGACGCGGTAGCCCTGATTGACAAGCTCAGCGACGCCGCCACCGCCGAAGCGGCACTGAAAACCTGCGAAGAAATCGACAAGCTCGAGTCGGACGCCGACCGGGTCATGCGCTCTGCCATGAGCAAACTGTTCCGCGAAGAACCTGATGTGCGCGAAGTCATCAAGCTCAAGGCGATTTACGAATTGCTGGAAACCATTACCGACAAGTGTGAGGACGTAGCCAACCTGATCGAGGGCATCGTCCTCGAAAACTCCTGAACATGGCGTCCGTACAGACCGCCCTCTGGGTGGTGGCCATGCTGGTCATCCTGGCCGTTATTTTTGACTTCATGAATGGGTTTCATGATGCGGCGAACTCGATTGCCACCGTGGTGTCGACCGGCGTTCTCAAACCTGGCCAGGCCGTGCTGTTTGCGGCTTTTTTCAACTTTGTCGCCATCTTCATCTTTCACCTGAGCGTGGCCACTACCGTGGGCAAAGGCATTGTCCAACCGGGCATTGTGGACACCCATGTGGTCTTCGGTGCACTGATAGGTGCCATCACCTGGAACCTGGTGACCTGGTATTACGGCATTCCGAGCAGTTCCTCGCACGCGCTGATTGGCGGCATCGTCGGCGCGGTAATGGCCAAGTCGGGCGCCGGAGCGCTGGTGGCCGGCGGCATCCTGAAAACCGTGGCCTTCATCTTTGTCTCGCCGCTGCTGGGTTTTCTGCTTGGCTCGTTGATGATGGTGGGGGTGGCCTGGGTCTGCCGCCGCGCAACCCCGTCGCGTATAGACCGCTGGTTCCGGCGCTTGCAACTGGTCTCGGCAGGTGCTTACAGCCTGGGCCATGGTGGCAACGACGCACAAAAAACCATTGGCATCATCTGGATGCTGTTGATCGCCACCGGCTACTCCTCGGCCAGCGACAGCGCACCCCCCACCTGGGCGATTGTCAGCTGCTACGTTGCAATTGCCGCGGGCACCATGTTTGGCGGCTGGCGTATCGTGAAAACCATGGGCCAGAAAATCACCAAACTCAGGCCCGTGGGCGGATTTTGCGCGGAAACAGGTGGAGCGCTGACCCTGTTTCTGGCGACGGCACTGGGCATCCCGGTATCTACCACCCACACCATCACCGGCGCCATCGTCGGCGTGGGCTCGACACAGCGAGCCTCTGCCGTGCGCTGGGGCGTGGCCGGCAATATTGTCTGGGCCTGGATTTTCACGATCCCGGCATCGGCCTTTGTCGCGGCCATCGCCTACTGGGTCAGTCTCCAGGTTTTCTGATCATGCCCCCTCTTCGATCCCTCAGCGGGATCGGAAGGGGGTCTATACCAGCAAGGGCCGCGGGACTGGCTTAGCCAGTCCGCAGGCGCGGCGGCCCCCTCGGGGGGGCAGGGAGCTACACGAAGTGAGTGACCGAGGGGGCTTTTATTGGGAAATTTTTCGCGCTTCCTGAACCTGGTATTCAAAGTAACGCTGAAAGCTGAACACGATGCTGGACATCAGCGCAATAGTGCCAAACAGCAGCGCAAACACGATCGCCCCCATGGTCAGCCAGTTGGTCCTGCCCGCAGCGTTGTCGGGTGACGACCCAGCGTTGTGCTGTGCATTCCATTTTTCAGGCGCCATCAGGCCGTAATAGATCGCCGTCAGTGCCGTGGCTGCCAGCGTGAAGCCCAGCAGTGGGACCAGCGCCCACGCCAGCTGGTCGTCCTGGCCATACTGGCGCACCCGCTGCACGCCCCACCAGCCCACCGCGGCGACCAGGGGGTGTATCCAGGCCAGCACATCAGCCCAGCCGTAGAGATAGAAGCGGTGCAGGCCCAGCTGGCCACCTGCAAAAGCCAGCCACGCGGCCAGGGTCTTGTTCTTGTTTTTCATGCATCCAGTCAGGGTGGGGAGGAGAAGGGCGCTGCGTCCAGGGGTGGCGTGGCGTCGCCGGCACCCAGTGCTTTTTGCATGATCACAATATCACGCCAGGCACCCATCTTCCAGCCGCAGGACTCGACGATGCCCACCTGCGTGAATCCGAGGGCCAGGTGCAGGCCGACAGAGCCGGCATTGGCCGAGTCGCCGATGACGGCCATGATCTTGCGTATGCCCGCGGCCTCGCAGCGCACCAGCAGTTCGGTCAGCAGTTGGCGGCCCACGCCTTTGCCCTGCTGCCCCGGCGCCAGGTAGATCGAGTCTTCCACCGAATAGCGGTAAGCCGGCCGGGGCTTGAACCAGTTACCGTAGGCAAAACCGATCACGGTACCGTTTTCTTCGGCCACCAGGTAGGGCAGGCCCTTGCCCAGCACATCAGCCCGGCGCGTGGCCATGTCGGTCACGCTGGGCGGCTCGGTTTCGAAGGTGCCGGTGCCACCCAGCACATGGTGGGCATAAATGGCGGTAATGGCCGGCAGGTCGGCGTCATCGCTGGCTCGTATCAGGGTCATGGGAGTGGCCAAAAAGAAGGTTGGGGAAGGCGGCGGGTGGGGACAGCGACAAACGGCGGGTTATAATCTGCGGCTTTGCAGCATTTCGCTGGCCGGGTGCCATGTCGTGTGTCTCAAGCGCTGCAGGAACATTTTGGGGTGATTTTTTTTTCACCTCACCACCCGAAGGATAAATCATGGTCGTCATTCGACTCTCGCGCGGCGGTTCTAAACACCGTCCTTTTTTCAATATTGTTGTGGCTGACAAACGCGTTCGCCGCGATGGCCGTTTCATCGAACGCATCGGGTTTTACAACCCGATCGCCAAAGGTGGCGAAGAAGGCCTGCGCATTGAGCAGGACCGTCTGACCCACTGGCTCGGCGTGGGCGCACAAGCGTCCCCCACCGTGCTGCGCCTGGTCAAGCAGGGCGCTTCTGCTGCCCCCAAGACCGCCTGATTGCAGGAGTACTGAGTGCTGCCCGGCCTTGAGCCGTCCGGCTTGCCGGACGATGCGGTTGAAGTCGGGCGCATTCTTGACGCCTGGGGCGTCAAAGGCTGGGTGAAAGTCCTGGCTCACAGCGCCTCTTCCGAGGCGCTTTTTTCTTCCGGACGCTGGTTCCTGCAAGCTCCCGAGGCCAAGCACCGGCCAGGCTTCGATGCTTTTTCCGGCACGGTTTCCCTGGCCGTCAGCGAATCGAAAACCCATTCAGACACCGTCGTTGCCAAGTTCGAGGGCATCGATGACCGCTCGCCGGCCGAGGCCCTGCGCGGTGCACGCATTTTTGTGCCACGCAGCAGCTTTCCCAAAGCCGGCAAAGATGAGTATTACTGGGTCGACCTGTTGGGACTGAATGTCGTCAACCGTGAAGGCGTGGCTCTGGGCTGCGTGCGCGACCTGATGGCCACCGGCCCGCATTCGGTGCTCTGCGTGGAGTACACCGAGGGCGAACAGACGCTGGAGCGCATGATCCCCTTCGTGGCCGCCTATGTGGATGCCGTGGATTTGCCGGGCAAAACCATTACGGTGGACTGGCAGCCTGACTATTAGGGCCCCCACGGTCGCTCACTGCGTGTAGCTCCCTGCCCCCCGAGGGGGCCGCTGCGCCTGCGGACTGGCTAAGCCAGATCCGCGGCCCCTGCTGGCTTAAGTCTTTCGGTGTCTTCGCCTATCGTTTCATAGCGCAAAATGCAGGTCATGCGTTTTGATGTCATCACACTTTTTCCCGAGCTTTTTGCGCCGTTTTTGACCAGCGGCGTGACGCGCCGCGCGTATGAATCCGGCCTGGTCGAGGTGAAGTTGTGGAACCCGCGCGATTTTGCCGAGGGCAACTACCGCCGTGTCGATGACCGTTCCTTTGGCGGCGGCCCGGGCATGGTGATGCTGGCCGAGCCGCTGGCGCGCTGCCTGGGAAAAATCCGCGAGGATCGCGCCGAGCCTGCCGGGCAGCTGGCGCCTGTGGTCCTGTTTTCGCCTGTCGGACGTGCGCTCGACCATGGCGGTGCGGTGGCGTGGTCGGCCAGTGCTGGTGCTGTCCTGATCTGCGGCCGCTATGAAGGCCTGGACCAGCGGTTTATCGACACTTTTGTGGATCAGCAGGTCAGCCTGGGCGACTTTGTCCTGTCCGGCGGTGAAATTGCCGCCATGGCCTTGCTGGACGCCGTGGCCCGTTTACAGCCCGGCGTCCTCAACGACGAGGGCAGCCATCAACTCGACAGTTTCAACCCGGCGCTGGACGGGTTGCTGGATTGCCCGCATTACACGCGACCCGAGATCTGGCGGGACCAGGCAGTGCCGGAAAAGCTGCTTTCGGGGAACCACGCCCATATCGAGCGCTGGCGCCGCGAGCAGCGCCTGGCCCTGACCCGGCAACACAGGCCCGAACTGCTGGACAAGGCCCGCGCAGCCGGCAGCCTGACGGCCGCCGATGAGGTGTTTCTGCGCGATCTGCCGACCGAAAAGGCTTCAAAGCCATAAATGGCTATAATCAAAGGCTTTTCGGTCCTCTGGCGGCCACTGCAACCATCTTGACCATCAAGCATGTGTCCATGGATTTGCGGTCTTTAGCGTAGCGCGTGTATGAACGAAAAAGTTAGATGGAATAAATCATGAATCTGATCCAGACCCTAGAGCAGGAAGAAATTGCCCGCCTGAACAAGACCATCCCCGTGTATGCCCCCGGCGACACCGTGATTGTCAGCGTCAATGTGGTTGAAGGTACGCGCAAGCGTGTGCAGGCGTTTGAAGGCGTTGTGATTGCCAAGCGCAACCGCGGCCTGAACTCCAGCTTCATCGTGCGCAAAATTTCCAATGGCGAAGGCGTCGAGCGGACCTTCCAGGTCTACAGCCCGCTGATCGCCAAGATCGAAGTCAAGCGCCGCGGTGATGTGCGTCGTGCCAAGCTGTACTACCTGCGTAGCCGCAGCGGCAAGTCGGCACGTATCAAGGAAAAGCTGGGCGCCAAAGCTGCATAAAAACAGCCCGCCTGCGAAAAAGCCGCTCAGCAGAGCGGCTTTTTTTATGCCCTGTTAATCTTGACTGTCCATGACTTCCCCACGGTTTACCCATCCGTTGCCAGCTTTCGATCCCCGCAGCATTCCGGTGATCGGAGTGGATACGCATCTTTCCGGCGTGCCGGAACAGGAGCTGACGCCTCAGGCTTTGCGCCGGCGGTTTCGGCATCCGCCGATCTGGACGCCGGAGCATTCCGTCGAGAAGAAGTTCTCCAATCGGGAGCCAGCGCTGGCGGCCGTGTTGTTGCCCCTGGTCATGCGCGACGAGTTGACCTTGTTGTTGACGGAGCGGGCTGGCAACATGTCCACCCATTCCGGCCAGGTTGCCCTGCCGGGCGGCAAGACCGACGAGTCTGATCACGATGCAGTGGACACAGCCCTGCGCGAGGCCCACGAGGAAATCGGTCTGACCCGCGAACATGTGGAAATATTGGGCACCCTGCCGACCTACGTGACCGGCACGGCCTTCATCATCACACCGGTGGTGGCCCTCGTGCAGCCCGGGTTTGCGCTGCAGCCCAGCCCGTCCGAGGTGGCCGATATTTTCGAAGTGCCGCTGCGCTATCTGATGGACCCAGCCAATCACCGGCGCCATGAGTTCGAGTTTGACGGTGCAATGCGCCAGTGGCTGTCCATGCCCTACACCGGGCCGGTGGACAGCAGCGACAGCAAGGAGCGCTACATCTGGGGCGCCACGGCCGGTATGCTGCGCAATCTCTACAGGTTCTTGAGTGCCTAGTTATAAGCCCACCCCCGTGCAGGCTCACTGCGTGTAGCCTGTTCCCCCCTCAAGGGGGCGGGCGCCTGCGGTCTGGCAAAGCCGGTTCGCGACCCCTGCTGTGAATACCCCGCTGGTGTGCCCAAAGAACTCTTAACCCAGCATGAGCCGTGGAACCGGCTTTGCCGGGCCACAGGCGGGCGGCCCCCTCGGGGGGCAGGGAGCTACACGAAGTGAGCGACCGTGGGGGCACGTATTGGGGCAGTATCATTCACCATGAGTTTTTTCGCCGTTTTGTTCGCCCTCATCATTGAACAGGCCCGGCCGCTGGCGCGCGGCAACCCGATTCATGCCACCTTGCGCCGCTGGGCACGCTGGGCCAGCCGCAGCCTGGATGCGGGCAAACCGCAGCACGGCTGGGTCGCCTGGACCGTCGCCGTCGTGGTGCCGGCGCTCATCACACTGGCGGTGCACTGGCTGCTCTGGAGCGTGAATGGCGTGCTGGCTTTTCTGTGGAGTGTGGCGGTGCTTTACATCACACTTGGATTTCGCCAGTTCAGCCACTATTTCACCGACATACGCGATGCGCTGGACGATGGCGACGAAGCAACGGCGCGCGAACTGCTGGCGCAATGGCGCCAGGTCGATGCCAGCGAACTCCCGCGCAGCGAAATCGTCCGGCATGTGATCGAGTATTCGGTTCTGGCCGCGCACCGCCATGTGTTCGGCGTGCTGGCCTGGTTCTCGGTGCTGGCTGCACTGGGTCTGGGCCCTGCCGGGGCCGTGTTGTACCGCATGGCCGAGTTCGTTTCGCGTTACTGGACCTATAAAAGAAAAACGCTTGGCGAAGGCGCAAGCCCGGCCTTGCAGCAGGCTGCTGCCAAGGCCTGGACGGTGATCGATTACATGCCCGCGCGCCTGACGTCGCTGGGCTTCGCGGTCGTGGGCAGTTTTGAGGATGCAATTGACGGCTGGCGCAACTACATGCAGCGTTCTCCTGTGGAACTGGAAAACCGCAACGACGGCGTGATCCTCGCCGCGACCTCGGGTGCGGTCAATGTGCGTCTGGGGGGCGAGGCGCTGAAGGCTGCGTTTGCGCCCGATGCTTCGCAGGGCTTTCAGGCCAATGGTGACGACCCAGACGGTCCGGCGGCCACGGAAAGTACACCGGGGCGCGAGCCGGAGGTGGCACACCTGCGCAGCATTGTGGGCCTGGTCTGGCGCTCTGTGGTGCTCTGGATGGTGTTGCTGGCCCTGCTGACGCTGGCGCGCCTGCTGGGCTGACCGCTGCAGGTCCGGTTTCCATGACTTCAGAAACATCCTTCTGGAGCCCTGCCCTGCGAGGGCTGGTACCTTACACGCCCGGCGAACAACCTGCCATCGAGGACCTGGTCAAGCTCAACACCAACGAAAATCCCTACCCGCCTTCACCGCGGGTCGTCGCGGCCATCACCGCCGCGGCGCAGGAAGGACTGCAGCTCTATCCCGATCCCCACGCTACCGGCCTCAGACAAGCGATTGCTGACCACCATGGCATTGCTGCCAGCCAGGTATTTGCCGGCAACGGCTCGGACGAGGTGCTGGCGCATGCGTTCTTCGCATTTTTTCGGCAAGCCCGGCCTTTGTTCATGCCAGACATCAGCTACAGCTTCTACAAGGTGTACTGCGGCCTGTACGGCATTGACTCTGCGCTGGTCCCATTGGATGCGGCCATGCGCGTCCAGGTGGCGCATTACAGCTCGTCTTGCGGCGGCGTGGTGATTGCCAATCCAAACGCGCCCACCGGCACAGGCCTGCCGCTGGCAGACATTGAACAGTTGCTGCAGCAGCAGAGCCAGTGCGTGGTGCTGGTAGACGAAGCCTATGTGGACTTTGGTGGCGAGAGCGCCATTGGCCTGGTCGCCCGCTACCCGAATTTGCTGGTGGTGCAAACCCTGTCCAAATCGCGTTCGCTCGCTGGCCTGCGTGTGGGTTTTGCCGTCGGACAGCGCCACCTGATCGAAGCGCTGGAGACCGTGCGGGACAGCTTCAATTCCTACCCGCTGGACCGCCTGGCGCTCGCAGGTGCGGTGGCGGCTTACCAGGACCATGCCTGGTTTGAAACCACGCGTGCAGCCGTCATGGCAAGCCGTGAGGATCTGGCGCGAGATCTCCGGACCTTGGGTTTCGAGGTGCTGCCTTCACAGGCCAACTTCCTGATGGTTTGCCACCGCGCGCATGATGCGGCCGCGCTTGCGGCCGGTCTGCGCGACCGGCGCGTGCTGGTGCGCCATTTCAGATTACCGCGCATCGAGCAATACCTGCGCATCAGTGTAGGCACCCCCGCGCAGTGCGCAGCGCTGGTGCAAGCCTGTCGCGCCTTGGTAAGCAACTGAATCAGTAACGTGGGGCTTGTGACAGCTCGGCAAACAATTCGCTATACAAACGATAGCGACTTGCGCTTATCCCGCCTGGGCTAGAGGCCAATTTGACCTCAGAAATTACGCCGCAGCCAGGTTCGTGCAGGTGCGTGCAGTTGTAGAACTTGCAGTCCTGCGCATGGGCCTTGAGGTCCGGCATGTAGTTGGCCAGCCGCATGGGGTCGATATGGTGCAGGCCGAACTCCTGGAAACCCGGCGAGTCGATCAGTGCGCTGGTGCGCTCCGCGTCTATCCAATAGAGCGTGGTGCTGGTGGTTGTGTGTTTGCCGGAGTTCAGCGCCTGCGATATCTCGGCCGTCAGCACTTGCGCGTTCGGCACCAGCAGGTTGGTCAGGCTGCTCTTGCCGGCGCCGGAGGGGCCCAGCACCAGGGTTTTTTTGCCGAGCAGCAGCGCCTGCAACTGAGCCGTCTGGGCCTCATTGGCGGCGGCGCCGGCGGCTTTCGGCTTGATCGCCAGCGGCAACACCTGGTAGCCCATGGCCCGGTAAGGTGCCAGTTTGGCCCAGGCTCTGCCGAAGGGCTCGGCCAGGTCGCTTTTGTTCAGCGCGATGATGGGTGTGATGCGTTCGGCTTCCGCCGCTATCAATGCGCGGGTCAGTTGGCTTTCCGAAAATTCGGGTTCGGCGGCAATCAGAATCAGCACCTGGTCGAGGTTGGCCGCAAACGATTTGGTGCGCATCTCGTCCTGTCGGTAAAACAGGTTGCTGCGTTCCTCGACCTTTTCAACCGTGCCTTCATCCTGCGAAGGCAGCCACTGGACGCGGTCACCGACGACGGCCTGGCTTTTCTTGCCGCGCGGGTGGCAGATGATGCGTTCGCCGCCGGGTGTTTCCACCAGGCAATGCCGGCCAAAACCCGCGACCACCAGGCCGGGCAAGGTCCCGGCGGAAGAAACAGTGGTCAAGCCAGCAGCGCGTCAACTTTCGACGCGCAGAAAAAGTCGCTGACCGAAATCCCGTTCACGTCGTGCGTGTTGAAACGAACCGTGCATTTGCCATAGCTCAGCGCCAGGTCGGGGTGGTGGTCTGCTGCATTGGCAATGAAGGCCACTGCATTGACGAAGCCCATGGTCTCGTGGAAATTTTTGAAACTGAAGGTTTTCTCCAGCGATCCGTCGATCAGCCGCCAACCCTGCGCCTGTTCGCCGTTGAGCTGGCTCAGCTGGGTGACGATCTCCGTGGCGCTCAGTGCGCGGCGGTTCTGGTGGACGGGGTTCATGTGGCGGGTCCGGTGGGTGCGCCCATGCGGGCCAGCCGCTCGGAGGCCGGTGGGTGCGAATAATAAAACTTCACAAACACCGGGTCGGGCGTAAGCGTGCTGGCATTGTCCTGGTAGAGCTTGAGCAGGGCGCTTTGCAAGTCCCTGCCGTCAGTCTGTGCAATCGCGTAGGCGTCGGCTTCGAACTCGTGCTTGCGCGACAGCTGCGCAAACAGTGGCGAGGTGAAAAAGCTGAAAAGCGGCACTACCAGCAAAAACAGCAGCAGGGCCAGGGCATCGTTGCTGCCCGTCATGTTCGGTCGCACGCCCAGGCCGGTATAAAACCAGGCCTGGGTGGACAGCCAGCCCAGCAGCGCAAAGCCTGCCAGGCTCATGGCGAACATCGCGACGACCCGCTTGATGATGTGTTTGTGCTTGAAGTGGCCCAGCTCATGTGCCAGCACCGCGTCTACCTCGTCGGGGCTCAGCTGTTTGAGCAGGGTGTCGAAAAACACCACGCGTTTGGAGGCACCAAAGCCGGTGAAGTAGGCGTTGGCGTGGGCAGAGCGCTTGCTGCCGTCCATCACGAACAGGCCCTTGGCGGCAAAACCGCAGCGCTGCATCAGCGCGGTCACGCGGGCTTTCAGGCTTTCGTCTTCGAGTGGCTGGAACTTGTTGAACAGCGGCGCAATCAGCGTGGGATACAGCACCAGAACCAGCAGGTTGAAACCCATCCACACGCCCCAGGCCCACAGCCACCACCAGGCGCCGGTGCTGCCCATGATCCAGAGGATCAGCGCCACAATGGGCAGGCCGATAACGATGCCCACCAGCGTGGACTTCACCAGGTCAAGCAGCCAGAGCTTGAGGGTCATCTTGTTGAAACCAAAGCGCTCCTCGATGCGGAAGGTGCTGTACAGCGTGAAGGGCAAATCCAGCAGCCCGCTGATCAGGCCGAAAGCAGCCAGCAGCGCCAGCTGCGGCACCAGGCTGCCATACGCGGTCAGGCCTGAGTTCACCAGCGCCTGGTTCAGCGCATCAATGCCGCCCAGCAGTGTCCAGCCCACCAGCACTGCCGCGCCGAAAGCCAGCTCCAGCAGGCCGAAGCGGGCCTTGGTGATGGTGTAGTCGGCGGCTTTCTGGTGCGAAGCCAGCGAAATGATGCCGGCGAAGGCGGTGGGTACCTGGTCACGGTGCCGTGCGACATGGCGAATCTGCCGGGATGCCAGGTAGAACTTCGTGAGCAGCCCCAGCACCAGGGCGGTAGAGAACAGCAGGGTAAAGACGAGCGAATAGTCAGCCATCGGAGAAGTTTAGGCGATCAGCGAGAATCCCTGCATGCTTGCCCCTGAACCCCTACTGAAAAAGTCCGACCTCAACCTGGCCTGGATAGACTGCGAAATGACCGGCCTGGACCCGGAAAAAGAGCGCCTGATCGAGATCGCCGTGATCGTCACCGGCCCTGAACTGACACCGCGCATTGAAGGCCCGGTGCTGGTGATCCATCAATCCGATGAACTGCTGGGCCAGATGGATAACTGGAACAAGGGCACCCACGGGCGCAGCGGGTTGATCGACAAGGTCAAGGCGAGTTCAGTCACGGAAGCCGACGCCGAAAAGCAGCTGCTGGCCTTTCTGGCGCAGTACCTGCCCAAGGGCACCTCGCCCATGTGCGGCAACACCATCAGCCAGGACAGGCGCTTTCTGGTGAAGTACATGCCCAAACTCGAGGCGTTTTTCCACTACCGCAATGTCGATGTCAGCACCTTCAAGGAACTGGCCAAACGCTGGCGGCCCGAGGTTTACAGCGCTTTCAAAAAGCAGCAAAGCCACACGGCGCTGGCGGATGTGAATGAATCCATCGACGAGCTGGAACATTACCGCACGCACTTCTTGAAGTGATTGTGGCCTGCAGACCTTGACGCACGGGCGCTACCAGCTATTGAAAAGAGAGCATTTGATGGCTTTTGCCAACCGACCCGGGCAGATTTGAAGGTCTTTATGCGACAGCAGACTGGTGTAAACCCGTAAGCCATGGCATAATCGTGGGCTTGACGGATGCACAGGGTGCACCGCATTTGTACATCTACCTCACACTTTTGGGCCCTATCTTTCAGGGCCATCGCTTCAGGCACCGGTTTTCCGGAAGTCGCCCGAACCGAAATATTCGTTTGATGGTTGATGTTTTATTAACCACAAACGAAGCCTGTCGCTACGCGCAGGTGGTAGTTTCTTGTTCGCCTGCCCAAAACCACAAGTGGGGCGGTGCGCAAGTGCTTAGTGAGAAAAACATGACTGACTCTTTTGAGGCTCGCGGCGACTTTTTGGCCGAAGCAAACACCGACACCGAAATCAACGTGACGCCGGATTTTTCCGATGCGCCTGCAGCAGCTGAAACGTCGCTGGACGCCATTGCAGCGGAGCCCAACGGCTTCGTGAAACTGGGCCTGGCCAAGGAACTGCTGCAAGCCGTGGCCGACATGGGTTTCACCCAGCCAACGGCCGTGCAGATGGCCACCATCCCGAAAGCCATGCAGGCGCTGGATGCTGCCGTCAAAGCCGACCCCAAGGCCAAATTCACCGACCTGCTGGTTTCCAGCCAGACCGGCAGCGGCAAGACCGCCGCGTTCCTGCTGCCCGTGCTGCACACCCTGCTCAAGCAGCAGGAAGACGCTGCGCGCAACGAACGTGCCGAATTCGAACGCCTGAGTGCCGAAGCTGTCGCCCGTGGCGAGCCGCCGCTGAAAAAACCCAAGCGCAAGGACCCGACCAACGCGCGCAACTTCAAGGCCGCCACACCCGGTGCCCTGATCCTGTGCCCGACCCGCGAACTGGCCCAGCAAGTTTGCGCCGACGCGATCGACCTGGTGCGCCATTGCCGTGGTCTGCGCGTTGCCAACGTTGTTGGCGGTATTCCTTACCAGCTGCAAATTGCCAAGCTGCAAAACGCCGACCTCGTCGTGGCCACGCCCGGCCGTCTGCTCGATTTGCAGCGCAGCATGCAGATCAAGCTCGACCAGGTGCAATTCCTGGTGGTTGACGAAGCCGACCGCATGCTGGACCTCGGCTTTGCCGACGACCTGACCGAAGTCAACCAGCTCACCATCGAGCGCAAGCAGACCATGATGTTCAGCGCCACCTTTGCACCGCGCATCATGCAGCTGGCAACACGCGTCATGCGCCAGCCGCAGCGTGTCGAGATCGACTCGCCGCACGAAAAACATGCGTCCATCACGCAGTCGCTGCTGTGGGCCGACAACATGACCCACAAGCGCAAGCTGCTGGACCACTGGTTGCGCGACACCACCATCAACCAGGCCATCGTGTTTGCTTGTACCCAGGTGGAATGTGACGGCTTGGCCAACGATCTGGTGCAAGAAGGTTTCAGCGCAGTGGCGCTGCACGGCGCGCTGGGCCAGGGCCTGCGCAACCGTCGCCTGATGGCTTTCCGCGATGGGCGCGTGCAGATTCTGGTGGCTACCGATGTGGCTGCCCGTGGTCTGGACGTTCCGACCATCACCCACGTGATCAACTACGGCTTGCCGATGAAAGCCGAAGACTATGTGCACCGCATCGGCCGTACTGGCCGTGCTGGTCGCGAAGGCCAGGCGATCACGATTGCAGAGTTCCGCGATCGTCGCAAGATCCAGGATATCGAGCACTACACCCAGCAAAACCTCAAGCCCAGCGTGATCGCCGGTTTGGAGCCACAGCAGCGTTTTGCACCTACGTCTGATCGTCCGCGCGGCAATTTCGGCGGTGACCGCGGTGGCCGCAGCTTCGGCGGCGGTGGCGGCGGGCGCTTCAGCAACGACCGCGCACCTTCGGGCGGTTTCGGCGGTGGTAATGGTGGCGGCTATGCCGGCAAGAAACCTGCTTTCGGTGACCGTGGCGGTGATCGCGGTGGCTTCGGCGGCAACCGTGACGACCGTGGCGGCGCGCCTTTCCAAGGCCGTCCTGCGCCCCAGGGCAACAACTACGCGGATCGCTCCGGTTTCAATGACCGCAATGCGCGCCGTCCTGATGACCGTGGTTTCGGCAACAACAACGGTGGTTTTGCCCAGCGCGACGACCGTGGTGGCGATCGCAACTTCGGCGGCCGTTCGGAAGGTTTCGCGGCAGCACCGCGTGGCGATTTTGCAGACCGCAAACCCGCTTTTGCCAAACCGGCCGGCAAGGTGTTTGTTCCCCGTGATGCCCAGAAGCGCCCGGCACGTCCTGCACGCTGATCGGCTTCCCCAATAAGAAAGGCCCGCACTGCGGGCCTTTTTTTATGGCCGCCTGGCGACGAGCTCAGCTCATGCCATTGCGGCTGGCCAGTTCGACAAACAGACCCGAGTGATCGAGGTCGCCCAGCCCGTGCTCTGCGCCCTCGGCATACAGCTGCTCGAACAGCGCAGTGATCGGCGCTTCAAAACCGATCTCCTCTGCCGTGGCCAGCGCATTGCGCATGTCTTTCAGCTGAATGGCCAGCCGGGCGTGGGTGATGAAGTCCCTGTCCACCATGCGCTGGCCGTGCACCTGCAGGATGCGGCTGTCGGCAAATCCGCCGGTGATGGCTTCCCTGACTTTGGCCATATTGGCGCCTCCCTTGGCTGCAAACAGCAAGGCTTCGGCCACGGCCCCGATGGTGATGCCCACAATCATCTGGTTGGCCAGTTTCGTGAGTTGGCCTGTGCCGTGTGAGCCCACATGTGTTGCCCGGCCAAAGACCTGAAAAACGGGCAATGCGCGTTCAAACTCTGCAGGCTTGCCGCCCGCCATGATGACCAGCGTGCCCTGTTCTGCACCGCCTGTGCCACCTGATACGGGAGCGTCAAGATGCGCGATACCCAGAGCGCCAAGTCTTGCGGCGTGATCGCGCGCCTCACGTGGCTGGATGGATGCCATGTCGATGAACAGGGCGCCCGGGTTCATGGCCAAGGCCACACCTTGCCCGAACAGCACGTTTTCCACCACGCTGCCGTTTTCCAGCATGCCGATCACGATGTCGGCATCGGCAACCGCAGCGCTGGCGTGCGTGTGCACTTTCGCGCCCAATGCCGCCAGTGGACCGGCTTTCTCCAAAGTGCGGTTCCACACCTGCAGGTCGTAGCCGGCCTTGCACAGGCGGCCTGCCATGATGAGGCCCATGCTGCCGATACCGAGGAAAGCGATACGGAGGGTATGTATGTTGCTGCTTGTGCTCATGGGTTGCCAATGGAGGGGTGCTTCCACCATGATGGGGCACACGGGCAAAAGAAGGCTGTCAGGCAGCTTTCTTCATGGCTGGCGAGAACATGCTTTCCATCTCGCTGCGTACCTTCCAGGCGGACGTGGACGTGTCCATCACCACATCGGCCCAGCTCAGGCTCTGGTCTTTTTTGACAGCGCGAATCACCTTCACCTTGTGCGCCAGGCCCAGCGGCAGGCCGCCCATCTTCACGGAGGTTTCGGCCGGCAACAGTTTGCCCCAGACGGTGTAGCCGCCTTCGCCATCCAGCATGTCACCGGGTTTCAAATCGCGTTTGGCTGTGGCCACGACGTCGGCATTCCAGCAGGTGGCCACGCCAGTCGGCTCGCCGCGCAGCGCCACGCTGGCCACAGAAACTCCAACTTCCAGGCCGATTAAATGCCAGCGCTTGTACAGCGTGAAGTAGCGCCCGCTCGGGTCGGTGTGCGCGTTGTACTCTTCAAAACAGTTCTTGATGTAGTCGGTCTCGGCCTCGACCGTGACCCAGACGCCCATGCGGATGTCGTAGGGAATCTTGCGTCCATTGGCCTCCAGGGACGAGATCACTTCGACCATGCCCTTGCGCTCGAGCACGCCTCCCTCTTGAATAGGCCGCGTGACATACGGGATGTCTTCGACGCTGGCCGGCGGGTACAACAGGCCATTGCTGGGAACGGTCAGACCGGTGGCGTTGGCCACGGCTGTGGATTCAATCGAGGGCTTGGAGCCGTCAAGAAAGCTGTTGAACATCTTCGGATTGAGGCCGCCACGTTCTGCCTGCTCAGGCGTGAGGCCGTAGTTGGCCCATACCGTTTCGGGTGTTGACTCGGAAAAATGCGGCAGCCACTTGTGGCCACGGCCCGCCGCCACCACCGGGAAGCCGCAGGTGCGTGCCCAGTCCACCAGATCGCAGATCAGTGCCGGCTGGTCACCAAAGGCCAGTGAATAGACAACGCCCGCTTCAGCCGCCTTGCGCGCCAGCAAAGGGCCGCAAAAGGCGTCGGCCTCCACCGTGACGTTGACCACATGTTTGCCATGCGCAAACGCCTGCAGGCAATGCTCGACCGCAGCGACCGGGTTGCCGGTACATTCGACAATGATGTCGATCTGCGGATGGGTGACCACGGCATTCCAGTCGTCGGTGATCCAGGTCGCTCCTGTTTTGATAGCTGCTTGCGCTGATTGTGCCTGGGCCAGGGCCGGATTCCACCCTACACGGGCGAGGTTGGCTCGGGCTGCAGCGGGCGACAGATCGGCAATCGCCACCAGATGCACACCGGGCGTCCGTGGAATCTGCGCCAGGTACATGGAGCCGAACTTGCCGGCGCCTATCAGGCCTACCCGAACAGGGTCGCCGTCTGCGGCGCGTTGCTGGAGTTTGGTGTAAAGGTTCATGGGGCTCAGGCCGCCTTGCGCTCAGCCGCAATTTCTTCCATCGAGGTTTGCAGCGCTGTCGCAGGCACACCGTCTTCCCAGGGCAGGTCCACCGGGTAGTCCTTGAGCAGGCAGTCGTCCGGCAGGCATTCAATCGGCGCGAAGTCGCGGTGTGCGATGTACTCGGGGCGCTTGTGGCGGCGGATGTGGTTGCTGACAGCGCACAGGCTCAGGTAAACGCTGACGCGGTTGAAGGGTGACAGGTTGCTGCCCGAGGCATGCACCAGGCAGGAATGGAACAGGATCATGGAGCCGGCCGGACCCTTGGGGCTGACGATGCCACCTTGCTTGCCGCCGGCGCGCTGCACCAGCTGGCGGATCAAATCGTTGTCCACCGTCCACAGCGGGTAGCTGGTGGTGGTGAGGTCGTGCTTCGCATCAACCACTCCTTTCTTGTGGCTACCGGGAATGAACATCAGCGGGCCGTTGTGCTCGGTCACATCGTCGAGAAAAATAGCGACGTTCATCGCGCGTTCAGTCGGCATCATGTCGTCGTTGAGCCAGGTGCCGTAATCCTGGTGCCACTGCCAGACATCGCCCTCAAAAGCCATCTTGCCGTTGATCTTGAACTGGTGCATGTAAAGCTGTTCGCCGAGCAGGTCTTCGACCGGCTTGATCATGCGGGGGTGGCGTCCCAGTTTTCCAAAAGGCTTGCTGTACATGTGTGCGGCAAAGTTGGTGCGCACTGCGTCCTTGCCTTTTTCGCGTACGTTGTAGTCTTCGCGTCGGCTGTAGAGCTCCGGCACGGCGTCATTCAGCGTTTGTATTTCTTCCGTCGTGAACAGGCCGGGGAAAAACAGGTAGCCGTCGCTATCGAATTGGGCGAGTTGTTCGGGTGTCAGGTTCATGGCTGTCTCCGTGGAATTCAAGCGGGCAGGGCGGTGGGTGCGGGTGGAGGTGCGGGCTGGAGGGCCGTACTCAGCAAGCCGGAGAGATTGCGGCAGGCATCGTCAACATGCCGGCGGATCAGGCTTTCTGCCGCGGCCTCGTCGCCGTTGGCAATGGCATCGGCAATGGCTTCGTGTTCGTCCCAGATCGATTCGCGCATGGTCGATGCCTGCAGCACGGCGCCCATGGCGCGGCGAATGTGGTGCCAGTGCAGTTGCGCGCTCTGGGCGATCAGCGGGTTGCCCGAGGCCGCGTAGATGGCACCGTGAAAGCGGGCATCCGCCGCGATCATGGCCTTGATGTCATTGCTGCGTGCTGCGACGCGCCCCTGCTGGATCAAGGCCGGGTCAATCCGGACCCGCGCCCGGGCTGCCAGCCCGGCAGCCAGAGAGTCGATGGCGCTGCGCACCTGGTAAATCTGTATGAGCCAGCCCACATCCAGCGGGGCGACCAGCACGCCACGGCCCGGTGCGTCGAGCACAAAGCCGTCCTTTTTCAGCAAGCGCAAGGCCTGCAGCACCGGCTGGCGCGACACCGCCAGCTGTTCGGCAATGTCTTCCTGCATGATGCGCGCGCCAGGTGCCAACGAACCTTCGCTGATGGCGTCGAGCAGGCTGCGGTAGACCTGATCCACAAGATCCGGGCTGGATTCGATTTTGATAAGTTTAGGGGTCATATTTGAACTATGTATACAGAATACGATAACCCAATGTCAAAATTCAGCGGGTTTACCCTTGTCTTCGCCGCCAAGGGCGAGCTGTGCCAAGATGGCGGCATTTCACTTCCACTTCAGGACTTCCCATGACCCGCCCCGACCCTGCCTGGCTGGACCGCATGTACAACAACCGCGAGTTGGTGCCAGAGCACGCGCTGCATTTCAGCCATTGGGCGCAAAGCTCGGCGCAGGCGCGAAGCAGCCAGCCGAACACGCTGGACATCGCGTATGGCGAGAGCCCAGGCGAAAAGCTCGATGTCTTTCCGGCAGCAAAGCCCCAGGCCGGCGGTGCGCCCGTGCTGGTGTTTATTCACGGCGGCTACTGGCGCTCGCTCGACAAGGCCGAACACTCATTTGTGGCGCCCGCCTTCACTGCGGCAGGCGCGTGTGTGGTCATCCCCAATTACGACTTGTGCCCCGCTGTGACCATTCCCGACATCACACTGCAGATGGTCAAGGCGCTTGCATGGACTTACCGCCATGCAGCGCGTTTTGGCGGCGACCCGAAGCGCATCACCGTCGCCGGCCATTCAGCCGGGGGCCATCTGGCGGCCATGCTGCTGGCTTGTCTGTGGCCCGCTTATGCGAAGGATTTGCCGACAGATCTTGTCAAAAACGCGCTGTCAATTTCCGGCCTGTACGAGCTGGAGTCCATCATGCACACCCCGTTCCTGAAAGACTCGCTGCAGCTGACACCGGACCAAGTGGCGCAGGCCAGTCCGGCCTGGCTACCCGCACCGGCAAACAGGGTGCTCTACACCGTGGCGGGTGCCGACGAAAGTGAGGAGTTCCTGCGCCACAACGTACTGATCGAGCAGGCTTGGGGCCAGCAGGTGGTGCCGGTGCGTGAAGCGCTGCTCAGCAAGAACCACTTCAGCGTGCTGGAGGCGCTGGTGGATACAGATCATCGCCTGCACCGGTTGGCGCTGGAGCTGCTTTCGGCAACGGCCAAGCCCTAGTACTGCAACCCGAAAATATCGAAACATGAAAGCGCGTCTTCGCCCCCATGGCGGCGTTGCAACCCTTGCGAAGGCGCACAGCCTTCGCTGCGGCTTGCGCCTTGCCCTGGGCGCGAAGCCATCACTTTCATCTTGTTTCGCTACTTCCGGGTTGCAGTACTAGATATCGACGTCGTACCCCAGTTCCATGTCGGAAGCTGACAGGCCGCCGCGAATGCCCCAGTTCTCGCGCGGGGCTTCCCGCAGCAGCACCTTGAGATGGTCAGCGGGAACGCCGCACAAACCCAGGTTCTGCACAATGGCCTGGTACAGCACGCGCTTGGTTTCGACAGAGCGCCCGACAAAGCAGTCGATCGTGACCAGGGTGTAGCGGTCGCCTTTGTCCGGCGGGCCAGTGAAGCGGTGCGGCTCATGCACAAAAAGCCGGATGGACGTCGTCCAGTGCGGAACTTTCAACGCCAGCGTCATCGCGTCCTGCACGGCAGCCATCAGGGCGGCTTCTTCTTCGGGGGAATATTTCCGTCGTATTTCAATAGCAGCGGTGGGCACAGTTTTGGATTTTCATGGAGGAGCGGTGACTGTACCCTCCCCGGGAGCTGCCACAGCTTGTTACATCAGCAGATGTTCGCCCGCGTTGTCGCCACCCAGGATGACGTAGTTGACCTTGCGGATGTCCATCAACCGAGTGCCGCCCGCATAACTGATGGCGCTCTGCACGTCTTCTTCCATCTCGCGCAGCGTGTCTTTCAGGCTTCCCTTGACCGGCTCCAGGATGCGTTTGCCCTCAACGTGTTTGTATTCACCCTTGTTGAAGTCCGAAGCACTGCCGTAGTACTCTTTGAACAGCCGGCCATCAACCTCCACCGTCTTGCCTGGGCTTTCCTCCAGCCCGGCCAGCATGGAGCCGATCATCACCATGGTCGCGCCGAAGCGGATGGATTTCGCAATGTCGCCATGCTCCCGGATGCCGCCGTCGGCAATGATGGGTTTGGTGGCTACACGTGCGCACCACTTGAGCGCCGAGAGTTGCCAGCCGCCTGTGCCAAAGCCGGTTTTCATCTTGGTGATGCAGACTTTGCCGGGGCCGATGCCGACCTTGGTCGCGTCGGCGCCCCAGTTTTCCAGATCAATCACGGCTTCCGGCGTGGCCACGTTGCCGGCAATTACGAAGGAGGAGGGCAGTTTTTCCTTGAGGTAGCCGATCATGCGCTGCACCGTGTCGGCATGGCCGTGGGCAATGTCGATGGTGATGTAGTCGGGCGCCAGGCCGTGGGCGACCAGCTGGTCTACCGTGTCGTAATCCGCCTTCTTGACGCCCAGCGAGATCGACGCATACACGCCCTCGGTCGCCATGCGTTTCACAAAAGCCAGGTTGTCCAGATCGAAGCGGTGCATTACATAGAAATACCCGCTTTTCGCCATCCACACGCAGATCGATTCGTCGATCACGGTTTTCATGTTGGCGGGCACCACGGGGATGCGAAAGTGCCGGTTGCCCAGCGTGACCCCCGCGTCGCATTCGGACCGGCTTTCCACGCGGCATTTGCGCGGCAGCAGCAGAACATTGTCGTAGTCGAAGATTTCCATGAATCCCAAGCCTTTAAAAACTGTTGGAGACTGAGGATGCTCTGCCTAACTCGCGCCGTGCTCGGCGGGGCTTTTGCGGGATGAGCCGCGAGGCGCAAAACCCAAGGCAAGGCTGGCTGCCTTGCCTGGTTTTGCAACGAAGCGGATCGCCCGCAAAACCACGCCCCTTCGGGTTCGGACCAAAACGGGCGCTTTCCTCACCAAACCCCTTGCGTGTGCTTCAGCACACGCTGCGTGGTGTTGGCGAGCAAATCATCCCGTTGTGGATCCGAACGCGCATGGCGGGAGTTAGGCAGAGCATCCTTTGGCACTTGGACTGGACCGGTTCGTCCTGCGGCTGGCGCAGAAACAAAAAACCGGGCGCAATTGCTTGGGCCCGGTGACTGATTCTATGCGCTTGTGCGGGCCGGGACGAGGCCTGCCCGCATATAGCGGCTATACAAAAACACGAATGCGCTTTATTTGCCGCCGCAGCGGGATTGTGCTGCGGCCACCACGCGCCCCTGCGCATCCTCTGCCCAACCAATCACCTGGGCTCTGTCGGCTTTCATGCCAGCAGGAATGTCCATTGAGCGTGATTCGATGAAGCGCAGTCGCTCTTTATTTGATAGCTGCTTGCGCCCGTCCCATATGGGCTGGATGAGGTTTCGAACCAAATTTCGAGGTACGGGCGAGCTTTCGGTGCCTGCGGGCAGGACTTCCACCAGCGCGAGCCAGGCGGTCCAGGTCTGGGCGGTGGCAGGGGCAGGCGCCTGAAGTTCTATCGAGGCGCCCATGTAGCCGGAAACCGGCAGGCCACGAGCCACGCGCAGCTTGCTGCCTTGTCCCTGCACCTGGGTTTTGCGGTTCAGGCCCGCGGGTGGTGGTGTGATGCCCAGCGCTTCCAGGCGCTTGAGTGCGTCGCGGCTGGCCACCGCGGAGAGCGGGGCGTTGTCGCCCTGGCCACCGGGCAACACCCAGTCCAGCACTACCGCCCCCCGGCCGGCACGCGGTGTGGCGGGGTCTGTCCAGCAATCGGCACAGTCGGCGTTGATGAAACGTTCAAGCAGCACCACCGGCCGGCTTTGGCCATCGCTGGAACAGGACGACTGCGCGCGTGCAATGCCGGCCAAGCCGACGCCGGCAGCTAAAAGGCAGGCTGCCAGCCATGCGGACCCTGAAGAGCCAAAACCTGTAGTCATGCGTACCCCAAAAATTCTGCGTATGTTCGCAGAAGTTGCAGGCGGGCAGAACTTTATGGGTTTTCCATCCGCAGCCACAGTGCGCCGCCCAGCATCAAGAAGCCTATCCAGGCGGTGGTGAAGCCCATGAGCAAGGCCGTGCGCCGGCCCGAGCGCGTCAGTTCGAGGAAGGAAGTCTTCATGCCGAGCGCCGCCACACCGACGGTGAGGCAGGCCTGCGAAGCCTGACCCAGGCCGGCCTGCAACGGGACTGGCAACAAGCCCAGCGAATGCCAGGCCGCCATGGCGAGGAAGAGCAGCACAAAACCGGGAACCAGGGGCGGCCGGCTGGATGCTGGCAGCGCGGCACCGCCCCGCTGACGAAACGCCAGCGCCACCCCCATCACCACAAGGGCGAGCAGGCTGACCCTGAGCAGTTTCACGACGGACGCGGCGTCCCCCGTCTCATTGCCGAGTGCATACCCGGCCACCACCACCTGGGCCACATCGTGGATGCTGCCGCCTATAAACAAGCCGGCAAGTGCGGGCGGCAGGTGCAGAAAGCTGGCGGCCAATGGGTAGGCCAGCATCGCGACCGTGGACAGCAAGGTGGCCAGCACCACCACGGACAGGGTCTCGCGTTCCCGCTCAGCGCTCTGAGGCAGCACGGCAGCAATGGCCATGGCGGCGGAAGCCCCGCAGATGGCAGTGGCCCCACCCGCGAGCACCCCCAGGCTAGCCGGCAGGCGCAGGCGCCGCGCTAGCGCCACCCCTGCCAGCAAGGTGCTCGCTGCGCCGAGGATGGTGATGAGGACGGTCGGCCAGCCCAGGGCGGCAATCTGGCTCAGGGTGATGCGGGCACCGAGCAGGCCGACGCCCAGGCGCAAAAGCGTGCCGGCGCAAAAGCGAACGCCAGGCGCCGTTCGGACTTCCGCGTGCAGGTAATGCAAGGCTGTGCCGAAGAGCAGCGCATACAGCATCGGCGTGCCGCCCTGCAGGCTGGCCACGAAGCTCGCAGCCATGGCAATCAGCACACACAGACCCGCGCCCGGCAGCGCCAGTCCCCAGCTTTGCCAGGCAGGCATGCGCATGTAGCGCAGCATCATCGACCGCATGCCTACTTGTCGACAAACGCGCGTTCGATGACGTAGTGGCCGGGGTGGCTCATGTTGCCCTCGGCGAGCCCCAGCTTGTCCAGAAGCGCCCGCGTGTCCTTGAGCATGGCCGGGCTGCCGCACAGCATGAAGCGGTCGTGCGCCGGGTCCAGCGCCGCAAGTCCTGCTTCCCTACAGAGCTGGCCGGTCTCCAGCAAGGTCGGAATACGCCCCTGGTGGCGAAAGGCTTCGCGTGTGACGGTGGGATAGTAGACCAGCTGACGCTTGACCTGCTCGCCAAACCATTCGTTGCGCGGCATCTCGGTGGTGATCAGTCCGGCATAGGCCAGCTCGGCCACCTGGCGGCAGCCATGTATCAGGACAACTTTTTCAAACTGCTCGTAAACCTCGGGGTCGCGAATCATGCTCATGAAGGGCGCCAGCCCGGTGCCGGTGCCGAGCAGGTACAAGGTGCGGCCGGGAAGCAGGTTCTGCGTCAGTAGCGTGCCCGAAGCCTTGCGGCCCACCAGCACGGTATCGCCCGGCTGGATGTGCTGCAACCGGGAGGTCAGGGGACCGTCGGCCACCTTGATGCTGAGAAATTCAAGGGTTTCGTCGTAGTGGGGGCTCACCATGCTGTACGCACGCATCAACGGGCGCCCGTCAACGTTGAGCCCGATCATCGTGAACTGTCCGCTCTGGTAACGGAAGCCCGGGTCCCGGGTGCAGGTGAAGGAAAACAGCCGGTCCGTCCAGTGGTGCACCGTCAGAACTTTCGCCTCGAAGAAATTGCTCATGCAGGGCCTCCCAATGAGAGTTCGTGAAGATAGGGCCAGGGGTAAATGCCCCGGTCATGGCCGTCGCTGAACGTCAGGTTCAGCCCTTTGTCGCCTACCGGCTCGAT
The DNA here is from genome assembly GCF_039930745.1 of Polaromonas sp. Lineage (GTDB taxonomy): Bacteria > Pseudomonadota > Gammaproteobacteria > Burkholderiales > Burkholderiaceae_C > Polaromonas. Next base: position 51,393 of record NZ_JBDTTH010000012.1, on the reverse strand, counting down.
GGCCACCAGACGCAGCGACGGGTCGGCCTGGGTGGGCAGCGTGCCGCTTCGCCGCAATTGCTCGCAGCCAGCGCAACGGCAACGCAATCGCAGCAAGCTGTGGGAGAGGTGTCCCACCTTGCCGTCTGGCCAGGCGATTTCGAGTACACCGCTCTGGCGGTGGTCGGTGATGTCGGAGGGGTAGATGTAATTCATGGTTTTGGGGCTATGAGGCTGCTGCACAAAAAAGGCCATATCGCCTGTCGGGCCGCATTCAGATTTAGATTAGCTCGCCGACGCCCCCGGCATTGACATCGACCGCAAAACCTTCCAGGCCACCGCTGTCGAGCTCGTTGCCCATGGCAGCCAGGCTCTCTTCGCGGATCAGGTTTCGTAGCTTGTGCAGCACCTGTGTGAAGGCCATCGAAGACATCATCTCGGCGGTTCGCGGGCGCGGCAACGGAATTTCGATCTCTGCCTTGATGCGCCCTGGGCGGGCTGTCATCACGTACACGCGGTCAGAGAGAAAGATGGCTTCTTCTATGTCATGTGTGATGAACAACACCGACAGGCGCATGCGCTGCCACATGTTGGTCAGGATCTGCTGCATCACCACGCGGGTCTGCGAATCGAGCGCGCCGAAAGGTTCGTCCATCAGCATCACCTGCGGGCTGGTGGCCAGCGCCCGCACGATACCCACGCGTTGCTTCATGCCGCCGGAGAGCTGGTCGGGGTAGTGATTCTCGAAGGCCAGCAAACCCGCCAGGCCGAGCAGGGTGCGTGCCGTAGTCTCGCGCCTGTTCGGCGCAACGTTTTGCATCTTCAGGCCGAACTCGACGTTACGTCGAACCGACATCCACGGAAACAGGGAGTACTGCTGGAACACCACGCCGCGGTCGGAGCCCGGACCGGTGATCTTGCGGCCGTCGAGCAGCGCTTCGCCCTGCGTGGCCTGGCTGAAACCAGCCACCACGTTGAGCAGGGTGGATTTTCCGCAGCCTGAAGGTCCGATGATTGAGACAAACTCGCCGGGCGCCACATGCAGCGACACATCGTTGATGGCGTGTACGCGCTGCTGCGCGCTGCCAAAGACCATGCTGAGGTTTCGCACCTCGATATGGCCGGTGTCGTGATTCGGGTTCATGAGCGACCTCCGAGCTTCGAAAATTCAAGCCAGGGCATGAGGAGTTTTCCCGCGGCACGAATGAGCCAGCTGCACAGCAGGCCGAGCACGCCGATGGTGATCATCCCGAGCACGATGTCGGCGTAGGCGATCAGTGAATAGGCTTCCCAGGTGAAGTAGCCAATGCCGAACTGGCCCGAGATCATTTCGGCTGCAATCAGCGAAACCCATGCCACGCCCATGCCTACCGCCAGACCGGTGAAAATCTGCGGCGCGGCGCCTGGCAGCACCACGTGCCACAGGATTTGCCGCTCCAGGGCACCGAGGCACTGGCCTGCACGCAGCAGCACCGAGTCCACCGCCTGCACGCCGCTCACCGTGTTGAGCAGGATGGGGAAAAAGGCGCCGATGAAAGTGATGAAGACAATGCTCACTTCGTTGTCGGGCCATAACATGATGGAGATCGGCACCCACGCGATGGCTGGAATGGGCCGCAGTGCTTCCATCGCGGGAAACAGCAGCTCGTGCATCCTTCGGTAACGCCCGATCACCAGGCCGATGGCCACGCCGAGAACGCCAGCCAGCGCAAAGCCGATGAAAATGCGGCGCAAGCTCATGCCGACGTTAGTGATGAATTTACCGTTGCTGCCCGCCTGCACGACCGACTGCCACACATCGGCCGGGGTGGGGATGTTGGCGAAGCGGATGTAGAAGTCGATCCGGTACGTCGTGACCACATGCCAGAACAACACCATGCCGCCCAGGGAGCACACCGCCAGCACGGCCGCGAGGCCCTGGCGCCGAACCCAGTCGCCCAGCCAGGTCACGGCGTCGTGGGAGGGCGCGACGGCAGGATGGAACGGGGGTTCGTGTTCGGCTGCAGGCAGTTTGACAACCTCGGCCAGGTGATTCTGGGCCACGGCCGGCTCGGCCGCGACCCGGGGGACAAAGGTTTCTGCGTCTTGGACGCGGCGCAGCGGGGCAATGGACATGGTGGACTCCGGCAAACCGATCAGAAGGGGGCCGACGCGGTCGTCAGAGCTTCGCTGTAGCTGGCGAGCTTGCCGCCGATTTTGGCTGCGTGGCTCTCGGCATCCTTTTTCAGCAGGAAAGGCACGATCACAGGCTTTTTGGCGTCGCTTGCGTTGATGGCGTAGAAGGCCTTGTCGGCAAACACCTTGATGCCCAGGGCGTGGTCGATCAGGTAGGCCACACGGATCTTTTTGCCCGCAGCTTCAAGCTTGGCGATGGCACCCAAGGTGCACAGCGGCGAGGCGTGCGGCTCCACACCTGCACCGTCGATCCACACCTCGCCGGCTTCCTTGGGCCGCGCGACAGGGGTCTTGCACAGCTTGTCGGTGCCGGTGATGTCGAACGATGCCATCGACTGCTTTTGTGCGTCGTAGTCGAGCTTGACCTGCTTGAATGCCTCACGCACGTAGGTTTCGTTGACCCAGGCATTGATGTCCAGCGGTTTCACGCGTTTGAGTTCAGTGAGCACGCCGTGGCCGATCTTGATCGTGTCGAGCCAGCGCGGCTTGATGGTCGGATCGAGCGTATGGATGCCGCCTGGGCCAAGGTACAGGTAGGCGACTTCCTTCTCGATCTTGGTCCATTCCTCCACCTTTGTCGCGGCGCGCACCGGGTCGGCCTTGAGCCAGGCGTTGGCTTCCATCAGCGCGCGGATGTAAGCGACCACCACCTCGGGGTACTGCTCGGCGAAATCCTTGCGCACGATCACGCCATGGAAGGTGGGCACATTGGTTTGCACGCCATCGAAGATCTTGCGGGCAAAACCACGGTAGGGCAGCAGGTCCGCGAAGGGCACGAAGTCGGCATGCGCGTCGATTTTCTTTTCCTGCAGGTTGGTGGTGCCCACCTCGGGGCTTTGGCTCACGAGACTGAAGAAGTCGGGCGGGAGGTTGCGCGACTGCAGCGCCTGCAGCACCATGCCATGCGCCGCGGAGCCGAAAGGCACCGAGACGACCTTGCCTTTGAGATCGGCGAACTCGTAGTAGGGTGAATCCTTGTGCACGACGATGCCGTTGCCCGAGCCGAAGGCGTTGTAGGCGATGGTGGCAATGAGCTGGGTTTCGTTGCCCGGCTGCGACTGGCCGGTAGCGCCCGCCACCAGCAGCGGGTAGTCACCCATCATGCCGATCTGCAGCTTCTTGGCCATCATGCCGTTGATGATGGGCGGGCCCGAGGTGGCGTTTTGCCAGTCGAGCTTGAACTCGATGTCCTTGTACTTGCCGGTCTTGGGCAGGTATTTTTCGATCAGCTTCATTTCCTTCAGCACCACGCCACCGGTGACGGTGTTGGTGGTGGTGTTCTGGGTGCCGATGCCGATGGTCACCACCTCCTTGGCCTGGGACGCCGCCAGGCCGGGCAGCAGCGCAAGGGCGAGAAGCAGGGTGGGTCGCCAGCGCGGCATCGCAAGCTTGGCGTGAAGGGACGAAAAGGCAGAGAGGTAAGAAGTCATCATGATCTCCAGGCTGGTTTCACAAGTCCTCGGGGTCGGTATCGCAAGTTCGATACCACGTCTGTCTCCTTCGGCGAATCAGGCGCTCTCCGTCAGCAGCGCTCTTTTGTCCTGTCGGTTCGCCCAGTCGTCGGCGTCGGGAAGTGGCTCACGCGACTGGGTAATGAGGGGCCATTTCGCGGCCAGTTCCGTATTCAGTGCCAGGTATTCCTTCTGACCGGCGGGCAGGTCTTTTTCCTCGACGATGGCCTCCACGGGACACTCCGGAATGCAGACGCCGCAATCGATGCAGACCTGCGGGTCAATCACCAGGAAGTTCGGTCCTTCGTGGAAACACTCCACCGGACAAACGGCCACGCAGTCGGTGTATTTGCAGCGTATGCAGGCTTCGGTGACAAGGTGGGTCATGGCAGGTCTCCTGTTGCAATGGCCCCGCTCATCTGGATGCTGGCCAGGGCCAGCTTGGCGAGTTTGCGCACATCGGGGTCGCTGTCGTGAAGGGCGCGCTCCAGGTGCGTGATCGCTCGCGGATCGCCCACTTCCCCCAGTGCAATCACCGCTTCCTTGCGCAGGTTGCTCACTGCATGTTGCAGGGCCTGGCAAAGCACCTCGACACCGCCCCTGGCCTTGAGCTTGCCCAGGCTGCGCGCCGCCTTGACGCGAACCTGCCAATAGTCGTCGTCCATGGCACGCACCAGATCGGGGACACCCAGCGCCGAGCCCAGCTTGGCAAAGGTGGTGGCTGCTTCCTCGCGGACTTGCCAGGCCGGATCGGTCAGGGCCCGGCTCAGCGCCGGGTGGACACTGATCTCGGCCGACTCGCCGGCGTAACCGAGGGCCCCCACGGCCACGCGGCGTACTTCCGGATCCGCGTCATGAACCGCCGCCTGGGTCAGGGTGCCGATGGCCTGCGGATTCTTCAGGTAACCCAACACCCCCACGGCAGCACGCCTGACCATGGCGTCTTCGTGCTGCAATGCGTGCAGGGCCGGTTCAAAAGCTTCGTTGACCCGCAGGGCGCGCACCGCGTGCAGCGCAGCGGCACGCACGCCGGGGTCGCTGTCGGTGAGATAGGGTAGAAGCTGGGTGGCTGAAGCCGGCTGCTTCAACTCGGCCAGGGTGTAAGCGACGGCGTCGCGCACCTCAGCGGAGCTGTCCTTGAGCAGGGGTACCAGTTGCACCAGCACCTCGGCTTCCTCGAAGCCCTCCAGCGCCTTCGCGGCTTCCAGCCGGACTTGCGCATCGGTATCGGCCAGGGCCGCGGTGAGCAGCGGGGCAACGTCGTCTTCCTCGTCGGTATAAGGCAGGTCAATCACGGCGATCCGGCGCACGCCGGCGTCGGGGCTGCGCAGGCGTTCATGGATGCTAGTGGGTGTGATCATGGCATTCATGGTCAGCTTCCTCAGCGCACCAGATAGGGGATGTTGACGTGCACCGCACCGGTGGGGCAGTCCTTTTCGCAGGGCATGCAATACCAGCATTCGTCGAACTTCATGAAGGCCTTGTTTTTCACCAGGTCGATGGCTAGAACGTCCAGCGGGCAGACGTCGACACAGACCGTGCAGCCCTTGTCGGCGATACATTTCTCCTCGTCGACTACGACGGGGGCCTGGGTGCGGGTGATGGCAATGGTCATGGTATTTCTCCGGGGGTAGGGGTTCAGGCGGCTTGGGCGGGGCGGGCGACGCGCAGGCGCTGGTAGGCGGACTTTTCCTGCTCGTTGAGCTCGACGACGTAGGGTTCGATGGCGCGTTTGCGGAACACGGCCTTGCCTTTTGCGTCGCTGGTGACGTTGGTGTGGCAAAACCAGTTCTCGTCGTCCTTTTCCGGATGGTCCACACACAGGTGGTACAGGCCCCAGCGGCTTTCGGTGCGGAACAGGGAGGCACGGGCCGCCAGTTCGGCGCAGTCGCGGATGGTGTGGGCTTCCATGGCACGCATCAGTTCGTGCGGGTCGGCGGCGATCATGGAATCAAGGTCTTCGCGGATCTCATCGAAGCGCTGCAGGCCGATCTCCATCTTGCGCGTGACCTTGGGCGGCTGCAGGTAGTCGTTGACGATGCGGCGGGTCTTGTATTCCACCTGGAAGGGCGTGAGGCCTTCGCTGCGCGACAGGGGGGCCAGCACGCGCTCGCGCTCGGCCTGCACCTTGTCCTGCTCGAAGCGCGGTTGCTCAATGCCCGAAACATAGTCGGCCGCGTTTTCGCCACAGAACTTGCCGTAGACAAAGGCACCGAGCATGTAGTTGTGCGGAATGCTGGCGCAGTCCCCGGCAGCGTACAGCCCCGGGATCGAGCACTCGCCCTTTTCGTTGGTCCAGATGCCGGATGCGCTGTGGCCGCTGCAAAAACCGATCTCGGAGATGTGCATCTCGATCATGCTCTTGCGGTAGTCTGTGCCACGCCCTTCATGGAAGCGGCCACGGCTTGGTCGCTCGTTGGTGTGCAGGATGTGCTCGATCTCCGAGATGGTTTCTTCGGCCAGATGGTCGAGCTTGAGGAATACCGGGCCCTTGCCGCCTTCGAGTTCGTTGAAGAACTCCATCATCATCTGGCCGCTCCAGTAGTCGCACTCGATGAAACGCTCGCCGGCGTTGTTCGAGGTGTAGCCGCCGAACGGGCCTGTCACGTAGGCGCAGGCAGGACCGTTGTAGTCCTTGATCAAGGGGTTGATCTGGAAACATTCCAGGTTGGTCAACTCGGCTCCCGCGTGATAAGCCATGACATGGCCTTCTCCGCTGTTGGTGGGGTTCTCGTAGGTGCCGAACAGATAGCCAGAAGCCGGCAGCCCCAGGCGTCCGGCGGCCCCGGTACAGATCACGACCGACTTGGCCTTGATGACATAAAAATCAGCGGTGCGGCAGTCGAAACCCATGACGCCGGCGACTTCCCCGGATGGGCCGGTGAGCAGGCGGGTCATCACCACTCGGTTGGTTATCTCGACTCGTGCGCGCTTAAGTTGCCGGTACAACACGCGTTTCATGTGGTGGCCTTCGGGCATGGGCAACACATAGCTGCCCAGGTGGTGTACCTTGCGCACCGCGTAGTCACCGGTTTCGTCTTTCTCGAATTTGATGCCCCACTTGTCGAGCTCCTCGATCATGGCGAAGCTGTTGGCCGCATAGGCGTACACGCCTTTCTGGTCCACCACACCATCGTTGGCGACGGTGATTTCCTTGGTGTATTGCTCGGGTGTGGCATGGCCGGGAATCACGGCGTTGTTCAATCCGTCCATGCCCATGGAGATGGCGCCGCTGCGCTTGACGTTGGCCTTGTCCACCAGGAGGACGCGCAGCTTCGGGTTTTTTTCCTTGGCTTTCACAGCCGCCATCGGGCCGCCGGTGCCTCCACCGACCACCACGATGTCGTATTCGAGTTCAATCGTTTTCATGTGTGCCTTTCGGTTCAAACGTGCTGGACAGGAACGCGATCGACGCGCACCCGGTACTGGAAGGCGTCGCCGCGGTAATAGAGGTGCTCATAGTCCACCGGCGTGCCATCGCTGGTATGCGTAGTGCGCTCTATGACCAGCACAGGCGAGCCCTCTTCCACGCGCAGCTGGGTGGCGAGGTTGTCATCTGCCAGGGTTGAGCCAATCTGCAAATCAGCGTGGCCGAGCGAGAGCCCATAGTCGTTTTCGAGAATCACAAATACGTCGCGGGTGGCGAGGTCTTCCTTGGCAAGCCGGTTACCCAGAGCGGTCGGCAAGTAGGTGACGTCCAGTGAAATCGGTTCACGGTTGAGGAAGCGCAGCCGCTGCAGTTCGGTGACGCGTGCCCTTTTCGGCAACTGGAGCCGTTCTTGTACTTGCGCGGTGGGCGTCACGGTTCGAATTGAGACAACGCGGGCAAAGGTTTCGTAGCCCATCTGGCGCATCGCTTCGCCAAAGCCCTGCAGCCGGCCCAGATCCTGGAAGGCTTTGGGCTTGGAGACAAAGGTGCCCTTGCCGTGCATGCGGAAAATCAGGCCTTCGTTCTGCAAGTCGTTCAGCGCCTGGCGCACCGTGATGCGGCTCACATTGAAGAGCGCCATCATTTCGCTTTCCGAGGGCATCTGCTGGTGCGGCTGGTAGCTGCCGTCAAGAATGCGCGCCCGCAGGATGTCCTTGATCTGTGCGTACAAGGGCGTGGGCGATTCGGGTTGCATGACCGCCTCAGCCGTGGGCTGCGGGCTTTCCGGGACCGCGTGGAGCGGGGTGTTGCGAAGCCTGGGATTCATGTGGGCACCAACTTGTTATGACAAGTTATGCTGAGCAAAAGCTGTGCCAGCCGAAAATGGCCTTTCAGCGCTTTCCAATATCTATAAAGGTGCGTAAAACCCGCCAGTGACCAGGGCAAAAGCTGCGGGCTGTGCACTTCCAGTGCATGGCTGGGTGCGAGCGCACAAAAATATGGCTGGTACCGCAATGTGCGGCGATGCAATCGTTGCCAAGCCTCTACCGGCTCTATATCTCTATATATAAATGAGTGCTGGCGGTCAGGGCCGCTGTAAAAGTTTGTGCCCTCATGGGGGCGGGGTGGTACCCTGCGGGTCCTTCTGTCATCGCAGGCATATGCAGCGCATGTGTCTTTACCCCACCGGCCTACCCATGAACGAAAACCCGATTCCCTGCTGTGATGTGCTTGTTGTAGGTGGCGGCCCCGCCGGCTCTACGATTGCGGCCCTGCTGGCCGCTCAAGGACGAGACGTCGTACTGCTTGAAAAGACGCACCATCCCCGGTTTCATATCGGTGAATCGTTGCTTCCGGCTAATGTGGAGCTTTTTGAACGGCTGGGTGTACGCGACCAGGTGGATCGCATCGGCATGCCCAAGTGGGGCATCGAATTTGTGTCACCGGAACATGCACACTGCAGCTACATCGAATTTGCCGATGCATGGGACAAAACGATGCCTTCGGCCTGGCAGGTGCGGCGTTCCGAGCTGGACGAACTTCTGTTTCGCAATGCCGCAACGCGCGGGGCGAAAACAATCGAAGGTTGTACCGTACGCGATGTGGTGTTTGACGCGGAGGGCGCCAGCGTTCAGGCCGAGATGAATGACGGGGCGAAGCGCAGCTGGCGCGCCCGCTTCGTGGTGGACGCTTCCGGCCGCGATACGCTGCTGGCCAACAAGTTGCGTTCCAAGGCAAAAAGCAGGGAGCACAACAGCACCGCTTTGTTTGGCCATTTCACCAACGTCGAGCGGCTGGAGGGCAAGCGCGAAGGCAACATCAGCATCTGCTGGTTCCCGCACGGCTGGTTCTGGTTCATTCCGCTGGCCGATGGCACAACCAGCGTCGGTGCAGTGTGCTGGCCGTATTACCTGAAGACCCGCGAGAAGCCGCTGCGCGAGTTTTTCATGGACACCATCGCTCTGGCGCCAGAACTCAAGCGACGCCTGGCCAATGCCACGCTCGTGGATGACGCGGTGCACGCCACCGGCAATTTTTCCTACAGCAGCACCCACGCTACCGGTGACCGCTACCTGATGCTGGGTGATGCGTATACCTTCATCGACCCGATGTTTTCTTCGGGCGTGTATCTGGCGATGCACAGTGCATTCGACGGCGCGGAGCTGGTCGCCACTGCGCTGGATCAGCCGGCTGACCTCCCTGCCGTGCGCAAAAGCTTTGAGACCATGATGCGCAAAGGGCCGAGCGAGTATTCGTGGTTCATTTACCGCGTCACCAATCCGACCATTCGGGAGATGTTCATGCATCCCGCCAATCCCTTTCGCGTCAAGGAAGCACTGCTATCGCTCCTGGCCGGAGACATTTTTGGCAAGACGCCGTTCTGGGGGCGGTTGCGGGTGTTCAAGGCGATCTACTACGGCATTTCACTGGCGAATTTTCGCCGCACCTGGGGCGGCTGGAAGCGCCACCGCATGGCCATCCGTGACGTAGGCGCGCTCAAGGGCGAGACCATTCTGAAGACGGACGGGAGCTAGAGCCCCCACGGTCGCTCACTGCGTGTAACTCCCTGCCCCCCGAGGGGGCGCTGCGCCTGCGGGCTGGCAAAGCCAGACCCGCGGCCCTGGCTGATTAAGAGAAATCTGCTTCGAGCGGACGGGGAAGCATCCCTGCACCGTGACGGTGCCGGTGTTCTTTCTACAATGGGGGATGTTCCCAGAAGTCCCCAGCTCCCCCCTCCTGCACAACCTCAATCCGGAGCAACTCGCAGCGGTCACGCTGCCCAACACGCATGCGCTGATCCTGGCTGGCGCCGGTTCCGGCAAGACGCGGGTGCTGACCACCCGCATCGCCTGGCTGCTGCAAAACGGCTACGTTTCGCCCGGCGGCGTCCTGGCGGTGACCTTTACCAACAAGGCGGCCAAGGAAATGCTGACGCGCCTTTCCGCCATGCTGCCCGTCAATGTGCGCGGCATGTGGATAGGCACCTTCCACGGTCTGTGCAACCGCTTTTTGCGCGCGCACTACAAGCTCGCCAACCTGCCGTCCACCTTCCAGATCCTGGACACGCAGGACCAGCTGTCGGCGATCAAGCGCCTGTGCAAGCAGTTCAACATCGACGACGAGCGCTTTCCACCCAAGCAACTGATGTGGTTCATCGCGGGCTGCAAGGAAGACGGCCAGCGCGCCAAAGACGTGGTGATGCGCGATGAAGAGACGCGAAAGAAGGCCGAGATTTACGCGCTTTATGAAGAGCAGTGCCAGCGCGAAGGCGTGGTCGATTTCGGCGAGCTGATGCTGCGCAGCTATGAGCTGCTGCGCGACAACGCTCCGGTGCGCGAGCATTACCAGCGGCGCTTCCGGCACATCCTGATCGACGAGTTCCAGGACACCAACAAGCTGCAGTACGCCTGGATCAAGATGCTGGCCGGGCAGGGTGACGATGCCGCGACGGGTGATCACGCGATGCCGGGCGGCTCCGTGGTGGCGGTGGGCGATGATGACCAGAGCATTTACGCTTTCCGCGGCGCACGTGTGGGCAATATGGCCGATTTCGTGCGTGAGTTCCATGTGCAGCATCAGATCAAACTGGAGCGCAACTACCGCAGCTTCGGCAACATTCTGGATTCGGCCAACGAACTGATCAGCCACAACAGCAAGCGCCTGGGCAAAAACCTGCGCACCGAGGCCGGCCCTGGTGAGCCGGTGCGTGTGTTTGAAGCGGCGTCGGATTTCGGCGAGGCCCAGTGGTTTGTCGACGAAGTGCGGCAACTGGTGCGTGACGGCACCGAGCGCAAGGAGATCGCGCTGCTCTACCGCAGCAATGCGCAAAGCCGGGTCATGGAAACCGCGCTGTTCAACAACGGGATTCCTTACCGCGTCTATGGCGGCCTGCGCTTTTTCGAGCGAGCCGAGATCAAACACGCCCTGGCTTATTTACGCCTGATGGACAACCCGCATGACGACACCAGCTTCATGCGCATCGTCAACTTCCCCCCGCGCGGCATTGGCCTGCGTAGCATCGAGCAGTTGCAGGACGTGGCGCGCGCCTCGGGCTGCTCGCTGCATGACGCGGTCAGTGCCGTGCCCGGCAAGGCTGGCACCAACCTCGGCGCCTTCGTCGCCAAAATCGATGTGCTGCGCGAGCAGACGCCGGGCCTGAGCCTGCGCGAGATCATCGAACTGGTGCTGCAGCACAGCGGGCTGGAAGAGCATTACCAGCTCGAGAAGGAAGGCCAGGACCGGCTCGAGAATCTGGGCGAACTGGTGAACGCTGCCGAGTCATTTGTGAGCATGGAGGGTTTCGGCCGCGATGCGGTGGCACTGCCGGTCGATGAACTCGGCACTGCGCTGTCGCAATCGCCAGCCAGCCAGGGGCTGGACCCATCCGTGGCGCCAAGCGACGAGCCACTGCCGGAATTGCTGGCGCCAGACCAGGAGACCGGCGAAACACTGTCGCCGCTGGCCGCTTTCCTGACCCACGCCGCGCTTGAGTCCGGTGACAACCAGGCGCAGGCCGGGCAGGATGCGGTGCAACTGATGACGGTGCATTCGTCCAAAGGCCTGGAGTTCGACTGCGTATTCATCTCCGGCCTGGAAGACGGCATCTTTCCGCATGAAAATTCATTGAGCGACGCCGGTGGCATCGAGGAAGAGCGTCGCCTGATGTATGTGGCGATCACGCGTGCGCGCCAGCGCCTGTACCTCAGCCATTCGCAGACGCGCATGCTGCATGGCCAGACCCGCTACAACCTGAAAAGCCGCTTTTTTGATGAGCTGCCGGAGGCGGCGCTGAAATGGATCACGACGAAAAATCAGGGTTTCGCGCAGGCCTATGGTGGTCACGGAGGTGCCTGGGGCGCTACAAATTCAGGAGCCGCTGGCGCCCGTGGGGATTGGGCCAAGGCCGCTTTTTCCTCAAAAAACCAGAGCGGCGACAAATTCACCAATCCACCGGTGCCGCCGCAGCGCAATGCGCCTTCGCATGGCTTGAAAACCGGCATCGAGGTGTTTCACGCCAGGTTTGGCGAAGGCAAGGTGATGATGCTCGAGGGCAGCGGTGACGATGCCCGGGCACAAATCAATTTCACGCGGCATGGGGTGAAATGGCTGGCGCTGAGTGTGGCCAAGCTCACGGTGGTTTAAGCCTTGGTTAAGATCGGCCAGACGACCAAACCGCCCGCGAGAGAACAATGAACGAGACAGAAATCAATCCTGAAGCAGACGAGGCGACCGTCGAGGTCAGCCACCAGGAGTTCAAGACCGGCCTGCCCATGGGCCGTTTTCGTCTGATCGTCAACCCAGAGCGTGCGCAGAAATACGTCAAGCACCGGCTGTTCGTGATCGGCATTTCATTGCCGCTCCTGGGCATAGGCGCGGCGCTGGCCCTGTCCGGCTATGTGTGGTGGGGGCTGCCACTGGTGCTTGTCGGCGCCTTGCTGCCCCGCGTCATCAAGGCGCATGCCGCCCGGATCCTGCTGCACCTGGCGCTGCATGATGCCAGGACCTACCGGGAAGCGATCGAGTACGAGATCCTGGAAGTACGTCGCGCTATCTAAGCAGCCTTCCGTCCCGTCCGATCACGGTCACTTCGACAAATTTCGAGCCGACGTGGTTTTCCGGCGAGAAACTCACCTTGAAGCCTCCCACGTCATAGCTGTTCATTTTTTCGAGCTGGCTGATGATTTTCGCCCGGGTAGGATCGGCACCGCTGCGGCGTATGGCTTCCACAAGAATCTTGGCTGCGATGAAGGACTCCATGCTGGCGTAGGAAATCACCTTGTCCGGCTGGTACTTGGCCATCAGGGTCTGGAACTCGCGGGCCACTGGCGCCAGCGTGGAATAGGGATAAGGCATGACCTGTGAAATGCCGATGCCGCGGGCGTTGTCCTCGCCGGCGTTTTTCAATAGCTCCTTGAAATTCACCACTGAGATGCTGAACAGCCGAGCCTTGCTGCCCTGCGCCCGCATTTTTTTGATGAAGGCAGCTGAGGCCCGGTTGACCGAGACCATGATGATGGCGTCTGGATTGGCCGGGGCAATGGCGGCGACCGCTGCATCAACTTCGTCAGGCTTGGTGCGGTCATAAGCGCCCGTGGCCACAGCCTTCATGCCGAGTTTTTGCAACGCGCTTTCAGCACCCACCAGGCCGCTTTTGCCAAAAGGATCGTCCTGGTACATCACGGCGAAGCGGCGCAGGCCGATGGTGTGCAGATGCTCCACCATGCGCGCGGTCTCGTCGGTGTAGCTGGCCCGGATGTGGAAGATCTGCGGGTTCATCGGGTCGCGCAGATCCTTGGCTCCGGTATAAGGCGCCAGCAGCGCAATGCCGGCGTCTTCCAGCACCTTGTTTTTGTTCAGGGCCAGCACGTTGCCGGTGCCGACAAAGCCGAACAGCGCCAGCGGCTTGTCTTCGGCCAGCAGTTGGCGCGTCAGGGCCAGGGTCTGATCCGGCTTGTAGCTGTCGTCCTTGAGGGCAACGCGGATCTTGCGGCCGTAAATGCCGCCGTTGTCATTGATATAAGCGAAATACGCTGCGCCACCGGCCACGTATTCGTTGCCGGTTCCAGCGATCACGCCAGTCAGCGGCGCCACCTGCCCGATCACCAGATCTTCGCGTCCCGGCGCCGCGTGGCCGGGAAGGACAAACGACAGCAAGGCGGCAAAGCCCAGGGCCCAGACCGCGGGCTGAATTATCTTGTTTTGCATCAGGTTCTCCTCAATGGTTGATGACGTCTGCGTGTTCTGCATTGCAGAACTAATTTCTTAATCCCACAAGCTGATTCTGAAACACTCTGACACATTTACACTTATGGATTTCCCGAGTTGTGGGGATAAACAGACTGTCTAGATGCCACAATGATTGGGCTTTTAATTCCGCAATGCAGAACTACCGATGTCCAGAACTCCTGTTTCCACCCTGACGATCTCCAGAACAGTCAGCCTTGTTCATGCCAAGGAAGACCGGCACTTTGTGACAGCTTTGGCACGTGGGCTGGATGTGCTGAGCGCTTTTCGCTCACGCGACCGGACGCTGGGCAACCAGGAGCTGGCGCGCCGCTGCGGCTTGCCCAAGTCGACGATTTCGCGCCTGACCTACACGCTGACCAAACATGGCTATCTGGAGCACGCCCAGGACAACCATGGTCATGCCGGCTACCGGCTGGGCAGTGCGGTGCTGGCACTCGGCAGCGCCATGCTGGCGCGCATGGATATGCGCCAGCTGGCCAGACCAGTGATGCAGGAGCTGGCCGAGAGTTCGCAGGCCATGGTGTCGCTAGGCATTCGCGACCGCCTGAGTATGATTTACGTCGAAAACTGCCGTAGCGAGTCCGCGCTCACGCTCAGCCTGGATGTCGGTTCACGTATCCCGCTGGCCAGTACCGCGATGGGCCGCGCCTACCTGTCCGGTTGCAGCGACAGTGAGCGCAGCGACCTCATGGAGCGCATTCGAGGCCAGGATGAGGCGGCCTGGCCCCAAACCCGGGAGGCGCTGGAGTCGGCGCTGGCGCACTACCGCGAGCACGGCTGCTGCGCCTCGTTTGGCGATTGGCAGAAGGACGTCAATGCGATTGCCGCTGCCTTCCGCCCGACCGGCGGGCGTTCGATGATGGTGGTCAATTGCGGCGGCCCGGGCTTTAACCTGTCGCCGCAGTTTTTGATGACCCAGGTGCGGCCGCAACTGGTGGCCCTGGTCAGGAGGCTGCAGAACGCCTCCGGCGACGCGTTTTAAAGCAGGGCGCAGTTTTTGCCGGCTGCGTCATGGCGCAGCTCGCCTGGCACCTTTTTGATTTCAGGAATCGTGACATGATGCCGCATCCAGTTGGCGTTTTCCTGCGTGCATATAGTCGGCACCAACGCCTTTTTCCGGAGACTTTGCGATGAACATCAAGCTCTTGTTTCTTGCCCTGGCGGCCTGCACCGCTGTGGCCCATGCCGCCGACACCCCCGGCAGCAACCCCACCGCGCCACGTACGTCAGTGAGCGACCGCCTGGGCAACGCCCGCACGGCCATTGCGGCCAAGGACTGGAATCGGGCCATGTCCGAGCTGACCGTCGCTGCGCGTGAGGAGCCGCGCAACGCGGACGTGCACAACCTGCTGGGTTATAGCTACAGGAAGCGTCCCACGCCCGACATCACCAAGGCGTTCGAGCACTACTACACGGCGCTCAAACTCGACCCCCGGCACAAGGGTGCGCATGAGTACATCGGGCAGGCTTACTTGACGGAGAAACGGCCGCAGGAGGCCGAAAAACATCTGGCTGAGCTGGAAAAAATCTGCGGCAACAAGACCTGCGAAGAGTACGCAGACCTCAGCAAGGCAATCACGGAGTACAAGGCGAAGAACTGAGCGCAAGGGGCGCCGTTGCGGCGCTTGAAAGCCGCTTGTCGGCTGGCTTCCTCAAGGCTCAGTACGTCATCCTGCCGCTGCCGTCCTTGGTCCCTTTTCGGCCGACAATCTGCCAGGCTGTGCGCTGGTCCACCAGCCCGGCCAGGAATTCCAGCTCTTCGTCAGTGTGGTTCAGGGCCTGGGCCGGGGACAGGTAAAGCCCGTTCTTGGGCTCGGCGTCGGCCCAGAAGGACTGGTGGTATTGCGCCTGGGACAGCTGCTTTTGCCCGCTCGCGCCCAGGTCCACCGTGCCATAGCAGTTGCAGAAATAGTTGCGGTTGCCCCGGTCGGCAAAAACCTCCGCATACACGCCGGTGCCGCGTATGCCCGCAGTCAGGGTAGGCATGACAATCGAGCGGTTCACCCCCTTGCCCCAGACGCTGGCCACGGCGCCTGTCAGCAGGCGCAGCAGGCTGACCGCATTGAGCGTGGCGCCGCGTTCCACCGACAGGCGCGAGTTCTGACGTACCTGGAAGGCCGAATTGCCGATCACGAACACCAGGCTGGCGCCCGGTCCGGTCTGGATCTCGTCCCCGGTCTGAATCGTTTGCTGTGGATTCAGGCGATTGCCATTGATGGTGGCGTCGCCGTTCAGCTGCACGATGTTGCTGCGTTGCTGTGCGAGGGCGGCCGGCAATCCGCCCATGGCCACCCAGGCCGCGGCGGCCTTGAGCGCGTCACGCCTCTGGAACCACAAAATTTCTTTTTCTTGCCGGCCTTGCAGCAGGTGCTGTGTCATGGTGTTTCTCCTGGGGTGGGGTTGTTGTCGGTGTTGTCAGGATCGTCGGTCGGGGAAGCATCAAAACTGTCGCGAAAGGTGAAATAAAGCGAGCTTGAAAACATGGCGGCCATCAGCAGTGCGGCCGGCATGACCAGCGCGGCTGCCGCTTCGGGGCTGGCCAGCAGGCCGGCAAGCAAGCTCACGGCCAGGCCAATGACCATGAGCACCACCATCCAGGTGAGGCCGAACAGCACATAGGCGCCGGCATTCCTGAAACAGACGACGGCACTGAAAAACAGGCTTTTGACCGGCGCCACGCCATGCCAGTGCACCAGGGCAGGGGCATGCCAGAACAGCACTGAAATCGGCAAATACAGGACCATGATCATCAGCATCGCGCCCTGCATCTCCGGGGCAAGGGCACTTTCGCGGCTGACCGGCACCTCGAAAAACAGCGGCACCACGGAAACAATCAGCAGGCATGCCGCCGCGTACAGGAAGCCCAGAACCATCATGGCACGGCCGCGCTGCTGGCCCGCCCGGAAAGCGCTGACCAGGATGGCGGGCATGGGGAAACGGCCTTTGGTGGCTTCCAGCGTGGCCGCCATCAGCCCGAGTGTGGCTGCCGGCACGATGGCCAGCGCCAGAACCACGCCAACGAAGGGAATCAGCGATGCCAGCGTAGCCGCCGCCATGTACATGAAAAACAGGCCAGCCAGCGCCAGTGGCTGCTTGAAGAAGGTTTGTATGCCGAGCTTGACCCATGTGATGCCAGTACGTGCGGGAACGATGTTTAGTTTCATTGCGTGAGGTGCATGTTGAGGGGTCAAGCCTGTCCAGGCTCAGTCAAAAAGGCTAAAAAAGGCGGACTCGGTGAACAATTTAACGCCGGCAGGGCAGTTTGCTTCAAAAACGGCGGCTTGCCAGTTTCCTGCGGCCGGCAGCGAGCTCACAAATTCAGGATGCTAGGCCGCAGGGGTGGGCCACCCGCTGGCGCAGCACCCGCTCGAAATGGCCCGGGTCGTGCGCCTGCAGCAGGGCTGCCTCGCGCGGCAGGTAAAAGTCCCACAGTCGCGAGATCCAGAAACGCAGGGCACCGGCCCTTTGCATGGCCGGCAGCAGGCTGCGCTCCTGCGAAGTGAGTGGACGCACGGCCTGGTAGGCTGCCAGGAAGGCCCGGGTCCGCGCGGCGTCGCCCTCGCCGGTGGCCAGGTCCACGCACCAGTCGTTGAGGCTGACGCCGATGTCAAACAGCAGGGCGTCCCAGCCGGCGAAGTAAAAATCAAAAAATCCGGTGAGGCGCATCTGGCTGCCTTCACCCTCGAACATCACGTTGTCGCGAAACAGGTCGGCATGGACAGGCCCGCGTGGCAAAGCCTGCCAGGCCGAGGACGCCGCTACATGGTTCTGGTAGGCCAGCTCGGACAGGATCAGGCTGGATTGTTCAGCGCTGAGGTAGGGCAGCACCACCGGCACGGTTTCGTTCCACCAGGGCAGGCCGCGCAGGTTGGCTTGCTGGCGCGGAAAATCCTGCCCCGCCAGGTGCATGCGCGCCAGCATGTCGCCCACTGCAGCGCAGTGAGCAGGCGTGGGAGCGAGTTCGCTGCCGCCGCGCAAACGGTCCACGACGGCGGCGGGTTTGTTCTTGAGCCGGTGCAGGATGTCGCCGGGCTGGCTGCCGGCGTCTGCCGTGACGGCGGCGTGCGGTTCGGGCACCGGAATGCCGCGCTGCGCCAGGTGTTTCATCAGATGCAGATAAAACGGCAACTGCTCAAAGCCCAGGCGCTCAAACAGGGTCAGGACGTAACGGCCCTGGTCGGTGTCGGCGAAGTAGTTGGTATTTTCAATGCCGCCCGAACAGGCGTCCAGGGTTTGCAGCTGCCCCAGTCCGAGCGAATGCAAAAGGGGAGCGGCCTCGTCGAACGAGACTTCGGTGTAAACGGCCATGCCTGGGACTGAAACTGAAACTGAAGGGAAAACTAGAACTTGAGGACGTTCCAGACACGGCTGCCGGTAGCGCCGGCGCCTGATTTGGACGGGGCCGTGCCGCCGCCCTTGGTGGAGTCCGATGGCAGCACTTCGTAGGCCGGCACATTGGTTTTGGGCTGTACCGTGATGCTTTGCGTCTCACCCCCGACGCGCACTTCGTCGATGCGCGAACCGGCGTCTTCGGTGCGGATGCGCTGAATTGCGGCATCCGGCCGGCGGCTGGCCGGGTTGGTGCCGGGCTCCACGGCAGGGGCTGGTGCCGGGGCCGCAGCGGGTGCGGCTGTCTGGGCCAGGGCCGGGACGCAAGCCAGCACAGAGGCAGCAGTGGCGAGCAAAAGGGAGCAAAAAGGGTGTTGCATGCCTGCATTGTAGGGGGCCGGAACCACGGTGGATAGAGCCTGCAAAACGGTGACAATTGGCGCCATGAGCACCGATAAAAAAACACTTCTGCTGGTGGACGGCTCCAGCTACCTTTACCGCGCCTTTCACGCCATGCCGGACCTGCGCGCCAACCCCGGTGACCCGCAAAGCCCGGCGACGGGCGCCATACGCGGCATGGTCAACATGATGCAGAAGCTGCGCAAGGACGTTCGGGCCGACTACGCCGCCTGCGTGTTTGACGCCAAAGGTCCAACCTTTCGTGACGCGTTGTATCCCGAGTACAAGGCCCAGCGCTCGCCCATGCCCGACGACTTGCGCAGCCAGGTCGAACCCATCCATGAAGTGGTCGAGCTGCTGGGCTGGAAAGTCCTGACCGTGCCCGGCGTGGAGGCCGACGACGTGATCGGCACCCTGGCCTGCATGGGCTCGAAGCAGGGCATCGAAGTCATCATCTCCAGCGGCGACAAGGACCTGAGCCAACTGGTCGATGAACACATCACCGTGATCGACACCATGAACGACCGCCGGCGTGACCTAGCCGGGGTCGAGGCTGAATTTGGCGTGCCGCCGCGGCTGATGGTGGACTACCAGGCCCTGGTTGGTGATGCGGTGGACAATGTGCCCGGCGTTCCCAAGGTCGGCCCCAAGACGGCGGTGAAATGGCTGCTCGAATACGGCTCGCTGGACGCGCTGGTGGCCCGTGCTGGCGAAATCAAGGGTGTCGTTGGAGAGAACCTGCGCCAGTCGCTGGACTGGCTGCCCAAGGGCCGCGAGCTGCTGACCATCAAGAAAGACTGCGAGCTTGTGGACTACGTCGCCGGCCTGCCTGCTCTGGATTCAATAGCAATTGGCGCCCAGCAGACGGAGGCTTTGAAGGTTTTTTATGAAAAATATGGCTTCAAGGGCCTGGTCCGGCAGATCGACATCGAAAGCACGCCGCCGGAGCTGATTGGCGGACCCGAGGGGCGGCACAAGCCACCCCCCCCGGGAGGTACGGGCGGCAGGGCGGACTCCCCTGGTCTTTTTGACGAAGCGCCTCTCGTCGAGACACCGCCGGCGGAACGCGCAAGCAACCTGAACTATGACACCGTGCTGACCTGGGAAGCCTTCGACCGTTGGCTCGCGAAGATCGAGGCGGCTGAGCTGGTTGCGCTAGACACCGAAACCACTTCGTTGGACGAAATGCTGGCCCAGATCGTGGGCCTGAGCTTCAGCGTCACGCCGGGCGAGGCGGCCTACATTCCCCTGACGCACGACTACCCGGACGCGCCGGCGCAACTGCCGCAGGGCGAGGTACTGGCGCGGCTCAAACCCTGGCTGGAAAACCCGGCCAGAGCCAAGCTGGGACAACACGTCAAGTACGACCGCCATGTGCTTGCCAACCACGGCATCGAGGTGCAGGGGTATCAGCACGACACCATGCTGCAGAGTTATGTGCTCGAAGTGCACAAGCCGCATGGCCTGGCCAGCCTGGCCGAGCGCCATGTGGGCCGCAGCGGCATCAACTACGAAGACCTGTGCGGCAAGGGCGCGCACCAGATCAAGTTCAACCAGGTTGACATTGCGAAGGCGGCCGAGTATTCGTGCGAAGACTCGGACCAGACCCTGGACGTGCACCGTGTCTTGTGGCCGCAGCTGCAGGCCAACGAGAAGTTGCGCTTTATCTATGAGCTCGAAATGCAGAGCAGCGAGGCGCTGTACCGCATCGAGCGCAATGGCGTGCTGATCGACGCGCCCATGCTGGCCACGCAAAGTCACGAACTGGGCCAGCGCATCTTGCAGCTCGAAGCAGAAGCCTACGAAATCGCTGGCCAGCCTTTCAATCTCGGCAGCCCGAAACAGCTCGGCGAAATATTCTTCGACAAGCTGGGCATGCCGGTGATCAAGAAGACGCCCAGCGGCGCGCGCAGCACCGACGAGGAGGTGCTTGAAAAACTCGCGGAGGATTACCCGCTGCCGGCCAAGCTGCTGGAGCATCGCTCGCTCAGCAAGCTCAAGGGCACCTACACCGACAAGCTGGCGCAGCTCGCGTTGCCGCGCACGGGCAGGGTGCACACACACTATGCGCAGGCCGTGGCCGTGACCGGGCGCCTGTCCAGCAACGACCCCAACCTGCAGAACATCCCGGTGCGCACGCCGGAAGGCCGGCGCGTGCGCGAGGCTTTTGTGGCGCCTGCCGGCAGCGTGATTGCGAGCGCCGACTATTCACAGATCGAGTTGCGCATCATGGCCCACCTCAGCGGTGACGAGGCGCTACTGCGCGCTTTCACCGACGGCCTGGACGTGCATCGCGCCACGGCCGCTGAAGTGTTCGGCGTAGACCTGGCCCAAGTCAGCAGCGAGCAGCGGCGTTATGCCAAGGTCATCAACTTCGGGCTGATCTACGGCATGAGCAGCTTCGGTCTGGCGCGCAACCTGGGCATCGAGACCAAGGCCGCTGCGGCTTACATCGACAAATATTTCCAGCGTTACCCCGGCGTGAAGAACTACATGGAACAGACCGTGGTGTTTGCCCGCGAGAACCACTTCGTCGAGACCGTGTTCGGTCGGCGCCTGTACCTGTCGGAGATCAACGGCGGCAATGGCCCCAGAAAAAAAGCAGCCGAAAGGCAGGCCATCAACGCGCCTATGCAGGGCACGGCGGCCGACCTGATCAAGCTCAGCATGGTCAAGGTGCAGGACGTGCTCGATGCGGAAAAGCGCGCCACCAGGATGATCATGCAGGTGCATGACGAGCTGGTGTTTGAGGTACCCGAGGCCGAAGTCGAATGGTTACGCACCGAGATCCCGCGCCTGATGGCCGGTGTGGCCGAACTCAAGGTGCCGCTGCTGGCCGAGATCGGCATTGGCGCCAACTGGGAAAAAGCGCACTGATCAGTTGATTTTATGCCGTGGCAATGTATCACTGTCCGCCGGTTTGCGGGCGGTGACCATGTAGTAGCCAAAACCCGGCAGCCACATGCCCAGCAGGAAGGCCGCATAGGACGCCACGATGTGGCCGCGGCGCAGCGGCGACAGGCGGAACCGGGCTCGCCATAGTTCACGCAATGCGAAGCGTGTGGCGAACAACGGGATCTGCAGGGCGCTGGGCGCCAGGCGCAGGCTGATGTCCTGAAAACGGATGTCGGTGAATCCGTGGCTGGCAAGCGCAGCGTGCAGCGCGTGTTTCTCCGCCAGTTCGTTGACCGCCCAGTTGCGGCACCAAAGCCTGTAGATTCGCTCCATGAATCCGGGCAGAGGCTTGCTGTTGCGCCGAAAGGCGTCGGTAATCACCAGCGTGCCACCGGGCCGCAGCAAGCGTGTCGCCTCGCGCACCAGTGCGCGTTTGTCGGCCCCGGGCGCATGGCAGGCGCTTTCCAGCGCGTAAACGCCGTCGTAAGCGCCTGTACGCAGGTCGGTGTCCACATAGTCGGCCAGGTGAAAGCGCACCTGGTTGTGCAAGGCCGCAGCCTGGTTGAGCTGGGCGCCCTGGACAATTTGCCGCGCCACCAGCGTGACGGCGTCCACGGTGCTGTGCTTGCGGTTCTTGACGATGGACCTGGCAGTAGCTCCCGCGCCACAGCCCAGGTCGGCCAGCAGCACGGCCCCGCTGCGTGGCAAGGCCAGGCGGCGCAACACTTCCAGGTTCATGCGTTCCAGCATGGCTTCGCGGCCCAAGGGGTTGACTTTCCAGGACCAGTAGCCGAAGTGCATGTTCATGCCGGGGCTCCAGGCACGGTAGTCATCGGCTACGGCGTTGTAGTAAGACCTGATGTCCGCCAGCCGTGCTTCCTTGCCCTGGTTGGTTGGTGTATCGATGCGGTGGGCAACCGGTGTTGTGGTGCTCATTTTTGTCCTCCGTCAGTGGTGCTTTCGGTTTCTGGCTACTGCGAGGCATCCCTCAGCGCGCATCAACCGCGGCGGGTTTGGCCGGCGCGGTGCCGCGGGCAGCCTGTGCATGGGCAGCCAGTTCCTGCGCGGCCACCCACTGCCGCACCTGCGTCCACACATTGCGCGAAATGATGGCCACGGTGAAGAACACGCCCGCCATCACCAGCGACAGCGAGCGCCGCACCGCGTCGACCAGGCTGCTGCGCTCGCTGAACTCGCCGAAGCTCAGCATCAGCAGCAAGGTGCCCGACACCGCCAACAGGTAGGCGCAGCGTATCCAGAACTCCGCGCCGCCGTCCGCGTCGCACAGCATGCGAAGCACCTTGTAGAGGATCGGCTTGAGGTAGGTGATGGCAATGACGGGCCCGACCAGCGCGATCAGCAGCGAGATGACAAACAGGTTGGCGTTCAGGTTGGCATTCATGATGGTGTTTCCTTTCGGTTGATTAACGTGGGCAACTGGCGGAATCGCAGCGGGCGGCTGCCGAGCGTTCGGCAGCGCGCCGTACGGCGCCTTCAAACAGCAAACGCACGAAGCTGCGGGGAATGCGGTGCCGATTGCGGGCCAGCACCGGGTAGCCCCATTCGGCCAGCGGGCGCAGCAGAGGCATGCGCATGGCCGAGCTGACCCAGCCCAGGCCGACGGCTTCATAGGCCAGGCGGAACACCTCAACACCCTTGAGCACGCGGCCGTCCGCGGTGCGCGCGTGGATCAGGTCCAGCAGGTCTTGCAGGGTGGCGCTGGCGGGCACATCGGTGAAGTCCGGCGCCGAGACATCGGCAAAGCGCAGATGCCCTCCGGTGTCGCGCAGCATGAGATTGCTCATCTCCGCATTGCACAGTGGGCAGGCAGATTCATAAAAAAGCGTCAGCGGATAAATCGTGGGATCCAGTCCCGCCTTGAAGCTGTCGTAGCGGGTGTTGCCCAGGTCAGGAAGGTTATGAATGCTGGTCATATTTCTCTACTTTAGAAATTTCAGTACAAACAGAAATTAATAGCCAAAAAAAAGGGCCGAAGCTTGGCCGGTTATCCAGATCAAAAAGTAGGCGGTAAAAGCTCGGATGGATCCATGGGTTTGACATCGCTGTCTCCGCGCACAAATTTCTGCACGCTCGCCCCCATGCGCAAGACTTTTTCCAGCGTGGTGGGTGACAGGCGCAGCATTTCATCGGCCCACAGGCCCAGCGACTCCATGAGCCTCAGGGTTTCACGCACACGGTCCTGGGCGTCGGCGGCTTCGGTATCAAAGCCTTCCTCCTTCACCAGATCACGGAGCATACGTACTGTGGGGTCGAACTCGCGCTCTTTGCGTTCGCGCACTACGGTGCGGAACAGCTCCCAGACATCCAGCGAAGTTTCGTAATAGTCGCGCCGGTCACCCAGCAGCTGGGTGGTGCGGATGAGGTTCCAGTTCAGCAGTTCCTTGAGGCTGGTGCTCACATTGGAGCGGGCCACCGCCAGGGTGTCGGCAATTTCCTCGGCATGCAGAGGGCGGCCATGGAAAAAGAGGAGTGCGTGAATTTGCGACACGGTGCGGTTGACGCCCCAGGCCGTGCCCATTTCTCCCCAGTGGACAACGAATTTTCGGGCGACAGTGCTGAGTTCCATGACTCCGAATATATATCGTCTGAAATTTCTGTCAATACAGAATTTAACTTTCTTCGGGCGGCACTGACAGCGCCTGAAAATACGTGCATGACAGACATCAAGACCTACGGGATGTCCGAGCGGGCCGACCACCTCGACTTCGACATCCGTTCCCAACTGGTTCGGCCGCCACTGGTGCGCCCGCACCGGCACGAGTACTTCCAGGTCCAGGTGAGCCTGCAGGGCGACACCGAACAGAACGTCGCCGGCACGGTGCGGCCTTTCAGGCGTGGCTACCTCAGTTTCATCCTGCCTTACCGCGTGCATGTGATCCCGCACCCTGAGGGTTCGCGCTACGTCATCATCAACATGTCGCAGCAGTTCCTGCGCCCTGGCCTGGATGTGGACCCGCTGGACCTGGAAGACGTGCCGTTGACAAGGGCGCCCGAGCTCGCACCGTTTCTGTTTCAGGAATATGCCGACTTCTGGTTCACCGAAGAAGAGTTCCCGGAAGTCGAGGTATTGCTCAACAAGCTGGCTTTTGAAAATACCCATCGCCGATTCGGTTCGATAGAGATGATTCGCGGGCTGATGCTCCAGCTGATTGCGCTGGTCTGTCGCAAGTATGAACCGGACCTGCTGCGCCTCGCCGCCAGCCAGGCGCAGCAGGGCAGCCGGCGTGCCAGTCTGCAGCGCGCGGTGCGCTACATACGCGACAACCTGGCGGGCGAAATCACCCTCGCCGATGCCGCCGCCGCGGCCTTTCTGTCACCTAATTATCTGGCGCACCTGCTCAAGAAGGAAACAGGCAAGACCTTCACCGACCTGGTGACGGAGCGCAGGCTCGAGTTTGCGCAGGAACAGCTGGCGCACAGCAGCCAGCTGATTGCCAGCGTGGCTCATGCCTCGGGATTTGCCGATGAAGCCTATTTCGCGCGCCGATTTCGCCAGCGTTTCGGCATGACCCCCAAGGTCTACCGCGACAGCGTGCGCGCAAAAATTTCAGGCGCCACCTGAGGCGAACGCGGCGTCCGCATGGTGCCGCAGGGGCTTCTTTGAATCGTCCGGTGAATGCGTAAATGCGTCTGCGCACGTGGTGGAGATGCGGCATAAGCTGGCTGCTCGACATTTCATGACCATTCCAAGGAGACAAGCATGACCGACATGAATAAACGCGGGCTTCTGCAATCGGGCGCATTGATGACGGCGGGCGCCATCGCCGGTTGTGCGGCCCCCGGCACGGCGGCCAATGCACCGGCCACGCCTTTTTCGGTGGCAGACACCTACGTGCCGATAGCCGGCAGCAGCGAGATGTTTCCGGTGCGCCGTATCTATTGCATAGGGCGCAACTACGCCGCGCATGCCATCGAAATGGGCTCGGACCCCTCGCGCGAGCCGCCCTTCTTTTTCCAGAAACCCACCGATGCTATCCAGACCGTGCCACCGGGCCAGGTGGCTGACCATCCCTATCCGACGCTGACCAAAAACTACCACTACGAGGTTGAGCTGGTGGCGGCCCTGTTCAAAGGCGGGCGCAACATTCCCATGAGCCAGGCATTGGAGTGTGTCTATGGCTACGCGGTGGGCCTGGACATGACACGCCGCGACCTGCAGCGCGGCATGGGCGACCAGAAAAAGCCCTGGGAAATCGGCAAGAGCTTCGACAGGTCGGCACCCATCGGCCCCATCCACAAGGTGGCGCAGACAGGCCATTACACCAAGGGCGCCATCTGGCTCAAGGTCAATGGGCAGACCAAGCAACAGGCCACGCTGAACCACATGATCTGGTCGGTGGCCGAGCAGATTTCCAGGCTGTCCGAAGCCTTTGAGCTGTTCCCCGGCGACATCATTTACTCGGGCACACCTGAAAATGTCGGGCCGGTGGTCAAGGGCGACGTGATCGAGTGCCACATTGATGGCCTTCCCGAGCTCAGCGTCAAAATCGTCTGAGCGGCCGCACAAGGCAGGCGCAGCGCGGGAAACACCTGTATTTCCCGCGCCGGCAAGAACTTCTGCGTCTGCTTAAACTCCGATGGTTGTTTCAACCACTCCCTCAGGAAGCCGCCATGCTCAACAGCAACCAGAAAAACGAGTTTGATTCCCTTTTGCCCGGTCAAAGCACGGAAAGCGGCGCCACCCGCCGCACCGCGCTGAAGACTGCGCTCGGCGTTGGTTACGCCGCCACGGCGTTGCCCATCATGGCGCAGACCGCCATCAAGACGTCTGCCGAGGGCCTGAAAGCCGGCGAAACCACCTTTGAAGTCAACGGTTTCAAGGTGCCGGCCTATTACGCCGCGCCCGCTGGCAAGACCAACCTTCCGGTGATCCTGGTGATCCAGGAAGTTTTCGGCGTGCACGAATACATCGCCGACACCGCGCGCCGCTTTGCCAAAGCCGGCTACCTGGCCATCGCGCCCGAGCTGTATGCCCGCCAGGGCGACCCCACGCAATACGGTGAAATCGCGAAGCTGATGGCCGAAGTGGTTTCCAAGGTGCCGGATGCGCAGGTCATGGCTGATCTCGACGGTGCCGTGAAATGGGCCGGTGCCAATGGAGGCAACACGGCGAAGGTCGGTATCACCGGCTTTTGCTGGGGTGGCCGCATCACCTGGCTGTATGCCGCGCACAACCCCAATGTCATGGCCGGTGTTGCCTGGTATGGCCGGCTGGTTGGCACCGGCACTGATCTCACGCCGAAACACCCGATCGACATCACCCCCATCCTGAACGGCCCGGTGCTGGGCCTGTACGGCGGGCAGGACAGTGGCATTCCCCTTGACACGGTGGATAAGATGAAAGCTGCCTTGGCTGCCGGCAGCCCAGCGGCGAAGGCCTCGCAGTTTGTGGTGTACCCTGATGCCCCGCACGCTTTCCACGCCGATTACCGCCCGAGCTTCCGCAAAGAGCCGGCCGAAGACGGCTGGAAACGCGCTCTGGCGTGGTTCAAGGCCAACGGCGTCGCTTAAATACCAGCGCCCGCGTTGCCCAGGCCGCCCCACAGCAATGTGCGGCGGCTTTTTCGTGGGCACGGCATTTGGCATTTTTACTAACCTTTTTAGGGCTCCAGCCCTTATGGATCGGGCGCAGGCAGCTATGACATTGATAGCAATTTTGATCGGCACGCTGGCTGCCGGTATCGGCAGCGTGTGGCTGGCGGCCCTGCTGAGTTTTGGTGTGCTGGCACGCTATACCTCGCACATGCTCAGCCTGGCCGCCGGTGCACTGCTCGCAACGGCCTTCATGCACCTGCTGCCCGAAGCCTTCGAGAGCCAGGTCGGTGCGCAGGAATTGTTTGCCACGCTGCTGGTCGGCCTGGTGTTTTTCTTTCTGCTCGACAAGGCCGAGCTTTATCACCATGGCCATGAGCACCACGACCCGCATGAGGGAAAAGAAGGTCTGGGCTACATGCTGGCACCCGTGCGCACAGGCAACTCCCAGCGTGCCGAGCGGGTGGAAACATCACCGGGCGCGCTGGAGCATGGCCACGGGCACCATCATCACCATCGTCACGAGGGCCAGGCCAAATCCGGCAGCTGGGCCGTCCTGACGGGCGACAGCGTGCATGCCTTTGGCGACGGCATCCTGATCGCCTCCGCCTTTGTGGCGGACATGCGGCTGGGCGTCATCACCGCGCTGGCAGTGCTGGCGCATGAAATTCCGCATCACATGGGTGACCTGGTGGTGCTGCGCCAGACCTCGAGCAATTCGCGTGCGGCCCTGGTCAAGGTGTCGCTGGCTGGCGCGGTGACGGCGCTCGGCGGCCTGATTGGTTACGCGCTGGTGGACATGCTGCACGACTGGCTGCCGTATTTCCTGGTCGTGGCTTCCAGCAGCTTTGTGTATGTGGCGCTGGCTGACCTGATCCCGCAATTGCAAAAACGCCTGAGCGCCCGCGAGACTTTTTCGCAAATCGCCTGGCTTGCCGTGGGAATCGCCCTGGTGACGGTGGTCAGCGGGCTGGCGCACTCGCATTAAGCCGCTTCCTGACGGGTGCGTCGCACGTGTCAGCCAGACACTGACAGGCAAAGAGCCTGCCAGCCTATAGGGGCCCGGCTTGCGGGCCCCGACCATGGAGTCATTCTCCAAGGAGGCTGCCATGAAACTCCCGACTTTCACTTCCGGGCCGTCCCGACCCCGCCGGGTGCGTCGCCCATGGGCGGCTTACACCGCCTATGTCACCACCGTGTGTGCCAGCGTGGCTGCCGCCGCGGCAGTGGTCACCGGCATGCTGGGAGGGCTCTGACATGCATGCGGAGCCTTTGACCATTCCAGAGGAAGAAGAACAAGCCGTGACACCGGGCGATGACAGCAACGACGACCCGACGCCTCCGCTGCCCGTCGATCCCCCAGGAGCGCCTGCAAGGAATCCCGCCGTCGATACGGTGGCCCAGGAGGACGGGGCAGTGAAGAAAGAAGAGAAGAAGGAAGAGCCCGAGATCGCGTATGAGCGCGATATCCCCTCTGATGGCCGCGATCCCGAAGGCGAGGGAATGATCCGTGAAGTGGAAAAGCCGGAAGAACCTGCCTCAGATCCGTCAGACCCGCCGGAAAGGAAATGACGCGGTGGCTACCGACCCCAACGTTCCCCCGCCTGAGCCGGTGCCGCCGATTGCCTCGCCTCCCAACCCCGGCCAGGTACAACCCACACCCCAGCCGATGTAGCTGGCGGCGTCACAGCGCGGCAAGCAGGCTCAGGCAGCAGCGCTGCCTGTTTACCATGCCTCTGTCAGAGGTCGGCTGCTTGCAGTTCGGCCGCCGTCGGCAGTCCCTCGGTGTCACCGAGTACCTGAACCGCGCGGGCTCCGATCCAGGCGCCGCGCCTGACCGCAGCCGGCACGCTTTCTCCAGCCAGCAGGGCGCTGATCAGGCCGACGGCAAAACCGTCCCCGGCGCCAACCGTGTCCACCACCTTCTGCACCGGAAAGCCCGGGACATGGCCGCTGCCACCCTCGCCGTCAAAATAAGCGCCTTCGCTGCCGAGCTTGACGACCACCAGTTGGGCGCCGCGCTTCAGGTAAAAGCGGGCAATCCCTTCGGCTGTTGTTTCACCGGTGAGGAAGCGGCCTTCCTCCAGGCCCGGCAGGACCCAGTCGGCCCGGGTAGCCAGGTCGTTGATGGACTCGCGCATCAGTTCGGGCGTGGCCCAGAGCGTGGGACGCAGGTTGGGGTCGAAAGACACGGTGCGCCCGGCGGCCTGCATCAGGTCCATGCTTTGACGCGCCACGCCCAGTGTGTTGGCTGAGAGGGCGGGAAACACACCGGTGGCGTGCAGGTGCCGCGCCGACAGCAGCCAGGTTTCGTCAATATCGCTGGCATCCATGCGGCTGGCGGCCGATCCCTGGCGGTGGTATTCCACAGGCGGGTCGCTGCCGTCCAGCACCTGGCCTTTGATCATGAAGCCGGTGGACTGTCCGTTGGCCAGGGACACTTGTGAACAGTCAACGCCTTCGCCTGCCAGCGCCTTGATCAGGTAGCGGCCCATCATGTCGGTGCCCAGCCGGCTGGCCCAGCCGACTCTCAGGCCCAGGCGCGCCAGGCCGATGGCCACATTGGTTTCAGCGCCGGCGGTGCGTTTGTAAAAAGAGGTGGCGTCTTCGAGTGGCCCGGGGCGGTCGGCCACCAGCAGCATCATGGCCTCGCCGAAAGTGACGGCGTCCAGGGTGGTTGTCATGGAATGTTCTCGCGCAGTGCAGGGTGCGGGAATCCTAGCACTCCAAAATTGCTATGGTATTCATAGCTGTTCGGCCGCGACCCTGCTGGGCTAGGGCCCTATTTTGCATGAAGAAAGCGGAAAGCGGCCCTGCGCCGTCCGCATGCGCGCTCAGGGCCCGACGCTGCCGGTGATGGGCAGGACGATGCCGGTGATGTAGCCCGAGCACACTGGAGCGGCCAGGAAAACGTAGGCGGGCGAAATCTCCTCGGGCTGGGCTGGGCGCTTCATGTCGGTCTTTTCTCCGAAGGTGCGGATGTCATCGGCTGTCTTGTCGGCGGGGTTCAGCGGCGTCCACACCGGGCCCGGCGCGACGGCATTGACGCGTATGCCCTTGTCAACCAGGCTGCTGGCCAGCGACTTGGTGAAGGCGTGGATGGCACCCTTGGTGGCCGAGTAGTCCAGCAGTTTGGCGCTGCCTTCCAGCCCGGTAACCGAACCCGTGTTGATGATGCAGCTGCCTTTGCCGAGATGCGGCAGCGCCGCTTTGGCCATGTGGAAATAGCCGAAGATATTCGTGTGAAAAGTTTCTTCGAAGCGGTTTTCGTCAAGGTCCTCCAGTGTGTCGGCATGCTCCTGGAAGGCGGCATTGTTCACGAGGATGTCGAGCTGGCCGAACTCGCGCACGGTTTTCTCGACGGCCTTGCGCGCAAACGCCGGGTTTTTGACGTCACCGGCAATCAGCAAGCAGCTTTGTCCCTCCGCTTCCACACAGCGCTGGGTTTCGCGCGCGTCTTCATCTTCGCTGAGGTAGGCCACAGCCACATCGGCGCCTTCGCGCGCAAACAGGACGGCCACCGCGCGGCCGATACCGGAGTCGCCGCCCGTGACCAGCGCAACCTTGCCGCGCAGCTTGTTGCTGCCCTCATAAGCCGGTGCCAGGAACTGCGGCTTGAGTTGCATGTCGGACTCGTTCCCGGGCTTGTCCAGGTGCTGGCGCGGCAGAGGTGTTTCGGGTTGCTTTCGCGCGCCAGCCTGCACGGCTTTGGGTTTGCCGGGGTCGGGAGCGCCGCCGGGCTGGCCGGCACGCTCGCTCTTTTTTCTGCTGTCCCTGGCATCCTGCCCGGCCTGGATTTCGCGTTGCACGCGCACGGTGGCTCGGCGCTCGTCGCCTTTGTCGGCGGTGGGTTTTCTGCTTGCCATGTCTGCCTTTGTCGGATGGTTTGCAAGCTCCCATGGGAGCAGAAGTCAGGTGCGGCCCCTGTCAACCCGGCGGTGTTTTTTTTGTAGGACAAGCGCAAGCGAGGCTGCAGCCGTGCGCAGGGAAGAATCGTCCTACAACAAGTTCAACAGCGTCCCACAGCGCGGTGCAGAAGGCCTTCCTAGAGTCGAGCCTGTGCTTGGCATCCCGCCGGCATCCGGCGCTTTCGGCGCTGTTGTCAACGACATGAACCACGATAGAAAGAGGCCCACCATGAGCAAGGCACCTGCCAAAAAGAACGACGCTGTTGACCTGCTGGACGCAGATCACGTTGCCGTGAAAAAACTGTTTACCGAATTCAAGAAACTGAGCGAGGCCGGCGCGCCTGAAGAGAAAAGAAAGGCACTGGCCGACAAGATCTGCATGGAGCTGACTGTGCATGCCGAGATTGAAGAGCAGATTTTCTATCCCGCCGCGCGTGCCGCCATCAACGATGATGACCTGCTCAATGAGGCCGAAGTCGAGCATGCCAGCGCGAAGGAACTGATTGCCCAGATTTCCGCGATGAGCGCCGGGGAAGAGCTGTTCGACGCCAAGGTCATCGTGCTCGGCGAGTACATCGATCACCATGTCGAGGAAGAACGCAATGAAATGTTTGTGAAAGCGCGCAAGAGCGAGCTGGACCTCAAGGGCATGGTCCAGGAACTCAAGACCCTCAAGGAGGAATTGATGGCCAATTACGAGGTTTCGGCCTGACACGCTGTGCGTGGAAGTGCCAGGGCGCCCCTGCGGGCGCCCTGCGTTGCATGGCACGGCAAAAAAATCCCACGGACCGTCAAGCACGTGGGATAAGGGGGAGGAGGGGTTCCTCAAGCGGAGTTCGATGCATTCGGTACTGCTTGTGCTTCTGCACATTCCCGAAGGCATGGAGCCAAATGTAGGCGAGGTGCTGTCTCTCCGGGAGTCGGACGATGAAGTGTCCGCTTGTAGGAAAACCTCCTGGCCCGTTCGATCCCGTTGCAGGGGGCCTGTCCTTGAAGGTTGACCGCTTCAGAGCGCCACTGTTCCGAAGCGGGGGTCCAGGGAAAAATAAAAGCAGGCACCGGCGCCCTCGGCTGATTCGGCACGTATCATGCCGCCGTGCCTCTCGAGGATGCGGTGCACCGTCGCCAGCCCGATGCCGCTGCCTTCAAATTCGGTTTCGTGGTGCAGTCGGTGAAAAGGTTTGAACAGGCTGTCGGCATAGGCCATGTTGAAGCCGGCGCCGTTGTCCCGGACGAACAGCATCTTGCGGCCATCCTCGCGGCTCGGCAACACACCGAACTCTATCGTTGCGTCGGCGCGATGCCGCGAGTATTTCCAGGCATTGCCGATCAGGTTCTCCAGCAGGATGCGCGTGAGCTTGCTGTCGCAGCGTTCACTGAGTCCCGGCTGGATGGTGATCTGCACTTGGCGCCCGGGGTCGCGCTGCTTTTCCTGCGCCACCACCTGGCGCGCCATGGCACTGAGGTCAACCTCCTCCAGCGTCAGCTTGCCCTTGCTGACACGGGCCAGCGCCAGCAGGTCGTTGATCAGCTCATGCATGCGCACGACGTTGAGCCGGACGCGTTCGAACAGCCGTTCTTCCTCATCGCTGAGCCGCCCCTTCAGGCGCCGTGCCAGCAGCACGCTGAAGCCCTCGATGCTGCGCAGCGGCGACTGCAGGTCATGCGAGACCGAGTAGCCGAAGGATTCGAGTTCCGCATTGGTGGCCTTGAGCTGCTCGGTGCGTTCGCTGACGCGCTGCTCGAGGGTTTCGTTGAGATGCCGGATTTCGCGGTCGCGCCGCAGCCGGACCAGCTCGGCGGTGATGCGGCTGGCAAAAATTTTCACCAATGCATCGCGGTCCGCCGATGCGGCTTGCGGCTGCCGCCAGAACGCGTTGACGATGCCAATGACCGTGCCGTCCGCGTCACGCAGCGCCGCGCCGACGTAGGCCTGGTAGCCGCCGTCCACCAGAAACTGGTCTTGCGGAAACAGCTGTTGCACGCCGTCACCGTACATGCACAAATCGACCTGGCCTATGGCCATGTCGCACGGTGTGCCGGCCAGCGCATAGGTGAGGGGAGGCTGGAGCACACCGTCCTGCATCATGGCCAGCGAAGTCACGGTCTGGTCCGGCGCCGTTTCGCCGACCATCACCAGGTCGGCGGCCACGGCCTTGCCCAAATGCTCGACGACGGCGCGGAAAAAGGCTTCGCCTGTCTCCGCTGACAAACCCTTGGCCATGTCGATCAGCAAGGCCTCGCGCCGCTTTTGTTCGCTGATGTTGACGACGGAACTGAGTACGCACGGCTCGCCGCCGATGTCCACGATCACCGCCCACATGCGGCAATCAATCAAACTGCCGTTCTTGTGGCGTATCTGGGTTTCCAAGCTTTCCACCCGGCCGTGTGTACGCAGGGGTTCAAGAAATTTTTGACGCTCCGCTTCATCGCGCCAGACGTTTGCTTCCACCGAGGTGCGGCCCACCAGTTCGGCTGAGGTATACCCGTTGAGTCGGCCTTCGATGGCATTGACGGCAAGGTAGGTGCCATCGGAGACGCGGGTGATGGCCATGTCGATCGGGCTGAAATCGAAGGCCTTGGAAAACAGCTCCTCCGATTGCCGGGCTGCCTGCCGGGCCAGGGTTTCGGCGGTGGCGTCGGTGATGGTGGACACCACGATGCGCCCTTGGCCTTTGCCCTCAATTTCGGTGGAGAGCAGGATGTGGATCAGACGGCCTTCCTTCGTGCGAGCTTCCAGCGGGAGATTGATCACGCGCCCGGTGGTGGCCATCTGGCGGTGGAAGTCCTTGCGGGCCTGCGGCTTGTCCCACAAAACAGCATCGGTGCCGCCCAGGAATTCCTCGCGCGTATAGCCATACAGCCGTTCAAAGGCGGGGTTGACGTCGAGCACCTTCATGTCTTCCAGCGACTGCACGACGATGGCGGCCGGGCTGCTGCGGAAGATGCGGCTGAAGCGGTCTTCGCTCAGGCGCAGTTCGTATTCGGCATGTTCGCGGCGCCGCAGGTCGGTATGCTGGCTGCGCAAGGCACCCAGGACCACCTGGCGGCTGGTGTAGACGCTGATGGCAATACCGCAGAGCACAAGCACGTGGATTAGCCAGAACCGGAGGCCCACCGAGAAGTCGGGTTGGGCCAGCAGGCCGCTTGCCTCGGCCCAGGTCAGCACCCCCAGCGCGGCCGCGCTGAGCGTCACGGCGGCGATCAGGGCTTTTTTCTCCAGCAGCATGCCCGCAGCAATCACGGCACCGGCAAAACCGACCACCATGGCACCGCGTACGGAGCCGTAAGCCAGGACGCCCGCCGCCGTGCAGCCGATCAGGGAAAACACCAGCAGGTGGCTGGCCCACTGGTAGTGGCCGCGGCGCAGCAGCCCGTAAGACACGGCTGTCAGGACGAGGGTAGAGGCCACGGTGGCGATCTGCAGGCCGCCGCTGTGTTGCGCAACGGACAGGCCCAGCACCAGCGGCAAGCCTGTCATGAGTACGAGCAGCAGGGAGCGCAGCCCGGAGACATAGCGCTTGTCGATCAACTCTTCCGCAAGCAGGTAGGCTGAGTCAGGAAAGGAAGAGTTGGAGGACATGGGAATAGGGCTGCAGCTGATGGTAATGCATGGCGCTTGCAGCGGAGGGATGTGTTTTCACCACCCGATCCAGCTAGCCCTTTGCCACCGGCCGGCCGGGATCGCTGCACCACTCGCTCCAGCTGCCGGCGAACAGGCCGGTGCGGCCCAGGCCGGCGATTTCCATGGCCAGCAGGTTGGGCACCGCGCTGACGCCGCTGCCGCAGTGGTGCACCACACTGGCCGGGTCGCGCCCGGCGAGCAATGTTTCAAATTCGCTCCTGAGCTGGGCCGCGGGCTTGAACTTGCCGTCCGGGCCGATGTTGTCGCTGAAAGGGCGATTCAGCGCACCGGGTATGTGGCCGGCCACCGGGTCCAGCGGTTCGACCTCGCCGCGAAAGCGTGCGGGTGCGCGCGCGTCCACCAAGGTCTGACCGGGCCGGTCAAGCTGGCTGGCGACAGTTTGGGCGGTGACCAGTGCTGCTTTTTCAGGGCCGGGGAAAAAGTTGGACTGGAAGTGCGACGGCTCTTCGCCGCTGGCAATGGCACCACCTGCCGCCTGCCAGGTCTGCAGTCCTCCGTCGAGCACGGCAACGGCCTCATGGCCGGCCCACTTGAGCATCCACCACAGGCGGCCGCAGTAGTTGGCGCCGTTGCGGTCGTACACCACGGCCTGCATGTCGTTGGTAAAACCCACGCTGGACAGCCATATCGCAAATTTCTCGCGGTTCGGCAGCGGATGCCGCCCGCCTGAGGCGGGCAGATCGGCGCCGCCGCTGGCGGTCAGCACGCCGTGGGCACCGGGCACGCCGTGTTTGGCGCTCAGGTCGGTATCGAGGTTGGCATAGACGGCACCCGGGATGTGGGCCTGCAGGTACTGCTGTTTGCCGACCTGCGGCTGCATGAGGTCAAAGCTGCAGTCAAAGACCCGGTGCGGCTGGCGGCTGTCGATCAGGGCTTGCAACTGCGCAGCGGAAATCAGGGTGGTGTACATGAGCGGCTCCCGGTTGAAAAATAAATCCCTGCAAGACCTGGCTCAATGTTCCTCGGCAGGTGAGCCTGGCGCGGCCCGCGCGCGCAACACCGTAGCCGCGATACCGCTGGCCACGATCAGCGCCATGCCGGCCCAGCCGATCAACGGAATCCGGTCGCCAAACAGGACCAGGCTGTAGACGGCGCCGAACACAATGCCGGAGTATTGTAGATTTGCAACGACCAATGTGGCGCTGCGGGTTTTGGCCAGGCTGTAGGCTCGCGTCATGCAGAGCTGGCCCAACGAGGCCAGCACACCCAGCGGGATCAGCCATAGCGCCGGTTTCCCGGGCCATTCCGATATGCCGGCCACCAGCATGCCCGCGCTGCCGGCCACGGCCGAGCCGACCGCGAAATAAAATACGGTGCGGGTTTCGGGCTCACCGACGCGTGCCAGCGCCATGACCTGCATGTAGGCAAAAGCCGCCAGCAGGCCGGACATCAGGCCAATCAGGCCGGCGAAGGCCTGGTTCTGCTCTATGGTTGGACGCAGCATCATGATGACGCCGATAAACCCCGTGATCACCGTAAGGACGAGCGGCCCCTGGCTCAGACCAGCCCCCACGCTTGTTGCTTCTCGTGCCACGCTGTCGCCGCGCGCTGGCAACAAGCCCATCAGCAGCGCGCCGCCGACCAGAAAGGTCGCAATCCAGACGCTGCTCATGTAGTTCAGGGTCATGGCCGTGGCCAGCGGTAGGTGGGCGATGGCATAAAACCAGGCGCCCAGCGAGATCACACCCACCAGGCTGCGCCACATGTGCATGCCGGGAAAACGCGTGGCCAGCGGAATGCTACGTGTGCGGGCCAGGGCCCACATGAAAAGCATGCCCAGCAGACCGCGGTAACAGACCAGCTCCGCGCTATTGAAGTATTCCGACGCGAACTTGACGCAAACCGCCATGCTTGCGAAGAAGAAGGCGGCAGCTAACATCCAGAGGGCTTGCATGTGTCGGCTTGGGTGGGGGTTGAGAGTGAAAAGTGGCTCTAGCCCTTATGGGGCGGTCGCAGGCAGCTATAAAAAATATAGTGAACTGCCTGCGCAGCGCCGACGTCAGAGCATTTGCGTGGTCTTGCTGGCGCCCATTTCGCGGCGGTACCACTCGTGAAAGTGCTGCATGCCGTCTTCCATCGGGCTCTGGTAAGGGCCGAACTCGTTGTCGCCGCGCTGCATCAGGGCCTTGCGGCCGGCGTCCATGCTCAGCGCAATCTCATCGTCCTCGACGCAGGTTTCCATGTAGGCGGCCTGCTGGGCATCCATGAACTCGCGCTCGAAGGCGCAGATCTCTTCGGGATAGAAAAACTCCACCACGTTCAGCGTCTTGTCCGGTCCCTGCGGGTGCAGGGTGCTGACTACCAGGGCATGTGGGTACCACTCGACCATCACATTGGGGTAATACGTCAGCCAGATCGCGCCGTATTTGGGCGGCACGCCGCGCCGGTACTGCAGCACCACGTCATGCCACTTTTTATAAACGTCTGTGCCGGGCTTGCCCAGCTTGTCGGACACGCCCACGGTTTGCACCGAGTAATTTGGCGTCAACTCCCAGCGCAGGTCGTCGGTGGTCACGAAGGCGCCCAGGCCGGGGTGGTAGGGGCCGACGTGGTAATCCTCCAGGTAAACCTCGATGAAGGTTTTCCAGTTGTAGTTGCACTCGTGCAGGTGGGTCTTGTCGAGCTGGTAACCCGAGAAATCGAGGTCGGGCATGGCGCCCAGCGGTGCCATCTCGGCGGCGATGTCGCGGCCATTGTCTTCAAATACGAGGCCATTCCAGCTGCTGGTCTTGTAGCGGTTCAGGTTCAGGCAGGGATCAACTTCAAAGTGCGGCGCGCCTATCAGCTCGCCGTTGGTGTTGTAGGTCCAGCGGTGCAGCGGGCAGACGATGTTGCTGCCGGTGTTGCCGCGGCCCTGCAGCATGGTGGACTGCCGGTGCCGGCAGACGTTGGAGATCAGCTCCACGCCGCCTGCGTTGCGCACAAGGGCGCGGCCGCCAAGTTCCTGCGGCAGGGCGTAGTAATCGCCCAGATTCGGTACCGACAACTCGTGACCCACATAACGCGGCCCGCGCGCAAACAGTTTCTGCTGCTCCCGCTGGTACAGACCGGCATCAAAGTAGCTGGAAACGGGGAGCTGGCTGGTGGCCTGCAGGAGACGGAGGCTTAGATCAGACATGCAGATTCCGAAACTGGGATTTCGGGTGAGTACTCGGGAAGCGCAAGAAGCGCAGAGGCAACCTTGCCATGGCGGGCCAGGAGCGGCAGGATGAAAATTACGTTCAATTGTAACGTGTGCCCTCTCTGCTCTTTCCGTCCAAGCCGCGCTTGCCGGGGGCGCGGCTTGCTTCCATAAACACGCGACCACGCCTTGAGGAACGGTGGGCTGATCTGAATAGGGGCCACAACGGCCTAAAATCAGGCTCCAACCAAATAACCATGGCCAAAACCTCCCCCACCCCCGCACCCACCGCACCGGCCAGCTATGAAGCTGCGCTGGAAGAACTTGAAACTCTGGTGGTCCGCCTCGAGTCCGGCCAGTTGCCGCTGGACCAGTTGCTGACCGGCTACCAGCGCGGTGCCGAATTGCTCAAGTTCTGCCACGACAAACTGGAAGCAGTGGAAAACCAGATCAAGGTGCTGGAGGGCAAAGAGCTCAAGCCCTGGAACCAAGAGTAAGACATTGACTGAGCACCCACCTTTTGCGCTGGACGCCTGGAGCGCCCGGCAACTGGCCGCTGTAGAGCAGGCCCTGACGCGCTGGGTAGCGCCCCTCGAACCGGTTCCGGCGCCTGCCGGGCTGGGTGATGCGATGCGCTACGCGGTACTCGACGGCGGCAAGCGGCTGCGCCCCTTGCTGGTCATGGCAGCCTGCGAGGCGGTGGATGGCCATCCCCGGGCGGCACTGCGTGTGGCCTGTGCGGTCGAGCTGATTCACGCCTACTCGCTGGTGCACGACGACATGCCCTGCATGGACAACGACGTGCTGCGGCGCGGCAAACCCACAGTGCACGTGAAATTCGGCCAGGCACAGGCGCTGCTGGCCGGCGATGCGCTGCAGGCGCTGGCGTTTGAACTTCTGACGCCGGAAGACGGCTCCGTTGATGCTGCGACCCAGGCAGGCTTGTGCCGCATGCTGGCGCAGGCCGCGGGTTACCAGGGCATGGCCGGCGGCCAGGCCATCGATTTGGCCAGTATCGGCAAGACCTTGTCGTCGGAGCAGTTGCACGACATGCACCGGCTTAAAACCGGCGCACTGCTGCAGGCCAGCGTGATGATGGGCGCTGCCTGCGGCAAGCCGTCCGCCGCGGCAAAAAATGCCTTGCGCGACTATGGCGCGGCCGTGGGCCTGGCGTTCCAGGTGGTCGACGACATCCTGGATGTCACGGCCGACTCGGCCACCTTGGGAAAAACCGCCGGCAAGGATGCCGCCCAGGACAAGCCGACTTTTGTCTCGCTGATGGGCTTGCCCGCCTCCCGCAACTATGCGCAGGAGCTGTTGTCCCAGGCGCATCACAGCCTGAAGGCCAGTGAACTCGTGCACACGGCTGCGCTCAGCGCGCTGGCTGACATGCTGGTCAACCGCGAGACGTGAAGGAAGGGCAGCCAGCGCCCCCCGAAGAAACAAGTCACCAGAAACAAGACACCACGATGTACTCCTTGCTTGAAACCATCAACAGTCCTGCCGACCTGCGCCAGCTGCCGCGCGCGCAACTCAAGACGCTGGCCGACGAGCTGCGTGCCTACGTGCTGCACAGCGTTTCGCAGACCGGCGGGCACCTGAGTTCCAACCTGGGTACGGTCGAGCTCACGGTGGCCTTGCACTATGTGTTCAACACGCCGGACGACCGGCTGGTGTGGGACGTGGGCCACCAGACCTATCCGCACAAGATCCTCACCGGCCGGCGCGAACGCATGGCCAGCCTGCGCCAGCTTGGCGGCCTCAGCGGTTTTCCGCGGCGTGATGAAAGCGAATACGACACCTTCGGCACGGCGCATTCGTCCACCTCGATTTCCGCCGCGCTCGGCATGGCGATGGCGGCGAAACAAAAGGGTGAAGACCGCCACGCGGTCGCCATCATCGGCGACGGCGCCATGAGCGCGGGCATGGCTTTCGAGGCGCTGAACAACGCCGGCGTCTGCGACTGCAAGCTGCTGGTGGTGCTCAACGACAACGACATGAGCATCAGCCCGCCAGTCGGTGCGCTGAACCGCTACCTGGCGCAGCTGATGAGCGGGCAGTTCTACGCCTCCGCCAAAAACGTCGGCAAGCAGGTGCTCAAGGTGGCGCCGCCGCTGTTTGAGCTGGCCAAGCGGCTGGAGACGCATGCCAAGGGCATGGTGGTGCCGGCCACATTATTTGAGAACTTCGGTTTCAACTACATCGGGCCCATCGACGGCCATGACCTCGAGTCGCTGATTCCCACGCTGGAAAATATCAAGCATCTGTCTGGTCCGCAGTTTTTGCATGTGGTGACCAAAAAAGGCCAGGGCTACAAGCTGGCCGAGGCCGACCCGGTGGCTTACCACGGCCCCGGCAAGTTCGACCCGGCCATGGGCCTGCAAAAATCAACCGCGCCGGCCAAGCAGACCTTCACCCAGGTTTTCGGCCACTGGCTTTGCGACATGGCCGAAAAGGACAGTCGCCTCGTCGGTATCACGCCGGCTATGCGCGAGGGCTCCGGCATGGTGGAATTTCATCAGCGCTTCCCCAACCGTTATTACGATGTCGGCATTGCCGAGCAGCATGCGGTGACGTTTGCGGCCGGCATGGCCTGCGAAGGCCTGAAACCGGTGGTGGCGATTTATTCGACGTTTTTGCAGCGCGGCTATGACCAGTTGATCCACGACGTGGCGCTGCAGAACCTGCCGGTGGTGTTTGCGCTGGACCGTGCCGGCCTGGTCGGCGCCGACGGTGCCACGCACGCCGGCGCCTACGACATTTCCTACCTCCGCTGCATTCCCAACATGAGTGTGGCCTGCCCGGCCGACGAGAACGAGTGCCGCATGCTGCTGAGCAGCGCCTATGAACAGAATCATCCTGTGGCCGTGCGTTATCCGCGCGGCTCGGGCGCCGGGGTAGCCACACAGGCGCACCTGGACGCCTTGCCTTTTGGCAAGGGCGAGTTGCGCCGCGAGGGTGCGGGGGTGGCGATCCTGGCTTTTGGCACCTTGCTTTACCCCGCGCTGCAGGCGGCCGAAAAACTGGGCGCCACCGTGGTCAACATGCGCTGGGCCAAGCCGCTCGACACGGAATTGCTGCTTCAGATCGCAGCCAGCCACGAGGCGCTGGTCACTGTGGAGGAGGGCGCTGTCATGGGCGGCGCAGGCAGTGCAGTGGCCGAGGCACTGGCAGCGGCCGGCATCAGCAGGCCGCTGCTGCACCTGGGCCTGCGCGACGAGTTCACCGAGCATGGCGACCCGGCCCGGCTGCTGGCCCTGCAGGGACTGGATGCAGCAGGCATCGAGCAGGCCATCGTCGCCCGTTTTGGCACTTTGCCCGTTCCGGCAAAACCGGCCCGGCGCTCGCTGAAATCCGTGGCCTGATGCATGCATGAAAACGAAAGCTGCTTTCCGGACGGCTATCGGGCTGCAGAGTGATCTCTCGGATGGATGTACAACAAAAAATGGATACGGCTGCGTTTGCGTGAGCGATGTCAGATCCATTTTTTCCGGTCCGGCCTAGCTTGCTGACAGAACACTGAAGGCCTGATCAGTAGACCGGTTTTCAAGGGAAAACCCGCGAAAGTCAACCTCGGCACACTCCTACAATTCGCGCAGCAACGTGCCTCTCAAGGCCGTTGTGCTTGCAGTTTCCGTCAATGAGGTTAAGCCCTGAGTGGGTAACTCCCAATGTCTATGGATTGGGTGGCTCCTAAACTCGTGACTGGTTGTACCTTGTTTAATTTTTATAACTGAGGAGTTAGCTCATGGATCGTCGTTCCCTTATCAAGAATGCCGGCATTGCCGGTGTACTGGCTGCTGGCGTAGCCCCAGCTGTCCATGCCCAGGGCGCCGCTATTCGCTGGCGCCTCGCGTCGAGCTTCCCTAAATCGCTGGACACCATTTTTGGCGGTGCTGAAACCTTTGCCAAAAAAGTGAGCGAAATGAGCGGTGGCAAATTCACCATCAGCACTCATGCAGCCGGCGAGTTGATGCCCGCTTTCGGTGTGGTTGATGGCGTGCAGAACGGCACGGTCGAGTGCTGCCATACCGCGCCTTACTACTTTTTCGGCAAGGACGAGAGTTTTGCACTCGGTTGCGCCATTCCTTTCGGCCTGAACAGCCGCCAGATGACGGCCTGGATGTACGAGGGCAATGGCCTGAAGCTGATGCGCGAGTTCTACGCGAAATACAACATCGTGAACTTCCCAGCCGGCAACACGGGCTGCCAGATGGGCGGCTGGTACCGCAAGGAAATCAAGTCGGTCAAGGACATGAAGGGCCTGAAGATGCGCATCGGCGGCTTCGGCGGCAAGGTGCTCGAGCGCATGGGTTCGGTGCCGCAGAACATCCCTGGCGGCGAAATTTACCAGGCACTGGAAAAAGGCACGATTGATGCAGCCGAGTGGGTCGGTCCTTACGATGACCAGAAGCTGGGCTTCAACAAGGTGGCTCCCTACTACTACTACCCTGGCTGGTGGGAAGGTGGTCCCGAGCTCGACGTGTTCGTCAACAACAAGGCTTACGACGGACTGTCTGCCGAGAACAAGGCCATCGTCGAGGCGGCCGCAGCTTATGCGCACGTCGAGATGCAAGCCAAGTACGACGCCAAGAACCCAACTGCGCTGAAACAGCTGGTTGGCGGCAAGACCAAGGTTTTGCCTTTCCCCAAGGACGTGCTGGACCTGGCTTTCAAAGAGTCCATGGCCCTGTACTCCGAAATCAGCGCCCGGAACCCGAGCTGGAAAAAGATCTACGACGACTACGCCAGTTTCCGCAAAGACCAGAACCTCTGGTTCCGCTTTACCGAAGCGCGTTTCGACAACTTCATGCAAGCACAAAAGCTCTGAAGCTTCCTTCTTTTCAAAGCCCCGCAATGCGGGGCT
Source organism: Polaromonas sp. (assembly GCF_039930745.1). GTDB lineage: Bacteria > Pseudomonadota > Gammaproteobacteria > Burkholderiales > Burkholderiaceae_C > Polaromonas. Next base: position 8,953 of record NZ_JBDTTH010000012.1, on the reverse strand, counting down.
TTTTTTTGCCTGAACCGTCGCGCCGGCTGGCGAGCCGATGATGAGTCCAGCCCGCTCAACAAGCTTGCGCGGTTCGCCCGCAAGGGTTCGACGTTCCGACTCCAGAGCCGCTGAAAGCTGTCCAGCCTTCTACAAGGCTCATGAGAAAGCCCCGCGGGGCGGGGCTTTAAGGATGAACGGCTGTGAGGCTTACTTTTTCTTTTTCTTTTCCTTGTCCATGGAGTCCTGCATGGCTTTCATCGGATCGTCGTCCGCCAGCTGCTGTTCGGCTGCAGCCTCGGCCGGACTTCCGGCCTCGGGGGCGGGCATGACCGGCTCTTCCTGCACCTCCAGGATGACCTTGTCCAGGTCTATCTTCTCGACCTTGTCGAGACTATTGGACACAATACCCGGGAAGAAGATGATCAAGCCGACCATGATCACCTGAATCACCACGAATGGAACGGCACCCCAGTAAATCTGCATGGTCGTTACCGGCTCGATCAGCTTCTTGGTGACCTTGTCGGTATATGCCTTGATCGGGGCCACGCTGCGCAGGTAGAACAGTGCAAAGCCGAAGGGCGGATGCATGAAGGAGGTCTGCATGTTGACCGCCAGCAGCACGCCGAACCAGATCAGATCGATGCCCAGCTTCTCGGCCACCGGTGCCAGCAGCGGCACCACGATGAAGGACAACTCGAAGAAGTCCAGGAAGAAGGCCAGGAAGAAGATCAGCGCATTGACCACGATCAGGAAGCCGATCTGGCCACCCGGCAGGCCGCTGAGCAGGTGCTCCACCCATTTCGGTCCGTCAACGCCCTGAAACACCAGGCTGAAAATCGTTGAACCGATCAGGATGAAAACCACGAAGCAGGACAGCTTGGTGGTGGTATTCAACGCCTGCTTGAGCAGCGAAAAACTCAGGCGACGGCGGGCAAATGCCATGATCAGGGCGCCCAGCGCCCCCATGGCCCCGCCTTCCGTCGGGGTGGCAATGCCGAGGAAAATCGTGCCCAGCACCAGGAAGATCAGCAGCAGCGGCGGAATCAGCACAAAGGTGACGCGTTCAGCCATGCGCGACAGCAGCCCCAGCCGGGTGACCTTGTTGATCACGGCAATCAAGAATGCCAGCAGCACACCAACGCACATGGACACGACGATGGTTTCATCGAGGGCCACCGAGGTGACCTCTTCACCCTTCCACCAACCCAGAACGTCCGCGTAGTGTTTGGCAAAGTAGATGGCGCTACCGGCAGAGACAATCGTCAGCAGCAGCAGCGACACCAGGCCGGCCTTGCCGTTGTCTTCGCGGATGGTGCGCGCTTCGGCCGGCAGAGCGGGCACCCACTGTGGCTTGATGAAGGCGAGCACCACAACGTAACCCACGTACATGCCAGTCAAAATGAATCCGGGCACGAAAGCACCCTTGTACATGTCGCCGACGCTGCGGCCCAGCTGGTCAGCCAGGATGATCAGCACCAGCGAAGGCGGGATGATTTGTGCCAATGTGCCCGATGCCGCAATGGCACCGGCGGCAATGCGCCGGTCATAACCGTAACGCAGCATGATGGGCAGCGAAATCAGGCCCATGGAGATCACCGAGGCAGCCACGACACCGGTGGTGGCTGCCAGCAGTGCACCAACAAGAATGACCGCAATAGCCAGGCCGCCGCGCAACGGGCCGAACAGCTGGCCAATGGTGTCCAGCAGGTCCTCCGCCATGCCGCTGCGTTCAAGTATCAGGCCCATCAGCGTGAAGAAGGGGATGGCCAGCAGCGTGTCGTTTTGCATGATGCCGAACAGGCGCAAAGGCAGGGCTTGTAGCAGCGCCTCGGGCAGCACACCGAGTTCGACGCCGATGAAGCCGAAAAACAGGCCGCAGGCGCCGAGGCTGAACGCTACCGGAAAGCCCATCAGCAGGAAAACGATCAACCCCATGAACATGATGGGGGCGAGATTTGCAATGAAAAATGCCATGATGGTGTTCCTGTTCAGCCGGCGGTTTTGGACTCGGCGACGCGGCGTATGGCCTCAGTCAGCTCTTCTTCAGCCGTCTTTTCAACCTTCTTGGACGTCGGGTCTTCAATCAAGCCTTTGAGGAAAGCCACACGCTTGATCAGTTCGGACCAGCCCTGCGCCATCAGCAAGGTGAAACCCAGCGGAATCATGGCGTACACCGGCCAGCGGATCAGCCCGCCCGCATTGCCCGACATTTCGCCGGAACGATAGCCTTGCAGGAAGAATGGAACGCCGTAGTACAGGATCGTCAGGCAAACCGGGGTGAGAAAAATGGCGAAGCCGATGATGTCTATCCAGATTTGCCCGCGTTTGGACAGCTTGCTGGAAATTACGTCGATCTTGACGTGTTCACCGTGGAGCAGGGTGTAGCCCGCGGCAAGCAGGAAAGCGGCCGCAAAGAGGTACCACTGCACTTCCAGATAGGCATTCGAGCTCATGTTGAAAACCTTGCGGACCACGGCATTGACTGCGCTGATGAGGGTGGAGGCAAGAATCAGCCAGATCACGTATTTGCCGATCTGGGCGTTGAGCCAGTCCACGGCGTTGGAAAATTTCAATAAGGCGCGCATTGTTGTCTCCAGAAAAAAGAGTCCGCGCATTAACAATCATCCGGCAGACCCTCGTGAAGAGGGGTGCCGGATGCAGGTCTGCGCGGATGGGATTCTATAGACGACTATAGAAGGCAGCTGACAGCTTTGTGACGGTGTTATCCCGTAGCGTGCCTTACAAAACCTTGACGCCGTTGCCTTCGGCCATGCTGCCGATGATGGCGGCATCGGTAAAGCCCTGGCTGTGAAAACAGGCAAGCACCGCGCTGGCAATAGCAGGGTCACAGGACACCAGGAGGCCGCCGCTGGTCTGCGGGTCGGACAGCAGGGCCTGCTGGGCCGGATTCATGGTCGCGGGCAGGCTGACCTCGCTGCCGTAGCTGGCCCAGTTGCGGCCCGAAGCACCGGTCACCATGCCTTGCTCCGCCAGTGCCAGCACGCCCGGCAGCAATGGAATGTCGCTGAACTGCAGTTGCATCTGGAGTTTTGCGCCGCGCGCCAGCTCCAGGCCGTGGCCCAGCAAGCCAAAGCCGGTGATGTCGGTCAAGGCATGCACACCGTCCATCTGTGCCAGCGCGATGCCCGGCTTGTTGAGCTGGGTAGTCACGGCGATCATGCGCGCATAACCCTCAGCATCGAGTGCATCCTTTTTCAGCGCTGCCGACAGGATGCCGACACCCAGCGGCTTGCCAAGAACGAGCACATCGCCAGCCCGGGCACCCGAATTTTTCTTGACGCGCGAAGGGTGGACCAGCCCGAGCACCACCAGGCCGTAAATCGGTTCGACCGAATCGATGGTGTGGCCGCCTGCGATGGGAATGCCCGCATCGCGGCAGACGTCCTGGCCGCCGCGCAGAATGGCGCCTATGGTCTCCAGTGGCAGCACGTTGATCGGCATGCCGACCAGCCCCAGCGCCATGATGGGCGTGCCGCCCATGGCGTAGACGTCGCTGATGGCGTTGGTGGCGGCAATGCGGCCGAAGTCGTACGGATCATCAACGATGGGCATGAAAAAATCGGTCGTGGCGATCAGCGCCTGTTCATCGTTGAGCAGGTACACCGCGGCGTCGTCGGCAGTTTCGATGCCGACCAGCAGTTGCGGCGGAATCGGGAGGTTGCTGGAATTCCTGAGGATTTCGCTGAGCACGCCAGGCGCGATCTTGCAGCCGCAGCCGCCACCGTGCGAAAGGCTGCTCAATCGCGGGACGGAGGGTGTGCGTTTGTCGGGAGCGTTCATGAGGACTTTCAAGGCTGTGCCGGGTGGAGTGCACTGAGCACCAAGTTTAAGACAAGGCGCTCTTCCTTCCCGGGCTCGAGCAGATGGGCGCGCTGGTTGCATTGGTGTTCAAGCTGTGCCAGAAAACCCGGCTCAGCAGCGCAGCGCTGCAGCAGCAGCGCCAACGCAGCATCATCACCCACCGGGAAATAGCCCGTGTAATCGGTGCCCAGCATGCCGATGTTGCCGCTGATCCGCGATGCCAGCACCGGTGTGCCGGACTGGATGGCTTGCCCGATGACCTGGGCGCCGCCTTCCATGCGGGAACTGTTGACCAGCACATGCGCATGTTTGATGTGCTCGCGCGTCTGTGCTTGTGGCAGTCCCCCGAGCCAGCGGTAGCCGGGAGCGGCTTTTTCCGCCGCGCTTGCGGCCAAGGCGAGGTCGGACGTCAGCGCATCGCCGATGTGATCAAACAGGATGCGCTTTTCCCCGGCTGCGCTTTCCGCAGCCAGCCGCGCTGCGGCCCGCATAAAAGTCAGCGGATCTTTCTCGTCGCGCAGATGGCCGACCATCACGGCGCGCAGGTGCCGCACCGGCTTAAACGCGGGCTTCAGGGGCCGGGCTGACTGGTAGATCACGCGGGTTTTGTTTCGCAGGGCGGCGGGCAGCGCCTGCAGGCCGTCTTCCTGCAGCACCACCAGGTGAGTTGCCAGCGCCAGCGATTGCCGGGAGGGAGCATTTTCATGGATGTCGCGGTACAGATCGGTGCCCGTCAGGACCACGATCAATGGCTTGCCGGGACATTGCCGCGCCCAGTTTTCGATGGAGAGCGCCGATCGGCGTGCGTGCAATGCGACCATGGCATCGGAATCAGTCGGATGCGGGGATGGAGGCCACTGCAGCAGCAGGGCGGTACGCGCATGACCGCTCAGGCATTGTGCCCAGCGCCTCGCGGTGTGCCAGTTACCGTTGTTGGCGTCCCTGAGGGCCGGACTGACCAGGACAACGGTTTTGGCGGGTTTGGCTTCGGACGCGTTACGCAATCATCACCTCGGATTCAAGGGCCAGAAAGAGCCCAAGAACGAGGTTAACAGCTCAGGTGATGCTTTGGCCGTCGTCGGTGACGGCATCCGCCTTGAGTTCGCCCTTCACTGCGTCGTAAATAAACAGCTTGTTGGCCAGCGCTGGCTGGTAGTTGAGCATGTCGATCAGGAAACTCAAGGCGCCAAGGTTGTTGCCCAGGCGATCAAACGTACCGGCAGCGCGGGCCTGCTGTTCGGTGACATCCTTCTTGAGCAGGTGTTCGACGAGTTCGCGCATATGCATCACCGCGAGGGCGGCCTGATCCAGCTCCAGCACGGCCAGCACACCCTGCATCTGTGCCAGCTGTGCGGGTACCGCGGCCAGAACCGTCTTGTCCTTCGGGGCGCGGAAAAAGCTGTCCAGGGATTTTTCCAGCTCGCCCAGGGAAACGCGCAGCTCAGCCACCACGGTTCCCATGGTTTGTCTGTCATTGACGCGCTGGTACAGCTCTTCCATCCACGATTCCAGCGCTTGTGCCTGCCCACCGGTTCGCACACCCTCGAGCCGCTCCGCGAGCCGGGCCGTCCGGGTCCAGAGTTTCGGATCGTTGGGGTCGAAATCGTCGAACATGGCTTCGAGATAGAGGACAGCGGTGGCCACTTCCAGGGCCAGTTCGGGGCGCGGAGCCTGACCGGCGCGCGCTGTGGCCTCGATCACCCGGGTCAGCACGCGGGCCAGCGGCTCGCTGGGCGGGTGTAGTTTCACCAGTGAATCGGTCACCAGGCTGAACTGGTCAGCCATCGTCTTGAGCCTGCCCAGGTCACTGGCGGTCACCAGGGACCAGGTCTCTTTGGCCGAGCTGATTCGCTTGCGCGCCTGCGCGATCAGTGCGGGGGCGAAGCGGCCGAACTGGACCGCCTCGTAATCAACCGGTTTGAATCGGGCCAGGCCATAACTTTTTCGAACGGCCGCCAGCACTGGTGCTTCACCAGGGCGGTGGGGCTTGACCTGCGAGCAAAGGAAAAGCAGGTCTTGCGCGAGTCTGGTTGATGCCTCCGTGCCGCCCCGCGCCAGGGTGACGTATTGCAGCAGGATGCGCAAGGTGGCCCGTTTGACATAAAGATCGACCGTCAGCAAACCCTGTGCAAGGGCTTCAAAAAAGCCCGCGGCAATTTTCCAGAATGTGCGGGGCTCATCGTCTGCCTGTCCCTGCGCGAAACCCAGGCACACATCACTGAGGCTTTGTGCCGTTTCCTGGTCACCGGTCCGAATCAGGGTCAGCATCAGCCGATCCAGCAGCTGGCGGGATGCGTCCCCGTAGTCTCTGGCGCCCAGAGTCAGGTTCAGCGGGGGCTCTATCCAGCGCCATTCAAAGGCCCAGAGATCCGCTGGGTGGATGCGATCCGCGCCAATCAGGCCCTGAATGTCACGGTATTGGGGAAACAGCGACACTGCCGACACCGGTTTGCCCGCCAGAACATCCTCGAGGTAGGCGGTCAGTGAAAAACTGGCGAGTTCAAGCTTGGCTGAAGCATCCTGGGTGCATTGGGCCGGGTGTTGAACGAATTTCTGCACCGTTGCTTCCATCGCCCGCAGCATCAGCGCGGCTGCGCTCATGCCGACCATTTCCAGGGCACCCACTGCCTGGTGCAATTGTTGGCGGGCCAGGCGCAGTTGGGTGGCGTCCAGGGCCGCCAGATCGGAACCGCTTGCCACCTCGGCCTCACGCACAAAACGCTTCACGGCCTTGGTCGATGTATCCAGTGATTTTCGAAGTTCGTCCAGAACCCAGGCCAGCGGGCCCAGATCGATAACCGTCAGATCGAGTTCAGCGGGGGATGAATTCGGGGGGGTGGATTGCATGAATGGCAGACCGGTTGGTGGATTGAAGTTCGAAAAAAAACAGATAAGGCGTCCAGCTGCCCTGGATCGCAGGCCGGCCTGCGGAGTCTATCTCCGGCCTCGCCGCTTAGGAACCGGGCATGGGCACGGATTGACAACCGGTCGTGAAAGCCGCATGACTGGTTGGTGGGCTGCTCAGCTGTTTTTTTGCACAGGAGCCGAAAGTCGCACGCTGGCTGCGGCGATCAGCCTTTCGTCTGCTATTCTGGATCCAACAGTGCGCGGCGCGCCAGTTGCCATGGGTGGCATCCGGCAGGGCCGGCTTACCAGGATACCGGTTTTGGCTTCAGACGCTTTGCCCGATTCATCGCCTCAATCATCCACCGCCACGGGGACCGGGCTGATGGACTCGCCACTGATGCGCAGCGCGGGGCGAGACGTCCTGTCGCTGGCCCTGATGGATGCACGCAACCACACGCTGCATTTGCTCGGCCAATACCAGCAGGCGCTGGAGGTTGTCCATTTTGTGGTGCCTGAACTGCCTACCCTCAATCCACCGCTGTGGGAGCTGGGCCATGTCGGCTGGTTCCAGGAGTGGTGGATCGGGCGCAATATGCAGCGCGCGCGCGGGCCGCGTTGTGATCCTTCTCATGCACGACTTGCGTCGATCGAGCCCAGCGCCGACCGCTGGTGGGACTCCGGCCACGTGCCGCATGGCCAGCGCTGGACGCTGGACTTGCCGGGAGTGGCCAACTGCCGGGCCTATTTGCTCGATACGCTGGAGGGTACGCTGGAGTTGCTGGAAAAGGCCGGCGATGATGACGATGCGCTTTATTTCTACCGCCTTTGCCTGTTTCACGAAGACATGCATGCCGAAGCCCTGAGCTACACCGCGCAGACGCTGGGCTTGAGCCTGGACAAGGGCCTGTTGCAGGCCTTCACTCCGCCGACCATGACTTTGCGCGAGCCCTTGCTGGTGCCGGCCACGGTCTGGAAACTCGGCAGTCCCGGGCCCGCGCAGGCGGTTGGTTTTGTGTTCGACAACGAGCAGGCGCAGCATGAAGTCAGCGTGCCCGAGTTCGAGATCGATGCGCAGCCGGTGAGCTGGGCGCAGTTTGTGGAGTTTGTCGACGATGGCGGCTACGACCAGCCCGAGTTCTGGCAACCTGCAGGTTGGGACTGGCTTCAGGCTGCGGCGAAAAGCGAAGGCCGGCGTGGGCCGCGTTATGTCGAGCAGATCGGTGTGGCCAGCGGTGCGGTGATGCAGACCCGTTTCGGCAAGGCCATGCGCATGCTGGGCAACCAGCCGGCCATGCACATGAGCTGGTGGGAAGCCTACGCTTGGTGCCGCTGGGCCGGCCGCCGCCTGCCGGCTGAGGTCGAATGGGAAGTGGCGGCGCACACGGCGGCGCGGCGCGGTTTTCGCTGGGGTGATGTGTGGGAGTGGACGGGCAGCACCTTCCGGCCCTACCCGGGCTTCACCCCGGGCCCCTACGCGGATTATTCGCAGCCCTGGTTCGGCACGCACAAGGTGCTGCGCGGCGCCTCTTTCGCGACGCGCGCGCGCATGAAACATCCGAAGTACCGGAATTTTTATCTCCCTGAGCGGGATGACATCTTTTGCGGGTTTCGCTCCTGTGCGCTCTGAAAAATATAGCGGTATGCGCCTGTGAAATAAGGGGCGGTCTAAGGTCCAAGTGCAACACAGGGTAGTTGATGGACAACGCATGGTGGCGCGTTGAGGTGGGCAAGCCAGCTGCCGTAGATCTTCGCGTGATGCAAAAAAATCCCCGGCAGAGTCAACGCAAGCCAGCGCCCCCGGCATCTTCCTTGCGCTCAATCAGCTCGATCTTGTAGCCGTCCGGGTCAGTCACGAACGCAATCACGGTCGTACCACCCTTGACCGGCCCGGCCTCGCGCGTCACATTGCCGCCAGCCGCCTTGATCTTTTCGCAGGCGGCGAAGGCGTCGGGCACACCGAGTGCAATGTGGCCGAAGGCCGTGCCCATGTCGTAGCTGTCGGTACCCCAGTTCCAGGTGAGTTCAATCTCGGCATGCTCCGGGTTGTTGCCGTAGCCGACAAACGCGAGGCTGTATTTGTACTCGGGGTTTTCCGAAGTGCGCAGCAGTTTCATGCCCAGAACCTGGGTGTAAAAATCTATGGCGCGCTGGAGGTTGCCGACGCGCAGCATGGTGTGTAGTAGAGACGTCATTTTGTTAGTTCAGAAATTGTTTAATGAAAAGAACTTGATATTCTAGAAACATTCGTTAGGGCAATGCTGATTAAGGTCCACGGGGAACGAAGCACAAGCGTTACATGACG
>NZ_JBDTTH010000011.1:0-80628 GCF_039930745.1 Polaromonas sp. | reverse complement strand
AGTCATGGCTGACCTTGACGGCTTCGCGCATGTAGCGCTCCAGGTCGCGCTGCTCGTGAACGATTTCCATCGCGCGGCCACCCAGCACGTAGCTGGGGCGCACCACCAGTGGGTAGCCCAGCGCTGCGGCTTTTTCCAGCGCTTCGGGCTCGGTACGGGCAGTCGCATTGGGCGGCTGGCGCAACTTGAGTTCATGCAGAAGCTTCTGGAAGCGCTCGCGGTCTTCGGCCGCGTCGATCATATCGGGCGAGGTGCCGATGATGGGCACGCCGTTTTTCTCCAGGTCAAGCGCAAGTTTCAAAGGCGTCTGGCCGCCGTACTGGACGATCACACCCAGTGGTTTTTCCTTGTCGACGATCTCCAGCACGTCTTCCAAGGTCAGCGGTTCGAAATACAGGCGGTCGCTGGTGTCGTAGTCGGTGGATACGGTTTCGGGGTTGCAATTGACCATGATGGTCTCGTAGCCGTCTTCGCGCATGGCGAGTGCGGCATGCACGCAGCAGTAGTCAAACTCGATGCCCTGGCCAATGCGATTGGGCCCGCCGCCCAGCACCATGATTTTTTTCTTGTCAGTCGGCTCAGCTTCGCACTCGCTGCCCTCGCCTTCGTAGGTCGAATACATGTACGCGGTGTTGGTTGCAAACTCGGCTGCGCAGGTGTCTACCCGCTTGTAGACCGGGCGTACACCCAGTTCCAGCCGCTTCTCGCGAATCGCGGTGTCTGTGGTCTTGAGCTGCTTGGCCAGGCGCCGATCTGAAAAGCCCTTTTGCTTGAGTGCGCGCAGCGTGGGTTCGTCGATTTTGTCCAGCGAGGTGGTTTCCAGTTCGAGTTCGATCTTGACGATCTGCTCGATCTGCACCAGAAACCAGGGATCGATCTTGGTCAGTGCGAAGACTTCATCCACACTCATGCCGAGCGCAAACGCGTCGCCAACGTACCAGATGCGGTCGGGACCCGGCGCGCCAAGTTCTTTCTCGAGTACCTCGCGGTCCTGGGTTTTTTCGTTCATGCCGTCCACCCCGACCTCCAGGCCGCGCAGGGCTTTCTGGAAGGACTCCTGGAAGGTACGGCCCATGGCCATGACCTCACCAACCGACTTCATCTGCGTCGTCAGGCGCGAGTCGGCGGCAGGGAATTTCTCGAACGCAAAACGCGGGATCTTGGTCACCACGTAGTCGATGCTGGGCTCGAAGCTCGCGGGGGTGGCACCGCCGGTGATTTCGTTGCGCAGTTCGTCCAGCGTATAACCGATGGCCAGTTTGGCAGCGACCTTGGCAATCGGGAAACCGGTCGCCTTGGAAGCCAAAGCTGAGGAGCGCGAGACGCGCGGGTTCATCTCGATCACCACCATGCGGCCATCGACCGGGTTGATCGAGAACTGCACATTGGAGCCGCCGGTGTCAACGCCGATCTCGCGCAGCACGGCCAAAGAGGCATTGCGCAGGATCTGGTATTCCTTGTCGGTCAGCGTCTGGGCCGGTGCCACGGTGATCGAGTCGCCAGTGTGCACGCCCATGGGGTCCAGGTTTTCAATCGAGCACACGATGATGCAGTTGTCCGCCTTGTCGCGCACCACTTCCATCTCGTACTCCTTCCAGCCGAGCAGTGATTCCTCAATCAGCAGCTCGTTGGTCGGCGAAGCTTCCAGGCCGCGCTTGCAGATGACCTCGAACTCTTCCGAGTTGTAGGCGATGCCGCCACCGGTGCCACCCAGCGTGAAGCTGGGGCGGATCACCGTCGGGAAACCTAGCGTCTTCTGCACCGCCCAGGCTTCGTCCATGCTGTGGGCGATGCCGGAGCGCGCAGAGCCCAGACCGATCTTGGTCATCGCGTCCTTGAACTTCAGACGGTCTTCAGCCTTGTCAATCGCTTCGGGCGTGGCACCAATCAGTTCAACCTTATATTTGTCGAGAACGCCGTTATGCCAAAGGTCCAGAGCGCAGTTGAGCGCGGTCTGGCCGCCCATGGTCGGCAGGATGGCGTCGGGACGCTCCTTGGCAATGATTTTCTCGACCGTCTGCCAGGTGATGGGCTCGATGTAGGTCACGTCGGCCGTGGCCGGGTCGGTCATGATCGTGGCGGGGTTGCTATTGATCAGGATGACCTTGTAGCCCTCCTCGCGCAAGGCCTTGCAGGCCTGTACGCCCGAGTAGTCAAACTCGCAAGCCTGGCCGATGATGATGGGGCCGGCGCCGATGATGAGGACGCTTTTGATGTCTGTACGTTTTGGCATTATTTGTTCCCGCAGGACCGCTCCAAGGGAGCAAACGCCCCCTCGGGGGGCAGAGAAATGGCGAAGCCGTGAACGTGGGGGCTCATTGCTTCCCTCCATGCTGTTCCATGAGGGCAGTGAAACGGTCAAACAAATACGAAATATCGTGCGGCCCGGGTGACGCTTCCGGATGTCCCTGAAAGCAGAACGCCGGCTTGTCGGTGCGGGCCAGACCCTGCAGCGTGCCGTCGAACAGGCTGATGTGCGTGGGGCGCAGGTTGGCGGGCAGTGTTTTTTCATCGACCGCAAAACCGTGGTTCTGGCTGGTGATGCTGACGCGGCCGTTGTCCAGGTCTTTCACCGGGTGGTTGGCACCGTGGTGGCCAAACTTCATCTTGAAAGTCTTCGCACCGCTGGCCAGCGCCATGATCTGGTGGCCCAGGCAGATGCCGAAGGTCGGAATGCCGATTTCAATGAGCTCGCGAACAGCAGCGATCGCATAGTCGCAGGGCTCAGGGTCCCCGGGACCATTGGCCAGGAAGATGCCATCGGGCTTGAGCTTGAGCACGTCGGCAGCGGGCGTTTGTGCCGGGACCACGGTGATGCGTGCGCCGCGTGCGGCCATCATGCGCAGGATGTTTTTCTTCACACCGAAGTCAAACGCCACCACATGAAATTTCGGCGTGATCTGCACGCCGTAACCCGAGCCGAGCTTCCACTCGGTCTGGGTCCATTCGTAGGCCTGCCTGCAAGAGACGACCTTGGCCAGATCCAGACCGGCCATGCTGGGAACGCCGCGGGCAGCGGACACTGCCTTTTCGATCGCTTCAGGCGATACGTCCTCGCCCAAGGGCAAGGCCAGGATGCAGCCGTTCTGCGCCCCTTTGGTGCGGAGCATGCGGGTGAGCTGGCGTGTGTCGATGTTGGCAATCGCCACCGTTTTTTCCCTGACCAGGTAATCCGACAGAGTCATGGTGCTGCGGAAATTAGACGCCATCAGCGGCAAGTCCTTGATGATCAGGCCGGCGGCATGGACCTTGTCGGCCTCCACGTCTTCGGCACTGATGCCGTAGTTACCGATGTGGGGGTACGTGAGGGTGACGATCTGCTGGCAGTAGCTGGGATCCGTGAGGATTTCCTGGTAGCCGGTCATGGCGGTGTTGAACACCACCTCACCGACTGTGGAGCCCGCTGCTCCGATGGAATTGCCGATAAAGACCGTGCCGTCTGCGAGCGCCAGGATGGCGTGAGGGGTATTTCCCTGTAGAGACAAAAGCACTGGGTTCTCCGGGTTGTTTACGGTTCGCCCAAGCGCGCACAAGAAACGTCTCTGTCAAGACTCTTGCGGGTTGCTTTTATGAGGGTGTTGGCTTGGTATGCGCTCGGGCGAAGCTGTGTTTTGAAAAGCCCTTGATTATATAACGCCCCCACGGTCGTGCACTTCGTGTCACTCCCTGCCCCCCGAGGGGGCCGCGCGCCTGCGGGCCGGCGGAGCCGGACCCGCGGCCCCAACTGGTAAAGAAAATGTCCCCGAACTAATCGAGCCTAGCGAGTAGCAATCGAGCTGGCGTAGAGGCAGATTGCCGCGGCCGCGGCCACGTTGAGCGACTCCTCGCCGCCGGGCTGGTCTATGCGGACCTTGAACGCGGCCCGGGCCACGAGATCGTCGCTAACGCCCTGCCCCTCGTGCCCCATGGCCCAGGCGCAGGGCATGGGCAGGTTTTGCTGGTGCAGGAAGCCGCCGTGGTGTGAACTGGTCACGAGGATGGGCACCTCCAGCGCGTCCAGTGCCTGCGGCTCCACCGCTTCGAGCAATTGCAGCGAAAAATGGGCGCCCATGCCGGCGCGCAACACCTTGGGCGACCAGAGCGCCGCCGTGCCCTTGAGCGCAATCACCTGGCTGAAGCCAAAGGCTGCAGCGCTACGCAGCATGGAACCGACATTGCCCGCGTCCTGCACACGATCAAGGATCAGCGAGGCCGCGCCGGGCAGCAAGGCGGCAGGCGCCGGCAAGTCCAGCACAAAACCCATGCGCGCTGGAGATTCCAGGCCGCTGATCTCGGGCAACAAGGCGTCTGCAATAACTATGGTTTTGATAGCTACCCGCGCCCATTCGACGGGGGCTAGAGGCCAAAATGACTCTGAAAATACGGCAATCTGCGGCTTCAGGCCACGCGCCAGTGCAGCGCGGCAAAGATGGTCACCCTCCAGCCAGACCCGCCCCTGCTTGCGGTAGGCCGTGCTGTCCTGCGACAGCCGGCGCAGCTCCTTGACCAGGGCGTTGTCGCGCGAAGTGACAAAGACGGGTGCTGCTGGCGATGCAGCACTCAACGCAGGACCTCGGCCACCGGACTGAAGGACCGGCGATGCTGTGGACAGGCGCCGTGTTCGCGCAGCGCCGCCAGATGCTCGGCCGTTCCGTAGCCCTTGTGGCCGGCAAAGCCGTATTGCGGATACTCCAGGTGGAACTGCTCGCACCAGCGGTCGCGGTAGACCTTGGCCAGGATGGAAGCAGCGGAAATCGACGGCACCAGCGCGTCGCCCTTGACGATGGCTTCGGCCAGCATGCTGAGCACCGGCAGGCGATTGCCATCAACCAGCACTTTCACAGGCTTGAGCCGGAGACCTTCGACGGCTCGCTTCATCGCCAGCATCGTGGCCTGCAGGATATTGAGGCTGTCGATTTCTTCCACGCTGGCCTGCGCGATCGAACAACACAGGGCCTTGGCGAGGATTTCGTCGTAAAGTTTTTCCCGGCGCAGCGCTGTCAGCACCTTGGAATCCGCCAGGCCCTTGATGGGTTGGAGGTCGTCCAGAATCACCGCGGCCGCCACCACGGGGCCGGCCAGCGGCCCGCGGCCAGCTTCGTCCACGCCGGCCCACAGGCCCGGCGTGTCCCAGGACAAGGTGACCTGCTCAGCTTTCAAGAATGTTCTGGATCGCATCGGTGGCTAGTTGGGCGGTATCGCGTTGCAATTCGTGGTGCAACTGCGTGAAGCGTTGTTCGACGGCGGCAATTTTTTCGGATGCGGAGATTTTCGCATCGATCCACTGCAAAACGGCATCGGCCAGCGCTTTTGGCGTGGCCGCGTCCTGCAGCAGCTCGGGCACCACAAAATCGCGGCACAGAATGTTGGGTAGGCCCACCCAGGGTTGCAGCTTTTTGCGGCGCATGATTTGCCAGGACAGCCAATTCATGTTGTAGGCGATCACCATGGGCCGCTTGAACAGCGCCGCCTCCAGCGTCGCCGTGCCGCTGGCGATCAGTGTGACATCGCAGGCCGCCAGCACGGCATGGGACTGCCCGGTAACGATCTGCACATCATCCCGCATGCCGGCCGCCCTCGCCGCCTGGCCGATAAGTTCGCGCAGGGTGGACACGGCGGGAACTATTATTTTGATAGCTGGATGCACCCGCCGGACAAGGGCTACAGCCTGAAAGAACCGTTCCGCCAGGTACTGGATCTCGGAGCGCCGGCTGCCCGGCAACACGGCCAGCACCAGGTCGTCCACGTGCAAACCCAGCTGTCTGCGGGCTTCCGCGCGGTCGGCCTGCATCGGGATCATGCTGGCCAGCGGGTGGCCCACATAGGTGGCGGCAATGCCGTGCTGCGCCAGCAGGGCCGGCTCGAAAGGAAAGATACACAACACGTGGTCAACACTGCGGCGAATTTTTTCGACCCGGTCCGCGCGCCAGGCCCAGACCGAGGGGCTGATGAAGTGCACCGTGCGTATGCCGGCGGCCTTGAGGTCAGCCTCCAGGTCAAGATTGAAGTCGGGCGCATCAACGCCTATAAAAATGTCGGGCCGCTGCTGCAGCAGTTTTTCCTTCAATTGCCTGCGTATGCCGACAATTTCCCGGTAGTGCCGCAGCACCTCGACATAACCGCGCACCGCCAGTTTTTCGCTGGGCCACCAGGCTTCAAAACCCCGGCTCGCCATCTGGGGCCCGCCTATGCCGCCGGCCCGCAGACCCGGCCAGCGCGCGCGAAAACCGTCAAGCAGCAGGCTAGCGAGCAGGTCTCCGGAAGTTTCGCCGGCCACCATCGCCATGCTGGGCGCCTGCTGCGCGGTGGACCCACCCGCCTCTGGACGGCTGGGCAGAGGGGTTGGCGCCAGGGACATCGACGCCTACCGGACGATGCCGCGCTGCGGTGCGGTTTGCTGCAAAAATGAGAGCATCATCTGCACATCCGGAGCTGACTCGGGGTACTTTTCGCTCAAACCTGCAATCTGCGCCCGAGCCGTATCCAGAGGCAGGTCCTCGCGGTATAGGGCTTTGTGCATGGCCTTCACCGCCGTGATGCGCTCAGGCGAAAACCCGCGCCGGCGCAGGCCTTCAAAATTCATCGAGCGCGCCTCGGCGGGCTGGCCCTGGCACATCACGAAAGGTGGCAAGTCGGCAAACAGCAGCGAACACATGGCCGTCATGCTGTGCGCGCCGATCCGCACAAACTGGTGGACCACGGTAAAGCCGCCAAGAATCACCCAGTCGCCGACGGCCACATGGCCGGCCAGTTGCGAGTTATTGGCAAAGGTGGTGTTGTTGCCGATGTCACAGTCGTGCGCCAGGTGCACGTAGGCCATCATCCAGTTGTCGTTGCCCAGCCTGGTCACCCCGCCGCCGCCAGGCGTGCCGATATTGAAAGTGCAGAACTCGCGGATGGTGTTGCGGTCGCCGATCACCAGCTCGCCAGGCTCGCCGGCGTACTTCTTGTCCTGCGGAATCGCGCCCAGCGAATTGAACTGGAAAATGCGGTTGTCGCGACCTATCGTCGTGTGGCCTTCGATAACGCAGTGCGCGCCAATCGTCGTACCGGCCGCAACCTTGACATGCGGGCCGATCACCGTGTACGGGCCAACGCTGACGCTGCTGTCGAGCTGGGCCTGGGGGTCAACCAGCGCTGTGGGATGAATGCCTGCCACGGAAAACTCTTTGCTCGCTGACACGGATCAGGCGATGGTGCGCATGGTGCACATGAGTTCGGCTTCGCAGACCATGTTTCCCTCGACATGCGCCGTACCCTTGAACTTGAACACGCCGGCCTTCAGCCGGTCCAGCGTCAGTTCCATGATCAGCTGGTCGCCCGGCTCCACCGGCCGCTTGAAACGCGCGCCATCGATACCCGCAAAGTAATACACGGTCTTGTCATCGGGCGTCACACCCTGCATGTCGAAAGCCAGCAAAGCGGCTACCTGGGCCATGGCTTCAAGCATCAGCACGCCCGGCATCACCGGCCGGTGCGGAAAATGCCCGGTGAAAAAGGGCTCGTTGATCGTGACATTTTTCAGGGCCTTGATGCGTTTGCCCTTGTCGAGTTCAAGCACCCGATCCACCAGCAGAAAGGGGAAACGGTGCGGGAGCTGCTTGAGAATTTGGTGAATGTCCATCATGATTTTTCTTCGGTCTTTCCAGAGGCTTTGTCAGTCGTTTGCTCCAGCGCCTTGAGGCGCTCACGCAAGGCGTGAAGCTGCTTGAGCGTGGCTGCATTTTTTTCCCACTGCGCATTGTCGTCGATGGGAAACAGGCCGGTGTAATGCCCCGGCTTGTGAATCGACCGCGTTACCACCGAAGCAGCCGAAACATGCACATGATCGGCAAGGCTCAAATGCCCCAGCACCACAGCGCCGCCACCCACAGTGCAATGGGCACCAATGGTGGCACTGCCGGCCACTCCCGCACAGCCTGCAAGGGCCGAATGTCGTCCTATCCGCACGTTGTGGCCGATCTGCACCAGGTTGTCGAGCTTGACTCCGTCTTCGATCACCGTGTCCTGCAGCGCACCCCGGTCAATGCAGGTGTTGGCGCCAATCTCCACGTCGTTGCCGATGCGCACAGCCCCCAGCTGTTCGATTTTCTCCCAGCGGCCGTCGTGCGGGGCGAAGCCAAAGCCATCGGCACCGATCACGGCGCCCGGATGCACGATGCAGCGCTCCCCGAGGGAACACCCGTCTGCCACGGTCACGCGGGCCGACAGATGGGTACCGGCACCGATGCGGACGTCGCTGCCAATCACGCCATGCGCGCCCACACGGACGCCAGGGCCCAGCACCGCACGGGCGCCCACGCAGGCAAAGGCGCCAATCGTTACATCGGGAGCCAGCTGCGCCAGCGGGTCAATGAGGGCACTCGGATGCGCACCGGCCGTGTGAGACGGTTGATGGCGCTGCTTCCAGAGCTGGGTAATGCGTGCGAAGTACAGATAGGGGTCAGGAACAATGATGCAGGCGCCGCGCCGCATGGCGAGCTCTGCAGCAGCCGGTCCCACCACCACGCAGGCCGCGGCGGACTGGCCGAGCTTGCCCTGGTACTTGGGATGACTGAGAAAAGTAAGCTCGGCAGCTCCGGCAGATTCGAGCGGGGCAAGCCGTTCAACCAGGACATCCGGGTCTCCCACCAGCCGGGCGTCAAACTCGCCAGCCAGCGATGCAACAATGTCCCCGAGTCTGAGTGTCACACCTGGCTTGTCCCTGAATGCTTATTTGCTGGCGTTGAGCGCCTTGATAACCTTGTCGGTGATGTCGTGTTTGGGGCTGACGTAGACCGCACCCTCCAGGATCAGGTCGTATTTTTCAGTCTCGGCCACCGCTTTGACAACCTTGTTGGCGCGCTCGATGAGCTGCTGCAGTTCTTCGTTCTTGCGCGAATTGAGGTCTTCAAGGTGCTCCCGGCGCTTGCGCTGGAATTCCCTGTCCTGCTCCACCAGTTGCTTCTGGCGCGCGATACGCTGGCTCTCCGCCAGGGTCGGTGCTTCGCGCTCGAACTTGTCCGCCGCCGCTTTGAGCTGGGTTCCGAGTTCGGTGATCTCTTTGTCACGCTTGCCGAACTCCTGCTCCAGTTTGGCCTGGGCGGCTTTGGCGCTGTTGGCTTCGCGGAAGATGCGGTCAATGATGACGACGCCGACCTTGAATTCCTGAGCACTCGCCGCAAACGCGGCCAGTGTCATCACGGCCGCCAGAAAAAACTTGTATGAAAAATACTTCATTAGAAGGATGTACCAATTTGGAATTGCAATCTCTGGATTCTATCTGTTGGCTTCTTGTTCATCGGATGGGCAAACGCCAACCGCAAGGGTCCAAGAGGGGAAATCCAGCTGACACCGAAACCTGCCGACGTACGCAGCTCGCCGAGATCGTATTTTTCCTTCTCGCCGAACACATTGCCCGCATCTACAAAACCGAAGAGCCGCAAGGTTCTGTCGTTGCCGGCGCCGGGGAAAGGCATCAGTACCTCGGCATTCAGCGTGATCTTTTTCGGTCCGCCGATGGAATTGTCCTGGCTGTCGCGGGGACCCAGGGTGCCTGCCTGATAGCCCCGCACTGATCCCAGGCCACCGGAATAGGAATTCTTGAACACCGGGAAAGGTTGTCCGTTGAGGCCCTTGCCCCAGCCGAACTCACTGTTCAAGGCAATCGTGAATTGCTTGTTCAGCGGAACATATTGCTGGAACTGATAGTTGGCGCGCAGAAACCTGGCATCCCCCGCAACGCCCCAATCGCCATAAACACGCTGGAATCGTCCTTTGGTGGGCACCAGGGCGCTGTCCCGATCATCCCGCGTCCAGCCAATGGTCAGCGGGACCGAATTGCTCTTGGCACCAAAAGAGCGGATGTAGTCCTGGTAAACCACCGGAAGGTTGGTTCCGGAAATATCAATCTGTTCCAGCCCGGCACCAAAATAAACCGTGTCCACCTCACTAAAAGGCACACCGAAACGCACACTGCCGCCAGTGGTTTTGATTGCGTAATCGGTGTTCACCACACCAAGCTGGCCGCTGTAAGGACGCGAGGTCCGGGTGTAAAGGTCGAAAGTACGCGAAATGCCGTCAGCCGTGAAGTAAGGGTCAACGGTGCTCAGCACCAGCTGGCGGTTGTATTTTCCGGTGTTGACTTCCAACCCCATGTAGTTGCCGGTACCGAACGCATTTTCCTGCTTGAAACCAAAGATAAGCGACAGCCTGTCAGCACTGGAAAAACCGGCACCGAGTTGCAGATTGCCGGTGGGTTTTTCCACTACAGCCAGGTTCAGGTCCACCTGGTCAGGTGTGCCCGGCACGTCCTGCGTGTCGATGTTGACCTCGGTGAAGTAACCCAGACGGTCCACCCGGTCACGCGAGAGGCGAATTTTGTCGCCGTCGTACCAGGAGGCTTCAAACTGCCTGAATTCCCGGCGAACCACTTCGTCGCGCGTGCGGTTGTTGCCACTGACGTTGATGCGGCGCACATAAGCCCGGCGCGAGGGATCACCCTGCAGCACAAAGGCTACGCGGTTGTTGGCCCGGTCAAATTCAGGACGCGCCTCGACCTTCGCGAAGGCAAAGCCGAAACTGCCGTAATACTCCGTGAAGGCCTTGACGGTCTGGGCCACCTGGTCCGCGTTGTAGGCTTCGCCGGGTTTGATGGTTACCAGTGACTTGAATTCCTCATCCCGGTCCAGGAAGTTGCCTTCAAGCTTGACCCCGGACACGGTGAAACGCTCACCTTCGGTAACGTTGATGGTCACCGAAATATCCTGCTTGTTCGGGGAGATTGCCACCTGCGTGGAATCGACCTTGAACTCCAGGTAGCCGCGCGTGAGGTAGTAAGACCGCAGGGTTTCAATGTCGGCGTTGAGCTTGGCACGTGAATAGCGGTCGGACTTGGTGTACCAGCTCAGCCAGCCGCCGGTATCCAGGTCGAACAGGCCACGCAATGTGGATTCGCTGAACACCTTGTTCCCGACGATGTGGATTTCCTTGATCTTGGCGACATCGCCTTCGGTGACGCTGAAAGTCACATTGACCCGGTTGCGTTCGATTGGTGTCACCGTGGTCAGCACCTCAGCGCCGTACAGGCTTCGGTTGATGTACTGGCGCTTGAGTTCCTGCTCGGCCCGGTCGGCCAGAGCCTTGTCGAAGGGACGGCCATCGGCCAGGCCAATCTCGCGCAGGGCTTTCTTGAGTACGTCTTTGTCAAACTCCTTGGCGCCGACAAAGTCCACGTCGGCCACCGTGGGGCGCTCCTCGACAATCACCACCAGCACATCCCCGCTGACTTCGAGCCGGACATCCTTGAACAGGCCCAGCCCGAACAGGGCGCGGATTGCACCCGCGCCCTTGTCATCGGTATAGGTTTCGCCGACACGAAAGGGCAAGGAAGCAAAAATGGTTCCCGGCTCCACGCGCTGCAAGCCTTCGACCCGGATATCGCGCACGGTAAAAGGATCCACTGCCCAAGCCGCATGCGCGATGAGAAAACTGGCCACAATCGCGGAAACGCTGCGGACTTTGAATCGTTTGTTTTGTTTTTGCATGAAAGTACGGAATTAACCCAAAAGCCGGGAGACATCGTTAAACAGGGCAACCGACATCATGCCCAGCAGGATCGCAACGCCCCCGCGCTGAAGACGGTCCATCCAGGCGTCAGACACGCCTTTGCCGGTGATCGCCTCCCAAAGATAATACATCAGGTGTCCCCCATCCAGAACCGGCAGAGGCAGTAAATTGAGCACGCCCAGACTGACGCTGATCAAAGCCAAAAAGAGCAGGTACGCCGTCCACCCGATGGACGCAGATTTGCCCGCATAATCGGCAATGGTCAGAGGCCCGCTGAGGTTTTTCAGCGATGCCTCGCCGATCAGCATCTTGCCCATCATCTTCAGCGTCAGCACCGATACCTGCCAGGTGCGAACTGCCCCGTTCCACAAACCGTCGATAGCCCCATAACGCACTGTGACCATCGCCGGCGGCGCACCCACATAAGCGCTGATCCGCCCAATGGACTGGCTGCCTTCCTGCCGGACCTCAGGGGTGACCGGCAGGGACAGCGCCTGCCCTGCCCTCAGGATGTGCCAGGTCTGGGTGGGGCCCTGGGCGCTGGAGGCCGCGGCCCGAATGGTTTCACGAAGTTGCTGCCCATCGACCACAACGCGGTCGCCAACACGAAGCACCACATCGCCGCTGCGCAAACCCGCTTTTTCCGCCGCACCGCCCGGCATCAGTTCGCCGATTACCGCTTGTGTCCACGGCCCGACGATGCCGATCTTGCGAAACAGCTGCGCATCTGCATCTGCGGCACGAAGCTGGCTCAGCGGCAGCACGACACTGCGCGTTGGTACAGGGTTGGTGTCGTTTCCCGATGCCTGATCACCAGCCGGACTGACCAGCATTTGCACATCGCGGCCGCTGAGCGCGCCCTGCGTCAAACGCCAGCGCAGGTCTTCAAAGGAACGGACATCCTGCAGCTCTTCGTCCCCGAAAGCCGCCTGCTGCACCCGTTCGCCACCCCGCAAGCCCGCACGCTCCGCGATCGAACCCGCCACCGGACTGGCCAGGATGGCTTGGGGCTCCTGCAAGCCGCTCCAGTTGACAACGGCATACAGGACAATGGCCAGCAGCAGGTTGGCGGCCGGGCCCGCGGCAACCACCGCGGCGCGCGAACGCAAAGGTTGCGTGTTGAAGGCCAGGTGCCGCTCTGCGGGATCAACCGGGCCTTCCCGTTCGTCAAGCATCTTGACGTAGCCTCCCAACGGCAGCATGCCGATGGAAAACTCGGTGGGCCGATTCTTGAGCCGCCAGGTGTAGATTGGCTTGCCAAAGCCCACGGAAAACTTCAGGACCTTGATGCCGCAGGCCACAGCCACGCGATAGTGGCCATACTCGTGGACGGCGATCAGAATTCCTAAGGCAACAACAAAGGCGACCAAGGTCAACATGGCAAAACTCCTGTCAAGTCGCCAGATTCCCGGCGATTTTGGTGGCGGCGGCACGCGATTGGTCGTCCAGCGCCAGCAAGTCCCCTATCCCACGGATTTCAGAGACGTTCACGGAATCCAGAGTTCCACGGTTCACCGCGTGAATCTGATCGAAACGAATGCGTTTTTCAAGGAAAGCTGCCACCGCAACTTCATTGGCGGCGTTAAGCACCGCGGTGGTGCCGATCGGAGCATTCAGCACCTCCCATGCCAGCGGCAGCCCGGGGAAATGTTCGTCATCGGGCACCGCAAAAGTCATGGTGGCCAGCGCCCGGAAGTCGAGCGCCTGCGCACCCGAGGTAATCCGTCCCGGCCACGCCAAGCCGTAGGCAATCGGAACCCGCATGTCGGGCGTGCCCAGCTGCGCCACCACCGAGGTGTCGCGGTACTGAACCATCGAATGGATGATGCTTTGCGGGTGAATCACCACCTCGATCTGAGCCGGCGCCAGGCCGAACAGGTAGCGGGCCTCAATCACTTCGAGCGCCTTGTTCATCATGGTGGCCGAGTCCACCGAGATCTTCCGGCCCATGACCCAGTTGGGGTGGGCACAGGCTTCGTCAGGCGTGACACCGCGCAGGGTCGCTGGTGCGCGGGTGCGAAAAGGCCCACCCGAAGCGGTCAGGATAATTTTGTCGATGCGTTCGGCCCAGACCGCCGGGTCTTCCGGCAGGGACTGGAAAATCGCAGAATGCTCGCTGTCGATGGGCAACAACTGCGCCCCACCCTCGCGCACGGCCTGCATGAACACTTCGCCGCCCACCACCAACGCCTCCTTGTTGGCCAGCAGCAAGCGCTTGCCGGCGCGCGCCGCGGCCATACAGGGCGCCAGCCCGGCCGCACCCACGATGGCGGCCATCACGGTGTCCACGCCTTCGTGCGAAGCTATCATTTCGAGAGCATCTGGCGCAAGCAGCACCTCGGTTCGAAGGCGATTTTCTCTCAAATTCCGGGCCAGAACATGAGCGTGCGGCACACTGGCCATGACGGCGTAACGTGGCTTGAAGCGAATGCATTGCGCCAGCATCAGATCGGTCTGTGTGGCCGCGCTGAGAGCAAAAACCTCAAAGCGGTCCGGATGGCCGGCGATCACATCCAGCGTATTGACCCCAACCGAGCCGGTCGAGCCCAGCACCGTGACGCGTTGTTTCATGGATGTCATGCAGATTTCGACTAGACCGTCAGCAGCATCATGACCAGCGGCAGCACTGGCATGAGCGCATCGACGCGATCCAGCACGCCACCATGGCCGGGCAGCAGGCCGCTAGAGTCCTTGGCACCCGCGCTGCGCTTGATCAGCGATTCGACGAGGTCGCCAACCACGCTGAGGACGGCCAGGAAAACCATGGATAGCAATGTCAGCGCCAGGCCGTGCTGCGCAGCCAGCCGCGCGTACAAACTTTCACCGGTCGCGTCCAGCAGCAGCCAGGCGATACACAGCACCAGGACACCTGCCACGCCGCCCCAGACACCTTCCCAGCTTTTGCCGGGGCTGATCGCCGGGGCCAGTTTGCTTTTGCTGAAGCGTCCACCCAGCGCCTTGCCGGCGAAATAAGCCCCGATGTCTGCAACCCAGACCAGCAAGAGTACCGACAGCAGGAACTCGATACCCATGAAACGCGCCTGCGCCACAGCCAGCCACGCGAGCCAAAGCGCCAGTATGCCGCCGACCAGACGTATGGCCCGCGGGATGCGCGACCAGCCCGCCACCCCACCGCGCAGCAGCCAGGTCCCCACCAGCACCCAGGCAGCACCGGCCAGGCGCCACAGCAAAGACAAAGTCTGATCGAGCAGGCCCAGATCCCAGGACATGCCACACAACACCACACAGGCAAAACCGGCCAGCAACGCGCTGACCTGACCATAGCCATTGAGACGCGCCCACTCCCACGCACCGGCCGCAATCAGCACCAGGGCCACCAAGGCAAACGGCACCGGGGTCCGGTAAAACAGCGCCGGCAGCAGAATGGCCAGCATGACAAGCGCAGTGATGACGCGTTGCTTGAGCATCAGGCAGCTTTCATGGCAGGATCCCGCGGGTCCGGAACAACTTGCGCGGACGTCTGCCCAAAGCGTCTCTCGCGGCTGCGGTAAGCCGCGATCGCTTCATCGAGGGCCGAGTCGTCGAAATCAGGCCAGAGCTTGTCGGAGAAATGCAGCTCGGAGTAAGCAGCCTGCCAGAGCAAAAAGTTGCTGATGCGCAGCTCACCGCCGGTGCGGATCACGAGGTCCGGGTCCGGCACATGGGCCAGCGCCAACGCACGGTCCAGCGCCATTTCGGTGATTTCTCGTCCTTCGTCAGCGAGCTTGCGTGCCGCCTGCGCGATGTCCCAGCGGCCGCCGTAGTTGAAACACACATTGAGGATCAGGCGCTGGTTGTCTGCGGTGGCCTGCTCGGCCTGATCCAACCCGGCCTTGAATTTGTCGGACAGGCGCTGCCTGTCACCGACAAAATGCAGTTGCACGCCATTGGCCTTGAGCGAAGGCACTTCGCGCGCCAGCGACAGTCCCAGCAGCTCCATGAGCCCGGAGACTTCTTCCGGAGGCCGGTTCCAGTTTTCAGATGAAAAGGCGAACACAGTCAGCACGCGAATACCGCGCGCCATGCAGGCCTGCACGCAGCGATTCAGCGCACCCACGCCCTGCTTGTGGCCGGCGATGCGTGGCAGGAAACGCCGTGTCGCCCAGCGGCCATTGCCGTCCATCACGATGGCAACATGGTGCGGAACAGCGGTGGAACTTGATTTAGCCATGTCGGCAGTCAGTCACTGCCCCGAGCGAGCGAACCTGCTTTTTTTCAAGCAGGGGCCGCGGAACCAGCTCAGCCGGGCGGCAGGCGCAGCGGCCCTCTCGGGGGCAGAGAGCCTACATGCAGTGAATGAGCATGGGGTCAACTGCCCTTTCAAGCAGGGGCCGCGGAACCGGCTTAGCCGGGCCGCAGGCGCAGCGGCCCCCTCGGGGGGCAGGGAGCTACACGCAGTGAGCAACCGTGGGGGCAATCTAAACCGCCATGATGTCTTGTTCCTTGCCCGCGACCAGCTTGTCGACTTCTGCAATGAAACGATCGGTAAACTTCTGCACTTCGTCATGGGCACGGCGCTCATCGTCTTCAGAGGCCAGCTTGTCCTTGACCAGTTTCTTGACGCTGTCATTGGCATCACGGCGCAGATTGCGAATGGCAACCTTGGCGTGCTCGCCCTCGGAGCGGACCACCTTGGTCAGTTCCTTGCGGCGCTCTTCGGTCATGGCCGGCATGGGCACGCGGATCAGGTCACCCTGGGACGCGGGGTTGAGGCCGAGGTCGGAATCGCGAATGGCTTTTTCGATCTTGGCGCCCATGCCTTTTTCCCACGGCGCCACACTGATAGTGCGCGCATCGAGCAGCGACACATTGGCCACCTGGCTGATCGGCACCATGGCGCCGTAGTAGTCCACCTGCACGGTGTCCAGCAGGCCGGGGTTGGCACGGCCGGTACGGATTTTCGTCAACGCATGCTTGAAGGACTCCACCGATTGCTGCATTTTCTGCTCGGCCTGGCTCTTGATATCGGGAATGCTCATGATTGAAATCTCCGGAGGATTCTTGTTCTGCAAAATCTGGGGGATGGCATGCACGTCGGCAGGCTTCAGACGTGAACCAGGGTTCCCTCGTCTTCGCCCTGCACCACGCGCTTGAGCGCGCCGTGCTTGAAAATGCTGAAAATCTTGATCGGCAACTTCTGGTCGCGGCACAGCGCGAACGCCGTGGCATCCATCACTTCGAGGTTTTTGCCCATGGCTTCGTCGAAGGTGATGTTGGTGTAGCGCGTGGCCGCGGGGTCTTTCTTCGGATCAGCGCTGTACACGCCGTCAACCTTGGTGGCCTTGAGCACGATCTCGGCACCGATCTCCGCACCGCGCAGGGCGGCCGCGGTGTCGGTCGTGAAAAAAGGATTGCCGGTGCCCGCGGCAAATATGACCACCTTGCCCTCTTCGAGGTACTGCAGGGCCTTGGGACGGACATAGGGCTCAACAACGCGTTCGATGCCGATGGCCGACATGACACGCGGTGTCAGGCCCGCCTTGTCCATGGTGTCACCAAGTGCCAGCGCGTTCATCACTGTGGCGAGCATGCCCATGTAGTCTGCCGTTGCGCGGTCCATGCCGACTGAACCGCCAGCTACGCCGCGAAAAATATTGCCGCCGCCAATCACGACAGCCACTTCCACGCCCATGCGGGTGATTTCGGCGATTTCTTCAACCATGCGCACAATCGTCGCACGGTTGATGCCGA
Source organism: Polaromonas sp. (assembly GCF_039930745.1). Taxonomy (GTDB): domain Bacteria; phylum Pseudomonadota; class Gammaproteobacteria; order Burkholderiales; family Burkholderiaceae_C; genus Polaromonas. Next base: position 63,411 of record NZ_JBDTTH010000011.1, on the reverse strand, counting down.
AGGCATCGTCTCCCATTAAGGCTTCACCTGAAAGTTTCAACAAGATTCGCTTGTAGGCTGGCATGAGGGGAGTTCCTGTCGTTTTTATCGGCGTAAGTTTAGCGGCCTTTCGGGTCAGCAGGTGCAATCAGGCAGCTTTGGCGGCAGCCACCTGGGCAGCGACTTCAGCAGCGAAATCGTCGACCTTTTTCTCGATGCCTTCGCCAACAACATACAGCGTGAAAGCCTTCACAGACGTGCCTTTTTCCTTGAGCATCTGCTCGACGGTCTGCTTGTCATTCTTGACGAAAGGCTGGTTGAACAGAGACACCTCCTTGAGGTACTTCTGCACACCACCGTCAATACGTTTGGCAACAATTTCGGGCGACTGCACCGGCTTGCCTGCAGCGGTGGCCACTGCGGCGTCTTCAGCGGCCTTGGCGGCAGCCACCGAACGCTCCTTGGCAACCAGTTCGGCTGGCACCTGGTCGCTCGACAGCGACACTGGCTTCATGGCGGCCACATGCATGGCAACGTCCTTGGCGGGCACTTCGTCGCCTTCGTACTCCACCACCACGCCGATACGCGTGCCGTGCAGGTAGGAAGCCAGCTTGCCGCCCTCAAAGCGCTTGAAGCGGCGCACGCTCATGTTTTCACCGATCTTGCCGATCAGGCCCTTGCGCACGTCTTCCACTGTCGGGCCAAAACCGTCCAGGCTCAAAGGCATGGCGCCGATCGCGGCCACATCGGCAGGGTTGTTCTTGACGATGCCCTTGACCACCGCGTCGGTGAAAGCCAGGAAGCTGTCGTTCTTGGTAACGAAGTCGGTTTCGCAGTTGATCTCGACCAGCGCGCCCACGGGACCTTCGCTGTGGAAGGCGATCACACCTTCTGCGGTGATGCGGGAAGCGGCCTTGCCGGCCTTGTTGCCGAGCTTGACGCGCAGGATTTCTTCAGCCTTTTCAAAGTTGCCTTCAGCCTCGGTCAGGGCCTTCTTGCACTCCATCATCGGTGCGTCGGTTTTTGCGCGCAACTCTGCGACCATGCTTGCTGTGATTGCCATCTTCAATTCTCCGTGTGTCGTGTTGACTTCAAGTAAATAGGGTGTGCCTTTGAGAAAGGCTGTGAAAAAGGGGCTACGCGAGCCCCTTTTTCGCGTCAGGCGCAGGGCCGCAACGATCAGGCTGCAGCGTTTTCCACTTCGACGAATTCGTCGCCGCTCTCGGCCGAGACCATCTTCACAACGTCGTTGACCGCATTGGCACGGCCTTCGATGATCGCGTCAGCAATGCCGCGGGCGTACAGCGCCACAGCCTTGGACGAGTCGTCGTTGCCGGGAATGACATAGTCAATGCCGATGGGTGAATGGTTGGAGTCAACCACACCGATCAGCGGGATGCCCAGCTTCTTGGCTTCGAGGATGGCGATCTTGTGGAAACCCACGTCGATCACAAAAATTGCGTCAGGCAGGGCATTCATGTCCTGGATGCCGCCGATGTCTTTTTCCAGCTTTTCCATTTCGCGCTTGAACGTGAGCTGCTCTTTCTTGCTCAGGGTGTCGAGGCCGACTTCCTGCTGGGCCTTCATTTCCTTGAGGCGCTTGATCGAGGTTTTGACCGTCTTGAAGTTGGTCAGCATGCCGCCCAGCCAGCGCTGGTCAACAAAGGGCACACCGGCGCGGCGCGCTTCGGTGGCGACCAGTTCGCGGGCCTGGCGCTTGGTGCCCACCATCAGGATGGTGCCGCGGTTGGCGGAAAGCTGCTTGGCGAACTTCATCGCGTCCTCGAACATCGGCAGCGATTTTTCGAGGTTGATGATGTGGATACGGTTGCGATGGCCGAAGATATACGGGGCCATCTTGGGATTCCAGAAGCGGGTTTGGTGACCGAAATGGACGCCGGCTTCCAGCATTTCACGCATGCTAATTGACATAAATAACTCCAAAGGTTGTGTCTAAAATCAGCGCTTATCGCCTGCAAACCTTGAAAAAGTTTCGCGGGCAACACCTTGAATGGCTGATTTGCGATTTATTGCGCGGTGGCCGAATTGCCTTTCGCACAACCCACAGAGTATAACATCCCTGCCAGTCTGCCGCCCCCTGCCGGAGACCGTCGTACCCTGGCAGGCAGCATTCGCATCACCTTGGCAGCTTTACGTCCGATATAAAAATGATAGCTGCCCGCGCCTGTCCGGCAAGGGCTGCAGACCAAACTGACCATCCACCCATGATTTACCCCTTCTTCGCTTCTCTCCCTGGCCCATGGCGGGTCACCCCATGAGAGTTGCGGTTATCGGCGCCGGCATCATCGGCATCACCACCGCCTGGGAGCTTGCCCAGGACGGCCACGAGGTCACAGTGTTCGAGCGCCGCGGCGCAGCCGCCGAAGAAAGCAGTTTTGCCAATGCCGGGGTGGTGGCTCCCGGTTATGTCACGCCCTGGGCTGCGCCGGGTATGCCGGGCAAGGTGTTCAGCCATTTGCTGAGCCGCCACGCACCGGTCAGGCTCAGCCTGCCCCTGTCCGGCAACGAGCTGGCCTGGATGTGGAAGTGGTGGCGCGCCTGCAAGCTGGAAACCTACCTGGCCAACCGGTCCCGCATGCAGCGCCTGGCTTTTTACAGCCGTGCCCGCCTCCACCAACTCACCGCCGACCAGGAGCTGGAGTACGACCGCAGTCCGGGTTACATGGTGCTGCTGCGCGCCGAGCAGGATGCCCAGCTGATCGAACCCGGTCTGCAGGTGCTGCGTGAGGCTGGCGTGGCTTTCCGTCAAATCGGCTCGGACGAGGCGCGCCGGATAGAACCCGCCCTGAATCCGGACACCGCCCTTCTGGGCGCCATCCACCTGCCTGACGACGAAGTGGCCAATTGCCGCCAGTTCGCGCTGCTGCTCAAGGCCGAAGCCCAGCGTCTGGGCGTGAAATTCGAGTTCAATACACCCTTGGCCCATATGGACCGGGCACAACCGGCTACATTTTTAATAGCAGGCGAAACCACACCGCGGAGCTTCGATGCTGTGGTCCTGTGCGCCGGGCTGGCCTCGGCATCGTTGCTCAGGCCCCTGGGCATCAAAATTCCGATGGTGGCGGTGTATGGCTACTCCGTGAGCGCCCCCATCCGCGAGCCGCTGAATGCGCCGCGCAGTGCGCTGATGGACGAGCGCTACAAGGTCGCCATTTCGCGCATGGGCAACCGCGTGCGTGTGGCCGGCAGCGCCGAGATCGGCGGTGCGCCGGACAAAAAGCGCGCCGCATCCCTCCAGACGCTGTACAAGGTGCTGCAGGACTGGTTTCCAGGAGCCGCTCACACATCCAACCCGGCCGCCCACGTGCAGGAATGGAAAGGCGCCCGGCCCATGCTGGCGGACGGCCCGCCCATACTCGGCGCCAGCGGCCTGCCTGGCCTGTGGCTCAACCTCGGCCATGGTTCCAGCGGCTGGGCGCTCAGCTGCGGCAGCGCGCGGGCCGTGGCTGATCTGGTGGCCGGCAAAACGCCGGAGATAGCCATGGAAGGGCTGGACCTGAGCCGGCTCAAGGCATCAAGCGTTTAAACACCTGAAGCGCCCACAATCAGCCCATGCAAACCGTCTCCAGCGCCCTCAGCCTGCCGCTCCATGGCTTGGCGGTGACGCGCCTGCTGGAGCAGCAGGCGGCGACCGGGCTTGCACCACACACGCTGATGCAGCGCGCCGGGCTGGCAAGTGCCCGCCTGAGCCTGGCGCTGGCACCGCACGCGCAGCACATTTGGATCGCCTGCGGGCCGGGGAATAACGGTGGCGACGGCCTCGAAGCGGCCATGCATCTGCACCAGTGGGGGAAAACCGTGACCGTGACCTGGCTGGGTGCGCGAAACGAGGCCAAAGTACCGGCCGATGCGCTGGCCTCGCTGGTGCGGGCGCGTGCAGCCGGCGTTCCCTTTGCCAAAGCACCGCCTCCCGATTTTGACTTCGCGATAGACGCCCTGCTCGGCATAGGCGCTGTACCCCGCCCGGCCCACGCCGCAGGTCAGGCTGATGTGCTCGGCCAGTGGCTGGCTTTGCTGCGGACCACCAGCCAACCCGTTCTGGCGCTGGACATTCCGAGCGGACTGGACGCCGGTACGGGAGCAGACCTCGCTCCTGAATCGATAGCTATCAGCACCCGTCTGCAAAGGGCTGGAAGCCGATTTACCTTGACATTCCTGACGCTGAAGCCAGGCCTGTTCACCGCCGCCGGTCGCGACCTGGCCGAACAAGTCTGGTGGGACACGCTTGGCGTCGCATCCGCGCCCGCTATGTCGCCCGATGCATGGTTGCTTGGCCAGGACCGCGCCGGCAACCATGGCCGGGCCTCGGCAGCACACACCAGCCACAAAGGCCGCTTTGGAGATGTTGCCGTCGTCGGCGGGCAATCCGGCACGGACGGCGCAACGCACATGAGCGGCGCAGCCCTGCTGGCCGGGCGTGCCGCCCTGCATACGGGCGCCGGCCGGGTGTTCGTGGCCCTGCTCGGCCAGGCCGCCATCACGGTGGATCCGCAGCAGCCCGAGTTGATGTTTCGCAGCCCGGCCGCGCTGGACCTGAAAACCCAGGTAATCGTTTGCGGCTGTGGCGGCGGCGAGGCGGTAGCAGGCGTTCTGCCCCGGCTGCTCTCGGGCGCCCCATCCGCCGTGCTGGACGCCGACGCGCTCAATGCTATCGCCCGTGACACGCAGTTGCAAACCTTACTCCAGGCGCGTCAGGGCCGGACTTACCGAACGGTGCTGACGCCGCACCCGCTGGAAGCCGCGCGCCTGCTGGGCAGCAGTGTGGCCAGTGTGCAGGCCGACCGCCTGGCGGCCGCGCAACAACTGGCTGAGACATTCGGTTGTGTGGTGGTGCTCAAGGGCTCGGGCACGGTGATCGCCGCCCCCGGCGAAGTTTCAGCCATCAACCCCACCGGCAATGCGCGCCTGGCCACGGCGGGCACCGGCGATGTGCTGGCGGGCATGATCGGTGCACTGCTGGCCGGCGGCCATAGCGCCTTTGACGCTGCGTGCAGCGCCGTTTTCCAGCATGGCCAGCTGGCCGACGACTGGCCGGCCAGCCACCCGGGACAGGCATTGACCGCTTCCCTGCTAGTGTCCTGTCCCGTAAATAAGGTGATGAAATGAAATTGTCCAGTCAGTCGTCAGGCAAGGCGCGAGGACATAGCCGTAGCTATGGCAACGACGAGCAACGCCGCATGCCGGCTGACTGGACGATTTCATATCGCCTTATTTGCGGGGGCAGGACACTAACCCAGAACCATCAGGCCGATCTGCAGCAAAAGCAGCAACACCAGCGCTGACAGGTCCACCCCGCCGACCGCCGGGATCACGCGGCGCAGCGGCGCCAGCAAGGGCTCGGCCAGCCGGCCCAACAGGCCGTACATGGGCGAACCCGGCTGCAGCCAGGAAATAATGGCGTACACCAGCACCACGACAAAAGCCAATTGCAGCGCCACACGCACCAGCATCTTGAGAGCAACCAGCAGCAGCGCCGGCAACATGGCCGCGGTCAAGTTCAGCAAGGCGCCAAAAAGGGTCGCCCAGACCAGGGCAAATACCAGCGCCAGCAACAGCGCCGCCAACAGGCTGGCCCAGTCCACGCGCGATTGCGCCAGCGTCTTGGGCAAGGCACGCCGCAGGGGTTTGACCAGCCAGTCGGTTACGGCCATCACAAAGTAACCTGGCTGTGCGCTCATGTTGATGCGCAAGCGGTTCATCCAGGCACGCACCAGCGCGCCCCCGATCAGCACGAAGAACAGGGTTTCCAGCAGGAAGGACAGGATGCGGATCAGCATGTCTTTTCAGTCCCGGTTTTTGAGGGTGCCACCGACGTCAACGCCTGGGCTTCTTGCTCTGCTTGCGCCCTGCGCCGGCAGCCGACTTCTTCACGGCCGCCTTGAGCGCCTGGATGGGCGACTTGATCGCACCGCCGCTACGCGCGCTGGAACGCTGCTCGGCACCTTTGCCGGCCCGCCTGCCACTGCGTTCGTCCCCGCGCGGCTCACCGGTTTTTCGCGCAGGTGAACGCTCCTGGTCGGGCAGGTCGGCGCTGCGCCCGCCGGCCTTGTCCTTCATGGCGCGGTTGAGCAGCTCTTCGCCTTCGCGTACCAGGCGGAAGTCAATCTTGCGGCCGTCGAGGTCAACCCGGCTGACCTGCACACGCACGCGGGTGCCGATGGCGTAACGAATGCCCGTGCGCTCACCACGCAACTCCTGGCGTGCCTCGTCAAAGCGGAAGTACTCGCCGCCCAGCTCGGTGATGTGCACCAGCCCTTCAACATACATTGCATCGAGCGTGACAAAAATGCCGAAGCTGGTGGCAGCTGTAACCACGCCGCCGAACTCCTCGCCCAGATGTTCGCGCATGTACTTGCACTTGAGCCACGCTTCCACATCGCGGCTGGCCTCGTCAGCGCGCCTTTCATTGGCACTGCAATGCAGGCCGGCGGCCATCCAGGCCAACTGGTCGGCGCTGGCCTTCTTGGGCTTCTGATCGGGGTCTTTCACCCGCGATGCCAGGCGCTTGGACAGTTTGGCTTCGGCCTCGCCGGGTGTCGGCAACAAGGGCAACTCGTATTTGCTCCTGTTCAGGATCGCTTTGATCACGCGGTGCACCAGCAGATCGGGGTAACGCCGGATCGGGCTGGTGAAGTGCGTGTAGGCCTCGTAGGCCAGGCCGAAATGGCCGCTGTTCATCGGCGTGTAGATGGCCTGCTGCATGGAGCGCAGCAGCATGGAGTGGATCTGCTGCGCATCCTGCCGGTCCTTGGTCGCCACGGCAATTTTCTGGAACTCACCCGGTGTCGGGTCGTCACTGATGCTCATGCCCAGGCCAATCGCCTTCAGGTAATTCCGCAACATGTCCTTTTTCTCGGGCGTCGGGCCTTCGTGCACGCGGAACAGGCCTACATGTTTGCTCTGAGAGATGTAGTCAGCCGAACAGACATTGGCCGCGAGCATGGACTCCTCAATCAACCTATGAGCGACGTTGCGCGTGCGCGGCACGATTTTTTCGATGCGTCCGGCTTCGTCACAGACGATCTGCGTCTCGGTGGTTTCAAAGTCCACCGCGCCGCGCACACCGCGCTCCTTGAGCAACGCCTGGTAAACATCATGCAGGTCCAGCAAATGCGGCACCAGCGCCCTGCGCTGGGCAGCTTCCGGACCGCGCGTGTTGGCCAGGATGGCAGCCACTTCGGTGTAAGTAAATCGCGCGTGGCTGAACATCACCGCCGGGTAAAACTGGTAAGCGTGGACCTCGCCCTTGGCGTTGACCAGCATGTCGCACACCATGCACAGGCGTTCGACATTCGGGTTCAGCGAGCACAGGCCGTTGGACAGCTTTTCGGGCAGCATGGGAATCACGCGGCGCGGGAAATAAACGCTGGTGGCCCGGTCATAGGCGTCAACATCGATTGCACTGCCGGTTTCCACGTAATGGCTGACGTCGGCAATCGCGACCAGCAGGCGCCAGCCCTTGCCACGGCCGACCTTGGCCGGCTCGCAATAAACCGCATCGTCAAAGTCGCGCGCATCCTCACCGTCGATGGTGACAAGTGGAACGTCGGTCAGATCGATCCGGTGCTTCTTGTCGGCGGGGCGCACCGCGTCGGGCAAGGTGCGGGCCAACGCCAGCGCGCCCTCGCTGAACTCATGCGGCACACCGTATTTGCGCACGGCTATTTCGATCTCCATGCCCGGGTCGTCGATTTCGCCGAGCACCTCCTTGACGCGCCCGACCGGCTGGCCGAACAAAGCCGGCGGTTCGGTGAGTTCGACCACCACGATCTGCCCGGGTTTGGCCGCGCCGGTGGCGCCCTTGGGAACGAGCACGTCTTGACCATAACGCTTGTCTTCAGGCGCTACCAGCCAGACTCCGCTTTCCTGCAGCAGGCGGCCGATGATGGGGTTGGCCGAACGCTCGATGATCTCGGTAACCCGGCCTTCGGGGCGATTCTTCCGGTCATGCCGCACGATGCGCGCCTTGACGCGGTCCTTGTGCAGCACGGCGCGCATTTCGTTGGGCGGCAGGTAGATGTCGGCTTCGCCGTCATCACGCTGCACAAAGCCATGGCCGTCGCGGTGGCCGGAAACAGTGCCTTCAAATTCGGCAAGCAGTCCGGCGCCCTGGCCGCTGCTGTGTGTAGTTGTTTTGATAAGTGATCTCTCTTTTTGAGATGGTTAATTGTGTAAGGAATTCTGGCGCTGGCAGGCTGCCCGCGAGAAATTCACCATGCCTGTTTTTACCTTGCGCGGCAAAAAAAATGGCGGGGCGTCATGCGCCATAGAGCTCGCGCCATGACTGAAATTTTTTGGTGCCCGGTCCAGAAAATCGATTCTGTAATGGTACACTGCTGGCTGTGCCCGGGTGGCGGAATTGGTAGACGCGCACGGTTCAGGTCCGTGTATCGCAAGATGTGGAGATTCGAGTTCTCTCCCGGGCACCAGATACATCCAACCAGCAAATGCTGGCAAAGCGAAGGCCACTGTCAACCCAGTGGCCTTTTTGCTTTTCGGGTGCTTATTCGGCACCCTTTGCAGCCTTGTCCGCAACGCTCAGACCGGCACCGCCACCAGATCGTGGCCCTGCGTGCCGACGATCCGCGCCTTGGTAAATTCACCGACCTTCAGCGTCTTGCTGATCTTCTCGGGCGGCAACAATTTCACAACGCCGTCAATCTCGGGCGCATCGGCATAGCTTCGTCCCACTCCGCCTTTTTTCCCCATGCCGGGAGCTGAATCGACCAGCACTTGCATGGTCGATCCCACGCGCTGCTGCAACTTGCCGGCAGACACGGCTTCGGCCACCGCCATGAAGCGCGCGCGGCGCTCTTCGCGAAGTTCCAGCGGCAGCATGCCGGGAATGTCGTTGGCCGTGGCGCCTGCTACTGCGCTGTAGGCAAAGCAGCCGGCCCGGTCAATCTGTGCTTCACGCATGAAGTCCAGCAGGTGCTCGAATTCGCCTTCGGTCTCGCCGGGAAAGCCTGCAATGAAGGTGCTACGGATCACGATTTCGGGGCAAATCTCGCGCCAGCGCGCAATGCGCTCCAGATTTTTCTCGCCGCTGGCCGGCCGTTTCATGCGCTTGAGCACATCGGGATGGCTGTGCTGTAGTGGCACGTCCAGATAAGGCAACACCTTGCCGGTGGCCATCAGCGGCAGGATCTCGTCCACACTCGGGTACGGGTACACGTAATGCAAGCGCACCCAGGCACCATAGGGCTCGGCAATCTCGCCCAGTGCCTGGACGAGTTCCAGCATGCGGGTCTTGACCGGTTTCCCATCCCAAAAGCCGGTACGGTATTTCACATCCACACCATAGGCCGACGTGTCCTGGCTGATGACCAGGAGCTCGCGCACACCGCCCTCGAATAGCGCGCGCGCCTCATTGAGCACATCGCCTATCGGTCGCGACACCAGGTCGCCGCGCATCGACGGGATGATGCAGAAGGTGCAGCGGTGGTTGCAGCCTTCACTGATCTTCAGGTAGGCATAATGCCGCGGCGTGAGCTTGATGCCGGCGATGCCAAACGCATTGGGCACCAGGTCCACAAACGGGTCGTGCGGCTTGGGCAGGTTCAGATGCACCGCGTCCATCACCTCCTGCGTGGCATGCGGGCCAGTCACAGCCAGCACGCTGGGATGCATTTGACGTACCAGGTTGGCACCGCCCTCGCCTGTCTTCGCCCCCAGGCAACCGGTCACGATGACCCGGCCGTTTTCAGCCAACGCTTCGCCAATGGTGTCCAGGCTTTCCTGAACGGCGTCGTCAATGAAGCCGCAGGTGTTGACGATCACCAGGTCGGCGCCCTCAAAGGTTTTGGAGGTCTGGTAGCCCTCGGCGCTGAGCTGTGTGAGGATCAGTTCGGAGTCAGTCAGGGCCTTGGGACAGCCGAGGCTGACAAAACCGACGCGGGGCGCCGTGTTCAGCGCGGTAGATGGAGGATTGGCAAGGGCTTGGCTCATGCCCTCTATTGTCTCAGAGCCGGCCCGCAACCGACAGGCAGGGCCCGAAAGGCCCGGATATGGTCAGCGCTTCAGACCCAGCGCCGCCAGCATCTGCTCGCTTTGTTTCTGCATCTGTTCCTGCATCTGCGTAAACACGGTTTTCGACTGCTCCACATAACTGCCCATCATGCCCTGCATGGCTGGCGACTGGGCATTGACCAATTGCGCCCACGCCTCCGGCGTCAGGCCCTTGGACTGCTCTGTCATCTTGACCTGCAGGTCCATGAACGACTGGATGTTTTTCTCGAGGTAACTGCCCATGAAGCCCTGCATCGCATTGCCATAGAAACGGATGATGTTGGCCAGCACGGCCTCGGTGAACATGGGCGCGCCACCGGCTTCTTCTTCCAGGATGATCTGCAGCAAGATGCTGCGCGTCAGGTCTTCATTGGTTTTGGCATCCCGCACCACAAAATCAGCGCTGTCCATGACGAGGTTTTTGATTTCGGTCAGGGTGATGTAGGCCGAGGTGTCGGTGTCATAGAGACGGCGATTCGGGTACTTCTTGATGACACGCGGCGATGCCGCCTTGCCATTGCCGCCTTTGGTGCCTGACATTTTTCCCGGCGTGTCGCCGGCAGGCGATGCCTCGTCAGCTGACCGGCTCCTGGACTGACTGTTGGGCTTGCTTTTGGGCACTGCACGAACTCCTGTGAATGACTGCCTGTACCGATGCACAAGACTTGCTGACATTCTAGGAAGTATGCATGCTCACAATCCCCTTGGTTTACCCTGTGTGCACCGGAGGGCCCAGTGAACGGGAAAACAACTTCAGGAAATTGGTAGGCGCGATTGGACTCGAACCAACGACCCCCACCATGTCAAGGTGGTGCTCTAACCAGCTGAGCTACGCGCCTAAGGACTGTTCGACCTCGTCATTGTAGCAGGGCAAATCCTGTCTTTTGCCCGGGGCGCTGTATTTTTTCAGGCCATCACCGCCGCCGCGCGGAACGCACGCCGCCGACCTCGGCAACAATGGCCAGCACCTGGTTGAGCCGCCCCGAGTCGGCCACCTCCACGGTGAACGTCATCCACGCGGTGCCGCCGCGGTTGTCTTTGACCGAGGTGGTCTGCACGCCAATGACGTTCATTTTTTCCCGCGCAAACACTTCTGAAATATCGCGCAGCAGGCCCTGTCGGTCAGCCGCTTCCACGGCCACGTCCACCGGGTAAACCGAGCCGTCGCTGCTCTTGGGCCGGCTCCACTCGACTTCGATCACCCGGTCGGGGCTGCCGCTGGCCATGTTCCTGAAGTTGCTGCAGTCGCTGCGGTGGATGCTCACCCCCTTGCCCTTGGTGACAAAGCCAAGAATGGCATCGGGCGGTGCGGGCTTGCAGCATTTGGCCAGCTGTGTGAGCAGGGAGTCGATGCCCACCACCAGCACCCCGCCCTTGCGTCCGCGCTCCCCGGCCTTGTCATGCCGCGGCTTTTTCGCCAGCACGTAGTCATCCTGTGTGGGCGGCGGCTCGGGCGGCTTGAGCATGTTTTCAATCGTGCGCAATGACAGCTCGTCCTTGCCCACCACCTCGAACAGATCTTCGGCGCTCTTGAAGCCCAGCTGGGTCGCCACATCCTCGAGCTTCATCGCGGTCTTGCCTTCGCGCTGCAGCAGTTTTTCCACCGCCTCGCGCCCGCGCGCCACTGTCTGAGCCATGGCCTGCGCGTTGAACCAGGCACGCACTTTCGACCTGGCGCGGTGGCTGGCCAGGAAGCCCAGCTCGGGATTGAGCCAGTCGCGCGAGGGGCCGCCCTCCTTCGTGGTGACAACCTCCACGGTCTGCCCGTTCTGCAGCGGCGTGTTCAGCGGCACCATGGCACCGTCGATGCGTGCGCCGCGGCAGCGATGGCCCAGGCTAGTGTGCACGCTGTAGGCAAAGTCGAGCGCCGTCGCGCCTTGCGGTAATTCAACCACGGCAGCATCGGGCGTCAGGACGTAGATGCGGTCTTCGAACAGGCCCTGGTTGGCTTCGCGCGCCTTGGCCGACACCGGCCCCGACAGGTCGCGCTCCCAGGCTAGCAACTGCCGCAGTACGGCAATCTTTGCGTCGTACTCGCTGCTCGCCGACACACCGCTGTAGCCCTTGGCGCCAGCTTCCTTGTAGGCCCAGTGAGCGGCCACGCCATGTTCGGCATGGTCGTGCATGGCCTGCGTGCGGATCTGGATCTCGACCGCACGCTGCTGGGTGTCCCGCACCACCGTATGCAGGGACTGGTAGCCGTTGGATTTGGGCTTGGCAATGTAGTCGTCGAACTCACCTTCCACCGGTGTGAAATTCGAATGCACAAAACCCAGCGCCGCGTAGCAGCCCTTGACGTCTGCGGCAATCACGCGCAGCGCGCGGATGTCGAACACCTGTTCAAAATCGAGGCCCTTGCCGCGCATCTTCTTGACGATGCTGTAGATGTGCTTGGGCCGCCCCTGCACCAGCGCGGCGATGCCGTTGCTATTCAAATCGCGTTCCAGCTGGGCGCGCAACGCTTCCATGAAAACCTCGCGCTCGGCGCGTTTTTCATCGAGCAGGCGGGCAATGCTTTTGTAGGTGTCCGGCTCCAGGAAACGGAAGGCCAGATCTTCCATTTCCCACTTGATCTGCCAGATGCCGAGCCGGTTGGCCAGGGGCGCAAAAACATGGAGGGATTCCCTCGCCACGGTCAACGGGCACGGTTGCCGGATCGCCGCAAAGTGACGCAGCGTCTGCAGGCGCGATGCAAGGCGCAACATGACGACCCGCAAGTCGCGCGAAAACGCCAGCAGCATCTTGCGAACGTTTTCGGTCTGCACAGCCGGGTCTTCCAGTTGCGCCCTGGTCTCGGCGGTGCGGGCCTGCTTCTGCACATTGACCAGCTTGGTGGTCTCCATAGCCAGCGCAGCGAAATTGGCGCCAAACGCCTTGGCAATCACCTCCTGCGGCTTGTTCAGGTGCGCACAGGCGTGAACCAGGTAGGTGGCGGCCTGCATGGCTTCCGATCCGCCAATGGCCCGGAGGATGGCTGCGACCGCGTCCGCATGGGCCAAGATGTTTTCACCGGTGTCCAGGGTTTCGCTGGCAATCAGCGGCTCGGCAAAAGCCCGGGCCCGGACCAGCGCATGCGGCTGGTCCGGCAAGCTGTCTGCCGTAGCCGTCACGATGGACGCATTGGGAAAGGGAGTCAACGACGGTTTGGGCGAGGCACCTGGCCCGGCCCCGACATGTTTCATCACAAGCAGTTTTTCAGGAAAAATTTTCAGACGAGAAGAAAGTCGCCCACGGTGCTGACCTGGTCCATGGCGATCAGGGTCGGTGCATGCCCGACCCCTTCAAACTCCACCAGGCGTGCCCGGGGGCCACGTTGCGTCATGGCCAGCGCCGTGGCATGGCTGAGCAGATCCGATTGTGCGCCGCGCAAGACCAGCGTCGGCGCCTTAATGTTGTCAAAAAGTTGCCAAAGCACGGCTTCGCCCTGCCTGGCCGACTCCTCGGTCGTGGCCCGCACCGGCACCGCAATCGCGGGGTCGTAGTGCAGCATCACGCTGCCGTCAACTGCTCCAGGCACGGGCTTGACCATATGGCGCGACAACGCCAGCCACTGCTCGGGCGTGTGCGGGCCAAAACTGGTCGAGATGGCCCACATCGCGTCAGCGGCCTCCTGCACCGAACCAAAGTGTCCGGCCTTCCCAAGATAGGCGGCAATGCGCGTGATGGCCAGCCATTCAATGGCCGGCCCCACATCGTTGAGAACCAGTTTATTGACAGGCACAGGCAGGGGCAGCTCGGGCTGGCCGGCAATCGCCACACCGATCAGCCCGCCCATGCTTGTGCCGACCCAATCCAGGGTCGCAATCGGTGATTGGTCGTGCACATGAGTCAGCAAGGCCATCATGTCAGCAGCATATTGCGGAATCTGGTAACCCATGGGGTCCTGCAGCCAGTCACTCTGACCGCGCCCCACCACATCGGGACAGATGACCCGGACCTCGTCGCACAGGTACTCCGCCAGCACATCGAAATCACGCCCCTGGCGCGACAGGCCATGGACACACAACACCACGTGCGGATTGGCCGGATCGCCCCATTCCCAGTAAGCCATGCGATGGCCTCCCGAAGCATCGGGGCAGGATACGTAGTTCAGCGTAGGTTCAGTCATGGCGGATGGAATCGGGTTGGCAGGCTTGATAATTGTTCAAGCCGCTTTTCAGCGTTTCATGGCATCGTAAATCATCCGGAGAAAACTTCATGCTCAAAGGTAAAACTGCACTCGTGACCGGTTCCACCAGCGGTATTGGCCTGGGTATCGCCAAGGCGCTGGCTGCCCAGGGCGCCAACATCGTGCTCAACGGTTTCGGCGATGCCGAAGGACCCCAGGCGGAAATTGCGGCGCTGGGCGTGAAAGTGGCGTATCACGGCGCAGACATGAGCAAGCCCGCAGAGATTGAAGCGATGATGGGTTTTGCCGCCGCACGCTTCGGGCAGGTCGATATTCTGGTGAACAACGCGGGCATCCAGCATGTGGCAAAAATCGAAAACTTCCCGGTGGAGCGCTGGGACGCCGTTATCGCCATCAACCTGAGCAGCGCCTTCCACGCCACGCGGCTGGCCCTGCCCGCCATGCAGGCCGCCAACGGCGGCAAGGGCTGGGGTCGCATCATCAACGTCGCCTCGGTCCACGGCTTGGTCGGATCAGCCGAAAAATCCGCCTATGTGGCTGCCAAACACGGCATCGTGGGCCTGACCAAAGTCACAGCCCTTGAGAATGCCACCACCGGGGTGACCTGCAACGCCATCTGCCCAGGCTGGGTGCTGACGCCGCTGGTGCAGAAACAGGTCGATGCAAAAGCCGCAGCAGGCAGCATCTCCAACGAGCAGGCCAAACAGCAGTTGCTCGGCGAAAAAGAGCCGTCGATGCAGTTCACCACCCCCGAAGAGCTGGGCGCGCTGGCTGTGTTTTTCTGCTCACCCGCCGGCAACAATGTGCGCGGCGTGGCCTGGAACATGGACGGCGGCTGGGCGGCCCAATAAGTTTTCCGTGTCTCCGCGGATTGCCGGCCGCATGGGGTTTTATATTCAGCCTTCCCCGAAATTCAAGCAGAAAATACCTCCAGCCCAGTAACCACGGGCGTAGCAAGCTGCGATTTTTATAGCAGATGCTCCGACTTCCGTCGCGAGACACAACGCTGCGCGCATCCGGACAGAACACCGGTCCCGGTCCCCGGGCAGCTTTCTTTTGTCCTACACGTGCCTTCATGCGCTTCCGACACATTGGTCGTGGACGCCGACCTAGATTGACCCTTGCTTGTTAGCTGTGCCTGTCCCCCCACGAAGGGAACAGGTTTCATTTTTCAGACAAGGAGTCATTGTGAAAAAATTCAGACGTATCCTCCCAGGCCTGGCGCTAGGCGCAGCAGCCATGGCCTTGGGCATCTCCGCTCAGGCACAAACCACCAGCACCTCCTCCGGCTCCGGCAGTGGGTCCTGGTATGCCCCTGCCGGCGGCTACATCGGCTTCAGTGCCGGGCAGTCCAACTACCGCCAGGGCTGCGGCACCGGGTTGTTCAGCTGTGGGGACAAGGACGATGCCTACAGCATTTACGGCGGCAGCATGCTGAACAACAATTTCGGGCTGGAACTCGGCTACATCGACATGGGCGATATCGCGCGCGGAGGCGGCACCACGGAAGCACGAGGCATCAACCTCAGCGTCATCGGCAAGCTTCCCCTGAGCGAAAGAGTCGGCCTGTTCGGCAAGGTGGGCACGACCTATGGCAGCACCAAGGTTTCCGCCACGCCGGGCTCGGGCATCCCCGCTGGCAAGGAGGACGGTTTCGGGCTCTCCGTGGGTGCAGGCCTGAACTTCGACTTCGCCCAGAACTGGTCAGCCGTGTTGCAATGGGAACGCCATGAGATGAAGTTTGCAGGCGCCGGACGGGAGCCCGTCCATGCGACCACCATCGGTTTGAAATATAGATTCTGAGCGACCATTCAAACCGCCGCGGCAAAGAAAAACCCCAAGCCAGTTACTGGCTTGGGGTTTGATTTTGGTGGGCGGTGCAAGTTTCGAACTTGCGACCCCTGCAGTGTGAATGCAGTGCTCTACCCCTGAGCTAACCGCCCTGTTTGGTCAGCCTCAGATTATAAGGGCTTTTCTCATGCGCTGGCCAGCGCGCGCCACACAGTTTTGCCTTTGCTGCTTTTATCAATGTCAGCCAGCAGGCTTTCATGCGCAGCGATCTCCTGATCGTTGGCCAGCAGCAGCGGCAAATCGAATCCGCTCAGGTCGATCAACACGACGGAGCCACCTTCCTGTGCACTGCCACCCACCTCCATCACCAGCGAGTTCTGTCCGCGCGTCAGGTTGATGTAGACATCGGCGAGCAATTCGGCATCCAGTAGCGCGCCGTGCAGGGTGCGCCCGGAATTGTCGACCTCAAGGCGGTCACACAGCGCATCGAGCGAGTTGCGTTTGCCGGGAAACATTTCCTTGGCCATCATTAGGCTGTCGGTGACCTTGGCCACACAATGCCCGACAGGGCCACGCCCCATCAGTTCGAGTTCCTTGTTCAGGAAACTGATGTCAAAAGGCGCGTTGTGGATGATGACTTCGGCACCCTCCAGGTAGGCCAGCAATTCGTCGGCAATGGCCGGAAATTTGGGCTTGTCCTGCAGGAACTCATTGCTGATGCCGTGTACCTTGAGCGCGTCCTCGTGGCTCTCGCGCTCCGGGTTCAGGTAGAAATGCCGGTTGTTGCCGGTGAGCTTGCGTCCGATCAGCTCGACGCAGCCGATTTCGATGATGCGGTCGCCGTTTTCAGCGGACAGGCCGGTGGTTTCAGTGTCTAGAACAATTTGGCGCATGGCCTGATTGTAGGGATCAATAGTTTCCTGTCGTTCCCGTTCAGGTGCTGGAGCGGCAAATCCTCAATGGACTTCCTTGGCATGATTGATGGAGTACTTGGGAATCTCGACGGTCACGTCGGCCTGCGCGAGGATAGCCTGGCAGCTGAGGCGCGAGTTGGGCTCCAGGCCCCAGGCACGGTCCAGCAGGTCTTCCTCGTTTTCATCGACCTCGTTGAGCGACTTCATTCCCTCGCGCACGATGACGTGGCAGGTAGTGCAGGCGCAACTCATGTCACACGCGTGTTCGATGTTGATCTTGTTGTCGAGCAGTGCCTCGCAGATGGACGTGCCAGCCGATGCTGACACCTCGGCGCCGTTCGGGCAGTATTCGGGATGAGGCAGTATTTTGATGATGGGCATGGTGAATTCCGCGCTTTCAGACGGTCGCTATGTTTTTGCCGGCCAGGGCCAGGCGGATGCCGCGGTTCATGCGTTGCGCAGCAAAGTTTTCGGTCCCTGCCGCCAGGGCCTTGATGGCAGCCTCGATTTGTGCGACGTCGCCCTGCTGGCGGATGGCTGCCAGTTCCGCCATCAACCGGTCGATCTCCATCTTCTCGGCGGATGCCAGCAAATCGGCATCGGCATCCAGCGCGCTGCGCGTCGCCAGTAGCATGCGGTCGGCGTCCACCTGCGCCTCAGCCAGCGCCCGCGCCTGCATGTCCTGCTGGGCCGTCGAAAAGCTTTCCTGCAGCATGCGGGCGATTTCATCGTCGGACAGGCCATAGGAAGGTTTCACATCGATGTTTGCCTCCACGCCACTGCCCTGCTCTTTTGCGCTCACACTGAGCAGGCCGTCGGCGTCCACAGTAAAAGTCACGCGGATGCGCGCGGCGCCGGCAGCCATGGGCGGAATGCCGCGCAGCTCGAACCGCGCCAGGCTGCGGCAGTCAGCTACCAGGTCGCGCTCGCCCTGCACCACGTGCAGCGCCAGGGCGGTCTGGCCGTCCTGGTAGGTGGTGAAATCCTGCGCCATCGCCGTTGGGATGGTCTGGTTGCGCGGCACAATGCGCTCGACCAGCCCACCCATGGTTTCAATACCCAGAGACAGCGGAATCACGTCCAGCAGCAGCAGGTCGCCACCGGTACTGTTGCCTGCCAACTGGTTGGCTGAAATGGCAGCACCCAGCGCCACCACTTCATCCGGGTTCAAATTAATCAGAGGTTCCCGGCCAAACAGGCCAGCCACCGCGCGGCGCACCTGCGGCATGCGTGTGGACCCACCTACCAGGACCACGCCCTGAACCTCGTCCTTGCCCAGCCCGGCATCGCGCAAGGCCTTGCGGGCGGCCGTCAGGGTGCGCTGCGTCAGACCGGCCGTGGCGGCTTCAAAGTCTGCGGCCTTCATGTCAAATTGCAGGTTAGCCCTTGCCAGACGGGCGGAGAATGCTACTGAATTTGTAGCGGACAAAGCTTCCTTGCAGGCGCGGGCGGCCTGCAGCAAGGCGGCTTTGTCGCCGGGCGTGAGCGTGTCGGCCGCCAGCCCTGCCTTGGCCAGCACCCAATCGACCAAAGCGCGGTCGTAATCGTCGCCACCCAGTGCCGAGTCTCCGCCGGTGGCCACAACCTCAAACACACCCTGCGTCAGGCGCAGGATGGAAATATCGAACGTGCCACCACCCAGGTCATAAATCGCATAAATCCCCTCGCTGGCATTGTCCAGGCCATAGGCAATGGCTGCGGCAGTCGGTTCGTTGATCAGGCGCAGCACCTTGAGCCCGGCCAGCTGAGCCGCGTCCTTGGTGGCCTGGCGCTGGGCGTCGTCAAAATACGCCGGCACCGTGATGACCGCGCCATAGATCTCGTCGTCAAAGGTGTCTTCCGCCCGATAGCGCAGCGTGGCCAGAATCTCGGCACTGATTTCAACCGGACTTTTCTCGCCAGCCACGGTTTGCAGCGTCACCATGCCGGGTTTGTCGATCAGTTCGTAAGGCAGTTGCGCACGGCTGCCGATGTCTTGGATGCCGCGGCCCATCAGGCGCTTGACCGAAGCGATGGTGTTTTGCGGATCCTGCACCTGCGCGGCTTGCGCGTCAAAACCGACCTGGCGGCTGATGCCGCCGCTTTCGTCCAGCAGATAACGCACCACGCTGGGTAGCAACACACGGCCCTGTGCATCGGACAGGCATTCGGCCACGCCGTTACGCACGCTGGCCACCAGCGAATGGGTTGTACCCAGGTCGATGCCAATCGCACTACGCCGTTGGTGCGGGTCAGGCGTCTGGCCGGGTTCGGAAATTTGCAGTAGTGCCATGAATATTCTGGGTAGCGCGAAAAGATCTGTGAGAGCTTATTGTCCCAGCGAGTCGATGCGGGCATCAATCTCGCTGCCAAAGCGCTCAATAAACATAAGGCTTCTCACCTGCTGCGCGGCTGCTGGAAAATTTTTCTCGCGGTCCAGCGATTGCTCTATTTTTGATAGCTGTATGCGTGTGCTCTCATTGGCCTCGGCGGCAATTTCTTCCAGGCTTTCGAGGCCTTCCGCCTCTTCCAGTGCCTCGCGCCACTGCATCTGCTGGACCAGGAAATCCGGCGGCATGGCGGTGTTGCTCTCGGCCTCGATGGGCGCGCCATGCAGCTCACACAGATACATGGCGCGCTTGAGTGGGTTCTTCAGCCGCTGGTAAGCCTCATTGATGCGCACCGACCATTGCATGGCCAGGCGCTGCGCCGCTGCACCCTGCGCCGCAAACTTGTCAGGATGCGCTTCACGCTGCAACTCTTTCCAGCGCGCGTCGAGCGCGGCGCTCTCCTGCGCAAACCGCACAGGCACGTCAAAGAGTTCGAAATCGTTGGATTGGAGACTTGTCACGAAAAGCCCGTTTTCGGGATGGGAAGCGTAGCGAGCGGGCGTCAGCGAGGTGCGGCCAGCGCGGAGCAACCGGAGCGTACTTTGGGTACGTGAGGATTGCGAGCACTGCCCGCGCCTCGATCACGCCTGCGCAGTAGCTTCACACCCGAAAAGATTCGCCGCACCCGCAGCGGTCGCGCTCATTGGGATTAATGAACTTGAACCCTTCATTAAGCCCCTCACGCACAAAGTCGAGTTTGGTCCCATCGATGTAGGCCATGCTTTTCGGGTCCACCAGCACCTTCACGCCGTTGTCTTCAAAGATCACGTCTTCAGGCGCGATTTCGTCGGCATATTCAAGCTTGTAAGCCAGGCCGGAGCAGCCGGTGGTCCTGACGCCCAGGCGAACGCCCACACCCTTGCCGCGTTTGGCCATGTAACGGGTGACGTGCCGTGCTGCGGCGTCGGTGAGGGTGACGGACATGATTCGCGGGTCAGTGAAAAGTTAGTGGGTGTGCTTGAGCTTGTAGTCGCTGACGGCTGCCTTGATGGCGTCTTCGGCCAGGATGGAGCAATGGATTTTCACCGGAGGCAGGGCCAGCTCTTCGGCAATGGCGCTGTTCTTGATGCTTGCCGCTTCGTCCAGGGTCTTGCCTTTGACCCATTCGGTCACGAGCGAGCTTGATGCAATCGCCGAGCCACAGCCATAGGTCTTGAAGCGTGCGTCTTCAATCACGCCCGTCAGCGGATTGACCTTGATCTGCAGCTTCATCACGTCGCCGCAGGCCGGTGCACCGACCATGCCGGTGCCTACCGTGTCGTCGCCCTTTTCAAACGAACCAACGTTGCGGGGGTTTTCGTAGTGGTCTACCACTTTTTCAGAATAAGCCATGATCAATTCCTTTCGTCAATTCACTTCTTTTCCAGTGACAGCGTGGAACCGGCTTTGCCGGGCCACAGATGTCGCCCCTTTGAGGGGGAGGCAGCGCAAGCTGCTTCGGGGGTGTTCCATTCAATGGGCCGCCCACTGGATGGTGGACAGGTCCACGCCATCCTTGAACATTTCCCAGAGTGGCGACAGGTCGCGCAGCTTGGCCACGTTTTCCTTGATCGTCGCCACCGCGTAATCGATTTCTTCTTCGGTGCTCCAGCGGCCAATCGTCATGCGCAGGCTGCTGTGCGCCAGTTCGTCGCTGCGGCCCAGGGCACGCAGCACATAGCTGGGCTCCAGGCTGGCCGAAGTGCAGGCCGATCCACTGGACACCGCCAAACCCTTGATGCCCATGATCAAGGACTCGCCCTCGACAAAGTTGAAACTCATGTTGAGGTTGTGCGGCACGCGTTTTTCGGCATGGCCGTTGAGGAAAACCTCTTCCACATCCTTCAGACCGGCCAGCATGCGTTCGTGCAGGGCACGGATGCGCTTGTTTTCCTCATGCATCTCGGCTTTGGCGATGCGGTAAGCCTCGCCCATGCCCACAATCTGGTGCGTCGGCAGGGTTCCCGAACGCATGCCGCGCTCATGGCCGCCACCGTGCATTTGCGCTTCGAGCCGTACACGTGGCTTGCGCCGCACATACAGGGCACCAATGCCCTTGGGGCCGTAGGTCTTGTGCGAGGTCAGGCTCATCAGATCCACCGGCAAAGTCGAAAGATCAACGTCCACACGGCCAGTCGCCTGCGCCGCATCGACGTGGAAAATAATGCCTTTTTCGCGGCACAGCGCGCCAATCGCGGGGATGTCCTGAACAACGCCGATCTCGTTGTTGACAAACATAACGCTGACAATGATGGTGTCGGGACGGATCGCTGCCTTCAGCACCTCCAGGTCAAGCAGGCCATCGGCCTGTACGTCGAGGTAAGTCACATCGAACCCCTGGCGCTCCAGCTCGCGGCAGGTGTCGAGCACGGCCTTATGTTCGGTTTTGACCGTGATGAGGTGTTTGCCCTTGGACTTGTAGAAATGCGCCGCACCTTTGAGCGCCAGGTTGTTGGATTCGGTCGCACCGCTGGTCCAGACGATCTCGCGCGGGTCGGCACCAATCAGCTCGGCTACCTGCTCACGTGCTTTTTCCACGGCGGCTTCTGCTTCCCAGCCCCAAGCGTGACTGCGCGATGCGGGGTTGCCGAAATGCTCGCGCAACCAGGGAATCATCGCGTCCACCACCCGTGGGTCACACGGGTTCGTGGCGCTGTAATCCATATAAATGGGGAAGTGGGGAGTTTCCATGTGGCTAGCTTTTCAATTCACGGCTGGCTTGCAGCATCAAAAAAGGATGGCAGTTCAAGGCGATCACGCCCATCAAACCCAAATCCGCTCAGGACTTCGAGAACGCGTTGCCCAAGGCAAACACCGAATTGGGCGCGTTGACACGCATCGGCTTGGCCACTGGCGCCGTGAAGATGGCTTTCTTCACCATGGGGGTGTTTTCAACGACCACGCCCTTGGCCAGTTGGTCATCGACCAGTTTCTGTAAGGTCACGGAATCAAGAAACTCCACCATCCGGCTGTTCAGCGAAGCCCACAGCTCGTGCGTCATGCAACGGCCACCGTCACCGAGACAGTTTTCCTTGCCACCACACTGGGTAGAGTCAATCGGCTCGTCCACCGACACAATAATGTCGGCCACAGTGATTTCGGCAGCCTTGCGGCCCAGCGTGTAACCGCCGCCGGGGCCGCGCGTGGACTCCACGAGTTCGTGGCGACGCAATTTACCGAAAAGCTGCTCCAGATAGGACAGCGAAATTTGCTGGCGCTGGCTGATGGCCGCCAAGGTCACGGGGCCATTGTTCTGGCGCAGGGCCAAGTCAATCATCGCGGTGACCGCAAAGCGGCCTTTGGTTGTGAGGCGCATTTTCAAGCTCCTTAAAAAGTTGGCTTGACTGTCGTTTGGCTCACCTTATAGTACTTAGGACTACAAGGAACTTTTCCCACCCACCCCGCCAATCGGCCTTGCTGGCACAGGGTTTCTGTTGTTTTTTCTGTTCTTGACTGTTTTCGTCAAGTATAACACAGGGAGCTTCGCTTCACTCGGCGCTCCAGCCTCCAGGACGACTGGTTGCAGAGGCGGGGGCGAGCAGAACCTTGGTCCGGTGTCGTTTTTTGGACCCGTCCTGCATGACTACGTTCCCTTGCTGGGGGGCTTGACACGGGAAAATCGAGCCGCCCTCAGACCTCAAGTCAGGTTTTCAAGGGCTTGCGGGACCGCTGGAAAGCGGCACATTGTCCACGCCAGGGGCTCCAAAAGCTTGTTGTTTGAGGACATGCAACTGGTCCCGCACTTTGGCAGCTTTCTCAAATTCCAGGTTTTTGGCATGTTCGATCATCAGTTTTTCGAGCCGCTTGATTTCCCGCGCGATGTCTTTTTCGCTCATGTCCTCGACCAGGGCTTTCTGGATCTCGAGTTTTTCAGCTTCCTTGCCTGATTTTTCACTGTAAACGCCGTCGATCAGGTCCTTGATGCGCTTGACGATGCTGCGCGGCGTGATGTCATGAGCCAGATTGAACGCAATCTGCTTGTTGCGGCGGCGTTCCGTCTCGCCCATGGCCTTTTTCATCGATTCGGTGATGCGGTCGGCATACAGGATGGCGCGGCCGTTGAGGTTTCGGGCCGCCCGGCCAATCGTCTGGATCAAGCTGCGCTCGGCGCGCAAAAAGCCTTCCTTATCGGCGTCCAGGATGGCGACCAGGCTGACCTCGGGAATGTCCAGCCCTTCGCGCAGCAGGTTGATGCCTACCAGCACATCGAAGCTGCCAAGCCGCAAGTCGCGCAGGATTTCCACCCGCTCCACAGTATCCACATCGCTGTGCAGGTAACGCACCTTGACGCCGTTGTCGGTCAGGTAGTCGGTCAGTTGCTCGGCCATGCGTTTGGTCAGCGTGGTGATCAGCACCCGCTCGTTCTTGTCCACGCGAATGCGGATTTCCTGCAGCACATCGTCCACCTGGTGCGTGGCCGGCCGCACTTCGACTTCGGGATCGACCAGTCCGGTGGGCCGCACCACCTGCTCCACCACCTTGCCTGCATGCTGTTGCTCATAGTTGGCCGGCGTAGCCGACACAAAAATCGCCTGGCGCATCTTGGACTCGAACTCCTCGAACTTCAACGGCCGGTTGTCCAGCGCGCTGGGCAGGCGAAAGCCGTACTCCACCAGCGTGGTCTTGCGCGCGCGGTCGCCGTTGTACATGGCGTTGAGCTGGCCGATCATGACGTGGCTCTCGTCCAGGAACATGATCGCGTCTTTCGGCAGGTAGTCGCACAGCGTCGAGGGTGGCGATCCCGGCGGCGCACCGCTCAGGTGGCGCGTGTAGTTCTCGATGCCCTTGCAATGGCCGATTTCGCTGAGCATTTCCAGGTCAAAGCGTGTGCGCTGCTCGATGCGCTGCGCCTCCACCAGCTTGCCGTCGGCGACGAACTGGGCCACCCGCTCGGACAACTCGAGCTTGATGGTTTCCACTGCCGCCATGACCTTGTCACGCGGCGTGACGTAGTGGCTCTTGGGATAAACCACGAAACGCGGCACTTTTTGGCGGATGCGTCCGGTCAGCGGGTCGAACAGTTGCAGAGACTCAATTTCGTCATCGAACAGCTCGATGCGGATGGCGAGCTCGGAATGCTCCGCCGGAAACACATCAATCACGTCGCCGCGCACGCGGAAGGTGCCGCGCGCGAAGTCCTGATCATTGCGCGCGTACTGCATGCGGATCAGGCGCGAGATCACATCGCGCTGGTTCATCTTGTCGCCGCTGCGCGCGATGAAACGCATCTGCGTGTAGTCTTCCGGCGCCCCAATGCCGTAAATCGCGCTGACGGTCGCGACGATGATGGTGTCGCGCCGCTCGAGCACGCTTTTGGTGGCCGACAGGCGCATCTGCTCGATGTGTTCATTGATGGCCGAGTCTTTTTCGATGAACAGGTCGCGCTGCGGTACGTAGGCTTCGGGCTGGTAGTAGTCGTAGTAGCTGACGAAATACTCCACCGCATTTTTCGGGAAAAACTCGCGAAACTCGCTGTACAGCTGCGCCGCCAGCGTCTTGTTGGGCGCAAACACAATCGCCGGCCGGCCCAGCCGGGCAATTACGTTGGCCATGGTGAAGGTCTTGCCGGAGCCGGTCACGCCCAGCAGGGTCTGGAACACCTCGCCGTCGTTGATGCCTTCGACCAGTTGTTCAATGGCCACCGGCTGGTCACCCGCCGGCGGGTAAGGCATGAAGAGCTCGAAGGGCGAGTCTGGAAAACGCACAAACTCGCCGGTGGCGGGCAATGCAGTTGAATCGGGTATGACTTCAATCAGTTCTGGCATAAAAATTGGAACTTGTCCGTCAATAATTAGGGGGCGCGTTGGGGCGCAATCGGGATGAGTTGCCTGCCAACATTCCGCAGCATGGGCTGAATGCCCATGCAAGGGATTTGGTGGGCAAATCGCCCGATTTCGCCCCAACCCGAAGGGCAAACGGATATTCGGGCGGTCTGCGGCGTTGCAAAATCAGGCAAGGCCACCAGCCTTGCCTTGGATTTTGCGCCTTGCAACCCATCCCGAATATCCATTTGCGCGACCCCTAATTATTGACGGACAAGTTCCGAATCCTGGCCCGCTAAAATCTGGGGTAACCAAACAGAATACGACATTTGGGCGACGGGCGACTCCTTGGGGTCGCTGATCACTCCGATGTTTGCGTAACACCCGGTAAACCAGACGGGCTGCCGGGCCGTTAAAAAACATAAACCACCCCTTCCAGAGGATTTTCATGTCGCTTTTCACCGCCGTCGAGATGGCCCCCCGTGACCCTATATTGGGCCTGAACGAGCAATTCAACGCCGATACCAGCCCGAACAAGGTCAACCTCGGCGTCGGCGTCTATTACGACGACAAGGGCAAGCTGCCCCTGCTGCAATGTGTGCAGGCCGCCGAAAAAGCCATGATGGAATCGCCCAAGCCACGCGGCTACCTGCCCATGGACGGGGTGGCTGCCTATGACGCCGCCGTCAAGGCCCTGGTATTCGGCGCCGACAGCGAGCCGGTCAAAAGCGGCCGTGTGGCCACCGCCCAGGGCATAGGCGGCACCGGTGGTCTGAAGATTGGCGCTGACTTCCTGAAAAAGCTCAGCCCGAATGCCAAGGTGCTGATCAGCGACCCGAGCTGGGAAAACCACCGCGCCCTCTTCACCCAGGCCGGCTTTGTTGTTGAAAGTTATCCCTATTACGACGCAGCCAAACGCGGCGTCAATTTCGACGGCATGCTGGCCGCGCTGAACGCCGCAGCCGCTGGCGCCATCGTCGTGCTGCATGCCTGCTGCCACAACCCGACCGGCTACGACATCACCAGCGCCCAGTGGGATCAGGTGGTTGCAGCCGTCAAGGCACGCAACCTGACCGCCTTCCTGGACATGGCTTACCAGGGCTTTGGCCAGGGCATCAAGGAAGACGGCGCCGTCATCGGCAAGTTTGTCGCGGCAGGCCTGTCCTTTTTTGTCTCGACCTCGTTCTCCAAAAGCTTCAGCCTATACGGCGAGCGCGTCGGCGCCCTGTCGGTACTTTGCGAAAGCAAAGAGGAAGCCGATCGCGTGCTGTCGCAGATGAAGGTAGTCATCCGCACCAACTACAGCAACCCGCAAATCCATGGCGCCACCGTGGTCGCCAACGTGCTGAACAACCCCGAGCTGCGCGCCCTGTGGGAAAAAGAGCTGGGCGAAATGCGCGTGCGCATCAAGGACATGCGCCACAAGCTGGTGGACGGCCTGAAAGCCGCCGGCGTGAAGGAAGACATGAGCTTCATCACGAGCCAGATCGGCATGTTCAGCTACTCTGGCCTCACGAAAGACCAGATGGTGCGCCTGCGCAGTGAGTTCGGCGTCTACGGCACCGACACCGGCCGCATGTGTGTGGCTGCGCTGAACAGCCAGAACATCGCCCACGTCTGCGCGTCCATCGCCAAGGTGATGTAAATCGGCGGAGCAGACCTGCAGCAGAGGTTTGTGCAGGATGCACTGCACAACCGCTGCAACCGCGTACTGCTGGAACGCCTCCCCGAGCTCGATCTGCCTGATGCCTGGCTCGTAGGGGGTTGCCTGTTCCAGACCGTCTGGAACCTGCTGGACGGCCGCTCACCCGAATCGGGCATTAAAGATTACGACATCTTTTACTTCGACCCCGGCGATTTGTCGGAGGCCGCAGAACACGCCATCAACCGGCGCGCCCAGGATGTCTTTGCCGAACTGGGCGTGGAGCTGGAAGTCAAAAACCAGGCCCGTGTGCACACCTGGTACCCGGCCTGGTTCGGTCGGCCCTGCCCGCCCCTGCGCAGTGCCTGCGAAGGCATCGACCGCTTTCTGGTGGGCAGTACCAGCGTGGGCTTGCGGCAGCTGGCGGGCCAGACGACTGTCCATGCGCCTTACGGACTGCATGACCTGTACGAAGGCGTGCTGCGAGCCAACCCGAGCGTGGACCACGGCAGCCTGTACGAAAAGAAGGCTCGCGACTACCAGGCCCGCTGGCCCTGGCTGCGGTTGCCAGTGGCTGCATAAGAGGGCCTACCGGTCGAAATATTATGATGAAAAGTGGCTCCAGCCCTTGTCTGGCGGGCGCAAGCAGCTACTTATTTTATAGCGAAGAAAATCCGGTGTCTTCCGACACCGCGGCCACAGGATCGTAGAAAAACCGCTCTTCGACAATTTTCTCGCCCTGCCAGCGCTGGTGGGCCAGCTCGTCAATGCGCATGGTCTTGCCCGATTTCCGGGTGAATTCGAAAACCCAGTGGATCACGACAAAATCGCCATCGACCAGAAATGATTCGACCGGCAGCGTGCGCATGGCACTGCAGGCCGCGATCACTGCCCGTTCGTAGGTGACCAGCGTGTCCCGGCCGAGGCGCGGTGGCTGGCTGTTTTCCTGCATGCTGGCGTCCGGCGCATAAAACTGCTCGATGGCCTCGACGTAGTGACCCTGCTCCACCATGGCGATGAAGTCCTGGACTGTTTGACGGCTTGGCATGATGCTTTTCTTTCTTCTATAGGTACAAAGGTCAGCCCCAGATCACGGAGCGCATGGAAATCGAGCCGAGCTGGAAACTGGTGTTGAAAAAGCGCGGCGCTTCACTGCTGTCCACCGCGCCTGCCGCATACAGCAGCGGCAGGTAATGTTCATGGGTCGGGTGCGCCATCAGGGCCAGCTGGCCCAGCTTCTGGAAGTTCTGCAAGGCATCGAGGTTACCTTGCTGCAGGTAGCCCCCTGTGGTCTGGTCGAATTCCAGCGCCCAGTCGTAAGCTTGGTTGCCCGCGGCGCCGCGCTGGGCCTGGCGCAGGTTGTGCACGATGTTGCCGCTGCCCACGATCAGCACGCCGCGCTCACGCAGGCCCTTGAGCTGTTTCGCCAGCGCGTAATGCTCGGACGGCGGACGGCTGTAGTCCATGCTCAGCTGCATCACCGGAATGCCGGCGTCGGGAAACATGGGCTTGAGCACCGACCAAGCCCCGTGGTCCAGCCCCCAGGCGTCCAGGTCCACGCCCAACGGGGCCGAGCCGCGCTGCCGCACAAAGCGGCTGATCTCGCGTGCAGCAGCTGGAGCGCCGGGTGCCGGGTACTGCTGGTCGAACAGCTCCTGCGGAAAGCCGCC
This sequence comes from Polaromonas sp., assembly GCF_039930745.1. Classification (GTDB taxonomy): domain Bacteria; phylum Pseudomonadota; class Gammaproteobacteria; order Burkholderiales; family Burkholderiaceae_C; genus Polaromonas. The sequence goes on along the minus strand of NZ_JBDTTH010000011.1, from coordinate 35,147 downwards.
GAAATCATGGATGGTTTTGGGCTGGTCCATGCCGGTCAGCCACCAGCCTTCGGTCAGCCAGTGGGCGGAGATGCACAAAATCAGCTGCGGCGGCGGGTGGCGGCTGCCGAACTCCGCGCCCAGCGCCTGCCAGCTGCGCCGGTATTCGTTGTTGCCGATGGCATTCATCGGGCTGCCGTGGCCGACAAACAGCACCGGCATGCGGTCGGATTTTTTCAGTGAAGTGAATTCGTCAAGCGCCAGGGCGCCGGTGATCTCGGTCATAAACAGTCCATCAGGTACAGGTGGGGCCGGCGGCCAGCGCGCCCAGCGTCGCATTATTCAGGCTTTTGGAACTGCCTGCCGGTCTGAGGGCTAGCGCGGGTCCAGCCAGCCCCGCGTCGTCGCCCTGTGTGATTTTCCATGGAATGCCCCAAAGAAACACCTTCAAGGGTGTTTGTATTGGTGTTTGCCCTCCATAAATTAATAAGCACACCTGTTATTATTTGTTGCACTGCAGCATATCGTTGTACAAAGGTTAGCCCCATGCTTTATCAAGTCTATGAAACCCAGCGCTCCCTGATGGAGCCGTTTGTCGACTTTGCGCAAGCCGCCGCCAAGCTTTACAACAACCCACTGTCGCCCTTCAGCCAGAACCCCCTGGCGCAGCGCGCAGCTGCCGGCTACAGTCTGATTTACCGGCTCGGCAAGGACTACGAAAAACCCGCTTTCGGCATCACCCGGGTGGATGTGGATGGCACCAACATCGCCATCCATGAGCGCGTGGAACTGGACAAACCCTTTTGCGAGCTGCGCCGCTTCAAGCGTTTCACCGATGACCCGGCAACGCTGACCCAACTCAAAGGCGAGCCGGCGGTGCTGATCGTGGCGCCGCTGTCGGGCCACTATGCGACCCTGCTGCGCGAAACGGTGCGCAGCATGCTCAAGGACCACAAGGTCTACATCACCGACTGGAAAAACGCACGCACGGTGCCGCTGTCCGAAGGTGCCTTCCACCTGGACGACTACGTCAACTACGTACAGGAGTTCATCCGGCACCTGCAGGGCACTTACGGCAACTGCCACGTTATCAGCGTATGCCAGCCCACCGTGCCGGTACTGGCCGCCGTGTCGCTGATGGCCTCGCGCGGCGAGCTGACGCCCCTGAGCATGACCATGATGGGCGGACCGATCGACGCGCGGAAGTCGCCGACAGCGGTCAACAACCTGGCCATGAACAAAAGCTTCGAATGGTTCGAGAACAACGTGATTTACCGCGTGCCCAGCAATTTCCCGGGTGCCGGCCGCCGTGTCTACCCCGGCTTCCTGCAGCACACCGGCTTCGTCGCGATGAACCCGGACCGCCATGCCAGCAGCCATTACGACTATTTCAAGGACCTGCTCAAGGGCGATGACGCCAGCACCGAAGCCCATGTCAAGTTCTACGACGAATACAACGCCGTGCTGGACATGGACGCCGACTACTACCTGGAAACCATCAAAACCGTGTTCCAGGAATTCAAGCTGGTCAACGGTACCTGGGACGTGCGGTCCGTGGAAGGCAAGCTCGAACGTGTTCGCCCGCAGGACATCAAGACGACGGCGCACTTCACGGTCGAAGGCGAACTGGACGACATCTCCGGCTCTGGCCAGACCGAAGCCGCTCACGCGCTCTGCTACAACGTGCCCAAGGCTCGGCAGAAGCATCTGGAAGTCAAGGGCGCAGGCCACTACGGCATCTTCAGCGGCCGCCGTTGGCGCGATGTCGTTTATCCGCAGGTCAAGGCCTTTATTGCCGCCCATCATCCGGCATCGCTGCAGGCGGCGGTCGCCGCAAGCGACACCCCGCTGACCCCTAAGAAGAAGGCCGCAAGGCGCAAGTGAACGGGCTGGTCGCGCGCATTCACGCTGCCCTGCCCCAGACCCAGTGCACGCGTTGCGGCTACCCTGACTGCGCGGCCTACGCGCAGGCGATTGCCGAGGGCGAAGCCGACATCAACCAGTGCCCTCCCGGCGGCGCCGAAGGCGTTGCGCGCCTCGCCCTGATCACCGGCCGGCCGGTAAGCGCACTCAATCCCGACAACGGCAACGAGGGCCCGCGCCAGCTCGCCGTCATCGACGAAACCTGGTGCATAGGCTGCACCCTCTGCCTGGACGCCTGTCCGGTGGACGCCATCCTGGGCAGCAACAAACTCATGCACACCGTGATCGAGCCCTATTGCACCGGTTGCGAGCTGTGCATTCCCGTGTGCCCGGTAGACTGCATCAGCCTCGAAAACGTCACTGGAGAACGCACCGGCTGGGCCGCCTGGTCGGAAGCCGACGCCATCTTGGCCCGCAAACGCTATGAAATACATAGCTACCGATGCACGCAGGACAAGGACCGGAACCAGAAAAGGCTTGAAGAAAAAGCCGAGGCCGCGCTGGCCGACCTGCCCGGGCATTCACAACACACCGACCCTGCCGTGCTGGACCAGAAACGTGCCGTGATTGAAGCAGCCCTGGCGCGCGCGCGCGCCAGACGCGACTCGGGAAAAAGCAGCGGCTGACGCAGGACGCGCTGGCGTCACCCCAGCGCGTCGTTCACCGAGTCGCGAAACTCGGCCAGGCTCACGGCGCTGTCGATTTCCCGCGGCAACGCGTCGCGAATCGAGAAGACACCCAGGATTTGCCCGGCTGAAGAAACAATCGGTAGATGCCGGAACCCGCGCTCGATCAGGATCAACACAGCGTCCGATACCGCCATCTCTGGCACGACGCAAAGCGGGTTGTGTGTCATCACCTCGGTCACCGGCGTTCTTTCAGCATTCAAGGCTTTGGCCAGCACGCGAGTCATCAGGTCCCTCTCCGTAAGGATGCCTTGCATCACGCCCGCGCTATCGATGATCAACACGCTGCCGCAGTTGGCCTTGGTCATGACACAGGCGGCCTCCCAGACGCTGGCCTGCGGTGAAAGGCTCACCACACGCCTGTGCGGAATGGACTGAAATACGTTCCGTTCAGCCATGACAGCCTCCTTTTCCTAGCGCAGCGAGCTATTGAGCTTGTCCAGCGCCTTGGCGCCGGGGCTGAGCTGGGCAGCACCCAGCTTGTTGAGTGGCGTGTCGTTGGTGTTGAGCGCCACATGCAAGTCTGTGGCCAGCGGATCAACATACAGCAGGCCCGTCACCACTTCACCGCGCGCCTGATGTGCGTTCATGTAGCTCAGTGCAGCGAAGCGGTCTGTCGGGTCGTAGTCCTCCTGCAGCTTGCGAAAACGTAGGGGCGAGCCATCGTGCTGCAGCACCTCGATCACCTCGCCCGGTGCATAACTTGCCGTGATTTCGTCACGCGCGCTGATGAAGTCAATGCGGCTGACCGCCTCGTTGTGTTCGCGCACATAGTCGTAGCTTTTGGTGCTGCCGGCGTGGTTGTTAAAGGCCACGCAAGGGCTGACGATGTCGAGGAAGGCTGCGCCGCCATGGCCGATGGCGCCCTTGATCAGCGGCACCAGCTGCGCCTTATCGCCCGAGAAACCGCGTGCCACGTAGGTGGCGCCCAGTTGCAGCGCCAGGGCCACCAGGTCGACCGGGCTGTCGCTGTTGACCACACCTTTCTTGCTTTTGGACCCCTGATCTGCGGTGGCTGAAAACTGCCCCTTGGTCAGGCCATAAACACCATTGTTTTCAACGATGTACACCATGTTGATGCCGCGCCGCATGGCATGGGCAAACTGGCCCAGGCCGATGGACGCCGAATCACCGTCGCCAGACACACCCAGGTAAAGCAGCTCGCGGTTGGCCAGGCTGGCCCCCGTCAACACCGATGGCATGCGCCCATGGACGGTGTTGAAACCGTGCGACGCGCCGAGAAAATAATCCGGCGTCTTGGAGCTGCAACCTATGCCCGATAGTTTGGCAACGCGGTGGGGCTCGATGTCCAGCTCCCAGCAAGCCTGGATGATCGCCGCCGAAATTGAATCGTGCCCGCAGCCGGCGCACAGCGTGGAGATTTTTCCTTCGTAGTCGCGCCGGGTGTAGCCCACCTTGTTGACGGTCAGCGAAGGGTGATGCAACCGGGGTTTGGCCAGATAAGTCATGCCACGCGCTCCTTGCCTTGTTGTTGAGGACTGCCCTGAGCCTTCACATGCCCGCTGATGTCCCGGGTGATGAATCGTGCGGTGATGGGTGTGCCGTCATAGTGCAGCACACGCACCAGGCGCGCCGGATCAATATCCAGCTCATTGACCAGCAAGCAGTGCATTTGTGCATCGCGGTTTTGCTCCACCACAAACACCTTGTCATGCGCAGCAATGAACTGCGCAACCGATTCCGGAAACGGAAAGGCCCGCAGCCGCATCGCATCCAGATGAATGCCGGCTTCACCCAGTACATCCAGCGCCTCGTTCATTGCGGGGCTTGTGGAGCCGAAATAGATCACGCCTAACGGAGTCTTGCGCGCAGCGGAGCGCAGCACGGGTTGCGGCACCAGCGTCGCCGCCGTTTCAAACTTCTTCAGAAGCCGCTGCACGTTGTAGATGTAGTCTGGCCCGCGTTCCGAATACTGCGCATAGGCATTGCGCGTGGTGCCGCGCGTGAAATAGCTGCCCTTGCTTGGGTGCGTGCCTGGCAAGGTGCGCCAGGGAATGCCATCGCCATCCACGTCCTTGTATCGGCCAAAATCCTGGCCAGCTTCCAGCTCCTCCGCCGTCATGACTTTGCCTCGGTCGTAGCTGCGGCTGTCGTCCCAGCTGAAAGGTTCACACAGGCGCTGGTTCATGCCAATGTCCAGATCAGTCATCAGGAACACCGGCGTCTGCAGCCGCTCAGCCAGGTCCAGCGCCGCGGCAGCATGTTCGAAACACTCATGCGGGTCTTCGGGCAGCAACAGCACATGCTTGGTGTCGCCGTGAGATGCATAGGCACAGGAAATCAGGTCAGCCTGCTGCGTGCGCGTCGGCATGCCGGTCGAGGGCCCGCCACGCTGCACATTGATGATGGTGACTGGTATCTCGGCAAAGTAAGCCAGCCCGAGAAATTCGGTCATCAACGACACACCCGGTCCCGAAGTGGTGGTGAAAGCGCGCGCGCCGTTCCAGCCTGCCCCCACCACCATGCCGATGGAGGCAATTTCATCTTCAGCCTGCACGATGGCGTAGTTGTTGCGGCCCGTCGCGGCATCCACCCTGTATTTGGCGCAATAGGACTGAAAGGCCTCGGCCACCGAAGAAGACGGCGTGATCGGGTACCAGGCCGCCACCGTGGCGCCGCCGTAAACGCAACCCAGCGCTGCTGCGCTGTTTCCGTCCACAAAGATCTTGTTGCCCACCTGGTTGCTGCGCTTTACCCGTATGCCCAGCGGGCTCTGCAGGTGTTCGCTGGCAAAGTCCCGCCCCAGATGCAGTGCCTGCACATTCGATGCCAGCAATTTTTCCTTGCCCTTGTACTGCTCACCGAAGAGTTTTTCCAGCACCTCGGGTTCAATTTCCAGCAGCACCGACAGCGCCCCGACATACACAATGTTCTTGAAAAGCTGGCGCTGGCGCGGATCGCTATAGACGGCGTTGCAGATTTCCGTCAGCGGCATGCCGATGACATGAATGTCTTCGCGAAATTTTTCCGGTGGCATGGGCCGGGTACTGTCATAAAACAGGTAGCCGCCCGGCTCCAGTTCGGCGACATCGGCGTCCCAGGTCTGCGGATTCATGGCCACCATCATGTCAATGCCGCCACGCCGGCCCTGATAGCCCTTGTCACTCACACGCGCTTCGTACCAGGTTGGCAGGCCCTGGATGTTGCTGGGGAAAATATTCCGTGGGCTGACAGGCACCCCCATGCGCAAAATCGCCTTGGCAAACAGCTCGTTGGCCGAGGCTGAACCCGAACCATTGACGTTGGCAAATTTGATGACAAAGTCGTTGACGGCTTCAATCCGTTTTTTCATGCTGCTACTCCTCCGGCACGAACAGCAGGTTTGCTGCCGTCCCGGCATGACGGCCCGGCCTGCGTGGTTTGCAGCAAAAACTTTTGCATGTCCCAGGCGCCGGTGGGGCAACGCTCGGCACACAGGCCGCAGTGCAGGCAGACGTCCTCGTCCTTGACCATCACCCGACCGGTCTTGAGTTCGTCCGATACATACAGGTCCTGCGTCAGGTTCAGAGCAGGCGCCTTCAGATGCGCCCGCAAGCCAGTTTCGTCGTCGTTGGCAGTGAAGCTGATGCAGTCCATCGGGCAGATATCGACACAGGCATCACATTCTATGCAAGCCGGCGCAGCAAACACGGTCTGCACATCGCAATTCAGGCAGCGCCCCGCTTCCTTGAAAGCCGTCGCGGCGTCAAAGCCAAGTTCCACCTCCACACGTATGCTGGCCAGTGCAATCTCCGCCTTGGCCCAGGGCACCTTGAAGCGGGGATCGTTGGATGTGTCGTTGTCGTAACTCCACTCGTGAATGCCCATCTTGGTGGACATCAGGTTGGTCATCGGGTCGGGCCGCCGGGCGATGTCTTCGCCGTTGAGCAGGCGGTCAATCGACACCGCCGCCTCGTGCCCGTGTGCCACCGCTGTGATGATGTTTTTTGGGCCGAAGGCCGAGTCGCCGCCAAAAAAGACATTCGGCACGCTGGACTGGAAAGTCTCCTTCTCCAGCACCGGCAGGCCCCACTCGTCAAAAGCAATGCCGCAGTCGCGCTCTATCCAGGGGAAAGCATTTTCCTGACCCACAGCAATCAGCACGGCATCACATTCGACCAAGACGTCGGGCTCGCCTGTCAGCACCAGGCTACGTTTGCCTTTGGCGTCATACACCGCCTTGACCACCTCAAAATACATGCCGGTCAGCTTGCCCTGGCTGTGCTCGAAGGATTTGGGTACATGGAAATTGATGATGGGAATGCCTTCGTGCTGGGCATCTTCTTTTTCCCAGGGTGAGGCCTTCATTTCCTCGAACCCGCTGCGCACGATGACCTTCACGTCGGTGCCGCCCAGGCGACGCGCCGACCGACAGCAGTCCATGGCGGTATTGCCGCCACCCAGAACAATCACGCGTTTGCCTATGCTGGTGATGTGGCCAAATGACACGGAGGCCAGCCAGTCAATGCCGATGTGGATGTCTTCTTTGATCTCGCTACGGCCGGGCAGGTTCAGGTCGCGCCCGCGCGGTGCGCCGCAGCCTACAAATACCGCGTCATACCCTTCGGCCAGCAGGCCTTTCATCGACTCGATCCTCTGGCCGCTCCTGAAAGCGACGCCCATATCGAGGATATAGCCGGTTTCTTCGTCAATCACGGACTCGGGCAGACGGAAGCGCGGAATTTGCGTGCGAATGAAACCGCCAGCCTTGGCCTCACCGTCAAACACCGTGACTTCATAGCCCAGCGGCGCCAGATCGCGCGCCACTGTCAGCGAGGCCGGGCCGGCACCGATACAGGCAATCCGCTTGCCATTTTTCGGTGCGAGTTTTGGCATGCGCTGGCGGACATCGTCCTTCATGTCAGCCGCTACGCGCTTGAGCCGGCATATCGCTACGGGTTCGGGCAGTTCACCATTGTTTTCCTCGACGCGGCCGCGGCGGCATGCCGGCTCGCAGGGTCGGTCACAAGTGCGGCCGAGGATGCCGGGGAACACATTCGACACCCAGTTGACCATGTAGGCATCGCTGTAGCGGCCCTGGCCTATCAGGCGTATGTATTCTGGAACGGGGGTATGGGCCGGACAAGCCCATTGGCAATCGACGACCTTGTGAAAGTAGGACGGATTGGCTACGTTGGTTGGCTGCACGTACTGGCTCCTTGCCCCCTTTTAGTACCGCAACAGGGCCAGGAGGTCAGACCAGTTTACGCTTCGCTTGCCACAGGGCGCTCTCGGGTGAATCCCTCAGTCTGCAACCGCCCGTGCGCGGCCTCAGCCCACCACCAGGTTCTTGTAGACGCCGCAGCCCACAAAGACGTCGTCCACCTGCTGCACAAAAGACATTTTGGCCTGGACCTTGCCCGTGGTCGGGTTGGTGATGCCGTATTCGACCCAACCCGGCTCGTGGCTGGCCTGGTCGATGATGGACTGGAGCAGCCCGTCGCCGTCAATGCCGGCGATGTCCTGTACATGCGTGCCGACCTTGGACGGGTTGCCGCCGAAGGCCAGGTAGGTGCCCTGACTGTCGAGTGCAAATACATACATATCGCGGTCGTGAAAACCCCTGGCGGGTTGGGTCAGGTCGCGTAGGAAAGCGTCTTTCGACGTGTGTCGGCGGTGCGCTACAGCACGCTCCACCAGCGCCACCGCCTCCTCGGCCGAGCCCTGCTGCAGCTTGAAAGATGCCACAGACTGCACCAGCGTGCCAGCCCGCGCCTCCAGGTTGACGGCCTGGCCGACGGCGCGCCCCACCATCCGGGCATTGCTCTGCGTGATCTCGTCGAGCTGGCGCACGGCCGAGGTAATTTCAGTCAGGCCTGTGCTCTGCTCGGCACTGGAGGCCGATATCTGCGACATGTTCGCCGCCACGTCCCGGATGCCGGACACAATCTCGGTCATGTTCGCGCCTGCTGCCCGGATTTTTTCCGCACTGGCCGCCACCTGTCCCGATGACACCCCGATCAGCTGGCGGATTTCGCGGGCCGAGTCGGCCGAACGCTGCGCCAGGGACCGGACTTCGCTGGCAACCACGGCAAAGCCCCGGCCCGACTCCCCGGCACGGGCAGCCTCCACCGCCGCATTGAGCGCCAGGATGTTGGTCTGGAACGCCAGCCCGTCAATCACGCCCACGATGTCGCCCATGCGCTTGGCGCTGCCCTGCACGGCCTCCACCGCTTCAATGGCCTGGGCCATGGTGGACGCGCCTTGATCGGCCAGGTCCCGCACACCAGTTGCCAGGCCGCTGGCCTGGCCAGCCGCCTGGGCATTGTTGTGCACCGTGGAAGCCAGCTCTGCAACGCTGGCAGCCGTCTGCTCCAGGCTGGCCGCCTGCTGTTCGGTACGGTCCGACAGTTCGCGGTTGCCGGCAGCCAGGCTCTGGCCTGAATGGGCAACAAAAGCGGCGTTGCTGCGGACATTGGCCACCATGGCGGAAACCGTCGCTCCAATGCTGGCCATGGCCTGGGCCAGCCGGCCCAGCTCGTCGCGGCTGCGCGCCGGCATCGCCACACGCAAATCACCCCGCACCACCTGGTCCATGGCCTGCACCACCTGCCCCAGGTCATCGACCAGGCTGCGGTAAAAGGCGGTCAGGGCATAAGCGGACACCAGCAGGCAGGCACTGCCCAGCCAGGCCATCAGCGCTGGACCGGCACCGCTGGGCCGGGCTATCAAGTACTGGGTCAGTACCGCCACCGGCAGCGCCATTGCCCCGGCCGCCAGCAGCAGGCATTTGCCTGCAAGCGGCAGGCGCCGCATCAGCCACAGGCCGGGCCGCATGAAAGCTCGCGTCATGGAAATCTCAATCATTGAATGGCAAGGGGTGCCCGGGCGGACGGTTCTCGAAATCGCGAAACAGCGCCATGGCCATCGCGCGCAGGGTGTCGTCATCGGTGCAATGGGCGCTTGCCAGTTGCCGCATTGCGTAACGGCGGTCGCACCGCATCATGGCGCTGCTGATCCATTCGCCGTGGCTGGCCATGCGCAGGGCAAATGCCCGCAACAGATCGGGTGGCGCGCTTTCGGGGCGGTGGCCTGGTGCCGGCCAGAGGAAACTGGCCGTTGCCGCTGATAGGCTGGCGCTAAGATCCTTGAATTGCATGGCAAGCTCCTGAGTGGACTTACCAGAGACTAAGCCAATGCCGGAAAAGAAGGCACAAGTGCGCTCATTTCAGAACAAGCATTGGCCCCACAGGCCCACGCCCGCCGACCGAAAGCCCTGAGCGGCCCCGGCGGACCCATTCCGACCGCAGTTCAGGACGATGAAGCGAGCCGGGCAAAAGCCTGAACCACCTCCGGCGGCGCCTGCACCATTTCAATCAACACGCCCTCGCCGGCAATCGGGAACTCATCATTGGCCTTGGGGTGCAAGAAGCAGATATCGAACCCGGCAGCGCCCTGGCGAATGCCGCCCGGCGCAAACCGCACGCCTTGGGCCGTGAGCCACGCCACGGCCTTGGGCAGGTCATCGATCCACAGGCCGACATGGTTCAGCGGCGTGGTGTGCACCGCCGGTTTTTTGTCCGGGTCCAGCGGCTGCATCAGGTCCACCTCAACCTTGAAGGGACCGCTACCGATGGCGCAGATGTCCTCGTCCACGTTTTCACGTTCGCTGCGGAAGGTGCCGGTGACTTCCAGGCCTAGCATCTCGACCCAGAGTTTTTGCAGGCGCTGCTTGTCGGTGCCGCCAATTGCGATTTGCTGGATACCCAGCACTTTGAAGGGTCGTGTCATTTTGTTTTCCTTACGAACACACGGGAGTTCTTTTCAAGCCGGGGCCGCGAAGCCGGCTTTGCCGGGCCGCAGGCGCAGTGCCCCTTTTATCCGTGCGAGGGGCAGCGCGCCGAAGGCTCACGCAGTGACAAGCGTGGAGGCCATATTTTTTAGACGAACTCCACGATCGGCTGGTCAACGCTGAGCGACTCGCCCTTGTCGGCCAGCACCTTGCCCACCACGCCATCCGCCGTGGCGAACAGCACGTTCTCCATCTTCATGGCTTCGATCACCGCCACACGTTCGCCGGCCTGAACCTTCTGGCCCGGCTGAACCGCCACCTCGACCAGCAGGCCGGGCATGGGCGACAGCACAAAACGACTCATGTCGGGCGGCGCCTTGTAAGGCATCAGCGCGTGAAGCTTCGCCGCGCGCGGTGTAAGAACCATGGCGTCGAGCCGGGTGCCGTTGTGCGCGATGCGGATGGCCAGCGGGTTGCGGCCCACCCCGCGCTCCACCTGCGCGGCGAAGGGCTCGCCGTTGACCGTGCCGCGGATGCGGGCGCCGCCCAAGTGCCAGTTGCTACAAATTTCATAGCTGTTAGCGCCCGTATCTATTCGACTGGAGCCCGATTGGGCTTGATAATCCCGCACCGTGGCAGCCTGCGAACGGTTTTTGCCCTCCGCGCCCAGGTTGACCACCACAAATTCTTCGCCAACCAGCACGCCGTGCCCCGGCAACTGGCCACTGATGCCGGCCGCACGGCCCAGCATGCGGCGGTTCACATAAGCAGCCAGCGCAACCAAGAAGTTCGGGTCCGCATGCGGCACGTCTTCGGCGTGGAAGCCCTTCGCATAGTTTTCGGCAATAAAGCCGGTGTTGAAGTCACCCGCCATGAATTTGGGGTGGGCCAGCAGCGCCGCCTGAAACGGAATATTGCTGCTGATGCCCCGAATCACGAAACCATTCAGCGCCTCGCGCATCTTCGCAATCGCCTCATTACGGTCCTTGCCGTGGACGATCAGCTTGGCAATCATCGAGTCGTAGAACATTGGGATCTCGCCGCCGTCCTGCACGCCGGTATCGACGCGCACACCCAAAAGCTGCGCGGTATCCGCCGAAAACATGGTTTCCTTCGGCGGCTGGAAACGCACCAACCGGCCAGTCGATGGCAGGAAGCTGCGAAACGGGTCTTCGGCATTGATGCGGCACTCGATGGCCCAGCCATTGCGCTGCACGTCTTTTTGCGCCAGCGGCAGCTTTTCACCCGCCGCCACGCGAATCATCAGCTCGACCAGGTCCAGGCCGGTGATGCATTCGGTCACCGGGTGCTCGACCTGCAGGCGCGTGTTCATTTCCAGGAAGTAAAAACTCTGGTCTTTGCCGACCACAAACTCCACCGTGCCGGCGCTCTGGTACTTCACCGCCTTGGCCAGGGCTACCGCCTGCTCACCCATGGCCTTGCGCGTCGCGTCGCTGATGAAGGGCGACGGCGCTTCCTCGATCACCTTCTGGTGGCGCCGCTGAATCGAGCATTCGCGCTCGTTCAGGTAAATCACGTTGCCATGGCTGTCGCCCATCAGCTGGATCTCGATGTGGCGCGGCTCCTCGACAAACTTTTCGATGAAAACCCGATCATCACCAAAGCTGTTGCGGGCCTCGTTGCGGCAGGAGGTGAAGCCTTCGAGGGCCTCCTTGTCGTTGAAAGCCACGCGCAGGCCCTTGCCGCCGCCGCCCGCCGAAGCCTTGATCATCACCGGATAACCGATGCCTTTGGCAATCTCAACCGCCTTTTCCGCCGTCTCGATGGCGTCGTTGACGCCCGGAATGCAATTCACGCCCGCGGCGCCGGCCAGCTTCTTGGACTCGATCTTGTCGCCCATGGCGGCAATCGAATAATGCTTTGGGCCGATGAAGACGATGCCCTCTTCCTCGACGCGCTTCGCAAAGCCGGCGTTTTCACTGAGGAAGCCATATCCCGGGTGCACAGCCTGCGCTCCGGTCTGCTTGCAAGCTGCAATGATTTTCTCTGCCTGCAGATAGCTGTCACGGCTGGGCGCGGGGCCAATATTGACGGCTTCGTCCGCCAGCTCGACGTGGCGCGCGTCCTTGTCGGCGTCTGAATAAACCGCCACCGTCTTGATGCCCATCTTGCGGGCGGTGAGGATGACGCGGCAAGCGATTTCACCGCGGTTGGCGATCAGGATTTTTGTGAACATGCTTTCTCCATTCGGTCGTTGCTGTACGCGGCTCTAGCCCTTGAGGCCTTTTGCCGCGCGTTGCTGGATTTGTTCGGTGGTCTGGTTGAGTGTGCACAAGGCGCCGATCAGCAGCGCCGAACTGACGATGACATGACGCTCGGGTCCCACGGCTTCGGCTTGGACGACTTCCGCCTTGACGCCCAGGGACCGCAACCGGTCAGCCAGTGCCGTCTGCACCGCCCACGGAACATTCGTGTCGGCCGGATCGCCCAGCACAAAAACCCGCAATCCAGGGTTCATGCGCGCCTTGTCCAGGTGGTCCATGGGCTCGTAGGAATCGGAATACCCTGTCGCATCGACACTCCAGCCCCGCAGCTTCATGCGCAGGCCCGGCGAGGACACGGCCGAGGTCGGAACCGCACAAACCACGTCAGAGCGATAACCCAGCAGCGAAGCGACCACATGGCCGCCTCCGCTCAGCCCGGCGACCGCTACTTCCTCAATGCCATGGCGTCTTTTGATTTCGTCGATGGCGGCGGATACCAGCCGCGCTTCGGGCGCTCGCCTGCGCTCCTTGTGCGCGCCCGAGGAGCCGAAGGTACCAGGTCGGCCGATAAAAATATAGGGCACACCGAAACGCTGCGGCACGGTGTCTACGACGGCCTGAATCCTGGCGGGTGTCGTGCCAGCATAGGTTTTGTCAACCACCGTGTCCTGCACCAGCAGGTCTCCGGAGAAGAAAAACAGCACCCTCGGATTTGCCCCCTCCTTCAGGCCCGCATGCCAGTAGCGAAGGCATTCGCCGCTGGCCCCCTCCGGTTGCGCCCACACTGCATTCGGCACGCTTGCACACTGCGCCGCGGTCGCCTTGACGCCGCGGACAACGGCCTCATTGGTGAACGCGTCCTCATGGGCAGGCATGTCCACGCGATCCAGGACCGCATGCGCGCTGCACGTGAGAAACAGCCCCAGCAGAGCTGGCGCCAGGCGAGCCCGGCTCCGCGCGTTCACAGCGGAATATTCCCGTGCTTGCGCCACGGGTTCTCGATTTTTTTGTCTTTGAGCATCACCAGCGAGCGGCAGATACGTTTGCGCGTCTCATGCGGCAAGATAACGTCGTCAATGAAGCCGCGCGCACCGGCGACAAAGGGGTTGGCGAAACGCGCCTTGTACTCGGCTTCTTTCGCGGCGAGTTTGGCCGGGTCGCCTTTGTCTTCGCGGAAGATGATCTCGACGGCGCCTTTGGCGCCCATCACCGCAATCTCGGCGTTCGGCCAGGCGAAGTTGACGTCGCCGCGCAAATGCTTGGAAGACATCACGTCGTAAGCGCCGCCATAGGCCTTGCGCGTGATGACGGTGATTTTGGGCACCGTGCATTCGGCGTACGCATACAGCAGCTTGGCGCCGTGCTTGATGATGCCGCCGTACTCCTGGCTGGTGCCGGGCATGAAGCCGGGCACGTCGACAAAGGTGATGACCGGAATATTGAACGCATCGCAGAAACGCACAAAACGCGCGGCCTTGATGCTGCTCTTGATGTCCAGGCAACCGGCCAGCACCAGGGGCTGATTGGCGACGATGCCGACGCTCTGGCCTTCCATGCGCGCGAAACCGATGATGATGTTTTTGGCGTACTCGGGCTGCAGCTCGAAGAAGTCGCCGTCGTCCACCGTCTTGACGATCAGTTCCTTCATGTCATAGGGCTTGTTCGGGTTCTCGGGCACCAGCGTGTCCAGACTCAGGTCCATACGGCCGGCCGGGTCGGCGCTGGGCCGCACCGGGGCCTTTTCGCGGTTGTTCAGCGGAAGATAGTTGTAGAGCCTGCGCAGCATCAAGAGCGCCTCGACATCATTTTCAAACGCGAGGTCGGCCACGCCGCTGCGCGTGGTGTGCGTGGTGGCGCCGCCCAGTTCCTCGGCGGTCACTTCTTCATGCGTCACGGTTTTCACCACCTCAGGGCCGGTGACAAACATGTAGCTGCTGTCCTTCACCATGAAGATGAAGTCGGTCATGGCGGGCGAATAGACCGCGCCACCGGCGCAAGGCCCCATGACCATGCTGATTTGCGGCACCACGCCGGAGGCCATCACATTGCGCTGGAACACATCGGCATAACCACCCAGCGAAGCCACGCCTTCCTGGATGCGCGCTCCGCCCGAATCGTTGAGCCCGATGACAGGCGCGCCGACCTTCATGGCCTGGTCCATCACCTTGCAGATTTTCTCGGCGTGCGCTTCGGACAGTGCGCCGCCAAACACGGTGAAGTCCTGGCTGAAGACAAACACCAGGCGGCCGTTGATCATGCCGTAGCCGGTCACCACGCCGTCGCCCGGTGGCCGGTTGTTCTCCATGCCGAAGTCTGTGCAGCGGTGCTCGACAAACATGTCCCATTCTTCAAACGTGCCTTCGTCAAGCAGCAACTCCAGCCGCTCGCGTGCCGTGAGCTTGCCTTTGCCGTGCTGCGCGTCGATACGTTTCTGTCCGCCCCCCAGGCGTGCCGCGGAGCGCTTTTTTTCGAGTTGTTCAAGGATTTCTTGCATGATGTATTCTGAGAATTGACGATGAAAATTTACCTGGCCGGTTCAAACAGAAGGCGCGCGGCGGCCTGGCTCATGCGGCGTGAGTCGTGCCCCACGCCCGGCACCGTCACGCGCTCCCAGGCCAGGGGCGTGCCCAGTTTCTGCGCCTGCGCCGTGGCCTGCGCAAAGAAGTTGCTGCCGCGCTCAAACCGGTTCGCGCCCTGGGCCGTGGCCTGCCTGGCCTTGGGCAGATTGGCCGCGTCGGTTTGTGTGTCAGTTTCACCGAGCAGCACGACCAGCCTGCGCGCAAAAACCTGCCTGAGCTTGTCCGGGCTGACGATGCCTTCGTCGAGCGCATAGGGGAACCTGTCATTCATCAGGCTTGGGTAGCTGGGCATGGTGTAGCTGCCGGCATTTGCCGCCACGGCGACGGAAACACGCGGCGCCTCGGCCAGCAGCATGAAGCGGTGCACGAACTGACCACCCGCCGAATGGCCGAACAGCAAGTAGTCGGGCGTCGAGAGGCCTTCCTGGGCGCGGACAAAATCAAAAAGGTGCTCGACAATCTGGAAGGACCATTGGCTGCGGTCGCGGCTCTCGATGCCGCCCATGTTGAACAACCGTGAAGAAAACCGCGCCTCGTCGAACTCAGGCGCCAGGACGATCAACCTGTTTTTCTCGGCAAAAGGCATCCAGTTGTCGCGCATGCGCGAGCCTTGGCGCTCCGCGCCGTGGATCACCATCATCACTTTGGCATCGGGACCGGCGCTGCGGGCCTTGTAGTAATGCACAGTGACGGGCTTGTCCGAAAAATAGCCTTTGTCGGTAAAGACAAAGCTTTGCGACTCACCGGCAACCATGCCGCTGGCCCAGGCCATGCAGGCCTGGAAAAGCAGCGCGCAAAGAATGCCAAATTTCTTCATGAGTTCCACCTCTTGGATGCCAGGGCCAATAAGCTTCTGGCAGCTGTCGATGCAGCCACCTCGCCGCGCGCCACTTCGGCCAGCAGGCCAGGTAAACGCTCGCGAACCTGCGGGTCATGACGGAAGGTCTGCTTCAGGCCCGCATCAATGCGCTCCCACATCCAGGCCAGCGATTGCTGCTGACGGCGTGCAGTCAGTTGGCCGTTGGCCGTCTGCAAGGCTTTGAACTGCGTCACGGCTTTCCAGAAACCGTCGACACCCTTGTTGTGCAGCGCGCTGAGCTGGAGCACCTGCGGATGCCAGTGTTTGTCAAAGTTGGCAGCCTGCTCACTGCTCATGGCGTTGTTGACCAAGCCGAACAAGCGCATGGCAGAAGTGATCTGCGCCTCGGCTCGCATTGCCGCGTCGGCGTCGATGTCGGCTTTGTTGATGATGACCAGGTCGGCCAGCTCCATCACGCCTTTTTTGATGGCCTGCAGGTCGTCGCCGGCGTTGGGCAGCTGCATCAGCACAAACATGTCGGTCATGTTGGCGACGGCGGTCTCGGACTGGCCAACACCGACGGTTTCGACGATCACCACGTCATAACCCGCCGCTTCGCAGACCAGCATGGCCTCGCGCGTTTTTTCGGCCACACCGCCCAGCGTGCCCGACGAAGGGCTGGGGCGGATGTAGGCTTTTTCGTGAACAGACAACTTCTCCATGCGCGTCTTGTCGCCGAGGATGGAGCCGCCCGAAACGCTAGAGGATGGATCGATGGTCAGCACGGCCACCCGGTGGCCCTGCTCTATCAGGTAGAGGCCCAGCACCTCGATGAAGGTGGATTTGCCGACGCCGGGCACGCCGCTGATGCCGAGGCGGAAGGCCTTGCCGGTATGCGGCAACAGTGCCGTCAGCAGCTCATCGCCCTGCGCGCGATGGTCGGCACGGGTCGACTCCAGCAGCGTGATGGCCTTGGCAATAGCGCGGCGTCGCACGGCAGCATCGCCGTTGCCCACTGCATCCACCAGTTCGGCCGGATTCACTTCAGTGCTGCCTTGATCTGCTCCAGCACATCCTTGGCGCTGGCCGGAATCGGCGTCCCGGGGCCGTAAATGCCTTTGACGCCTGCTTCATAAAGCATCTCGTAGTCCTGACGCGGAATCACGCCGCCGACAAACACGATGATGTCGTCAGCGCCCTGTTTTTTGAGCTCGGCGATGATCGCCGGAACCAGGGTCTTGTGGCCGGCGGCGAGGGTCGAAACACCCACCGCATGCACGTCGTTTTCAATCGCCTGGCGCGCGCATTCCTCGGGCGTCTGGAACAGCGGGCCCATGTCAACGTCGAAGCCCAGATCGGCGAACGCAGTGGCCACGACTTTGGCGCCTCGGTCATGGCCGTCCTGGCCGAGCTTGGAGATCATCACGCGCGGCCTGCGGCCTTCTGCTTCGGCAAAAGCGTTGATTTCAGTCTTGAGGTTTTCCCAGCCTTCGGCCGAGTCATAGGCTGCTGCATACACACCGGTCACCTTTTGCGTATCGGCGCGGTGGCGCCCGTAGACTTTCTCGAGAGCATCGCTGACCTCCCCCACCGTGGCACGCAGGCGCACGGCCTTGATGCTGAGGTCCAGCAGGTTGCCATCCTTATTCTCGGCGGCGGCGGTCAACGCGTCCAGTGCCACCTGCACGGCAGCACTGTCGCGGCTGGCGCGCACGGCCTTGAGGCGCGCAACCTGCCCGTCGCGCACTGCCACGTTGTCGATGTCGCGGGTTTCAATCGCATCTTCAGTTTTCAGTTTGTACTTGTTGACGCCGACGATCACGTCCTTGCCGCTGTCGATGCGCGCCTGTTTCTCGGCAGCAGCGGCTTCGATCTTGAGCTTGGCCCAGCCGCTGTCCACGGCCTTGGTCATGCCGCCCATGGCATCAACTTCTTCAATGATGGCCCAGGCCGCGTCGGCCATGTCCTGCGTGAGCTTTTCCATCATGTAGCTGCCGGCCCAGGGATCGATCACGTTCGGAATGTGGGTCTCTTCCTGGATGATGAGCTGGGTGTTGCGGGCGATACGCGATGAGAATTCTGTCGGCAGCGCAATCGCTTCATCAAAGCTGTTGGTGTGCAGGCTCTGCGTGCCGCCGAACACCGCGGCCATGGCCTCGATGGTGGTGCGCACGACGTTGTTGTACGGGTCCTGCTCTGTCAGGCTCCAGCCAGAAGTCTGGCAATGCGTGCGCAGCATCAGGCTCTTGGGGCTTTTGGCGTCGAAGCCTTTCATGATGCGGCACCAGAGCAGGCGCGCCGCACGCATCTTGGCCACTTCCAGGTAGAAGTTCATGCCGATGGCCCAGAAAAAACTCAGGCGTCCGGCAAAACCGTCGACGTCCAGGCCCTTGGCAATGGCTGTTTTCACATACTCCTTGCCGTCGGCCAGCGTAAAAGCCAGTTCCAGCGCCTGGTTCGCGCCGGCTTCCTGCATGTGATAGCCGGAGATGCTGATCGAGTTGAACTTGGGCATCTTCTGCGCTGTGTACTCGATGATGTCGCCGATGATGCGCATGCTGGGCGCCGGCGGAAAGATGTAGGTGTTGCGCACCATGAACTCTTTGAGAATGTCGTTCTGAATGGTGCCGCTGAGCTGGTCCTGGCTCACACCCTGCTCTTCGGCTGCCACCACATAACCTGCCAGCACCGGCAACACCGCGCCGTTCATGGTCATCGACACCGACACCTTGTCCAGCGGAATCTGGTCGAACAGAATTTTCATGTCCTCGACGCTGTCGATCGCCACGCCGGCCTTGCCGACGTCGCCCGTCACGCGTGGGTGATCGCTGTCATAGCCGCGGTGTGTGGCCAGGTCGAATGCCACTGACACGCCCTGCCCACCCGCAGCCAGGGCCTTGCGATAAAACGCATTCGATTCTTCGGCGGTGGAAAAACCCGCGTACTGGCGGATGGTCCACGGCCGCACGGCATACATGGTGGCCTGCGGTCCGCGGATGAAGGGCTCGAAGCCGGGCAAGGTATGGGTATGCGGCAGGTCCTTGACGTCTTCTGCCGTATACAGCGGCTTGACCGTGATGCCATCGGGCGTCTGCCAGCCCAGCGCGTTCAGGTCGCCACCGGGGGCCGACTTGGCGGCCGCCTTGGCCCAGGCCTCCATGCTGGCGTGGGCAAATTCAGGGCTGGCGAGGGGTTTGGAGGTGCTCATGGCGTGTGCAATCGGTCTGTTGGTCGGCCCGTCCGGCGATTTAGGAAGTTTACATTATTTATAATTATTGATGCAAAATTTAGTTTCAGATAAGATCGCGTTGTCCAGCCCTCCGGCTACCCACTGACAACACCAAAAACATGGCCGCTGTTTCACTGACCCCCCGCGCCCTTTATGAAGAGGTGGCGGAGCTGTTGCGCCAGCGGATTTTCAGCCGCGAGCTGGCGCCCGGCAGCTGGATTGACGAACTCAAACTGGCTGAGGAATACGGCATCAGCCGCACGCCACTGCGCGAAGCCCTGAAGGTGTTGGCGACTGAAGGCCTGGTCACCATGAAGGTCAGGCGTGGCGCCTACGTCACCGAAGTTTCAGAGCGTGACCTGGCCGATGTTTACCATCTGCTGGCCCTGCTGGAAAGCGACGCCGCCGGCGTGGTGGCGGCGCAAGCCACCGAAGAACAGCTTCGCGAACTGCAGGGCCTGCATGCGCAGCTGGAAGCCGCAACCGGTGATCGCGAACAATTTTTCGCCATCAATGAACGTTTTCACATGCGGCTGCTGGAAATCGCCAACAATCGCTGGCGCGACCAGATGGTGGCCGACCTGCGCAAGGTGATGAAACTCAATCGCCACAACTCGCTGCTCAAAAGCGGGCGCATCGGGGAATCGCTGGCTGAACACCGCGCCATCATGGATGCGCTGGCCCGGCATGATTCGCCGGGCGCCATGCAAACCATGCAGACCCATTTCAAAAGCGGGCTGGAAGCAGCCATTTAGCCGCCCAAGGCATAGCAGCCTGTGCTCAGCTCAGGCGTGCGGCTTCGCATCCCAGCGCTGCAGCGACTTGCCGTGTTTGTCCACGCTCTCGAGCTGAACCCGAAACCCCCAGAGCCGGGCCACGTGTTTGATGACTTCCTGCACGTCCTCCGTGAGCGGCCTGTCGTCATGGCGGGAATGGCGCAATGTCAGGGAACGGTCGCCCCGCACGTCCACATCCCAGACCTGGATGTTTGGTTCGCGGTAACTGATGTCGAACTGGCGCGACAGGGCCTCGCGCACGTGCCGGTAACCGGCCTCATCGTGGATCGCGGCAACTTCAAGTTCCGTGTCCGCGGCATCGTCCAGCACAGAAAAAAGGCGGAACTCGCGCATCAGGTGCGGCGATAGGTATTGCCCGATGAAACTCTCGTCCCGGTAATGCCGCATGACGTGGTCAAGCGTCTTGAGCCAGTCGGACCCGGCGATGTCGGGAAACCACTGCCGGTCTTCTTCCGTGGGTGCCTGGCAAATGCGTTTGATGTCGCTGAACATGGCAAAGCCCAGCGCGTAAGGGTTGATGCCGCTGTAGCCCGGGTGCGTCACCGGCGGCTGGTAGACCACGTTGGTGTGGGAGCGCAGACATTCGATCATGAAACCATCGGTCAGCAAACCCTCGTCATACATGGTGTTGAGCAATGTGTAGTGCCAGAACGTGGCCCAGCCCTCGTTCATGATCTGGGTCTGCCGCTGCGGATAAAAATACTGCGCGACCTTGCGCACGATGCGGATCACCTCGCGTTGCCAGGGCTCGAGCAAAGGGGCATTCTTTTCAATGAAGTAAAGGATGTTTTCCTCCGGCTCCACCGGAAAGCGCCGGCTGGCCTTTTCACCGTCCGCCTGCTTTTCTGCCGACTTGGGCACGGTGCGCCATAAATCGTTGATCTGCTGCTGCAGATAAGCCTCGCGGTCCTTGCGGCGCGCCTCTTCCTCGGCCAGCGACAGTTTCTGCGAACGCCGGTAGCGGTCCACCCCATGGCTCATCAGTGCGTGGCAGGAGTCCAGCAACTGCTCGACCGCATCCCATCCGTGGTGCTCCTCGCACTCGGCGATGTAGGCCCGCGCATACACCAGGTAGTCGATGATGGAAGTGGCGTCCGTCCACATGCGGAACAGGTAATTGCCCTTGAAGAAGGAGTTGTGGCCGTAACAGGCGTGTGCCATCACCAGTGCCTGCATCGGCATGGTGTTTTCTTCCATCAGGTAGGCAATGCAGGGATCGGAATTGATCACCACTTCATAGGCCAGCCCCATCTGGCCGCGGCGATAACTTTTTTCAGTCGAAATAAACTGTTTCCCGAAGGACCAGTGCCTATAGCTCACCGGCATGCCCACCGCCGCATAGGCATCAATCATCTGCTCGGCCGTGATGACTTCAAGCTGGACCGGATAGGTGTCCAGACCAAAAGACCGGGCGGTTCGCGCGATCTCCCTGTGGTAAATCTCAATCAGCTCGAACGACCAGTCCGACGGCGAAGGAAGCCGCTCGCGCCGGCTCGTGGCGCGCAGGTCGGACGCCGTCATCTGCGTGGGCGAGGCGGATTCTGCTGCGCTCATACGCTGACGCCTTCTTTCTTGAAGAGGTCCCTGAACACAGGATAAATCTCCGTTGCCTCGCTGATCTTGCGCATCGCGAAGTTGGAATGGGTGCCGAGTATCTCGGAATACTCCTGCCACAGGTTCTGGTCTTCATCGCCGACCTGCACATAGGCAAAGTACCGGGAGGCCGGCAGCAGCTTTCCCACCAGGAGTTCGCGGCACTTGGACGAATCCTGGTGCCAGTTGTCGCCGTCCGACGCCTGGGCGCCGTAGATATTCCACTCCCCGGGCGGATAACGGGCCTCAATGATCTGCTGCATCAATGTCAGGGCACTGGACACCACGGTACCGCCGGTCTCGGCCGAGCGAAAAAATTCTTCCTCAGAAACTTCGGCGGCCTGGGTGTGGTGGCGAATGAAGATCACATCGGTCCGT
Source organism: Polaromonas sp. (assembly GCF_039930745.1). GTDB lineage: Bacteria > Pseudomonadota > Gammaproteobacteria > Burkholderiales > Burkholderiaceae_C > Polaromonas. The sequence goes on along the minus strand of NZ_JBDTTH010000011.1, from coordinate 13,227 downwards.
TCGTAATGCCGTTGCAAGAACAGGTACAGCAGGATGAAAAAGCGCTTGGCAATATCCTTGCGCGCTTCATCCATCGAACCGGAGACGTCCATCAGGCAGAACATGGCCGCCTTGGCGGTTGGCACCGGCACCCTGACGCGGTTGCGGTAGCGCAGATCAAATGGATCAAAAAAAGGAACGCGCCGCAGGTGACGCCGCAACGCTTCGATCTGCGCTTTCAGGGCAGGCGTTTCGTCGGGCACACCGGGGCCCAGGCGCAAGGCTTCCGCCAGCTGCGCTTCCAGCTCACGCAGTTTGCGCCGGGATTCGCCGCCCAGCGCAATACGCCGGCTCAGCGCCACCCGCATGGAACGCACCACATGAAGATTGGTCGGTGTACCCTCCGAAACAAAGCCGGCGCGCTGCGACTTCCATTCCGGCGCGTCCGGCAGAAGCTGGGTGCGAATCAGATGCGGCAGCGCCAGGTCGTCGAAGAAATACTGCATGAACTCTTCACGCGTGATGCGGAACACGAAATCGTCCTCGCCGCTCCCGTCCTGGCTGGCGCCCTGCCCCGACCCGCCAGCGCCCCGACCCTCCGGCCGCTCGATGCGATCGCCGCGCACGTACTCGCGGTTACCGGGGTGAACCATTTCACGGCTGCCGCCGGCACCGTGGCTAAAAACAGGCTCCGACACGTCGCGCCGCGGCAGCGTGATGTCTTCGCCCTGCTCGATGTCATGGATGCTGCGGCCGGAAACCGCGCGGCGAACCGCGTCCCGGATCTGCCCCCGGAATCGGCGCAGAAAACGTTCCCGGTTGCCGATCGACTTGTTCTTGCCCGACAGGCGCCTGTCAATGACTTGCTGGAGCATGGGGTTCCCTGGTCTGATGCAAAATGGCGCGCTCGCGCAACATGCCCTGGTTTTCAGGAACTCTTGCGAACCCGCAGGTACCAGTCGCACAGCAATCGGACCTGGCGCGTGGTGTAACCCTTGTCGACCATCCGGTTGACAAAGTCTTCGTGCTTTTGCTGCTCGTCCGCGCTGGCCTTGGCGTTGAATGAAATCACGGGCAGCAGATCCTCGGTGTTCGAGAACATCTTCTTCTCGATCACGGTCCGTAATTTTTCGTAGCTGGTCCAAGTCGGGTTCTTGCCCGCATTGTTGGCCCGCGCACGCAGAACGAAGTTGACGATTTCGTTGCGGAAATCTTTCGGGTTGCTGATGCCCGCCGGCTTTTCAATTTTCTCCAACTCGGCATTCAGGGAGGACCGGTCGAAGATTTCGCCGGTGTCCGTGTCGCGGTATTCCTGGTCCTGGATCCAGAAATCGGCATAGGTCACGTAGCGATCGAAAATGTTCTGGCCGTACTCCGAATAAGACTCCAGGTAGGCGGTCTGGATTTCCTTGCCGATGAACTCGGCATAACGTGCCGCCAGCGTTTCCTTGATGAAGGCCAGATACTTCTGCTCGGTTTCGACCGGAAACTGCTCGCGCTCGATCTGCTTTTCCAGAACATACATGAGGTGCACCGGATTGGCGGCAATTTCCGTGGAGTCGAAATTAAACACCTTGGAGAGGATCTTGAAAGCAAAACGTGTCGAAATGCCGTTCATGCCTTCATCCACGCCGGCGTAGTCGCGGTACTCCTGGTAGCTCTTGGCTTTCGGGTCGGTGTCCTTGAGATTCTCGCCGTCATACACCTGCAGCTTGCTGAACATGCTGGAGTTTTCCGGCTCCTTCAGTCGCGTCAGCACGGCGAATTGCGCCATCATCTTCAGCGTGCCGGGCGCGCAGACCGCGTTGTTCAGCGATGAATTGCGAATCAGTTTTTCATAAATCTTGACTTCTTCCGTGACACGAAGGCAGTAAGGTACCTTGACGATGTAGATGCGGTCCAGGAACGCCTCGTTGTTCCTGTTGTTCTTGAAAGCCTTCCATTCGCTTTCGTTGGAGTGGGCCATCACGATGCCATCGAACGGAATGGCGCCAAACCCCTCGGTGCCCTTGAAGTTGCCCTCCTGCGTGGCGGTGAGCAAGGGGTGCAGCACCTTGATGGGCGCCTTGAACATCTCGACAAACTCGAGCAATCCCTGGTTGGCCAGGCACAGCCCGCCGGAATAACTGTACGCGTCGGGGTCGTCCTGCGCGTAGGTCTCGAGCTTGCGGATGTCGATCTTGCCGACCAGCGAAGAGATGTCCTGGTTGTTCTCGTCACCGGGCTCGGTCTTGGCAATACCGCATTGCTTGAGGATGGACGGATAACGCTTGAGCACGCGGAACTGGCGCACATCACCGCCATATTCTTCAAGCCGCTTGACGGCCCAGGGCGACATCACACGCTGCAGGTAACGCGGCGCAATGCCGTACTGGGCTTCGAGCACAGGCGCGTCTTCGGCATTGTTGAACAACCCCAACGGCGACTCATTGACGGGCGAACCCTTGAGCGCATAAAAGGGCACTTTTTCCATCAACTGCTTGAGCCGCTCAGCAATGGATGACTTGCCGCCGCCCACGGGGCCCAGCAGATAGAGGATCTGCTTTTTTTCTTCCAGCCCCTGCGCGGCGTGGCGGAAGTAGGACACCACCTGCTCGATCGGATCTTCGAGCCCATAGAAGTCGCGGAATGCCGGGTAAATCTTGATGACCTTGTTGCCGAACAGGCGGGACAGGCGCTGGTCGTGGCGGGTATCAACCAGCTCGGGTTCACCCACGGCGGCAAGAATGCGCTCAGCCGCCGTTGCGTAAACCAGGGGATCGTTTTTGCAGGCATCGAGGTATTCCTCGATGGACAGTTCTTCTTCTCGCGTCTGTTCGTAACGCGTCAGAAAATTGCGGACGACATTCATAGGGCCTCCTATGCACGCTGCACCGGAAGGATCGCTGACCCGTGACGCCAAATCGCTTCTGGTAACCGCGCTGTGACTCGACTGTTTACATCTGATGGCTGTACCGGATAAGTGCAGGGTCAATGAAAAAAAAGTTCCCGGTACCCAAGGCTACAGCGTACAACGTTATTGGCCAAGCTGCAGACAGAAAAACAGTGCAAAGGGTTTTATGTTGTTTCAGGCGTGAAGGGCTTATCATTTCGTGGAGCATCCGGAAGCTGGGTGTCCAGCGATTCACGGTAACGCAAACATCCGAGGAGAAACTGCGGCCACTCAGGGACAACGGGAAGCGGATCCGTTTTCTCCGGCAACAGCGACCACAAGGCCGGGTGGTGCCAGCACAGTTCGTGGCCGGTGCTGTCGCGATGCGCGCGAATGCCGTGCCTGAGCTTCCTGGCTTCGGCGATGAGTTGCTCCCGCGACATGTGATCAAGATCAGCGTCCATGGTGCCTCCATTGCAAGGTCAGAGCAGTTCATGGTAGCTCTCTCATCCTTGCACAGGATCCGCTGCGTTAAATTTGACCTGCGCTGATTGCAGAAAAGCAACGAGGCTGACATGGAGGCATGCAAGCGGCTCAAGATGGTGCATGATTGCCAGTGACTACGCGAGCCGATGGTGGCAACCCTCAGGCCATCAAGGAGGTGCTGTCGCGCCTGGCGCCGAAACTACCGTGCGCCTGTACGCAATTCCTCAGGAACGCACCGGAAGCGCTTGCTTTGCTGGACGCGTCACGAGAAACACACCCGGCAGAATCAGCAGCGCACCAACGGCATGGTGCCAGCCCGGCGGCTCGCCAAGCAGGCCCCAGGCGGCAGCGGCCGCGTACAGCGGGCCCAGGTAAAGCGCCACTGCCACCCGGCTGGCACCCAGGATTTTTTGCGCCCAGCCGTAAATCCAGTAGGCGCCCACGCCGGGGATCAGCGCAGCCACCACCATCAACCACACGGCATAAGCGCTCAAGGTATCTGCCCCGGGGCGCGTGGTTTCCCAAAGCGCCGGAGGCAGCAGGACCACGGTGCCGCCTATGCAGATTGCGGCCAGCCGTGCGGTGGCCCCCAGGGAGCTGGGCCATCTTTTCTGCAGCAGCGCATAACCCGCCCACGACACCATGGCGGCAAGAATCCACACATCGCCGGGCACAAACTGCACGTCAGCCAAGGCGGTCCACTGCCCCTTGACGACCACATGGACAACACCCGCCAGTGCCAGCAGCACACCCGCCTTCTGGCGCGAACCAAAACCTTCACCCAGCCACCACATGGCGCCCAGGCTGATCAGCACCGGAGAGGCCGAATAGATCAATGCAATATTCATGGCGCCCGTGGAACGCGCGCCTTCATACACCCAGGCGCCGCAGATCAGCATGCCCAGGGTGCCAAGCACCAGGTACTGCCGCCAGGCACGAGCAATCGCGGCCCGCTGCTGCCACAGCTCGCCCCGCGTGATCACCACGAGAATCAGCGCGGCCAGGCCCCAGCGGCCCAGTGCCAGCATGTAGGGGCCAATGACACCGGGCGCCTTGCGTGCCACGATGTAGTTGACGGCCCACAGCGCGGGCACCAGCCACAGGAGCACCAGGGCCCGGCGCGTTTCGCGCAGCGCGGCGTCAGGCATGAACCATCGCGGCTTGCAGCAAAGATGCGCCGCCTTCGATCAAAGGCGGCTGTGCGTGCGCCAGCGCCATCACATCGCGTGGATGCCAGCTCTTGAGCTTGTGATCGCTCCAGACCTGGCGCCAGCGGCGGCTGCCGGCCAGGCCATGGCGCAGGCCCAGCATGTGGCGCGCAATGGTGGGCCAGGGTGTGCCATGCGCCTCGGCTTCACGCGCCATGTAAGCCACCATCTGCTCCTCGACCGACTCGCGCGTGAGGTCCCGGGGCGCATCCGCAAAGAAGTCCGCATCCCATGAGGCCAGCCACCAGGGGTTGTGGTAAGCCTCGCGGCCCACCATCACACCGTCAAGCTGCTCCAGCTCGCCGGCCACCTGCCCGCCGGTGGTGATGCCGCCATTGATGACGATGGCGAGTTGCGGAAACTCGCGCTTGAGACGGTAGACCAGCTCGTAACGCAGCGGGGGAACTTCGCGATTTTCCTTCGGGCTCAGGCCCTTGAGCCAGGCATTGCGGGCATGCACGATGAAGGTCGTGCAGCCGGCCTCGCTGACGCGGCCCACAAAATCGCGCACAAATTCATAACTCTCGGTTTTGTCGATGCCGATGCGGTGCTTGACGGTCACCGGCACATCCACCACATCCACCATGGCCTTGACGCAGTCAGCCACGAGTTGCGGCTCGGCCATCAGGCAGGCACCGAAGGCACCGCGCTGCACGCGCTCGCTGGGGCAGCCGCAATTGATATTGATCTCGTCATATCCCCACTGCTGACCAAGCCGGGCGCAATGCGCCAGATCGGCCGGCTCGCTGCCGCCCAGCTGCAGCGCCACCGGGTGTTCCTCAGCGTTGAAACGCAGATGCCGCGCCACGTCGCCATGAACCAGTGCACCGGTAGTCACCATTTCGGTGTACAACAAGGCGTGGCGCGACAGCAGACGATGAAAGTAGCGGCAATGCCGGTCCGTCCAGTCCATCATTGGGGCAACGCTGAGGCGGTGGGAAGGGAAAGCGCCGGGGGTCATCGGGAGCATCGGGAGAGCGGGTTCGGTCTGCATGAAAGCCATAGTTTCTCACGCGGGCCCGCGGGGGGCGCCGGCGTGGTGAAATTGCCGCACAGCGGGTAGGCACCGACACCTGCTCTGCGCTGCAGGCCGGATAATAAGCAGCCCGGGCGCACCGGCTATTTTTTCTCCTTACCCAGCCATGACCATGACAGACTTGCCATCACGGATGACCTCTTCCCCCCGCTATCCGGAAGCAATGACCCCGGCCCGGCCGCCGCGCCGCACCCCGGACAAAAGCCGCACAGGCCTGCTGCTGCCCCTGCTGCTTTCGCTGGCCGCCTGCACGTCCGTTCCGCTGCCGCCGTGGCCGGCTCCGGGCGGCACGCCCAAGGCGCCGCCTGTTGCTGCGCCGGCCCCCAGCGCCGCACCGGCCGCCATCGCCCAGCCAGTGCCCGTCCGGCCGGGTATGGTCATTGCTCCGCCGGCAGCCGAAGCACCCTACAGTGCCGCCGTGGCGGCCCGCTTTCCGGCACCGTCCATCATTTACAACACGCCCGGCCTGCAGGAAGGACGCAGCAGCTTCACCTCGAATGCGGAAATCCAGACCTGGCTGCGCGACCTGACGGCCGAGGCTTCCCGCTCACCTGGCTTGAAAGCCGCGGTTCTGCCCATGGGCCAGTCGCAGCGAGGCGAAGCCCTGGAAGCCCTGGTACTGACACGCGCCGCCGGCGCGGACGCCGCCGCCCTGGCGGCTTCCGGCCGGCCCACGGTGCTGCTGATCGGCCAGCAGCACGGCGACGAGCCGGCCGGCAGCGAGGCCCTGCTGGTGATTGCGCGCGAGCTCACGCAAGGCCTGCTGCGGCCGATGCTGGAACGTATCAACGTCATCATCGTGCCGCGTGCCAATCCGGACGGCGCGGCGGTCGGCCAGCGCGTGACCGCCGGTGGTCTGGACATGAACCGCGACCACCTGCTGCTCAACACGCCAGAGGCCCAGGCCCTGGCGCGCCTGACGCGTGACTACCGACCCACCGTGGTGGTCGATGCCCACGAATACACCGTGGTTGGCCGTTTCCTGCAGAAGTTCGGCGCCATCCAGAAATACGATGCGCTGCTGCAGTACGCGACCACCGCCAACGTTCCAGAGTTTGTAACCAAGGCCGCTGAGGAGTGGTTCCGCCGGCCGCTGCTGACCGCCCTGAGGACACAGGGGCTGAGCGCCGAGTGGTACTACACCACCTCGACCGACCTGGCGGACAAGAAAGTCTCCATGGGCGGCACCCAGCCCGACACCGGCCGCAACGTCAACGGCTTGAAAAACACTGTCAGCCTGCTGATTGAAACGCGTGGTGTGGGCATAGGCCGCCTGCACCTGCAGCGCCGCGTGCACACCCATGTCAGCGCCATCTCCAGCGTGCTTGCCAGCACGGCCCAGCGCGCCGGCGACCTCGGTCAGCTGAAGCCTTATGTGGAAAAGGAATTGAGCACCATGGCCTGCAAGGAAGAGGCCGTGGTCGAGGCCGGCCCCACCCTGGGTCAGCAGGAACTCATCATGCTGGACCCGGTCACCGGTGGCGACAGGGCGATCCGCGTGGAATGGAACTCGGCGCTGACGCTGCGCAAGCTCAAGACGCGCGTGCGCCCCTGCGGCTACTGGCTCTCGGCGGGATCGAAAACAGCGGTGGAGCGCTTGCGCCTGCATGGCGTGCAGGTGCTGCGCGTGGCCGAGCCCGGCTCCATGCTAGGCGACATCTACCGTGAAACCAGCCGGGCTGCCGGCGCGCGGCAGGACGTGCGCGGCGCCATCGCCGACGCCGGACAAATCGTCAGGACCGAAGTAGCCCTGGTGCGCGGCGTGGTTGATGCGCCCACCGGCAGCTACTACGTGCCGCTGAACCAGCCCCTGTCCAACCTGGTGATTGCCGCGCTGGAGCCGGACACCCAAAGCAGCTATTTCGCGAACCAGCTGATCGACAGCCTGGACAACGTCGCCCGTGTGATGTCGGAGCCCGCGCTGCGCGCCGAAGATCTGCCCTGAAGCGCCCTTGCCTTTCCCTTTCTTTCCCCCGTTAGCGGAGTAATCCGGGGCGCGTCCGGTTCACGCATTTTGTGCGAACCGGCCTACAGACAGCGTGACGCGTCCATGCATTAATGGTGGGTCCCCACTACAAGGATCCACCATGAAAGCGTTTGCACTTCACCCCAAAATGCTGACCCTGCAGGGCGTGTTCTACCCGAAGGGCTACGCCTTCATCATGTTTCCGGAAGCCGAACAGGCCGAGCAGGCCGCACGCGAGCTGGAAGACGGCGGTTTTCCAAGCCAGGCCATCACAGTGCTGACACCCGAGGCCATCCTGCGTGAAATCGGCCAAGTGGACGGCGACTCGGATGTCTCACTGCCGTCGGTGGGCACCGAAGGCGCCACGGTCCGCAAGTATGTCGACCTGGCGCGCGAAGGCCATCACGCCCTGATGGTGCACGCACCGTCTGAAAAAGACACCGAACGCGTGATGATGGTGGTGCGAAAGCAACCCTTTTCCTACGGCCAGAAATACCATATGCTGGCCATGGAAGACTTGGAGTAGACCGCCCCGACGTGCGGACACTTCTGAATTCATAGCTGCCTGTGCCCGCCATTATTGGGCTGGAGGCAGAAATTGCTCTCAAAAACCAAACCAGCCCCGTCAGCTGGCCTGCGGCTTCATTTATACGTCATTTGTACCTGCAGCCCTTTCCCAGCCAGCACGAGCAGCTATTGATTTGATAGCTATCCAAACCTCCCGCTAACGGCCCCATTCCTCCATCGGCAAACCGGGCCCGGCTGATAATGGCCTGCCGCTGGGCACGCCCTGGCTGGTGGCCTCGATTGCACTGTTTGTTTTTGCAGGCGCGTGCTGGCGGCCTGTGGTGTGGCTGCAGATTCGCATGGTGGCGATGGCACAAAAGGCAGTGCGCGGTGGAGCTGCGTTGCCCGATGCCTACTGGCGCTACGCGCAGTGGTGGGAATGGCTGGGCTATCCGGCGTTGTGGCGATGCTGGCCGTGTTTTATCTAATGGTGGCGAAGCCCGCGCTGGCTTAGCGCCGCGAATGCTCGACTGGATCCGGAAGCCGCTTCACCCGGGGCGTGGCTTGCAGTTCATCCATCAGCCATTGCACAAATTCCTGCGTCTCAGGGGCCGCGTTCCGCGCCAAACCAAAATAGTGGCAGCTCAAAGCCATCCGCAACTCCGGCAAAGGACAGACCAGGCGTCCTGAAGCAATGTCCTGCGTCACCAGCGACACCGGTGCCAACGCAAAACCTAACCCATCCACGGCTGCCTGCAGAACGAAATGCAAATGATCAAATTGCAGGCAGTTGGCGGGCTTCAACCCAGGTGCGTTCACCTGCTTCTTCCAGTTTTCCCAATCCTTGCTGCGCGACTTGGACAGCAGCAAGACATGCGCCGCCAGCGATTGCGGACCGGTGACGGGACGGCTGGCGAACAAGGCGGGTGATCCCACGACGAGAACTTCATCTTCCAGGAAGGGATGAATCTGCATCCCCGTTGGCCAGCCCTTGGCACCTCGCCGGATGGCGAGGTCGAATTCGTCAACAGCCTTGTCCGGCGGCAAGGTGCTGGTCATGACTTGCGGTTCGATGTCTGGGTGCTTCGCCACAAAGCCTGGCAGCCTGGGGATCAGCCAGCGCACCGCGAAGGAAGGTCTGACGTTGACCCTGACAGCACGCAAGGGTGTGGCACCCCTGAGCAATTCGGCGGCCGCGCCTATTTGCGCCAGTGCCGGCCCCACCTGCGCGTGAAACTGGTGGCCGGCTGCAGTCAGAAGGACCTGCCGGGTTTTCCGCTCGAACAGGTCGACCCCCAGATGAGCTTCCAGCGCCTTGATCTGGCGGCTGATGGCGCTGTGCGTCACGTACAGCTCCAGGGCAGCCCGGGTGAAACTCTGATGCCGCGCCGCCGCCGAGAAGGCACGGACCGCATTCAACGGAGGCAGGCGGGGCAACATGCGTGCGATTTTCTCACACGTGTAGCGCACTAATGTCGTTTGTGGGCAGACGCGATGTCCGGCACGATTCAACTCATGAATCCTGCTTCAACTGCACACAACCCCGACCGCAACTCGCGTCATGCGGCGATGGCGCTCGGGCTGGCACTGCCGGGCGACACGGTGCTTTACCTGCTTTTGCCGATGTTCGCTTCCGCGTTTGGCGTCAGCCTGCCCGAAGCAGGCATTTTGTTGGCCGCCAACCGCCTCATACGCATTGCAGGGTACGGCGCAGTGGCAAGGTTTTATGCCCGGAACGGTGAGCGGCGCACCTGCACAATCGCCGTGCTTGCCGCTGCAGTGTGTGCGCTGGGCTACGCCACACTCACCGGCTTCATCGCCTTGCTCTTCCTGCGGCTGCTGTGGGGCCTGGCTTTCGCGGCGCTGAACCTGGCGACGCAGGCCTTGGCCACGGCCGAACCGGCAGGCGCCACGCGCCGTGCCGGGCGCTCCCGTGCATTCACGGCTCTGGGGCCCATGCTTGCGTTGCCTTTAGGTGGCGTGAGTGCGCTCTGGTTTGGCCCCAAAGTTATTTTCTTTCTGTTCGCGGCGGTCGCCTTGTCTGCATTGCTGGTCACGCGGCAACTGCCAACCATCCCCCATGCAGAGCCGCCACCCAGAAAAAAATGGTTGAAATTTCCGGGCAGCCTGGACAACTTTTCCTTCATTGAAGGCCTCGTGCTAGACGGCCTGTTCATCATCGGCCTGTCTTACCTGGGGCGCGACCTGCTGCCGGGTAATCCGGTCATCGTGGCAGGCCTTCTGTTGTCGATTCGCTACCTGGCAGAAATTGTTCTGAGTTCTACCAGTGGACACATGGCCGAAAAACACGGTGCCGAAACCTTGTTGGTGATCTTTTCTGTGCTGACTTCTGTAGCCTTGGTCGGCTTTGGTTTCGGCTGGCTGTGGTCTTGCGCATTGGCCATCGTGATTTTGCGTGCCCTGCTGTTGCCGCTACTGCCGCCGCTGGTTGCCCTTCGCACACCAGGTCCCGGCCGAATACAGGCCCTGGCCACGCGCTCGGTCTGGCGCGACATGGGGGCCGGCGCCGGCCCGGTGCTGGCCGGCCTGCTGTTGCCCATCGCGCCATCTGCATGGATTTACGGCGTCGCTGCGCTGCTTCTGTCGGCAACGGCCCTTGCCTGCCTGAAGCAGCGCAGCGATTGAACAACCATCCGTCACCGCCCTCTTCTTTCATCCACTTCTTCCGGAGACCTGCACTTGGACATTCACCACACGCTTTTCAGCTGCGCGGGCGGCACGGTAGCCTTGCCGGTCAAGCCCATGAACCACCGCAGCGATGGCGGGCATTTGCTGGTGAATCCACCGCGCCCGGTGTGGGAAAGAAGCGAACTGACGCCCGATGAATTGGCGCGATGGGCCTGCCTGGTGGCCGCCACAGGAAGAGCCATGCTGGACGCGCTGCCTCAACTCGCCGGAGGGTGTCTGAACTACTGGGAAGCAGGCAACAATGCCCTCAACGAGCTGACCCAACCGCCAGGACCCAAGACCCCACAGCTTCACCGGAAAATGCATCTGCATGTTTTTGGAAGAAGCCCACGGGCCACCCATGCCGACTGGCAATGGGGCGAGCCACCGCAGTTTCCAAAGTTTGCTTTCTCAGAAAGCTGGGCCGCGCAGTTCAGTCGTTTGGAGGCGGAGGAATGCGCTGCTATTGGAGAGAGGATCGAGGTGCTGTTGGCGACCAGGTATGCCCTCGAACCTTGATGCCGATCGCGCCGGTGGCCGACGCCCCTCAACCAATCCACCTCTGTCTGATCGAGTCCCAACGATAAACACCCTCATCGCTTCACGGCGGGGCCGATGATTTCTATCCTGTTGGTCCAGAGGTATCCGGAAAATCCGGCTGACACTTTCGCAAGCTGCTCCAGCGTATCTATGCCCGCTGTACCGGGATCGCCTGCTTCCAGAGGGCCAAGCAAAATCACTTCGCTACCTGCTTCGTGCAACCGCCCAACAAGCAGATGGGGCCAACCCCATAACCAAGGCGCGACATTGAGCGGAATCATGACTGTGGTGTTTCTACAAGCCTGCGGAACAAAGCCTGTCCAACCCAGTGCCAAGTAGCGACCCAGGCAATTCACCAGGCCACGGCGCGACCAGACCTTGAGGTCGCCACCCAACAACTTGGCAGCGCGAAAAGTCGGTTCGTCGCCGCCATAAGCGCCCCACACGGCAGGCCGCCACGCGGGTTGCTTGGCAATGAGCGAAGCAAGCATGTCGCCTTCACGTTCCTCGCGACTCTTGAAGTTGATGAGAAAACGGCCTTGCGGAACAGCAGCAAAAACTTCCGTCAACTCAGGCATGAGGCCAACGCCTCGACCGCGCAAGGGGAAAGTGCGGCCGCCGTCTGCCGTATAACCATACCCTACGTCCAGGGTCTGCAGATAGGCAAGGTCATGGCGGCGTGTTTCGCCTTTCCCTTCTGTGCGGCAATCCAACGTCCAGTCGTGCATGACCGCCAAACGTCCGTCCGTGGTGGGGTGCACGTCCAGTTCGACGATGTCGGCACCTGCAGCAAAGGCTGCCTGCATGGAACGGATGGTGTTTTCCATGTAGTCGTGCACCGGGGGATAGATTCGCTGGGCCGTGCAGGTGTCATTCTTCAGTCCTTCGCGGTGATAGGTCTGATGCACCCCTCGATGGGAAATCAGCCGCAGGTCGCCTGCTTCTGCCGGCGGAACTCGCCAGGAAGCGTTGAAAACATAAAGCGTAGCGATAACAACAAGCGTCGCCAGAAAGATTTTTTGTTTGCGCATGTCGCGTCAATCAGGTCAGGTCAGATCAATAACAGCGTGACTTGGCCACGCATAAAAATGACGAATCGTATCTTGATCTGGGCAGCGCGAATCAAGTCTGTTCCTGGTCGCAAGCAGCCTTCACCTGAGCACAAGGACGCTGCGAATGCAGCAGAAGATCTGATCGGGGCCGATTATCCAGGCCGAAGAGCATCCCGGCGGTAGCTGATGGGCGTGACGCCCGTCGTGGCCCGAAAGACGGTTGAGAAATGTGCGTGGCTCGCAAAGCCGGTGTCGAGCGCGATCGCGGTGAGCGTCGCGTCAGTGCGGCAAAGCAGCTCCCGCGCATGCTCCAGTCGCCGCGCCTGGATGTATTGATGTGGCGTCGCCGAAAAACTCGTCTTGAACGCACGGGCAAATCTAACCACGCCCATGCCAAGTGTGGCGGCCATGTCCACCGTCGTCGGAGGATTCTGCAAGTTGGAATCGACAAGCATCTCGAGCCATTCCGTCATTGAAAGCCCGCGAACAAACCTTGGTGGAGGTACGCCCTGTGGATAACTCTCCTCCGCTCCTGAAATACGCTGACTGCCAGGCTTACGTCGCAGTCGGCATCAACAGAGGCCCCGACGCAATAGATGCGCCTAGACCTCAAGTCTTGGAAGGTGGGAGAAAGGAAGTGCTCGTCGCCAGATAGCTATCAAATACATAGCCATAGACGCTCATAAATAGAGGGCCACAATCACTTTTCATCGGAATTTCCTAGAAATTCCCACCGCCCCCATGCGCCAAACTCTCGAACTTGGTGATGCGGTTGATAAACGCCAGCTTGACAGTGCCGGTCGGGCCGTTACGCTGCTTGCTGATGATGACCTCGGCCACGCCGGGTTCCTTGCAGGCGTCTTTGGTGTAGTACTCGTCGCGGTAGATGAACA